>NZ_JAUCCQ010000235.1:0-1579 GCF_034676075.1 Pararhodobacter sp. | reverse complement strand
CCCTGGGGCAAGCCCGGCGCCCAGACGCGGGCCGAGCAGGACGCCCTGATGGCCCGCCACGACGCCGATATCGACCGCTGGTTCAACGCCTTCCTCGCCCGGTTCTTCGCATGAACGACTTCCCTTTCCGCAACGGCCGCCCCCCAGAGCATCAGGCGCCGATCCCTCTGGCCTGCGACGTGGTGGTGATCGGCGGCGGTATCGCCGGGATCAGCACCGCCTGGGAACTGGCGGGCAAGGGCTTGCAGGTCGTGCTCTGCGAGAAGGGCCTTGTCGGCGCCGAGCAATCGGGCCGCAACTGGGGCTGGATCCGGGTGCAGGGCCGCGACCCGGCGGAAATCCCGCTGGTGCTGGAAGCCAAGCGCCATTGGGCGCGCTGGGGCGAGCGGCTGGGGCCGGATCTGGGGCTCAGGACGGTGGGCGTCACCTATCTGGCCGAGAATGACCGCGATCTGGCCGAGCATGAGGCGTTCATGACCCATGCGCGGGCCCATGACCTCGATACCAGGCGGCTGAGCGCGGCCGAGACGCAGGCGCTGATCCCCGGCGCCACCGAGGGCCGCTGGCTGGGCGCGCTGCACACGCCGTCCGACGGGCGGGCCGAGCCCTGGGTGGCGGTGCCGATGATGGCCCGCGCGCTGGCGCAGGCGGGCGTGGCGATCCGGGAAAACTGCGCGGTGCGGGCGCTCGATATCGAGGGCGGGCAGCTCAAGGGCGTCATCACCGAAGAGGGCCGGATTCGCGCCGATGCGGTGGTGCTGGCCGGGGGTGCCTGGTCGTCGCTGTTGCTCAGGCTGCACGGGCTGACCATCCCGCAGCTCTCGGTCCTGGCCTCGGTCGGTGCCACCGAACCGCTGCCGCTGATCCATGACGGCAATGCCTCGGACAACGAGGTGGGTTTCCGCCGCCGCGCCGATGGCGGCTATTCGCTGGCCGCGCCCAATTCGCATGTCATGCCGGTGGGGCCGGATGCCTTCCGCCATTTCGGCGCCTATCTGTCGATCCTGAAGAAGGAATGGCGCACCACGCGGCTCAGGCCGGGCGCGCCGCGCGGCTGGCCCGATGCCTGGACCACCCCCCGGCGCTGGAGCGCCGAGGAGCGCAGCCCCTTCGAGACCACGCGCATCCTCGACCCGCGGCCCGACGCCAAGGCGCTGGCCAGCGCCGCAAGGGCCTTTTCCGCCGCTTTCCCGCAACTGGGGCCGATCCGCTACCGCGCCACCTGGGGCGGGCTGATCGACACGATGCCGGATGTGGTGCCGATCCTCGATCAGGTGCCGGGGCTGCCGGGGCTGGTGCTGGGCACCGGGCTGTCGGGGCATGGCTTCGGGATCGGGCCGGCTGTGGGGCGGGTCCTGGCGGAACTCGCGACCGGGGGCGATCCCGGCCACGATCTCTCCGCCTTCCGCTATGGCCGGTTCTGAGCCGGGGCACCGACAGCGCCCTTGCGATAGGCTTTGATCCGCGCCACGTTAACATGTGAAGAAACCGAAGGAGCCGTCATGCCAATCCGCAACCGCCTCGCCGAACTTCACCCCGAGATCACCGCCTGGCGCCACGATCTGCACGAGAACCCCGA
>NZ_JAUCCQ010000234.1:0-1783 GCF_034676075.1 Pararhodobacter sp. | reverse complement strand
CGCGACGGCCGCGCGGCCGGGAGTCCGCCCCTCAGCGACCGCGAAGGGCTGGGGGCTGCCGCCCCCCGCACCCCCCGCCCAAAGGGGGGCACGCCCCCCTTTGGAAACCCCGTGCGTATTGGGAGCAGACTGAAATGGCGGATCGCAGCTTTCTGGACTGGCCGTTCTTCGAAGACAGGCACCGCGCGCTGGCGGCGGAGGTCGAGGCTTTCGCGGCGGGGCTGGACATCGACCATGGCGATACCGACGCGGCCTGCCGGGCGCTGGTGACGGCGATGGGCGAGGCCGGGATTGCCGCGCATTCGGGGGCGCCGGACGGGCGGCTCGATGTGCGGAGCCTGTGTCTGATCCGCGAGACGCTGGCGCGCCACGACGGGCTGGCGGATTTCGCCTTTGCCATGCAGGGGCTGGGGACCGGGGCGATCTCGCTCTTCGGGAGTGACGAGCAGCGCGCCCATTGGCTGCCGCTGACACGGGGCGGGAAGGCGATCTCGGCCTTCGCGCTGACCGAGCCGCAATCGGGCTCGGACGTGGCCAATTCGACGATGACCGCCACGCGGGACGGCAATGACTACGTCCTGAACGGCGAGAAGACCTGGATTTCCAACGGCGGGATCGCCGATGTCTATACGCTCTTTGCCCGGACCGGCGAGGCGCCGGGCGCCAAGGGACTGTCCTGCTTCATCGTCACGCCGGATCTGCGGGGGTTCGAGGTGGTCGAGCGTCTGAGCACCATCGCCCCGCATCCGCTGGCGCGTCTGCGCTTCACCGATTGCCGGGTGCCCGCCAGCGCCATGATCGGAGGGCCGGGACAGGGGTTCCGCATCGCCATGTCTGTGCTGGATGTGTTCCGCTCCTCGGTCGCCGCCGCCGCGCTGGGCTTTGCCCGCCGGGCGCTGGACGAGGCGCTGGACCGGGTCACCAGCCGTCAGGTGCAGGGCGCGCCGCTTTTCGACTTGCAGATGGTGCAGGGGCATATCGCCGATATGGCGGTGGATGTGGATGCCTCGGCCCTGCTGGTCTACCGCGCCGCCTGGACCAAGGATTCGGGCGCGCCCCGGGTCACGCGCGAGGCCGCCATGGCCAAGCTCTTCGCCACCGATCAGGCGCAACAGGTCATCGACCGGGCGCTGCAATTGCATGGCGGCGATGGCGTGCGCCATGGCCAGATGGTCGAGAGCCTCTACCGCGAGATCCGCGCGCTCAGGATCTACGAGGGTGCGTCGGACGTGCAGCGGGTGGTGATCGCCCGCCAGACGCTCGCCGCCCATCAGAAATGACCGAATGACCGGGAAAACCCGGCGCGATCCAACAGGAGACCCGAGATGCTGAGACCCTCCGCCCATGTCGACAGCTTCACGCGCGACAACCTGCCCCCGCTCGAGGCCTGGCCCGAGCTGCGGCTCGAGGGGTTCGATTATCCCGACCGGCTGAATGCGGGGGTCGAGATGACCGACGCGATGGTCGCCAAGGGCTATGGCGATCGGACCGCGCTGATCGGCAACGGGCGGCGGCGGACCTACAAGGAACTGGCCGACTGGACCAACCGGCTGGCCCGCGCCATGGTCGAGGATTTGGGCGTGAAGCCCGGCAACCGGGTGCTGATCCGCTCGGCCAACAACCCGGCGATGGTGGCCTGCTGGCTGGCGGCGACCAAGGCGGGGGCGGTGGTGATCAACACCATGCCGATGCTGCGGGCCGGCGAGCTGGCGAAATACGTCGAGGCGGCGCAGATCACCCATGCGCTGTGCGATACGCGGCTGATGGATGAACTGACCGCCTG
>NZ_JAUCCQ010000233.1:0-2118 GCF_034676075.1 Pararhodobacter sp. | reverse complement strand
AAGGGGGGCACGCCCCCCTTGAAAATCCCCGTGGATATTTGAAGAACAAAGATGAGAAAGCGGCGTGGCCATCGGGACCACGCCGCCCTCTTCGTTCACGGTCATCGGCTTCCCAGCCTGTACCGTGATCTCAGCATGGCGCGTTAACCTTAAGGGCAGGTAAATCGCGCATCTTTGTTCTGCAAATATCCTCCGGGGGGTCCGGGGGGTGGAAAACCCCCCGGCCTCGCCACAAGCGCGGCGCCGAAGTGTCAGCGCCAATGCGCCATGGGCAGGCCCGCCACCGGGCTGCGGAAGGCGGGGATCCGGTTGCCGCGCAGGGAGCCGATATAGACCGTCCTCAGATCCGGCCCGCCGAAGGTGACGGAGGCGAACCAGGGGGCAATCGTCCCGCCGCAGGCCAGCATGTGGTTGGGCGTGACCGCGTCGCGCTCGAAGGCCTCGTAGAGCGCGGCGGAGGGTTCGGGGTTGTCGTCGTCGAGGATCACCCGGAACTCGCCCTCGGGCGTGATCGCAAAGATCCGGTCGGACATCACATGCGTCCCCCAGAGATTGCCGTAGGCGTCGAAAGCGATGCCGTCGATGAAGCCGCCGGTATCGGCGGGCCCGAAGGTCTCGCGCGCCTGCACCTCGGCGCCCTCGCCGATCCTGAGGCGGGTGATGCGGCGGCCGGTCGTCTCGACCACGTAGAGCCATTCCTCGGCTTCATCGAAGCGGATCTCGTTGGTGAACATGAAGCCGTCGGCGACGATCCGCGCCCCGTCGTTGTCCAGAACCGCCACATAGCCGTCGGAATACCGCGGGCTGATCGCTGCCATCCAGTTCACGATCCGCGTGGAAATCGTCAGCCAGATCCGCCCGCGCGAATCCCTGAGCACGAAATTCACCTTGCCGATGGGTGTGCCGTCGATCGTGTCCAGGACCACGGTCGTGCGGCCGTCGCGGGTCATCCGTTCCAGCCGGTCGGTGCCGAAATTCGAGATCAGGATCGAGCCATCCACGTCGAAAGCCAGCCCGTTGGGCAGGGTGCCCTGGGTGAAGCGGTCGGCCTCGTCCATCGTCGCGCCGAAGCGGGTGTCGAGGCTCTGGGCGATCAGTGTCTGCGTGCCATCGGGACGGATATGCACGACGCCGCCGCGGGCATCGGCCGACCAGAGTGCGCCGTCGGGTTCGGCGAGGATGCATTCGGGGCGTTGCAGGTCTTCGCCCACGTACCACAGATCGTCCCGCGTGACGCGGAAGCCGTCGAGGGGGTTCTTCATGGGGCCGACCCTCCGCCCGCCATCTCGATGAATTTCGCGGTCTGGGCCCAGGCGGCGCGGACCGGGCTGTCGATGGCTTGTGCGGCGAGGCTGTCCCAGGCCTGCGCGACATCCTCGGGGCTGGCATCGGGGCCGAGCGCGATGCCCGGCGTCTCCTCGATCCGGGCGACGGCGAAGACGCCGGCGCCGGCGGTGAGGATGGTCTTGGTGGGCGCGTCGCGGCTGACGAGGAACAGGGCGCCGGGCGAGACTTTCTCGGGCGCCAGCAGCTCGGCGGTGCCGGGAGGCAGCAGGGCCTCGGTCATCTGCGTCGTGGCGGCCGGGGCCAGCGCGTTGACGCGGATGCCGTGCTTCTCGCCCTCGATGGCCAGCGTGTTCATCAGCCCGACCTGCGCCAGCTTGGCGGCCGAATAATTCGCCTGGCCGAAATTGCCGTAGAGGCCGGAGGAGGAGGTGGTCATCAGGATCCGGCCGTAGCCCTGGGCGCGCATGATCTCCCACACGGCTTGCGAGCAGGTCCAGGCGCCGCGTAGATGCACGTCGATCACGGCCTCGAAAGCCTCGGGCGGGGTCTTGGCGAAGCTCTTGTCGCGCAGGATGCCCGCGTTGTTGATCAGGATGTCGATGCGGCCCCAGGTCTCCACGACCTCGGCCACCATCGCTGCCACCGCCGCGCGGTCGCTGACCGATGCGGTCGAGGCCATCGCCTCGCCGCCCGCGGCCCTGATCTCGGCCGCTACCTCCGCGGCGCGGCCCAGGTCATTGACCACGACTTTCGCGCCGCGCGCCGCCAAGGCCAGCGCATGCGCCCGGCCCAGACCGCCGCCTGCGCCGGTGACGATCGCCACTTGTCCGT
>NZ_JAUCCQ010000232.1:0-2119 GCF_034676075.1 Pararhodobacter sp. | reverse complement strand
TTTTCCACCCTCCTTGAAAATCCTCCCGAGGATATTTTCAGCGCAAAGAAGGGCGGGTCAGGCGGGCAGGAAGCGGTAGCCGCCGTCGGCATGGGCCTCGACCCGGCCGAGGCCGCCGGGCAGGTGGAAACCCGCGATCGGCATCTGCGCGCTGGCCAGCTGGTCGAAGAGCGCCACGCGGGTGGTGGCGGCGAGGCCAGGGTCTTGGTCCGAGCCCGATTCCCAGGCCGGGCGCTCGAAGGCGACATGGTGGTTGCCGATCGCATCGCCCAGCACCATCAGGCTTTCCGAACCGTCGCGCAGTTCGAAAGACATGTGACCGGGCGTGTGGCCGGGGGTCAGGCGGGCGGCGACGCCGGGCAGGATCTCGGCCCCGTCCTCGAAGAAGGTCACCAGATCCGCCACCGCCTCGAGCCGCCGCTGGGCGCCGATGGCGAAGGCCTGCCGTGCCGCGCCGATGCTGTCGAGCGTACCGGGATCCATCCAGTAGTCGAATTCGGCGCGCCCCATCAGGATCTGCGCATTGGGCAGGAAGGGCTCGTCGAAATCGTCGAGCAGGCCCCAGATATGATCGGGATGGCCATGGGTCACGACCAGATGGGTGATGTCCTCGGGCGCGAGGCCGAGGCTGTCCAGCGTCTCGGGCAGGAGCCCGGCCGAGGGCTGGAAATCCGAGCCAGAGCCCACGTCGAAGAGGATTACGCGGTCCTCGTGCCGCAGCAGCGTCACGTTGCAGGGCGGCGTCAGCGCCTCGCCGGTGATGCCGTTGCGGGTGAGGATCGCCGCCAGCTCGTCGGCGGGCATCGGCCCGGTGATGAAATCGCGGGGCAGCACCAGATTGCCGTCCGAGACCATGTCGATCTGCATGGACCCGAAGCGGGCCGAGGCCCGGGCGGGGCGCCCGAGGCCCGGGCCGAGGGCGAGACCGCCGAACATGAGCCCGCCGGTGGTGAAAGCGCGTCGCGTGATCTGCATGATGACTCCCATGACTGAGGCCCGCCGGAAGGGCGGGTTTGAGGTGATGCGGTGCGGATGGGAGAGAACGCCCGTGAGCCGGAGTCTAGGGGCAAGCAGGGCAAAGGCAAGCCCCCTGCCGGAGGAATTCGGTCAGACCGGGCGTGAGGGCTTGCATTTCGGGGGGTGAATCGGGATTCTGGCCCTGCCTTTCAGCGGACGGGCAAGTCAGGAAACCGGAGGCGGGGATGGACGGCATTTCCTATGGTGTGATGGCCGCCCTTGTCGGGCTGGTGTCGGGGATCGTGCTGGGCCTCTCGGCTCGGTTGGGGAATTTCTGCACGCTGGGGGCGCTGGAGATGGCGGTCTTTGGCGGCGACCAGCGGCGGCTCAGGCTTTGGGGGATCGTGCTGGCTGTGGCGATCACCGGCACCTTCCTGGGCGTCGAGCTGGGGTTCCTGCGGCTGGGCGAGACCTTCTACCATCAGATCGCCTGGAACCCGCTGGCCTCGATCGCGGGCGGCTTGCTCTTCGGCTATGGCATGGCGCTGGCCGGCAATTGCGGCTTCGGGGCGCTGGTCCGGTTCGGGGGCGGCGATCTGCGGTCGCTGGTCGTGGTGGTGGTGATGGGGGTCTTCGGCTTCATCACGCTTTCGGGCCCGCTGGCGCCGCTCAGGGTCGCGCTGTTCCCGCAGGATCCGGCGACGGGCGAGCAGGGGATCACCGCCGCGCTGCAGGGGCTGGCGGGCGTGCCGCCGCTGGTCACCGCGCTGGTCATCGCCGCGGCCCTGCTGATCTGGGCGCTGGCCTATGGTCCGCTGCGTCACCGCCCGGGCGAGATGGCCTGGGGCGCGGTGGCGGGCGGCGCGGTGGTACTTGCCTTCTGGGGCACCGGCTGGATCAGCCACGAGAGTTTCGGCGAGATCGGGGTCGAGGGCCTGTCCTTCACCGCGCCGGTCGGGCGGACGATCCTGTATCTGATGACCTCGACTGCGGGCGGGATCAACTTCTCGGTCGGCGCGGTGCTGGGGGTGATGGCGGGGGCGCTGGCCGGATCGCTCTGGCGCGGGATGTTCCGCTGGGAGGCCTGCGAGGATCCGCGGGAACTGGGCCGTCAGGTCGGCGGCGCGGCGCTGATGGGCGTGGGCGGGGTCATCGCCATGGG
>NZ_JAUCCQ010000231.1:0-2138 GCF_034676075.1 Pararhodobacter sp. | reverse complement strand
CATCTTTGTTCTCTAAATATCCTCGGGGGTTTCCAAAGGGGGCCCGAGGGTCCCCTTTGGCGAGGGGGTGCGGGGGGCGAGGAGCCCCCCGCCCTGGTCGCCCGAGGCACGAGGGCGAAATCCCTCTCCCCTTTGCCTCGGGCCGTGATCGGGCTAGAACCTGACCCAACATCTGAAGGAGCCCCGATGCCCGATCCCGCGCACGATTCGATTCTCGCCGCCGTCATCAAGCCGGTCCACCGCGAGGGCTATCCCTTCATCGGCATCTTTGCCGCGGTGACGCTGGTCCTGTTCCTGATCTGGCAGCCGCTGGGCTGGGTCGGCGTGGTGCTGACCGTCTGGTGCTATTACTTCTTCCGCGATCCCGACCGCTACACGCCGCAGCGCGAGGGGTTGATCATCAGCCCCGCCGATGGCGTGGTCTCGCTGATCGAGCCCGCCGCGCCGCCGGTGGAACTCGGCATGGGGACCGAGCCGATGACCCGGGTCAGCGTCTTCATGAATGTCTTCAACTGCCATGTGAACCGTCTGCCCATCGCCGGCACGATCACCGCCGTCAGCTACCGGCCGGGCAAGTTCCTCAATGCCTCGCTCGACAAGGCCTCGGTCGATAACGAGCGCAACTCGGTCGCCGTGCAGATGGCCGACGGGCGCAAGCTCGCGGTGGTGCAGATCGCCGGTCTTGTGGCGCGGCGCATCGTCTGCGACGTCAAGCCGGGGGCGGTTCTGGAAACCGGCGAGCGCTTCGGGATGATCCGCTTCGGCTCGCGCCTCGATGTCTATCTGCCGGAAGGCGTGCAGCCGCTCGTCTCGCTCGGCCAGACCATGGTCGCGGGCGAGACGGTGCTGGCCGACCTCACCCTGGCCGAGCCCGCCCGGCTGGCCGAGGTCCGTTGAGAATGGACCAGGATCCCGCCTTCGAGGATGAGAGCGAGCCCGCCGACCGCCGCACCCTGCCGCTCGTGCAGCTGATCCCCAATCTGGTGACGCTCTTGGGGCTTTGCGCGGGGTTGACGGCGATCCGCTACGGCATCGCCGGGTCCTGGCAGGTGGCGGCGGGGCTGATCGTACTGGCGGCGCTGATCGACGGGATGGACGGGCTTCTGGCCCGCAAGCTGAACGCGGCCAGCCATTTCGGCGCGGAACTCGATTCGCTGTCGGATTTCGTCTGTTTCGGCGTGGCGCCGGGGATCGTCATCTATTCGGCGCTGCTGCAGGACTGGCCGGGCCTCGGCTGGGTGCTGGTGCTGATCTATGTGCTGGGGGCCTGCCTGCGGCTGGCGCGGTTCAACGTGAACCGCAACGCTCCGCCGCCGCCCGGGCGGGTGCATTTCGTCGGCGTTCCGGCGCCGGCGGGGGCGATGCTGGGGCTCTTGCCGCTGTACCTCACGCTGGCGGGCTGGATGGACATGCGGGAATGGCCGGCGCTGGCCGGGCTCTACATGGCCTTCGTGGGCCTCCTGATGATCTCTCGCCTGCCGACGCCCTCGCCGAAGGGCTGGCGGGTGCCGCGGAAGCGGGCGGCTCTGGTTCTGGTGGGGGTTGCGGTCTATGCGGGCGCGCTGGTTTCGCAGCCCTGGGTGGTGCTGGCGGTGTCGGATCTGGCCTATCTGGCGGTGCTGGCCTGGGGAAGCTGGCGCGACCGTCGGAAACTTGCGTGAAGGCGCTTGACCTTGCCGGACGGGGCGGCTAATCACCCCCCATCGCGCGGTTGTAGCTCAGTTGGTTAGAGTACCGGCCTGTCACGCCGGGGGTCGCGGGTTCGAGCCCCGTCAACCGCGCCATTAGCTTCCTCAGGGCCCCTCACGGGGCCTTTCTTTTTGCCCGGTCAAGGACCTGTCCCACGCGTGGGACACCGGGCGGATCGAGGAAGATCAAGGGCTTGGCGGCCTGCGTTAACCTCTTGGCAAGTCCGTCTCACGCCCCGGCATGCCGCGCTCAGAGCTGCGCCTCGATTGCCGCCTTGTCGATCACTGACCAGACATGGGCGATTTTTCCGCCCCGGTATTCGTAAAAGACGTTCTCGGCAAAACGCACCTTCCGGCCGTTCACCGGCAGGCCGAACAGCTGTCCCACAGGGGTACAGTCGAAGACCAGCCGGGCGGCGATCAGCGGCGGATCGCAGGCCAGATGCGCGG
>NZ_JAUCCQ010000230.1:0-2146 GCF_034676075.1 Pararhodobacter sp. | reverse complement strand
CCGCGCACCAGATCGACCTCGCGCCCGCCGTGGCTGCGCTGTTCCTCGACCGTCGAGCGCAGCGCGGCGATCGACATCGCCGCCGTCTCGGCGCCGGAAAACCGCGCCCGGTCCCGCGCCTCGCGCAGCAGGGCCTCGGCCAACGCGGTCAGCCGGGGGTGTTGCGTGTGGTGCAGGTGATCGGCCTTGGTCGCGGCAAAGAGGATCTTTTCCACCCGCCGCCCCCGCAGCATCGAGGTGAAGAACCCGTTCGCCCCGGGCCGAAAGGCGGCCAGAACCTCGGCCATGGCCCGGCGCTGATCCTCCAGCGCGGCGGGTCCGCGATGCACGGCCTCCAGCACGTCGATCAGCACCACCTGCCGGTCCAGCCTGGCGAAATGTGTCTCGAAGAAGGGGCGGATGACCTGCGACTTGTAGGCATCGAACCGCCGCTCCATCTCGCGCCAGAGTGAGCCGCGCTTGCCCTCGCTCGCGGGCAGCGGCGCGAAGGTCAGGACCGGCGAGCCCGCCATTTCGCCGGGCAACAGGAAGCGGCCCGGCGTGCAATCGGACCAGCCCGCCTCGCGCGCGGCGACCAGATAGGCGGTGAATTCGCGGGCCAGCGCCTGGGCCACGCTTTCCTCGTGCCGGGCCTGCGGGTCGATGTTCAGCAGCACCTCGCGGAACACCTCGGCCTGCGGGCGCTTGGGCAGCCGCGCCAGAACCTCGGCCGACCAGCTGGCATAGCTCTTGCCCATCAGCCCCAGATCCAGCAGCCATTCGCCCGGATAATCGACGATGTCGAGATGCAGCTTCCTTGGCCCGGTCAACCCGCCGAAGAGCCCGGTCGGCGCCAGCCGGAAGGACAGCCGCAGCTCGCTCACCGCCCGCGTCCCCTCGGGCCAGCGCGGCGCCTCGCCGGTCAGCGAGGCCAGATGCGCCTCGTAATCGAAGCGCGGCAGGGTCATGTCGGGCTGCGGCTGCAGCCAGGCGCCGCGAATGAGCCCCTGCTGCACCGCCCGCATCCGCTGCATCCGGCCCGGTTCCATCAGATTGTGGACCAGCGCCGTGATGAAGACCGTCTTGCCCGCGCGGCTCAGGCCGGTGACGCCCAGCCGCACCACCGGCTCGAAAAACGCCTCCGACACCGTGTCGCTGACGGCGTCGATCGAATGGGTGATGAGGCCGGTCAGCGAGGATATCACGGGCGCACTCCGTCTTGCCCCCCAAGAATAGGCATTGGCGACAAGGTTTTGAAGCCCACCCCCTTGCCCCGGCCCCGCCCCCGGCCTTAGCTGCGCCTCATGAAGACGCTCCTCTCCCTCGGCCACGGGTTTTCCGGTCAGGCCACCGAAGCCGCCCTCGGCCCCGAGTGGCGGGTCCTCGGCACCTCGCGCAAGCCGGGCGCCGCTGTCCTCTGGCCCGATCAGGCGGCCGGGGCGCTGGCCCAAGCCACGCATCTCATCGCCTGGGCGCCCCCGGGGGCCGAAGGCGACCCGATGCTGCCGATCCTCGCCGATCTGCCCGCGCCGAAACTGCGCTGGATCGGCTATGCCTCGGCCAGCAGCCTCTATGGCGACCATGGCGGCGCCTGGATCGACGAGGGCACGGCGGACGCCCCCGCCACCGGCCGCGGCCTCGCCCGGGCGCAGGCCGAACACGATTGGCGGGCCTTCGCCGAAGCGCGGCGCCTGCCGCTGGCCCTGTTGCGCATTGCCGGGATCTATGGCCCCGGCCGCTCGGCGCTCGACGCCTTGCGTCAGGGCCGCGGGCAGCGGGTCTGGAAGGAGGGGCAGGTCTTCAACCGCATCCATGTCGCGGATCTGGGCCGAATCGCCGCCGCCGCGGCCGAGGCCGAACTGGTCGGCCCCTTGATCTGCGCCGATGGCGAACCGGCCCCCATGGCCGATGTCACGCTCTTCGCGGCGCAACTCCTCGGGATCGAGCCGCCGCCGCTGATCCCCTATGAAGACGCCGATCTCTCGCCCATGGCCCGCAGCTTCTACGAGGACAACAAGCGCCTGCGCTCGCGCCGCCTGGGCCCGGAACTGAAGCTCACCCTGACCTATCCCGATTACCGCGCGGGCCTCACCGCGATCCACGAAGCGGGCTTCTGACCCCTTCTTTGCGCCTCAAATATCCCGGGGGGTCCGGGGGGCTGGCCCCC
>NZ_JAUCCQ010000229.1:0-2159 GCF_034676075.1 Pararhodobacter sp. | reverse complement strand
CTCAGCGTCGCCTGAATGCGGGCGGCGTATTCGCGGTCCTGATCGTCGAAGGGCACGCCGCCGATCTCGTCCAGCACCCGCTGCATGGTGCGGTCCATGGTCAGGTTCTCCTGCATGGAGGACACCGCCGAGAAGATCTTCGCCTCGACCTGCGTCCCGGTCATCAGCGCGGCGCCCTTGGCCACGTCCTTGACCCGCTCGACCAGCGCCAGCATGTCCGAGGATTTCAGCGCCCGGATCGAATAGCGCACCTTGGCGCGGGCCTGCACCACGTTCGGCGCCTTGCCGCCCGCGTCGAGATAGGCGTAGTGGATGCGCGCATCCTGCACCATATGCTCGCGCATGTAGTTGACGCCCACCGACATCAGCTCCACCGCGTCCAGCGCCGAGCGGCCCAGATGCGGCGACATGGCGGCATGGCTGGCCCGCCCGGTGAAGGTGAAATCGACCCGCGTATTGGCGAGGAAAATCGGATCCGAAACCCGGGTCATGCTGTCCGGATGCCAGGTGATCGCCGCATCCACCCCGTCGAAGGCGCCATCGCGCACCATGAATGTCTTGGCCGCGCCGCCCTCCTCGGCCGGGCAACCGTAATAGCGCACGCGCCCGGGGGTGCCGGTTTCCTCCAGCCAATCCTTCACCGCGCAGGCCGCCAACAGCGCCGCCGCGCCCAGCAGGTTGTGCCCGCAGCCATGCCCGTTGCCGTCCTTGACCAACTCCCGCGGCTCGTCGATGCCCGCCACCTGGCTCAGCCCCGGCAGCGCATCGTATTCGCCGAGGATGGCAATGATCGGCCCGCCCTCGCCCGCTTCGCCCATCACCGCGGTCGGGATGCCCGCGACGTTCTCGGTCACGCGGAAGCCCTTGGCCTTCAGCATCGCCATATGCTCGGCGCAGGATTGGGTTTCCTGATAGAGCAGTTCCGGCGTGCCCCAGACCCGGTCGGCCATGCCGGTCAGGTCGTCGCGGTGGGTGTCGATGGCGGCGTCGATCGGGTGGGTATTGCGCATGTTAACCTCTCCAGTTGAGGCCAGCTTGCGACGCATGGCGGATGGGTGCAAGCCCCTCTCAGTCGGTCACCTTCTTGACGAACTGCGATTTCAGCCCGATGGCGCCGACGCCCGGCAGCTTGCAGTCGATGTCGTGATCGCCCTCGACCAGACGGATGCCGCGCACCTTGGTGCCGACCTTGATCGTGGTCGACGAACCCTTGAGCTTCAGGTCCTTGATCAGCGTCACCGTGTCGCCATCGGCCAGGATATTGCCCACCGCATCGCGCACGACATCGCCCTCGCCGACTGCGCCGGGCGAGAATTCATGCCCGCATTCGGGGCAGATCAACAGGGAATCCGCCTCGTAGACGAAGGCGGAGTTGCACTCGGGGCACGGCGGCAGGGTCTCGGTCATGAGGTGGCCATACACCCGCCCCGGCGCCGCCACCAGCCCGGATTGCCCGGGCGCCGTTCCGTGCTAGGCTTGCCGCAGATCCCGGAGGACCCGATGGCCACCCTTGTTTTCGGCATGAATGTCTCGCTCGACGGCTATGTCGATCATGACCGCTTCGCCCCCTCACCCGCGCTGTTCGAGCATTTCATCGAGCAGGCAGAGGGGCAGGCCGGCAGCCTCTATGGCCGCAAACTCTATGAGATCATGGCCTATTGGGATCAGAACCACCCGGAATGGGACGCCCCGGAACGCGCCTTCGCAAGGGCCTGGCGCCGCATGCCGAAATGGGTCGCCTCCCGCGGGACGCCCGCGCTGGGGCCGAACGCCACCCTGCTCGGTCCCGACCTCGCGGCCGAGGTCCGGGCGCTGAAAGCCTCGGTCGAGGGCGAGATCGAACTCGGCGGCCCCGACCTCGCCGCCAGCCTCGCGCCCCTCGGCCTGATCGACCTCTACCGGCTCTATGTGCATCCGGTGGTGCTGGGCGGCGGTAACCGGTATTTCCTCACCGCCCTCCCCCGCCTGCGGCTTGTCGCCTCCGACCCGATGCCGGGCGATGTCATCTGCCTCAGCTACGCCCCGGCCTGAGGCCCGCCTGAGACCCGGCGCCTTTCATTCTGCGTCAAATACGCCGGGGGGTCCGGGGGGCTGGCCCCCCGGGCCTCTCCCCCCGCGCAACGCCCCGTCTAAAGCCGCGCCTTCAGCCAATCCGCGAT
>NZ_JAUCCQ010000228.1:0-2231 GCF_034676075.1 Pararhodobacter sp. | reverse complement strand
TGCAGCCGCCAGCGGAGACCGCCCGATGATCCTCGCCCTGCAAGTCCTCATCCTCCTCGCGCTTCTCGCCTTGACCGCGCTCCTCCTCCATCGCTCCGCCCCGCGCTTCGCCCTGGCCGACCGCCCGGCCCAGCGCAGCATCGCTGTCGCCACGGCGGGGGCGATCCTCGGCGCGCCCTTCTGGTGGTTCGGCGTGCCCGCCAGTTTCGCCTGGCTGCTGCCGCCCCTCGCCTTCCGCTTCCTCGGCGCAGCGGCGCTGGCCTTCGCCGCCACCGGCCTCACGATACTCTGGCGGCCCTCGCCCGCCCGGATCCGCCTCTATCTCGGCATGGTAGCGCTCTATCTCGCCCCGGTCGTCGCCGCCGTCCTTCTCCTCCATCGCGACAGGCTCGACTGGCAGACGCCCATCGCCTGGGCCTTCCTCGTCGTGGCGGGCGGGCTGACGATCTCCTCGACGATTGCCCTGCTCGGCGCGCCGACCCCGCCCGGTGGCACCTCGCCCGGCCCGACCGAGCAGCGGATCTGGAGCGCCTTCGGCCTCCTCTTCGCCCTCTGGGCGCTCGCCCTCTACGCCTGGCCCGCGGCCCCCTTCCCGCCGCTCTTCCTCTGGGCCACGGACCCGCTCAGCGCCCGGCTCATCGCCGTGATGCCCGCGACGCTCGCGCTGATGGCCTGGGGGGCGCGCAACCGACAGGACCTCGGCCGCCCCGCCGCCATCGGCTATGCCACCTATGGCTTCTGGGTCGTCATCGCCTGCCTGCTGCACGGCCTCGCCGGGCGCCCGCTGCCCTGGCTCTACCTCGGCGCGCTCGGCCTTGGCTCGGCCTGGGGCTTCGCCCGCGCGCTCCGGCGCTGAGGCGCGGCTTGCGGGCAATCGGGGCTTGGGGCAGTCTGCCGCCACCCAACGCGAGCCCGCCATGTCCCTCCTCCTGAACCCCGCCTTCGCCGCCACCTTCGCCCCACCGGTGATGGAGGCCCGCCGCTGGCTGACCGAAACCCGGCTGCCCGAGGGCTTTCCCCTCCTGAACCTCTCGCAGGCAGCCCCGGTCGACCCGCCCCCCGCGCCGATGCGCGCCGCCATGGCCCGGGCCATCGAACAGGACCCGGGCATCCACCTCTATTCCCCGGTGCTGGGCAATGGCCCCCTGCGCGAACGCCTCGCCGCCCGCACCGCGGCGCTCTATGGCGGCAGCGTCACGGCCGGGCAGATGGCACTGACCTCGGGCTGCAACCAGGCCTTCTGCGCGGTGATGGCGACGCTTGCCGCCCCGGGGGACGAGGTGATCCTGCCCGCGCCCTGGTATTTCAACCATGTCATGTGGCTCAGCATGACCGGCGTGAAGGCGGTGCCCCTGCCCACCGGCCCCGGCCTGCAACCCGACCCTGAGGCCGCCGCCGCCCTCATCACGCCCCGCACCCGGGCGATCACCCTCGTCACCCCCAACAACCCGGGCGGCGTCGAATACAGCGCCGAGACGCTCGAGGCCTTCGCCCGGCTCTGCGAGGAGAAGGGTATCGCGCTGATCGTCGACGAGACTTACCGCGATTTCCACACCCAGGACGGCGCGCCTCACCGGCTGTTCCAGAACCCCGACTGGGACCGGAGCTTCATCCATCTCTACAGCTTCTCCAAGGCCTACCGGCTGACCGGCCACCGCGTCGGCGCCATCGCCGCCGCGCCCGCAAGGCTTGCCGAGATCGAGAAATTCCTCGACACGGTCACGATCTGCGTCTCGGGTCCCGGACAGATGGCGGCGCTCTGGGGGCTTGAAAACCTGGAGGATTGGCTCGAGGGCGAACGCCAGGAGATCCTGCGCCGCCGCCGGGCGATGACCGAGGGCTTCGCCGGATTGCCAGGCTGGGAACTCCTCGGCTGCGGCGCCTATTTCGCCTATGCACGCCACCCGTTCGAGGCCGCCTCGCCCGAAATCGCCAAACGCCTGCTGGCCGAGATCGGCGTGCTGATGCTGCCCGGCACCATGTTCCGCCCCGAAGGCGCGCCCGACGGCGCCCGCGAGATGCGCATCGCCTTCGCCAATGCGGATGTGAGCCAGATCGGCGATCTGATGAACCGGCTGAAGCGCGTGACCTGAGGGGTTTCGCCCTCGTTGCCCGCTGTCGCGGGCGCCTCGGGCGACCAGCGGCGCGGCGGTGCCGCGCCGAAGAAGGGGGGCCGTCTGCCCCCCTCTTGGCCTGACGGCCAATTCACCCCCCGAGGATATTTGCAGCGC
>NZ_JAUCCQ010000227.1:0-2364 GCF_034676075.1 Pararhodobacter sp. | reverse complement strand
TGCTACCGATTATTTGCAAAGGCAGCGGTTGTCCCCGCGGCGGGCCGGGAGGAAGCGGGGGGCCAGCCCCCCGCACCCCCCGCCAAAGGGGACCCTCGGGCCCCCTTTGGAAACCCCCGAGGATATTTGGAGAACAAAGATCGAGATTAGGGCTCTCTTAACCTTCATCTTCGTT
This sequence comes from Pararhodobacter sp., assembly GCF_034676075.1. GTDB lineage: Bacteria > Pseudomonadota > Alphaproteobacteria > Rhodobacterales > Rhodobacteraceae > Pararhodobacter. The sequence goes on along the minus strand of NZ_JAUCCQ010000227.1, from coordinate 2,189 downwards.
CTCCAAATATCCTCGGGGGGTGAATTGGCCGCAGGCCAAGAGGGGGGCAGACGGCCCCCCTTCTTCGGCGCCGCGGCACGCGGCGCCGCTGGTCGCCCGAGGCGCTCGTGCCGAAGGCGCGGGCAACGAGGGCGAAACCCCTCCTCTCACGTGAAGAGGGCCGAGACCCGGGCGGCTTCACCCGCCAGGCCCCAGGGCGGGTTGATGACGAAGAGGCCCGAGCCGGTCATCCGGTGCCCCTCGCGCGCGGGCGGGAAGCGGATCTCGTGGCGCAGCGCTTCGGGGTGCGCGGCTTCGAGCGCGGCCAGCATCGCCCCGTGGCGCGGTTCGCGCAGGAGCGGATACCAGAGCGCCAGCACGCCGACGTTCCATTTCCGCGCCACCTGGCCCAGGAAGCGCGGGATCGCCTCGTATTCTGCCGGGCTTTCGAACGAGGGATCGACCAGCAGCATGCCGCGCCGGGGATTGGGCGGGGTCAGTTCGAGCACCTTGGTCAGCCCGTCGGCCTTATGCACCCGCACCGGGTAGGGCATCATCGCCTCCGCCAGCGCGGCGTGTTCCTGGGGGTGTTTCTCGGCCAGGTGCACGCTGTCGCTGGCGCGCAGGAGACGGGCGGCGATCAGGGGCGAGCCGGGATAGGCCTCGGCGCCGTGCTCGGCCCGGACCGCGTCCAGCACCCGGCGATAGGGGTGATCGGGGGGCAGCCGGGTTTCGAGGCGGGCGATGCCTTGCGCCGCTTCGCCGGTCTTCAGCGCCTCGGGCGCGGCGAGGTCGTAAAGCCCCCGGCCCGCGTGGCTTTCGAGATAGGTGAGCGGTTTGTCCTTCTGCGTCAGATAGGCGAGCATCCAGGCGAGAAGCGCGTGTTTGTGCACATCCGCCAGATTCCCGGCGTGATAGAGGTGCTGGTACGAGAGCATGCGGGGCTGCCCCTTCGCTGAGGATGTCGGGGAGGGGAGGGCCGCGTCAATCGCGGCGGCGCAGGCGGATCACGACATCCACCCGGGAGATCTCGCAGCCTTCGGGAACATCGGGCAGGCGCAGGATTTCCAGCTGGTCCGAGGGGGCGTCGGTCAGTTTCTGGCTGTCTTCCCAGAAATAATGCGGGTGGTCGTCGGTGCGGGTGTCGAAATAGGAGCGCGAGGCGTCGACGGTGATCTCGTTCAGCAGGCCCGCCTCGCAGAAGGCGCGCAGCGTGTTGTAGACCGTGGCGAGCGAGACTTTCTCGCCCCGGTCGGCGGCGGCGGCGAACAGGCTTTCGGCCGTCACATGCCGGTTCTCGCCATCCCCCATGACCAGCGCGGCCAGCGCCAGGCGCTGACGGGTCGGCCGCAGCCCGGCCTGGACCAGCCAGTCGGAGGCACGCGCGCGGGCTACCTGGGTCTGGGGAGCGAATTCGCGGATCATGCAGTCATTTTAGGCCGAGCCGCGGCGGGATTCAATGCCCTGACCGTGGTTTGGCCCCGGCGGGCGGGGCCTGGGCGTCCCAGCCTGCGGCTTGTCAGGGCGGAAAGCGGGATGCTAGAGGAGGAAAAACGCCATAAGGCCGTATCCAGGGAGCTTTCCGCCATGTCGTCCTATCCGTCGTCCTTTGACAAGGAAGCCCTGCTGGCCTGCGCCCGGGGCGAGCTCTTCGGTCCCGGCAACGCGCAATTGCCGGCTCCGCCGATGCTGATGATGGACCGCATCACCGAGATTTCCGGCGATGGCGGCCTGCACGGCAAGGGGCATGTGGTGGCGGAATTCGACATCACCCCGGATCTGTGGTTCTTCGAGTGCCATTTCCCGGGCAATCCGATCATGCCGGGCTGTCTGGGGCTGGACGGGCTCTGGCAGCTCACCGGCTTCAACCTGGGCTGGCGCGGCTGGCTGGGGCGGGGCTATGCCTTGGGTGTGGGCGAGGTGAAGCTGACCGGCATGGTGCGGCCCGACCGCAAGATGCTGACCTACAAGGTGGATTTCACCAAGGCGATCCAGACCCGGCGGCTGACCATGGGGGTGGCCGACGGGATCGTCGAGGCCGATGGCGAGGTGATCTATCAGGTCAAGGACATGAAGGTCGCGCTGAGCGAGAGCTGAGGGGTTTCGCCCTCGGTGCCCTCGGGCGACCGAGGCGGGGGGCTGCTCGCCCCCCGCGCCCCCTCGCCAAAGGGGGGCACGCCCCCCTTTGGAAACCCCGTGGATATTTGCAG
>NZ_JAUCCQ010000226.1:0-2388 GCF_034676075.1 Pararhodobacter sp. | reverse complement strand
TCTAAATATCCTCGGGGGTTTCCAAAGGGGGTGGAAAACCCCCTTTGGCGGGGGGGGCGCGGGGGGCCTGCCCCCCCGCCTTCGCCCGGCTGGCGCGCGCTTACCCCAACAGAGACGGATCAAACGGATACCGCGTCAGGTTCTCATACCCCGTCTCGGTGATCAGCACCTGTTCCTCGAGCTTGATCGAGAAATCCCCGCCCTCGGGCGAGACCAGCGCCTCGACGCAGAGCACCATGCCGGGTTCCAGCACGGCGTCGAAGGCGCCCGGCACCCAGCCGTCTGGATAGGGCACATAGGGCCATTCATCGCAGAGCCCGACGCCATGCATCTTGCAGGAATATTTCTGCGCCCAGTATTCCGGTGCCAGCTGATGCCCGCCCCGCACCAGCTCCTCGATCGCAACGCCGGGTTTCAGCATCGCCATATTGGTGCGGATATGGTCCATCGCGTGGTGCATGGCCGAGACCATGGCGTTGGTCGGCCGCCCCGCGCCCACCCACCAGGTGCGGCTGATGTCGATACAGATGCCGTAGCAGCCGATCAGGTCGGTATCGAAAGCCACGATCTCGTCCGGCTGGATGATCCGCGGCCCGCATTCCTGAAACCACGGATTGGTCCGGGGCCCCGAGGCCAGGAGCCGCGTCTCGATCCATTCGCCGCCGCGGCGGATGTTGCCGCGGTGCAATTCGGCCCAGACATCGTCCTCGCTGACCCCGCCTTTCGGGATCTCGGCCCGGGCGAAGGCCTCCATCTCGGCCATCGCCGCCTCGCAGGCATGGTGGGCGCAGCGCATGGCCAGGATCTCGTCCGGGCCCTTCACGGCGCGGGTGCGTTCGGTCACCTCCTCGCCTTCCAGCACCTCGAAGCCCGCGCGTTCCAGCGCCCTGAGCCCCGCGACCATGATCTTGTCGACCGCGAGCCGCCGGTTCGCCCCGGCGTGGGCCCGCATCACCTCGTCGACCTGGCCCGCGAAGCCCCGCGCGGCATCCTCGCCCTTGTCCCCGGTCACGGCGTAGAAGAAGGAGGCCCCGTGCCTCAGTTCCGCCACCAGCGGGTTGAAGGTCACCAGAAACGGCGATTGCTTGTATTCCCAGACCACCATATGCCCGTCGGCGCAGATCAGGCAGGCGCGGAACGGGTTGTGGCTGTTCCAGAGCTGCATGTTGGTCGTGTCGGTCGCATAGCGGATGTTCAGCGGGTCGAAGAGCAGGAGCCCGCCCATGTCCCGCGCCTGCAGGGCCGCCACCAGCCGGTCCAGCCGGTAGCGCCGCATCCGCGAGAGGTCCGGCAGCGCCAGCCCCGCCGCCTGCCATTCGCGGAAGGCCAGCTGGGTCGGCCCGATCTCCACCCGGTCGTTGTCGTTGGGGCTGCCGTCGCCCAGGGTCGCGCCCCGGCCGGGGTCGATCTTGCGCCGGTCTCGGTAGTGGTCCATCGTCGCGCCTCCTGTCCCCGGGAAGCCTCGCGCGGGGCCGGGGGCGGGTCTGGCCTGAACGCGACCCGGAGCCCCGATCCCATGGCGATTTTGCACGATTCCCTGCCCTTCAAGGTCTGGATGGACCCGCGCCTGACCCGGCTGCCAGGCATCCTGCCGATGGATCCGGCGGATTGGCTGCGGGTGGACGAGGCTTATGCGGGGCAGATGGCCGAGCGCGCGCGGCTGATCGCCAGCGAGCCCGGGGCGGTGATCGGCGCCCTGCCCGGCTCGGATCCCGCGGTGGCGGAGCTGGCCGAGGCGGTCGAGGCGCGGTTGCCGGGGCTTGGTTTCACGCGCGCGGGCGCGGCCTGGCGCTGCCCGGACGGGCGGCTGGTGGCGGATGGCGGCCCGGCGCTCGCCCGGCTCGGCCAGCTGGTGCAGGAGGACCTCTGCGTCATGGAGGCGGGGCCCGAGGGGCATCACGTGCTGACCGCCGCCGTGCTCTGCTTTCCCGCCAGCTGGACGCTGGCCGAGAAGCTGGGCCGCGGCCTGCCCGGCATCCACCGCCCGGTCGAGGTCTATGACGACGGCTTGGCGGCCCGCGTGCAGCGCCTGTTCGACGCGGTGCGGGTGGAGCAACCGCTCTGGCGGGCGAATGTGCTCGATTACGTCGATCCCTCGCTCTACCAGCCGCGGTCCGAGGCCAACCGGCGGGAAAAGCCCCAAGGCCGCCGCGGCTTCATCCGCAGCGAACGGCAGGGGCTGATGCGGCTGCCCCGGACGCAGGCGGTGATCTTCTCGATCCACACCTATGTCGTGGCGCGCGAAACGCTAACGGCCGAGGAAGAGACGGCCTTTTCGGCTAGGCCACGGTAGAGGCCGGGTCATACGGGGGGCTGCCGAGCCCAGAGACCGCAAAGGGCGGGGGGCTGCCGCCCCCCGCACCCCCTGCCCAAAGGGGGGCACGCCCC
>NZ_JAUCCQ010000225.1:0-2441 GCF_034676075.1 Pararhodobacter sp. | reverse complement strand
ACGAGATCCTCAGCCCGGACGGCGAATGCCACGCCTTCGACCACCGCGCGCAGGGCACCGTCTTCGGCTCGGGCGCCGGGTGCGTGGTATTGAAGCGGCTGGCCGATGCGGTCAGGGACGGCGATCATATCTGGGCCGTGCTCAAGGGCTCCGCCATCAACAACGACGGGGCGCAGAAGGCGGGGTATCTGGCGCCCTCGGTCGAGGGTCAGGCGCGCTGCGTGGCCGAGGCACAGGCGGTGGCCGATGTCCCGGCCGAGACGGTCGATTACATCGAATGCCACGGCACCGGCACTTATCTGGGCGATCCCATCGAGGTCGCCGCCATGACGCAGGCCTTCCGCGACCAGACCGACGCCGTGCAATTCTGCAAGATCGGCTCGGTCAAGACCAACATCGGGCATCTGGATACCGCCGCCGGGGTGGCGTCGCTGATCAAGGTGGCGCTGTCGCTGCACCACCGAGAGATCCCGCCCTCGCTGGGCTACGAGGCGCCGAACCCGACGATTGATTTCGAGACCTCGCCCTTCGCCGTCAACGCGGCGCTGACCCCCTGGGAACAACGCGGCCATCCCCGCCGCGCCGGCATCAACTCCTTGGGCGTCGGCGGCACCAATGCCCATGCGATCCTGGAAGAAGCGCCCGCCCGCGCGCCCTCTGATGAGTCCGATTGGCCGTTCCAGCTGTTCACGCTGTCGGCCCGCTCGAAATCCGCGCTCGACGCGCAGGCCAGGGGGCTGGCTGCGCATCTCCGTGCCAACCCGGGGATCGACCTCGCCGATACCGCCTGGACCCTGCACAAGGGTCGCCGCGCCTTTGACAAGCGCCGCGTGGTGGTGGCCGAAACCGCCGAGGAAGCCGCCGATCTGCTGGACTCCGACAACCCGCGCCGGGTCTTCACCCATACCGCGCTGGACAATCCCGATGTGGTCTTCCTCTTCCCCGGCGGCGGCGCGCAATACGCCGGCATGGCGCGCGACCTCTACGAGACGGAGCCGGTCTTCGCCGAATGGATGGACCGCGGGCTGGAGATCCTGCAACCGCGCCTTTCCTACGACATCCGCGCCCTGTGGCTGCCCGAAAAGGGGGCCGAGGCCGAGGCCGACGAGACGCTGAAAAAGCCCTCCGTCCAGCTGCCGCTGATCATGATCACCGAATACGCGCTGGCCCAGATGCTGATGGCCTGGGGCGTGCAGCCCGCCGCGCTGGTCGGCCATTCGATGGGCGAGAATACCGCCGCCTGTCTGGCCGGGGTGTTGTCGTTCGAGGATTGCATCGCGCTGGTCCATCTGCGCGGTTCGCTCTTCGACACGGTGCCCGCCGGGGGGATGCTGTCGGTGCCGCTGTCGGTCGCCGCGCTCACCCCCTATCTGGGCGATCTGGACATCGCCTCGGTCAACGCACCGGAACTGACGGTCGTTTCCGGCCCCGATGCGGCGCTGGTCGATCTGGCCGCGCGGCTCTCGGCGGACGGCATCGACACCCAGCGCATCGCCATCGACATCGCCGCGCATTCCCGGATGCTTGAGCCGATCCTCGGCCAGTTCCGCGCCTTCCTCGCCTCCATCCCGCTGCAAGCGCCGCGCCTGCCGATCATCTCGAACCGCACCGGTCAGCCGCTGACCGCCGAACAGGCGACCAGCCCGGACTACTGGACGCAGCACCTGCGCAACACCGTCCTTTTCGCCGAATGCGTCTCTAATCTTGCCGAAAACCCCAATCGCATCTGGATCGAGGTCGGGCCGGGCAAGGCCCTGTCCTCGCTGACGCGGATGCATGGCGCGGTCCCCGGCCAGCAGGTTCTCGCCGTCCTGCGCCACCCTGAGGAAGCGATCGCCGACGACCTTTACCATATGGGCCTGCTGGGCCGGATCTGGGCGCTGGGCGGGTCCTTCGACTGGAGCCAGATCTGGGGCGAGGCGCGGCGGGTGAAACTGCCGCTGCCGACCTACCCGTTCGAGCGCCGCGAATACTTCATCGCCCCCGCCAAGCCCGTCACGGAGACCGCCGTCGCGCTGCCCGCCCGGATCGAGGACGTGACGCAGATGGGCACAAGGCTCGCCTGGGTTGCGCGCTCGGCCGAGGTGGAGGCCGATCTGGATGCCGCGCTGGCCTCGATGGCCGAGACCTGGCTCGTCTTCGCCGATCAGGACGGCATCGCCGCGCCGGTCATCGCCAAGCTGCGCGCCGGGGGTCAGAAGGTGATCGAGGTTCAGGCCGGCGACACCTTCCGCCGCCGGGGCGACAGCGCCTATACCCTGCCGCCCGAACGCGGGCGCGAGGGCTATGACCAGCTCATGCAAGATCTGGTCCATCGCGGCACGGTGCCCACAAGGATTGCCCATTTCTGGCTGGCGAGCGGTGAGGAACATTTCCGGCCGGGGTCGAGCGCGTTTCAGGCGCATGTCGAGCAGGGCTTCTATTCGCTCCTGTTCCTCGGC
>NZ_JAUCCQ010000224.1:0-2550 GCF_034676075.1 Pararhodobacter sp. | reverse complement strand
TCCCCTGCCCGGCCCCGGCGATCAGCAGCCCCGCGACCCGCGCCAGCGGCACCGAGGTGGCGCTGACCAGGACCGCAGGACCGGTGAAGGGCAGGTCCCAGGCTTCGGGCTCGGCCACGGGATCGCCCGCCACCTCATAGGCCCGCAAGGCCCTGAGCAGGGGGACGCTGGCGGTATACGCGGCGCGCAGGGCCGTCCCGTCGACCTCAGCAGGCTGCAGCCCTGCCCGCGCCCGCGCCACATCGCCCGCCTCGGCGCAGGCCAGCCGCGCCAGCGGCAGGCCCGGCACCGGGATCAGCCGGCCCGAAAGGGGCGCCATCCAGCGCCCGCCCAGATAGAGCACGAAAAGCCGTTCGCTCAGCTCAGCCCGGAAATCGGCGGCCGCGCCTTCCACCTCAATTGGCGGTGCAGCTCGAGGTCAGTTCCTCGTAGCGGGCGACGATCCAGTTCGGCGCGTCCTCGGGCAGGTTCTCGGTGATCGAAGCCTCGACCCGCGAGAACAGCGCGATGGAGCGGGAATTGTCGATCATCGGCACCGTGCCCGCGGGCACCGCGCGCTGGAAGACGATCAGCGCCACGGCGATCAGCAGGATGCCCCGCAGCACGCCGAAGAAGAAGCCGAGCCCCTGGTCGATGCCGCCCAGCGCCGAATTGCGGATCAGGCTGGAGAACAGCGGCGTGAACAGCGCCATCACCACCAGCATCACGGCAAAGACCGCGGCGAAGGCGGCGATGATGGTTAATTCACAGGAATCGCCCAGAATGTCGCCGACATAGGGGATCTCGCGCACCAGCGGCTCGACCGTCGGCGCCAGCACGAAGGCGGCGATGGCGGCGACGACCCAGCCGGCGATGGCCAGCAACTCGCGCACCAGACCCCGCGAATAGGCCAGGATCGCCGAGACGACGATGACCAGCGCAACGGCCGCATCGACCAGGGTGAAAGTATCCATTCCTACCGCTCCCTCGGGCCTCGACCCGTCTTCCGTCGGCGCATCAGCCCGCGCCAAAAACCTCGCCCACGAACCCGGTCAGGTCCGCCATCTCGCGCAAGCTGACGCCCGCGCCGGGGCCCGGCTTGCCACCCTTGGGCAGCATGGCCGTGGTGAAACCAAGTTTCGCCGCCTCTTTCAACCTGTTTTCGCTCTGCGCCACCGGACGGAGCGCACCGGATAGCGAGATTTCACCGAAGACAACGCAATCGGCGGGCAGCGCCACATCCTCGCGCGCGCTGAGAAGGGCGGCGGCGACGGCGAGGTCGGCGGCGGGTTCGCTGACCCGCATGCCCCCCGCCACGTTGAGGAACACGTCGAGCCCGGCAAAGGGAATGCCGCAGCGCGCCTCCAGCACGGCGAGGATGGTGGAGAGCCGCCCGCCATCGAGCCCCACCACCGTGCGGCGCGGATTGGACAGCGGCGAGGGCGCGACCAACGCCTGGATCTCGGTCAGCATGGGGCGCGTGCCCTCGATACCGGCGAAGACCACCGACCCGGCGGCGGGTTGGCCGCGTTCGGAGAGAAACAGCGCCGAAGGGTTCGGCACCTCGGCCAGCCCCGCCCCGGTCATCTCGAAGACGCCGATCTCGTCGGCGGGGCCGAAGCGGTTCTTGACCGCGCGCAGGATGCGGAACTGATGGCCGCGCTCGCCCTCGAAATAGAGGACGCAATCGACCATATGCTCGATGACCCGGGGCCCGGCGATCTGGCCGTCCTTGGTGACATGGCCGACCAGGATGACGCTAATGCCGCGCCGCTTGGCCAGCGTCACCAGCTCATGCGAGGCGGCGCGCAGCTGGGTGACGGAGCCGGGGGCCGAATCGACGCTGTCCAGCCACATGGTCTGGATCGAATCGATCACCACCAGATCGGGACGCTCGGCATCGAGCGTGGTCAGGATGTCGCGCAGGTTGGTCTCGGCGCCCAGCCGGACGGGCGCGTCGCCCAGACCCAGCCTTTGCGCCCGCATGCGGACCTGCGCCGCCGCTTCCTCGCCGGAAATATAGAGCGTCTTCAGGCCCCTGCGGGCGAAAGCCGCAACGCTTTGCAAGAGCAGCGTGGATTTGCCGATGCCCGGATCGCCGCCCACCAGAATGGCCGAGGCTGGCACCAGCCCGCCCCCCAGCACCCGGTCGAACTCGGCAATCCCCGACAGCGAGCGCGGCGGCGGCGGTTCCTCGGTGTCGAGCGCGCTCAGGGTGATGGCGCGGCCCTTGGCCAGCGGCCCCTTCGGACCCGAGGCGACCGGCGTCTCCTCGTGGATCGAGTTCCAGGCCCCGCAGGCATCGCACCGCCCGCTCCATTTGCGATGGGCAGCACCGCATTCGGCGCAGACGAACTGGGCAGAGATCTTGGCCATCCCGCCTTATCCCCCAGCCCGAAAACCCGCGCAACCCGTCCCGTCGCGCTTGTGGCGAGGCCGGGGGGCCAGCCCCCCGGACCCCCCGGGATATTTGAAGAACAAAGATGAGGGTTAGCGAATCCCTAAGAGCCATCTTCGTTCCTCAAATATCCACGGGGATTTTCAAGGGGGGCGTGCCCCCCTTGAAGCAGG
>NZ_JAUCCQ010000223.1:0-2738 GCF_034676075.1 Pararhodobacter sp. | reverse complement strand
GCGCCGGGGGTTTCACACCCCCGGACCCCCGTGGGATATTTGCAGCGCAAAGATGCGGGTTAACGGATCCTTAAGCCCCATCTTTGCGCTGCAAATATCCTCGGGGGGTCAAGGGGGGCAGACGGCCCCCCTTGTCGCGGCAGCCCCAAGCGCGCCGTCAGAGGCGGAAGCGCAGCAGGCTGCGGCGGCCGTCGCGGAGGAGTTCGACCTCCCAGTATCGCGAGGGATCGCGCAGCGCGCGGTCCAGCGCCGCGGTGTCGGGCACCGGCTGGCGGTTGACCGACAGCAGGATGTCCCCGGGCGCGAGGCCGGCGCGGGCGGCGATGTCATCGGCCTCGACCACCACCACGCCACTGGCCTGCGGATCGAGGCCACGCTCGGCGGCGACGGCGGGGTTAATCGTCTCGGCCACCAGCCCGCGCAGCGCCACGCCGCGCACGGTCAGGCGGTTGCGCTCGGGGCTCTCGGGGGGCGCGATCAGGGCCACGTCGCTCTCCTGCCGCTCGCCCGCGCGCACCCAGCTGAGCCGCGCCGTGCCGCCGATGCCGCGGGCGGCGAGGCGGAACATCATCTCTTGCGGGGCGTTTACCGGGTCGCCGTCCACCGCCAGCACCACATCGCCGGCGCGGAGCCCGGCCTCGGCCAGCGGGCTGTCCGGGTGCAGCGCGGTGATCGCCACGCCCTGCGGCAGGCCGAGGCCCAGAGCCTCGGCCAGGGTCGCATCCACGGCCTGACCGGTCACGCCCATCCAGGGGCGCTGGAAATGCGTCTCGCCGCTCTCGGCCTGGGCGACGACCTGGCTGACCAGATTGGCGGGGATGGCGAAGCCGATCCCGTTCGAGCCACCCGAGCGAGTCAGGATCGCCGAGTTGATGCCGACCAGATGGCCCTGCATGTCAACGAGCGCGCCGCCGGAATTCCCCGGGTTGATCGCCGCATCGGTCTGGATGAAATAACCGCGCCCCGAGCCCACGGCGATCCCCGACCGGGCCAGCGCCGAGACGATGCCGGAACTGACCGTCTGGCCGACGCCGAACGGGTTGCCGATGGCCAGCACCAGATCCCCCACCTCGATCCGGTCGCTGTCGGCGATCTGGATCGCGGGCAGGTCCGAGGCGCCGCGCAGCCGCAGGATGGCGAGGTCGCTTTCCTCATCGGCCAGGATCACGTCGGCGGCGAATTCGCGGCGGTCGTTCAGCACGACGCGGATGTCGTCGGCATCGCCCACCACGTGGTAGTTCGAGACGACGATGCCGTCCGATTGCAGGATCACGCCGGACCCCAGCGCGTTCTGCACCCGGGGCGTCGCCTGCCCGCGATTGCCGAAGAGCTGGTTGAAGAATGGGTCGTTGAAGAAGGGGCTCTGCTGTTCGGCCACCACCCGCCGGGCGTAGATCGAGACCACGGCGGGCGCGGTCTGGCGCACGACCGGGGCGAAGCTGAGCTGGATCTGCGCCTGCCCCTCGGGCACCTGGGTGACGGTGACGGGCATCAGCCGTTCGGGCGGCAGGGGCGAGGCAGCGGGAGGCGGCGTGTTGGCCAGCGATTGGGCGGTGACCGGCGTGAAATTCTGCATCGCGCCCACAGTAATTCCGACCCCGGCGAGAGCCCCGACGAGAACCAGCCCGACGATACGCATGGATGCCTCCGTTCTGCGGTATCCCGAAACTATGGGTCCGCGCCGCAGGACATGCAACGCGGGCTCACGGAAATGGGATGCACCGCGGCGCGGAACGGCCCGGGATCAGAGCAGCCAGACGGCGGCGAGGCCCAGCAGCGCGGGCACGCCCTGCACCAGGAAGATGCGCGGGCTGGCGGTGGCCGCGCCATAGGCGCCCGCGACCAGCACGAAGAGCAGGAAACAGGTGGCGACGTTCTTCGCCCAGGCCGGATCGCCGATGAAGAGCGACCAGATCAGCCCGGCGGCGAGGAAGCCGTTGTAGAGGCCCTGATTGGCGGCAAGCGTCTTGGTCTGCGGAAAGAGCTCGCGCGGGAGCGAGCGGAAGGCGGCGGGGCCGCGGCTTTCCCAGGCGAACATCTCGAGCCAGAGGATGTAGAGATGCAAAAGCGCGACCAGCGCGACGAGGATCAGGGCGATCACGGACATGGGCGGCGTTCCTTTGCTGCGGCCCGGTCAAGCTTACGCCGCCCACCCGTCCGGTCAAGCCCCCGCGCCACAACGAAAAACCCCCGCAGCAGGGCTGCGGGGGTCCAGTCCGGGCCGGATGGCGGCCGCAGGACTTACTCTTCCGAGGCGTCCTCGGCTTCAAGGCGGGCCTTGTCGGCGGCGCCTTTGGCCGAGACGTCGCGCTCGACGAATTCGATGATCGCCATCGGCGCCATGTCGCCATAGCGGAAGCCGGCTTTCAGGACACGGATGTAGCCACCGGCGCGCTCCTTGTAGCGCGGGCCCAGCACGTCGAACAGTTTCGCGACGTCCTTGTCTTCCTTCAGCATCGCCGCGGCCTGACGGCGGGCATGCAGGTCACCGCGCTTGGCCAGCGTGATCAGCTTTTCGACGATCGGACGCAGTTCCTTGGCTTTCGGAAGCGTGGTCTTGATCTGCTCGTGCTCGATCAGCGAGCCGGCCATGTTCGAGAACAGGGCCTTGCGGTGTTCGTGGGTGCGGTTCAGGCGGCGGTAGCCACGGGCGTGACGCATGATGGTCTCCTTACGTCTTTTGCTTTGTGTTGCACCCCGTGCGTTGCGGAGCGCGTCGTTGGGGCGGAATGCCCAGG
>NZ_JAUCCQ010000222.1:0-2748 GCF_034676075.1 Pararhodobacter sp. | reverse complement strand
GTGACGTCGTGCTCGTAGATCCAGTCGTAGCGGCGCAGGGCGAGGCTGGGGGCCAGCCGGTTGGCGGCGCGCAGGATGCCGTGGGCGGCCTGGGCCAGGGGGCCGCGCAGGTGGTAGTTGCGGGCATTGGCAGTGGCGGCGGCCACCACTTTCGCGGTGCGGGGCGCGCGGGCGCGGGCGTAGGACTCGAGGGCGCCAGCCGGGTTCTGCGGGCGGCGGGCGAGGTTTCTGGCGAGGCACCAGGCGTCCTCGAGCGCCAGATTGGCGCCCTGGGCCATGAAGGGCAGCGTCGGATGCGCCGCATCGCCCAGCAGCGCGGCGCGGCCCGCGGCATCGTGCCAGTGTTCGGCCACCGGATGGCGGAAGAGGCCCCAGAGGAAGACCTCCTCGACCGCGTCCAGCCAGCCCGGCACCGGGCCGCCGAAGCCCGCGAAGGCGGCTTTCAGCGCCGCCGGGTCGTCCGGGTGGTTCCAGCCCTCGGCCGCCCAGCTGCGGCGTTCCTGCACGGCGACGATGTTCCTGAGCGCGCCACCCCGCAGCGGGTAGCTGACCAGATGCCGGCCCGGCCCCATGAAGACCTGCGCCACGCGCGGGCCGCCGTCGCCGGGGATCAGCGCGCGCCAGGCGACCTGGCCGGTGAAGAAGGGCTCGCTCTTGCCGTTGAGCCGGGTCCTGAGGGGCGAGCGCAGCCCGTCCGCGCCCAGCACCAGCGGGGCCTCGTGCACCGCGCCGACGGCGGTGGTGATGCGGGCGCCCTGGCGGCTGAGCGCGATGTCCTGGACCTGTTGCAGCAGCTGCACCTGGGTGCCTGCGGCGCGGGCGGCTGTGGCCAGCACCTCGATCAGGTCGGCGCGGTGGCAAAGGTAGAAGCCCGGCCCCTCCTGCGGCAGGGCGAGGCGCGTCACCAGCCGCCCGGCGCTGTCGCGCAGTTCCACGGCGTCCGAGCGGTCGCCGGCGGTTTCGGGGTCGATCCCCAGCGCCTGCAAGACCCGGGCGCCGTTGGGGCTGATCTGCAGCCCGGCGCCGACTTCGGTGATCTGGCCCGCCTGTTCCAGCAGCGAGACCTGCGCGCCGTGGCGGCAGAGCGCGGTGGCGGCGGCGAGGCCTGCCACGCCTGCGCCCAGCACCAGCGCGCTTTGGCCGGCCAGGGGCGCGGCAGGATCCGTTGCGGTCATGGGTTCCGCCTTTGCCGGGGCGGGAGGGTCAGTCGTCGCGGTGAACGCGCTCGCTGCGCTCGTGACGTTCCTGGGCCTCGAGCGTCATGGTGGCGATCGGGCGGGCGTCGAGGCGCTTGAGCGAGATCGGCTCACCGGTCATCTCGCAATAGCCGAACTCGCCATTGTCGATGCGGCGCAGGGCCGAGTCGATCTTGGCGACGAGCTTGCGCTGGCGGTCGCGGGTCCGCAATTCCAGCGCGCGGTCGGTTTCCTCGGAGGCGCGGTCGGCCATGTCGGGCAGGTTGCGCGTCGAATTGGCGAGGTCGGCCAGCGTTTCCTTGCTGTCCTCGAGGATCTCTTCCTTCCAGGCAAGCAGCTTGCGGCGGAAGTACTCGAGCTGCCGTTCGTTCATGAACGGCTCATCCTCGGCGGGCTTGTAGTCGTCAGGCAGAAAGTTTTCCGGCTTCATCAGCGTATCCCCTGTTTGCCCGGAACCGAAGGCAACCGACTCGACGATGGTTTCGTTCTTTGCGGTCATTCCGAGCCCCCTCTGGGGACGCCTTAAACCCATGCAAGGGCGATGTCACGAGGCAATCGGTAACATTTGCGGGCGCGTGTCCTGTGTGCCGCAGCCCCGCTGCCCCCAAGGGTAGTGTCCGGTGACGCAACGGGGCCGGGGCGTGCTGCCTTGCGGCAGGACCGCGGCGCGGCTAGTGTCGCGCCCGAGCCGCCCCCTCGGCGGGGCGCGATTTCCGGGAAGGACCCAGATGCGCTTTGCCTCGACCGAGACCTATATCGCCACAGACGACCTGACCATGGCGGTGAACGCCGCCGTGGTGCTGGAACGGCCCCTTCTGGTCAAGGGCGAACCGGGAACCGGCAAGACGGAACTGGCGCGGCAGGTGGCGGAGTCGCTGGGGCTGCCGATCATCGAATGGAACATCAAATCGACGACCCGGGCCCATCAGGGGCTTTACGAATACGACGCGGTCAGCCGGTTGCGCGACAGCCAGCTGGGCGACGAGCGTGTGCATGACGTCAGGAACTACATCCGCAAGGGCAAGCTCTGGCAGGCCTTCGAGGCGGAGCAGAAGGTCGTCCTGCTGATCGACGAGATCGACAAGGCGGATATCGAATTCCCGAACGACCTGCTGCAGGAACTCGACCGGATGGAGTTCTTCGTCTACGAGACGGGCGAGACGATCAAGGCCAAGGTGCGCCCGATCGTCATCATCACCTCGAACAACGAAAAGGAATTGCCCGACGCCTTCCTGCGGCGGTGTTTCTTCCATTTCATCCGTTTCCCCGAGCCCGAGGTGCTGGCGCAGATCGTCCGGGTGCACCATCCGGGGATCAAGGAGCAGCTTCTGTCCACCGCGCTGACCCAGTTCTTCGAGCTGCGCGAGACGCCGGGGCTGAAGAAGAAGCCTTCGACGTCCGAGATGCTGGACTGGCTGAAGCTCTTGCTGGCCGAGGATCTGGGGCCCGAGGATCTGAAGCGCGACGGGGTGAACGCCCTGCCGAAGCTGCACGGGGCGCTCCTGAAGAACGAGCAGGACGTGCATCTCTTCGAGCGGCTGGCCTTCATGGC
>NZ_JAUCCQ010000221.1:0-2776 GCF_034676075.1 Pararhodobacter sp. | reverse complement strand
AAGGGGGCCCGAGGGTCCCCTTTGGCGGGGGGCGCGGGGGGCTGGCCCCCCGCATGACCCGGCTCCCGGCTCAGTCGCGGAAGCTGCGGCTTTCCTTGATCTGGTCCCAGGCCCAGACCACCTCTTGCAGGCGCTCCTCGTCGGCGCGGTTGCCGCCGTTGAGGTCGGGGTGCAGATCCTTGACCAGGCTCTTGTATTGCTTGCGGATCTCGGCCCGGCTCCAGGTGTCGCGGGCGTCGAGGATCTCCAGCGCCTTGCGCTCGGTGGCGGGCAGCTTGCGGGTGTGATGGGCGCGGGCATGGCCGGTTTCGGGCCGCCTGCGCGTCGCGTTCTCGCCCAGCACCTGATAGGGGTCGTCGATCCCGTGGCGCGACCAGTCGCGGTTCTCGCCCTTGCCGAAGGCGCTGGTCGCCCGGCCCCAGACCCGGTCGCGCTCCATGGAATCCTGCATCTCGGCCTCGGTCTGGCCCGAGAAGAAATTCCACTTCAGGTTATATTCGCGCGCGTGTTCCTTGCAGAACCACAGGTAATCGTCCAGCGCATCGGGCGAGCGCGGGGCGCGGTATTGCCCGGCCTCGGTGCAGCCGGGGTGCTGGCACTGGCGCGCCGATGTCTCGACGGCGCCGGACATGCCGCGCCGCCCCCGCGCCTTCTTTTTCTTGTCGGTCGAGGCGCGGATATCGAAATTGAACGGGTCGCGGGTCATGGCTCTGCTGTCTGCCTGCTGCTCGGCCTTCGGTCATGGCGGACCGGCCCGGGGCTGCCGGACACCGGGGCCGCGAGTCGGAGGCGCAAGTCTATCGTTTTTTGCGGGGGAAAGGAAAGGGTTGCGCAGCGCACCGGCGCGCAACCCGGCGGCTGGCAGGCGGATCAGCCCTGCGCGTCGTCCTCGACCCCGGTGCCGCGGGGGCGCAGCACGGGTTCTGCGCGCGCCGCACCCTCGGCCCGCAGCATGGCGCCCGAGCGGAAGAGCGGCTCCTGCCGGCGCACCGGCGTGGCGAGGGGCGTGGCAACCGGCGTTGCGGTCGGCGCCGCGCTGATGGCGGGCGCGGCGGGTTCGGGCACCTCCGCGGCCGGGGCGGCATGGCCCTGCGCCGCGGCCAGTGCCGCGCCCGCGTCGGGCCGCGTGGCGCCCAGTTCCCGGGCGAAGATCATCACCACCTGTTGCGAGACCCGGACCGAGCCCAGCCGCGAGCGTTCCTCGCAGGGCAGGGTTTCGGTCCGGACGAAGTGCCAGCCGCCCGCCGCTTCGGCGTTGATCCGTTCGGCCAGCGTATGGGCGAAGCGGTCGGCAATGGTCTTCAGACCTTTGGATTTTGCCGCGCGCTGAGGGGCGGGGACGACCTTGTATTCGTGCATCGGGGTTTCCGGCTTGTGCGTGCCGGATCGCTCCGGCCGGCTTCCGGGCCTTTTGCGGCAATCGGCCTCGCATTGCAAGCGGCTGAGGCGGCGGCCCGCCCTTGATCGGCCGGGGCTTGCCGGTCGCCCGGGGCGAAGCCAGCCGGACCACAGGATATTTCACCCGATCAACAGGCTTTTGATTGTCAGGTGAAAAGCCGCGGTGATAGCGTCCTGAAACGTTTTCTCGGAGGGATTACCATGATTTCAGTACGCCTTTTCGCCGTTCCCGCGCTGGTCGCGCTTCTGGGGGCGGGCCCTGTCCTGGCGCAGCAATCGCTGAACGGGATGATTACCGGAAATGATGTCGACCGCATCGCCGAACTCGCCCGCGCCTATGGCACGATCGAGCGGCGCGAAGATGAGGATGGCGTCTGGCTGCGCGGCGAGATGGACGGCATCGTCTACACGATTTCGTTCCTCAACTGCAACGACGCGCATCAGGAATGCACCTCGGTCCAGTTCCGCGCCTGGTGGGAATCGAACGGCGCCCATTCCATGGACCGCATGAACCAGTGGAACCGCGACCGCCGCTTCTCGGCCGCCTATCTCGACTCCAACAACAATGCCACGATCGAATGGGACGTGAACCTGGCCGGCGGGGTCACCGCGACCAATTTCGACGATTCCATCCAATGGTGGCAGGCCGTGGTGCGCCAGTTCCGCGAGCAGGTCGTCGACCCGGGCTTCGCCGCTGCCGGCATGGCCACCACGACGCCCAGCACGCCCTCGGCCCCGCCCGCGGCGCGCGGCAAGTGATCCGGGCCTGAAACGGCCCTACGCCGCCGCCTTCAGCCCCGCGCCGCTCAGCTGGCGCATTGCGGCAGGGCGGCGGTGAATTCCGCGATCTCGCGGCGGTGGTCGGCGTTGCGCATCGGCGGCCAGTCGGCGGCCACGCCGCCCGCGCCCTGCACCAGAACCCCGTCCCGCGCCACCGCGGCCGAGGCGATGCGCACCGCGCAGGTCAGATTGTCGGCGCCGTCGTAAAGCCCGTTCTCGCCCAGGTCGCAGCCATGATGGCGCGCCGTCGCGGGCGAGATCTGCAAAAGCCCCTGATAGGCCCCGCCACCGCCCGCCGCCTGCGGGTTCCAGGTGCTTTCGAACCGCGCAAGGCCCGAGAAGAAGGCGACGTAGAAGGCCGCGCGCTGGCTGGGCGAGGCCTCGGCGTAATCGGGGCAGAAGGTTTCCACATCGGCGGGCACCGCCTCGACCATGTCCGTGCCATGGGTCAGCAGCGCCTCGATCATGGCCGTGTTCCATTCCGCCGCCTCGGGTCGGAAGTTCCAGCGTGCAGCGACCTCGGGGGTATTGTCCTCGTGCGGGGTGGCGGCGCAGGCTGCGAGCAGCGGCAGAAGAAACAGGGCGGAGCGCATCGGGG
>NZ_JAUCCQ010000220.1:0-2806 GCF_034676075.1 Pararhodobacter sp. | reverse complement strand
CCCCCTTCTTCGGCGCGGCGGCACGCCGCGCCGTTGGTCGCCCGAGGCGCCCGCGACAGCGGGCAACGAGGGCGAAACCCCCCCCCCCGCTCAGTCCCGCTCCATCCGCGCCCAGAGCCGGGGCGCCATCTGGCCGACCGCGGCCTCGATCGCCACCATCGCCTCGACCACCAGATCCTCGCGCCAGCGACGCCCGACGATCTGCACTCCGATCGGCTGGGTCCCCGCCTCCAGCGCCGCCAGCCCGGCCGGGACATTCCCCGCCGGCAGACCGAGGAAGTTCATCGAGGTCGACCAGATGGCCGATCCCATCACCTCGGCCACGCCCTCGGGACCCTCCGCATCGCGACCGGCGGCGAAGAAGGGTTGCGGCAGGAAGGGCGTCAGCACCAGCGGATAGTCCTCGAGCAACAGCGACCATTGCCGGGCGAACCCCGTGCGCGCGGCGATGGCGCGCAGATAGTCGTCTGGCTCATAGGGCGGGAAGGCCGCGAAATACTCGGCGAAGATGCCCTTGATCGTCTCGGACCCCAGCCGCTGGATATCCGCGCCCATCAGCGCCTGCGTCTCGGTCATCAGCGCGCGGAGCGCCGTCTCGCTCAGCGCCCGCAGGTCGGGCGGCGTGATCTCCTCGACCACGTAGCCCGCTTCCTCGAGCGCCGCACGGGCCTGGTCGAGCGCGGCCGAGACCTCGGGATGCAGCGGGAAATCCAGCGTCTCGCGGGTGAAGCCCACCTTGACCGGCCCCTCGATCGCCGCCCCCTTCCAGGGCAGCGGCACGTGGAACGGGTCGCGCGGATCGGGGCGGATCATCACCGGCATGGCCAGCGCCAGGTCGCGCGCGGAGCGCGTGATCAGCCCCTGCACCGACATCGCCTGCGCCAGCATCCCGCGTTCGGCCTTCTGCGACGGGTTCCAGGCCGGCACCCGCCCCAGCCCCGGCTTCACCGTCACCGCCCCATTGGCCGAGGCCGGATAGCGCAGGGATCCGGCGATGTCGTTGCCCTGCGCCAGCGCCCCCATCCCCGCCATCACCGCGGACCCGGCCCCACCGGAAGAGCCCCCGGCCGAGACAGGCCGCCCCCAGGGGTTCCAGGTCCGGCCGAAGAGCGGATTGTCGGTATCGACGCGGAACGAGAATTCGGGCGCATTGGTTCGCCCGATCACCACCGCACCCGCCTCCAGGAGGTTGCGCACCAGGGGCGCATCCTCGGGCGCCAGGTAATCCTTCAGCCCGGGCAGGCCGTTCGAGGTGGCGTGGCCCTTCTGGTCGATGTTGATCTTGATCGTCACCGGCACGCCATGGAGCGGGCCCTTCGGCCCCTCGGCAGCGTCGAGCGCCCGGGCCCGGGTCAGCGCCGCGGCTGACAGATCCTCGACCACCGCATTCAGCGCGGGATTGGTCGCCTGAATCCGCTCGACGGCAGCGGCGACCGCGTCTTCGGCCGAAACCTCGCCCGCCCGGGTCAGGGCCGAGAGTTCGGTGGCGGTCAATTGCCAGAGGGGGGTATCGGCCATCGTCGCTCCAGGGTTGTGACGGCGCGAGACTAGGCCGGAGGCGGCGCCCGGCGCAATGGCCAAGGCCCGCGCGGCCTGCCCGGGGTCGGTCTGGGGCTTGCCGCGGCGGCTCCTGCTTCCTATACCCGCCCAAAGCCGCGCGCGAGAGGCCGCCCATGACCTTCACCCACCGCCATCTCCTCGGGATCGAGCCGCTGCACCCGGCCGAGATCACCGCGATCCTCGACCTCGCCGACGATTACGTGGCGCTGAACCGCTCGGGCGACAAGCATTCGGACGCGTTGAAGGGGCTGACCCAGATCAACATGTTCTTCGAGAACTCGACCCGGACCCAGGCCTCGTTCGAACTGGCCGGCAAGCGGCTCGGCGCCGATGTGATGAACATGGCGATGCAGAGTTCGAGCGTGAAGAAGGGCGAGACGCTGATCGACACGGCGCTGACCCTGAACGCCATGCACCCGGACCTTCTGGTGGTGCGCCACCCCTCCTCGGGCGCGGTGGACCTGCTGGCGCAGAAGGTCAATTGCGCGGTCCTGAACGCCGGCGACGGCAAGCACGAACACCCGACCCAGGCGCTGCTCGACGCGCTGACCATCCGGCGCAAGAAGGGCCGGCTGCACCGGCTGAGCGTGGCGATCTGCGGCGATATCGCCCATAGCCGGGTGGCGCGGTCGAACCTGATCCTGCTGGGCAAGATGGAGAACCGGGTGCGCCTGATCGGCCCGCCGACGCTGATGCCCGCGGGCGTGGCGGAATTCGGCTGCGAGGTCTTCGACGACATGCGCGAGGGGCTGGAAGGCGCCGATGTGGTGATGATGCTGCGCCTGCAAAAAGAGCGGATGGACGGCGGCTTCATCCCCTCCGAGCGCGAATATTACCACCGCTACGGGCTCGACGCCGAGAAGCTGGCCTATGCCAAGCCCGATGCGATCGTCATGCACCCGGGGCCGATGAACCGCGGGGTGGAGATCGACGGCACCATCGCCGACGACATCAACCGCTCGGTGATCCAGGAGCAGGTGGAGATGGGCGTGGCGGTGCGGATGGCGGCAATGGATCTGCTGGCCCGGAACCTGAAAGCGGGCCGCGCGGCCTGAGAGGAGTTTCGCCCTCGGTGCCCGCGCCTTCGGCCCGGGCGCCTCGGGCGACCAACGGCGCGGCGGTGCCGCGCCGAAGAAGGGGGGCTTTCTGCCCCCCTCTGCCCTCTGGGCATTCACCCCCCGAGGATATTTGAAGAACGAAGATGCGGGTTAAGGGGCACTTAATCGCGATCTTCGTTCTGCAAATA
>NZ_JAUCCQ010000219.1:0-2979 GCF_034676075.1 Pararhodobacter sp. | reverse complement strand
AGATTTAGGTTCTGGCGCCTTTGGCGTGGGGGTTCGAGTCCCTTCACCCGCACCATCCCGTCCCGGCTTTCCATCCATGTGAATTTGCCCCGCCGGGCTTGCCGTCCCCGGGCGCGCGGCTTTCTTCTGTGAGCCCTCGCCTGACACGGGGGCGCGGCATGACGCCGCCGGGAGGAAATCATGTCGCATCTGTTCTCGCCTCTGACCCTGGGCGGTCTCACCCTGCCGAACCGCCTGCAGGTTTCGCCCATGTGCCAGTACAGCGCCGTCGACGGTCTGGCCCAGGACTGGCATCTGGTGCATCTGGGCGGGCTGATGCTGTCGGGCGCCGGGCTCGTCATGCTCGAAGCGACGGCGGTCGAGGCGGCGGGGCGTATCACCCACGGCTGCCTCGCCTTGGAGACCGACGCGCAGGAGGCGGCACTGGCCGGGCTGGTGACCCGGCTGCGCGCGCTCTCGCCGGCGCGGATCGGCATCCAGCTGGGCCATGCCGGGCGGCGCGGTTCGGCGCGCTCGATCTGGGACCGGGGGCGCGGCGAATCCCTGCCCGAGGACGAGGGCGCCTGGCCGACCAAGGGCCCCTCGGCGCTGCCTTATGACGACAGCTGGGCCACGCCCGAGGCGCTGAGTGCCGAAGGCATCGAGGCGCTTGTCGCGGCCTTCGCTGCCTCGGCCGAGCGGGCGGTGCGCGCCGGGTTCGAGGTGATCGAACTCCACGCCGCCCATGGCTATCTGCTGCATCAATTCCTCTCGCCCCGGACCAATCTGCGGAGTGATGCCTGGGGCGGCTCGGCCGCGAACCGCATGCGCTTTCCGCTGGCGGCGGCGGCGGCGATGCGGGCGGTGATCCCCGAAGGCCGCGCGTTCGGCGTCCGGGTCAGCAGCACGGACTGGCACCCCGAGGGGCTGACGCTGGAGGATGCGGTGGATTTCGCCCGTGCGCTCAAGGCGCTGGGCGTCGATTACGTGACGATGTCGGCGGGCAATCTGGTGCCCGACGCGCAGATCCCGAAGGCGACCCCCGGCCATCAGGTCTGTTTCGCCGAGCGGGTCAGGCAGGAGACGGGACTTCCGACCTGCGCCGTCGGCATGATCCTCGACGCGGCCCAGGCCGAGGCGATCCTGGCGGCAGGGCAGGCCGATATGGTGGCGCTGGCCCGCGGCTTTCTGGACGATCCGCGCTGGGGCTGGCACGCGGCGGCGGCGCTGGGCGTGGACCTGGCCTATCCGCCGCAATACGTCCGCGCCCGGCCCAACAACTGGACCGGTTTCGCCCGGGTCCACCCCGGGGCGGCGGTCCCGGACAGCACCCGGCAGGCCGACCGGCCGAGCGGCGCGGGCTGGGACCGGCCCGGGCCCGCGAAGGGCTGACGATGCCGCGCCGCGGCAGCGCGCCGCCCCGCCGGGCCTGCGGATTCAGGGTTGATCCGCCTCCACGCCCGCTCTAGGAAGGCGCAGATTTCTTCAGGCCGCCGTCCGGGCGGCCTGTCAGCTTATGCGAGGACACGAATGCAAGTCACCGAGACCCTGAACGACGGTCTGAAGCGCGGCTACACGATCACCATCCCGGCCGCCGATCTGGCCGCCAAGGTGGACGAGAAGCTGCGCGAGGCCCAGCCCGAAGTCGAGCTGAAGGGCTTCCGCAAGGGCAAGGTGCCGATGGCGATGCTGAAAAAGCAATTCGGCCCGCGCCTGATGGGCGAAGCGATGCAGGAAGCCGTCGACGGCGCCATGCAGAACCACTTCGACGCCTCGGGCGACCGTCCGGCGATGCAGCCGAAGGTCGAGATGAAGGACGGCGAGACCTGGAAAGAGGGCGACGACGTCGTGGTCGAGCTGAGCTACGAGGCCCTGCCCGAGATCGCCGAACCCGATTTCTCCGGCATCACGCTGGAGCGTCTGGTGGTGAAGGCCGATGAATCGGCGGTGGACGAGGCGCTGGCCAACCTCGCCAAGCAGGCGCAGAGCTTCGAGGACAAGGACGGCGCGGCCGAGAACGGCGACCAGGTGACCTTCGATTTCACCGGGCGTGTGGACGGCGAGGCCTTCGACGGTGGTGCTGCGCAGGATTACCCGCTGGTGCTGGGCTCGGGCCAGTTCATCCCGGGCTTCGAGGACCAGCTGGTCGGCACCAAGGCCGGTGAAGAGAAAGACGTCACCGTCACCTTCCCGGAAAACTACGGCGCCGAGCATCTGGCCGGCAAGGAAGCGGTCTTCGCCTGCGTGATCAAGGGCGTCAAAGCCCCGGCCGCGGCGGAACTCAATGACGAGCTGGCGGCGAAATTCGGCGCCGAATCGCTCGAGGCGCTGAAAGGCCAGATCCGCGAAGGCCTGGAAGGCGAATACGCGCAGGCCGCCCGCGCGGTGGTCAAGCGCGGCCTGCTGGACCAGCTGGACAGCAGCGTCTCGTTCGACCTGCCCGAGGGCCTGGTCGAGGCCGAGGCCAGCCAGATCGCCCACCAGCTCTGGCATGATGAGAACCCGCATGTCAACGACCACAACCACGGCTCGATCGAGACCACCGACGAGCACCGCAAGCTCGCCGTGCGCCGCGTGAAGCTGGGCCTTCTGCTGGCCGAAGTCGGCCGCAAGGCCGAGGTGACGGTCTCGGACGCCGAGATGACCCAGGCGATCCTGGCGCAGGCCCGCCAATACCCGGGCCAGGAGCGCGAATTCTTCGAATTCGTGCAGAAGAACCCGCAGATGCAGCAGCAGCTGCGCGCGCCGCTCTTCGAGGACAAGGTCGTGGACATGATCCTCGGCAAGGCCTCGGTCAGCGAGAAGGAAGTCTCGAAAGACGACCTGAAAGCGGCGCTGGACAAGCTGGAAGAGGAAGCCTGAGGCTTTCTGACCCGCTGAGCGAATGAGTGACCCCCGTACCGCAAGGTGCGGGGGTTTTCTCATGGCCCAAGACGGGGGAGGGGTTTCGCCCTCGTTGCCCGCTGTCGCGGGCGCCTCGGGCGACCAGCGGCGCGGCGT
>NZ_JAUCCQ010000218.1:0-3060 GCF_034676075.1 Pararhodobacter sp. | reverse complement strand
GGGCAGAGGGGGGCAGACGGCCCCCCTTCCTTTTTCGGCGCGGCGGCACGCCGCGTCGCTGGTCGCCCGAGGCGCCCGCGGCAGCGGGCAACGAGGGCGAAACCCTCTCCCTCTCCTCTGCCGTTGACCTGGGCTCCGGCGCGAGGGCAAATCGGGCATGCAAGATTTCCTCGCCCGACTCACCCGTTCCCCCCTGCCTCACGACCCCGAGGCCGGTGCCGATATCGCCGCCCGTTTCGCCGATCTCGCCCCCGAGGCCCGCGGCCTGCTGGAGGGCACCGCGGGATGCTCGCCCTTCCTCAAGTCCTTGATGGAGCGCGAGGCCGACTGGCTGCGCGAGGCGCTTTCCGGGGCGCCGGAGGCGGCCTTCGAGGGGATCCTCGCCGGGCTCGTCCCCGAGGCGCCCGCCGCCACCGGCAGCGCGCTCCGGCAGGCCAAGCGGCGCGTTGCGCTGCTGTCGGGGCTCGCCGACCTCGGCGGCGTCTGGTCGCTCGAAGCGGTCACCGGGGCCTTGACCCGTTTCGCCGATCTCGCCGTCCAGCGGGCGCTCGCCACCCATCTGGCCGAGGAGATCCGCCGCGGCAAGATCCCCGGCGCGCAGCCCGGCGACGAGGAACAGGGCGCGGGCATGGTGGCTTTCGCCATGGGCAAGATGGGCGCGGGCGAGCTCAATTATTCCTCCGACATCGACCTCATCTGCCTTTTCGACGAAAGCCGCTTCGCCCCGGGCGATTGGCACGAGGCCCGGCAGGCCTTCATCCGCGCCACCCGCAAGATGGCGGCGATGCTGAACGACCATACGGGCGAGGGCTATGTCTTCCGCACCGACCTCAGGCTGAGGCCGGATGCCAGCGTCACCCCGGTCTGCATCTCGATGGAAGCGGCCGAGCGTTATTACGAGAGCCTCGGCCGCACCTGGGAGCGCGCGGCCTGGATCAAGGCGCGGCCCGCGGCGGGGGATCTGGCGGCGGGCGCGCGGTTCCAGGAGGCGCTCAGGCCCTTTGTCTGGCGCCGCCACCTCGATTTCGCGGCCATTCAGGACGCGCATGACATGATCCGCCGGATCCGCGAGCACAAGGGTCTGGCCGGGGCGCTGGCGCTGGATGGCCACAACCTGAAGCTCGGCCGCGGCGGCATCCGCGAGATCGAGTTCTTCACCCAGACCCGGCAGCTGATCGCCGGGGGCCGCGACCCGGATCTGCGGCAGCGCGACACGGTGGGCGGGCTGGCGGCGCTGGCGGCGAAGGGCTGGGTGCCGGAGCCGGTGACGGCCGAGCTGACCGGGCTCTACCGGACCCACCGCGAGCTGGAGCATCGCCTGCAGATGGTGCAGGACGCGCAGACCCAGATCCTGCCGAAGACGCCCGAGGATTGGGACCGGATCGCCCGTTTCTCGGGCGAGGGGGATACGCTGGCCTTCCGCGAGGCGCTGTTCGCGCGGCTCGACCGGGTGACGGCGCTGACCGAGGATTTCTTCCAGCCGGGGGGGGGCGAGGTCGCGCCCCGGCCCAGCCTGAGCGAGCAGCAGCGCGAAGTGGTGCGCGGCTGGCGCTCGCTCCCCGCCCTGCGCTCGGCCCGGGCGCAGGAGATCTTCACCCGGCTCGAGCCCGAGATCCTTGCCCGGCTGCTGAAAGCGCCGCAGCCCGACGAGGCGATCCTGGGCTTCGACCGCTTCCTCTCGGGCCTGCCCGCGGGCGTGCAGCTGTTCTCGCTCTTCGAGGCCAATCCGACGCTCATTGACCTCCTGGCCGATGTGCTGACCACGGCGCCGGTGCTGGGCCAGTATCTGGCGCGCAACGCCGGGGTGCTGGATGCGGTGATCGGCGGCGGGTTTTTCGCGCCCTGGCCGGGGACCGCCGCGCTGGCCGAGGGGCTGGCGCGGCGGCTGGAGGGTGAGGCGGATTACGAGAAGAAGCTCGATGCGGCGCGGGTCTGGATGAAGGAATGGCATTTCCGCATCGGCGTGCATCATCTGCGCGGGCTGGTGGATGCGTTCGAGGCCGCCGGGCAATACGCGGGGCTGGCGGACGCGGTGCTGGCCGGGCTCTGGCCGCTGGTGGCGGCGGAATTCGCCCGCAAGCACGGACCGGCGCCGGGGCGGGGCGCTGTGGTCCTGGGCATGGGTTCGCTGGGCGCGGGGCGGCTCAACGCGGCGTCGGACCTCGACCTCATCGTGATCTATGACGCCGCCGGGCAGGAGGCCTCGGACGGCCCGCGCCCCCTGGCCGCGCGCGCCTATTTCGCCCGGCTGACCCAGGCGCTGGTGACGGCGCTCTCGGCGCCCATGGCGCAGGGGCGGCTCTATGAGGTCGACATGCGGCTCCGGCCCTCCGGGCGGCAGGGGCCGGTCGCGACCTCATTCGACGCCTTCCGCAGCTATCAGGAGGGCGAGGCCTGGACCTGGGAACATCTGGCGCTGACCCGGGCGCGGCCGGTGGCGGGATCGGCCGAGCTGGGCGATGAGGTGGAGCGCTTCCGCCAGGCGCTGCTGGCGCAGAAGGCGGGCGGCGCCGGGGTGGCGCGCGACGTGGCCGAGATGCGGGCCCGGCTGCGGGCGGCGAAGCCCGGGCAGGGCGGGCTCGAAGCCAAGGACGGTCCGGGGCGGTTGCAGGATATCGAGCTTCTGGCGCAGATGCTGGCGCTGAAGGCGGCCTCCTCCGCCCGCCGGGTCGAGGCGCAGATCGCCGCGGGCAAGCGCGCCGGGCTGATCGCCGGGCCTGAGAGCGAGCGGCTGCTCTCGGCCTACCGGCTGCTCTGGCGCGTGCAATGCGGGCTGCGGCTGCTGGCGCATGGTCCGAGCGAGCCCGAGACGCTCGGCGAAGGCGCCCGCGCCTTCCTGCTGCGCGAGGCGGGCGAGGCGGATCTGGACGCGCTGCTTTCCCGGCTGGAGGGGACGGTGACCGAGGCGGCGGCGATCGTCGACGCCGCCTTGGCGGGCTAGGGACGAGGAAGCCGGGGGGCCAGCCCCCAGAGACGCGAAGGGCGGGGGGCCAGCCCCCTCGGCTCCCTGCCGCGCCACGGGCGCGGCGTTCGCGGCTGAAACGCGCCACTGGCGCGTTT
>NZ_JAUCCQ010000217.1:0-3081 GCF_034676075.1 Pararhodobacter sp. | reverse complement strand
GCGTCCGCATCGCCTGCAGCGCGGCGATGTCGCGATAGACCGTGCGCACCGAGACTTCGAGCCGCGCGGCCAGGTCTTCGGCGCGCAACGGACCCCGGGCGGCGCGAAAGATCTGGATGGTCTCGAAGAGACGGTTCGACTTTTTCATGGGCGGCCGGGGTCTGAGGGGGCTCCTGCCATTATAGGCCCCCCTCCTGACAACACCATGTCAGGAGCGATCCGCGATTGTTCCCGGGCCGATACAGGAGGTCCTCGCATGAGCTGGTACGACCACGCAACCCTTCTCGCCCTGCGTCTGGGTCCCTGGGAGGATGCCGGGAGGCGTTCGCTGGCGGGGCGGGAGGTCGAGGCCGCCTGGATTGCCGAGCGGCAGGCGGCCGTAGCGGAGGGTTCCGGGGAACGGCGGGCGACGCTGCCGATGCTGCTCGCCCGCCTGCGACTGAGGCGGCGTGGCGATTGAGGGCCCAGGGCCACCCCACGCGACAGCCCTACCAAAACCCTAACGGAATCCAGTAACCGATTGGAATTACTGACCCCGGCAGGCTGTCCCACGCATGGGACACCCCTCCGTCAGGCTTTCAGCAGCCGCAGGGCCTCGCCCAGGTCGAGCTTGCCGTCATAGAGCGCCCGGCCCGAGATCACCCCGTTCAGCGGCGCCCCCGTCTCCTTCAGCGCGGTGAGATCCGCGAGCGAGGAGACCCCGCCCGAGGCGATCACCGGGATCGAGGTTGCCCAGGCGAGTTCCGCCGTCGCCGCCACGTTCGGCCCCTGCATCGCCCCGTCGCGGTCGATGTCGGTGTAGATGATCGCGGCCACGCCCGCATCCTCGAAGGCCAGCGCCAGTTCGGTGACCTTCATGTCGGTCTCCTCGGCCCAGCCCTTGGTCGCGACCAGCCCCTTGCGGGCGTCGATCCCGACCGCGACCTGCCCCGGGAAGGCCCGCGCCGCCTGCCGGACCAGATCGGGGTTCTCGACCGCGACGGTGCCCAGGATGACCCGCGCCAGACCCTTCTCCAGCCAGGCCTCGATGGTCGCCATGTCGCGGATGCCGCCGCCCAGCTGGCAGGGCACCGAAACCGCCTGCAGGATCCCCTCGACCGCCGCGGCATTGACCGGCTTGCCGGCGAAGGCGCCGTTCAGGTCCACGAGGTGGATCCACTCCGCCCCCTGCGCCTGAAAGGCCAGCGCCTGCGCCGCCGGATCGTCGCTGAAGACCGTCGCCTTCTCCATCTCGCCCTTGTAGAGCCGCACGCATTGCCCGTCTTTCAGGTCGATGGCGGGATAGAGGATCATGACCAACTCCGAATTTGCCTGCGCGGGTTTACCCAAGCCCGCTCCCGGATGCAAACCCCGTCTCACCCTGCGCTGTTGCTTGACCGTATAGTCAAAAATCGTTATATATCAAGGCTCAAGGTCGTTTTCGCTTGCCTTGCGCCCGGCATCCTCCTACACCCGCCCGCTCATCGCAGGGGCACAGGGGAGAAGTGACCATGACGGGACGGAGCGGCTTTGCCGCATGGCTGGGGGCGCTGGCGGTGCTGGTGTTCCTCGGGGCGGCGGTCCCCTACGGGCCGCTGGCGGGCAGTATCGGCTGGAGCATCGCGCTCTTCTGGGGTGGCTTCGGGCTGGCTGTCATCGTGTTGATCGCGCTGGGCGCGGCCGGATGGAGGGACCGCTGATGCTTTCCCCTGCCCTGATCTGGAGCGCCATCGCCGGTTTCGCCGCCTTCGGCCTCCTCATCGCCTGGCGCGCCACCCGCGAGAACGCGGGCACCGCCGAAGATTACTACCTCGGCAACCGCCGCTTCGGCGGCATGGTGGCGGGCCTTTCCTATGCGGCCACCACCTATTCGGCCTTCATGCTGGTGGTGCTCACCGGCCTTACCTACCGCGGCGGCATCGGCGCGCTGGGCTTCGAGCTGATCTATTTCGCGGGCCTCGGCCTCTTGGTGATCTTTGCCCCGCGCTTCTGGCTGGCGGCGAAGCGCTGGGGCTTCATCTCCCCGGCCGAGATGCTGGGCGCGCGCTATGGCTCGCGCTGGGTCGCCCGGGCGGCGGCGCTGGTCGCGCTGGTGTTCCTGATGCCCTATTGCACGACGCAGATGGCGGGCATCGGCCTGCTGCTGTCGGGCGTCACCGGGGGCGAGATCACGCTGACCCAGGCGGTGGCGACCGGCGCGCTGCTGGCCGCGCTCTGGACGCTTTTCGCGGGCATCCGCTCGGTCGCCTGGACCGATGCGGTGCAGGCGGTGGTGATGATGGGCTCGGCCGTGCTGGCCATCCTCTTCGCCGTGGCGGCGCTGGGGGGCTGGGGCGCCTTCGCCCAGGCCACGCTCGAGACGCAGGGCAGCCACCTCTCGGTCCCCGGCCCGGGGCTCTGGAGCCTCGGCACCTTCACCGCGTTGTCGCTGCCCTGGTTCTTCTTCGCCATCTCGAACCCGCAGGTCAGCCAGCGGCTCTTCATTCTGAAGGACATGGCGGCGATGCGGCGGATGATCATCTGGGTGATGGGCTTCGGCCTCGCCTTCACGCTGATCGCCGTGATCTGGGGCTTTGCCGCGCTGCAACTGGCCCCGGGGCTGGAGAATACCGCAACGGCGACCCCCGCCCTCCTGACGTCGGGCGCGATCCCGGCGCCGGTGGCGGTGCTGCTGATCCTCGGCATCCTCGCCGCGGCGGTCTCGACCCTCGATTCCATCGCCCTGACGCTGGCGGCGATGGTGGCGCGGGACGTGATGACCGACGCCCAGCCGCGGGCGCAGATCCTGACGGGCCGGGTGGTGGTGATCCTGGTGATCCTGTTCGCCAGCCTCTTCGCCGTGCAGAAGGCGACCGTGGTCGACCAGCTCGCCGCCCTCTCGGCTGCCGGGCTGATGGTCACCGTCCCCGCCACCATCGGCGCCTTCTTCTGGCGCCGGGCGACGGCGGCGGGGGCGCTGGCCTCGATCCTCGGCGGCGCCGGGCTGGCGGTCTGGATGGCGATGGTGCAGGGGGTCAGCGTGTTCAACCCGGTGCTGGCGCTCAGCGTCGGCGGGTTGAGCGTGGGGCTGTTCCTGATCGTCTCGCTCCTCACCCGCCCGCA
>NZ_JAUCCQ010000216.1:0-3099 GCF_034676075.1 Pararhodobacter sp. | reverse complement strand
GGGGCCTTCTGCCCCCCTCTTGGCCTGACGGCCAATTCACCCCCCGAGGATATTTGCAGAACGAAGATGGGGCTTAACACCCTTTTAACCTTGATCTTTGCGCTGCAAATATCCTCTGGGGTCCGGGGGCAGACGGCCCCCGGTTCTTGCCCCAAGCGCTACCCTCGCCGCGGCGGGAGGCGCGCGGGGTGGGCGGGTGGGAGCGTGCCTCCCGCCGCAAGGCGGTGCCGATGAAACCTGCCTTGGCAATCCCTCGCCGGCGCAATATGATCAAATTATTCAGCCGGAGTTCCCATGCCCCCCCTGCCGCCCTCCCCGCACGCCGGTCTCGATCCCGAGCGCCTTGCCTCCTTCCGGGCCCGCGAGGAGCAGCGGTTCGCCCGTGCCCGGCCCCAGACGCGCGCCCGTCTCGACGAGGGCGCCGAGCCCTGGCTCGCAGGCGTGCCGATGCATTGGATGCGGGACTGGCCCTCGCCCTTTCCGCTGGTGGTCCACCGGGCCGAGAAGGCGCGGATCGAGGATATCGACGGCATCGAGATCGACGATTTCTGCCTGGGCGATACCGGCTCGATGTTCGGTCATTCCCCGCCGCCGGTGGCCCGCGCGATCCGCCGCCAGGCGCGGCGCGGGCTGACCTATATGCTGCCCTCGGAAGCGACGCTGCGGGTGGGCGCGCTGATCCGGCAGGTTTTCGGGCCGATGCTCTGGCAGATGACGCTCAGCGCCACCGACGCCAACCGCCATGCCCTGCGGGTGGCGAGGGCCGTCACCGGGCGGCGCAAGGTGCTGGTCTTCAACGGCTGCTATCACGGCACGCTGGAGGACACGATGGTTGCCCTCGAGGGGGGCCGCACGGTGGCGCGGCCGGGGCTGGTGGGCCAGGTCCTCGACATCGCCGCCGAGGCGATCTGCGTCGAGTTCAACGACCTCGCGGCGGTGGAGGCGGCGCTGGCGACGGGCGAGGTCGCCGCGGTGCTGACCGAACCGGTGATGACCAATTCCTGCATGGTCCTGCCCGAGGCGGGTTTCCACGACGGGCTGCGCCAGCTGACCCGCCACCATGGCACGCTGCTCATTCTGGACGAGACGCATACCCAAAGTTCCGGCCTGGGCGGCTACCGGCGGCTGCATTCGCTGTCGCCCGACCTCTATGTGATCGGCAAATGCGTGGCGGGGGGCATCCCGACCGGGCTCTGGGGCATGACGCCCGAGGTGGCGGAGCGTTTCGCCGCCTATGACCTCGACCGGCCCGAGGGGCATTCGGGCATGGGCACCACCCTGTCCGGCAACCCGTTGCAGGTCGCAGCGCTGGAGGCGACCCTGTCCGAGGTCATGACCGCCGAGGCCTATGACCGCATGGAACGCGGCGCCGCGCGCCTCGCCGCCGGGCTGGAGGGCGCCATCGCCCGCCGCGCCCTGCCCTGGCACGTGGTCCGTGTCGGCGCCCGGGTCGAGTTCATCTGCGCCCCGGGGCCGCTGCGAAACGGCGCCGAGGCCGCGCGGGCCCATGCGCCCGAGGTCGAGGCGGCGCTGCATCTGGGCCTCCTGAACCGCGGCTGCCTGATCGCGCCGTTCCACAACATGATGCTGGTCTCGCCGGTGACGAAAACCCGCCAGATCGACCGGCTGATCGCCGCTTTCGACGAAATCCTGTCCGAGTTGATCCCATGACCACGACCTGCCCCTCCGGCGCCACGCCGCTCGAGGCCGAAGCCTTCCTCGCCGCTCATCCCCAGATCCAGGCGATCGACATTCTTCTCCACGATTCCAACGGTATCGGGCGGGGCAAGATCATCCGCCGGCACGAATTGATGTCGGTGTTCGAGGGCGGTCGGCATCTGCCGATCTCGATCCTCGGGCTCGATATCGTCGGCGAGGATGTCCATGAGACCGGGCTGATCTGGGACGCGGGCGATGGCGACCTGCGCGCCTGGCCGGTGCCCGGCACGCTGGTGCCGCTGCACGGCACCGATCCCGCCCGGGCCGAGATGTTCCTCGGTCAGTATCACCTCGACGGCACGCCGATGCTGTCCGACCCGCGCCACGCGCTGGCCCGGCAGGTCGAGGCGCTGGCGAAGATGGGCCTTCACCCCTCCGCCGCCTTCGAGCTGGAATTCTTCCTGCTCGATCCCGAGCGGGACGCCATGGGTCGGGTGCAGCCGGCGCGGGACGTGCTGGACGGGCGGTTTTCGGCCAAGACCGAGGTCTATTCGGTCGACCAGCTGATCGGCATGCAGCCCCTTTTCACCGACATCTACGCCGGGGCCGCCGCCGCCGGGATCACCGCCGAAACGCTGATTTCCGAATACGCACCAGGGCAGTACGAGCTGACCTTGAAGTACCGTGACAACGCGCTGACCGCCGCCGACGATCTGGTGCGGCTGAAGCGGATCGTCCGGGCGCAGGCCCGGCGGCACGGAGTGGTGGCCTGTTTCATGGCCAAGCCCATCGCCGATTACGCGGGGTCGGGGATGCATCTGCACGTCTCGCTGCGCGATGACGAGGGCCGCAACATCTTTGCCGAGGCGCCGGGAGCGGGCTGGACCGACGCCATCCGCCACGCGCTGGGCGGGCTGAAGCAGACGATGGGCGAGTCGATGCTGGTCTTCGCCCCCCACGCCAATTCCTGGCGCCGCTTCGCCAACCAGAGCTATGCGCCGGTTTCGCCCAGCTGGGGGGTCAACAACCGCTCGGTGGCGCTGCGCATCCCGGCCGGCGACGTGCGGGCGCGGCGGATCGAGCACCGGCCCTCGGGCGTCGACGCCAACCCCTATCTGGTGGCGGCGACGGTGCTGGCGGGGATCCGCAAGGGGCTGGAAGAGCGCATCGACCCCGGCCCCGAGACCACCGGCAACGCCTATGAGGCGGAAGCGGGCGGCATCCCGCGGGACTGGCGCGCGGCCATCGAGGCGGCGACGGAATCCACATTCCTGAAAGAGGCGCTGGGGGCCGAGATGCACCGCACCTTCACCGCGGTGAAGGCGGCGGAATACGCGCGGGTGGCACGGACCATCGCCGATGTGGATTACGACCTCTATCTGCACCGGGTCTAGGCGCGGGGAAAAGCGGCGGGCTGCCGCTACCTGAGACCGCAAGAAG
>NZ_JAUCCQ010000215.1:0-3228 GCF_034676075.1 Pararhodobacter sp. | reverse complement strand
CTGGTCGCCCGAGGCGCCCGCGACAGCGGGCAACGAGGGCGAAACCCCTCCCTAGAGCGCGTGCTGGGCCAGCGCCTCATAGGCGGGCATCGCCGCCTCGGCCAGCCGGGCATAGGCGGGCGGCAGCTCCGGCAACGGCCCCTCGGCCGCCTCGAACCCGGTCGAGGCATGGACCGCGTGATACCAGACCGGCGCCCAGACCCCGTCATAGGGCTTCGGCCCCGCCTCCCAGCGCAGCATCCGCGGCGTCCAGCCGATGCCCAGCGCCTCGCACAGCGCCTTGAGCCGCGCCTCGGGCGCCGCCCTGAGCGCGGTGGAATCGATCACCGGCGGCGCCACGCCCTCGGCCTGCGCCACCCGGTCGAAGAGTTCCGCCTGTTGCAGGAAACCGAGATCGGCCAGCACCGGCTCCTCGCGCTTCTTGGAATAGGAAGCCACGACCCGGGCCGGATGGCGGATCAGGAAGGCATGGCGGCAATCGCCCATCCAGTCGCGCGGCACGCCCTCCAGCATGTGTTGCGTCATGTGCTTCTGATACCAGATCGGCTGGCCGTCCGGCGCCTCGCCCGCCAGCGCCACCGCCGCGGGATCCTGCGGCTGGCTCGACAGCACCGCCTCCCGCATCGGGTGGTCGAGCCCGGTCATCGCCAGATAGGCGGCGTAGAACGGCTCGTCCGTCACCGCGCAATCGCCCCGCGCGGCGAAGGCATACATCAGCGCCGTCGACAGGTTGCGCGGTCCCGACCACATGGCAATGCGGATCGTCATGGTTCAGCCTCCATCGCCGGCCAGCGCCGGGCCAGTTTGCGCAACGCGCCGACATAGGTGATGCCGTGGTCGAAGACGCCGTTCCTGAGGAATTCCAGCACTTCGGCCATGGCGATCGGGTTCATCATGATCAGCGTATGCGAGGCCGGGATGGTGATATGGTCGCGCATCCCCTCGACCCGGGTCGAGGCGACCGAGACCGTGCCATCCGAGCGCTCGCCGATCACCGCCGCGCCGATGGGATTGATCGGCAGGTCGCCCGCGATCACGCCCAGATCGAAATCCACCGGCGGCAGGTTGTTCGGCACCGAGTGCGGATCGGTGCCCAGCTGCGCCGTCGCCGGGCCGTTGAAGAAGGTGGCGATGTCATTGGCCATCTCGTTCGAGCGCAGCGCATCGACGATCTCGGACCCATGATTGGGTGGCGCCAGCATCACCACCCGGCCCAGGTTCGGCGGATGCCCCTGAGCCAGCCAGGCCCGCACCAAGATGCCGCCCAGCGAATGAGTGACGAAATGCATCCGCTCCTGCCCGCAGAGCGCCGCCGAACGCCCGACATAGCGCACCAGATCGCCGATCGGCGCATCGTCGGAGGGGTAGGTCTCGTTCACCACGCGGTAGCCGTGGAAGCTCAGCACTTCCTGCAGGACCAGCATCGAGGCATCCGACCGCGCCAGCCCGTGCAACAGGACCACGCATTCGGCTTTGGCAGGCAGGGGCATGAGGCACAGGATCAGGGCTAAGGCGCGCATGGGCCGAGTATAGGGCTCGCCTTCCCGATGCAGAAGCGGAAGAATGCCGCGCAAGCGAAGGAGGCGGACAAAATGACGCGAGTGAAACCCCGGGTGCGGCTGTCGGTCCGGGCGGTGATCCTGCGGGGCGGGCGGCTTTTGCTGGTCAATGCCTGGCCCGGCGATGAAAGCGACCTGTGGTGCGTGCCGGGCGGCGGGGTCGAGCCGCATGCCTCGCTCCCCGACAACCTGATCCGCGAGGTGCACGAGGAAACCGGCATCGCCATCCGCGTCGGCGACCCCTGCCTGGTCAACGAATTCCACGACCCCGAAAGCGGCATCCATCAGGTCGATATCTATTTCCGCGCTACCGCGCTGGCGCTGCCCAAGGGCACCTGGATCGACACCGAAGGCGTGGTCAACCGCCAGCGCTGGGTTACGCGCGACGAGCTGGCCGGGCTGCGCTTCAAGCCCGACAGCCTGCCCGAGGTAGCCTTCGGCGGCTCCGGCCTCCTCTACGATCCGCTCGAACTCTACGCCCGCTGACCGCGCACCGATCCCGAGCGCCCGACCTCGAACCCGGGCGCGCCCCACCCCCTCTTCGTTCTGCAAATATCCCGGGGGGTGAATTTGCGCAGCAAAGAGGGGGGCAGCGCCCCCCTTCTTCGGCGCCGCGGAACGCGGCGCCGCTGGTCGCCCGAGGCGCCCGCGACAGCGGGGGCCGAGGGCGAAACCCCGCGCTTATTCCTGCGCGGCCAGCCAATGCTCGGCGTCGAGCGCCGCCATGCAGCCCATGCCGGCCGAGGTCACCGCTTGACGGTAGGTATGGTCGGTCAGGTCGCCCGCGGCGAAGACGCCCTCGATCGAGGTGCGGGTCGAGCCGGGCTCCACCCAGACATAGGCGCCCGAATGCAGCTTCAGCTGGTCCTTGACCAGTTCCGAGGCCGGGGCATGGCCGATGGCGACGAAGAAGCCCTCGCAGGGGATCAGGCTTTCTTCGCCGGTCTTCACGTTGCGGATCCGGGCGCCGGTCACGCCCAGCGGCATCTCGGTGCCCTCGATCTCGACGATCTCGCTGTCCCAGATCACCTCGATCTTCGGATGCTTGAACAGCCGCTCCTGCATGATCTTCTCGGCCCGCAGGCTGTCACGACGGTGGACCAGCGTCACCTTGGACGCGAAATTGGTCAGGAACAGCGCTTCTTCCACCGCCGTATTGCCGCCGCCGACCACGACGATCTCCTTGCCGCGATAGAAGAACCCGTCGCAGGTGGCACAGGCCGAAACGCCGAAGCCCTGGAATTTCTGCTCGCTCTCCAGCCCCAGCCATTTGGCCTGCGCGCCGGTCGCCAGTACCACGGCGTCGGCGGTATAGGTGGTGCCGCTGTCGCCCTTGGCGGTGAAGGGACGTTTGGACAGATCCAGCGACAGGATGATGTCCGAGATGATCTCGGTCCCCATCTCACGCGCGTGGTTCTCCATCCGCCCCATCAGGTCGGGCCCCATCACCGAGACATCGCCCGGCCAGTTCTCGACATCGGTGGTGATGGTCAGTTGCCCGCCCGGCTGGATGCCCTGCACCAGCACCGGCTGCAGCATGGCGCGCGAGGCGTAGACGGCGGCGGTATAGCCAGCCGGGCCCGAGCCGATGATCAGAAGGCGGGTGTGCTTGGTGTCGGACATGATTCTTCCTCGGGCTGACCTGCGTTGCGCCTTACATATAGACCCG
>NZ_JAUCCQ010000214.1:0-3353 GCF_034676075.1 Pararhodobacter sp. | reverse complement strand
CCGCCCGCCAGCATCTCATCGCGCGCGGCAGGGTCGGGGAAGGTCATGTGCAGCATCAGCCGCGTGCCGGTGCCGTCGGGCGCCAGCAGCGTCTCGACCACGTTCTCGGGCGAGGGTTCGGGCAGGTGCAGGCGCTCGATATGCAGCATGCGCCAGGGCGGTTCGGCCTCGATCACCTCGCCGGTCAAGGTCAGCGTGCGGCCCATCCGGTCGGACCATTCGACATGCATCAGCCCGCCGGCCTTCGCGGCGAACTGGCAGCGGACCATGGGCCAGCCGGGCGGGCCCAGCATCCAGCGGGTCAGGAGGCTCGCGCGGGTCAGCGCGTCCCAGACCCGGGCGGGCGTGGCCTCCAGCTGCCGGGTCAGGACCAGGGACGCGGCGCCTTCGCGGGTGACCTGGGTCAGCATGTCACCAATGCGGCGGGCGCTGGTCGGCGAGCGGGATCTGGGTGCCCGCCTCCGCCTCGCGCTCGGCCTCGCGTTCCATCAGCATGCCGGTGCGATAGGTCAGCCGGTCGAGCTGCTGTCCCTGGGCGCGGACGATATCCGAGAGGTCCTCGACCGCGCGGGTGAGGTGGGCGATGCGTTCTTCGAGGTCTTCGATCCGGGCCATGCGCCCATGATGCGCTGCGCCGCAGCCCGGGTCAATCGGCCGGGTGCAGGGCGTGCAGCTTCGCCAGGGGCGCCCGGTTCTTGCAGAAGCTGGGCGGCGTCCGGGCCTTGCCGTCGCGGCTGGCGAGATAGAGCGCGCAATAATCGGGTGCCCGGCAATGGGCGCATTTCGACAGCATGCTCGACAGCCGGTCGGGCGTGACCTCGTCGTCGCGGATCGCCTCGGCCAGCGGGATGTCCAGCGCCTCGACCATGCGCCAGAACAGCAGGTGATCGTCGGGGGTTTGCGAAACGCTCTGGGACATGGGCTACTCCTTACCTTGCGCGGGCCGTGGGTTCGGCTGGCGCGGGAATGGTTAATGATCCGTAAACCTATAGGGGTGTTTGCGGCAGCAATGGGGCGGGATCGGGGGAAAAGCAGGACCTCGGGCCCGAAGCCCCCGGGATCGCCGGTTCTTGCCGCCGCGCCCCCCTTCGGCTAGACCACGCGCGGACAGATCCGGGTAATATCCATGAGCCAGACCAAGCAACGCCGTCCCAAGGCCGAGACGCCCAAGGGGTTCCGCGATTATTTCGGTGCCGAGGTGACGGCCCGCAAGGAGATGCTGGACCGCATCGCCCGGGTCTATCATCGCTATGGTTTCGATCCGCTGGAGACCTCGGCGGTGGAGACGGTCGAGGCTCTGGGCAAGTTCCTGCCCGATGTGGACCGCCCGAACGAGGGGGTTTTCGCCTGGCAGGAAGACGGCGGCGCCGAGGGCAAGGCGGGCGACTGGCTGGCGCTGCGCTATGACCTGACGGCGCCGCTGGCCCGCGTCGCGGCGCAGTATCGTAACGATCTGCCCAGCCCCTACCGCCGCTATGCCATGGGGCCGGTCTGGCGCAACGAAAAGCCCGGCCCGGGCCGGTTCCGCCAGTTTTATCAATGCGATGCCGATACGGTCGGGGCTTCGACCGTGGCCGCGGATGCCGAGATCTGCGCCATGCTGGCGGATGTGTTCGAGGATCTGGGACTGGGCGGCGATTTTGTTGTGCGGATCAACAACCGCAAGGTGCTGAACGGGGTGATGGAGGCGGCGGGGGTTCTGGATCCCTCCGATCCGTCGAAGTTCGAGGCCGAGCGCGGGATTGTCCTGCGGGCGATCGACAAGCTGGACCGGCTGGGCGAGGACGGGGTCCGCGCCTTGCTCGGCGAGGGGCGCAAGGACGAGTCGGGCGATTTCACCAAGGGGGCGGGGCTGCCCGCGACCTCGGCCGATGTGGTTCTGGCCTTCACCGCCGCCCGCCGCGACACCGGCGCCGAGACCTGCGCCGAGCTGCGGCGGCTGGTGGACGAGTCGAAGATCGGCGCGGAAGGCGTTGACGAACTTGAGGAAATGGCCGCGCTGCTGGCGGCTCAGGGCTATGGGTCGGACCGGGTGGTCATCGACCCCTCGGTGGTCCGTGGCCTCGGCTATTACACCGGCCCGGTGTTCGAGGCCGAGCTGACCTTCGAGATCCTCGACGAGAAGGGCCGCAAGCGGCAGTTCGGCTCGGTGGCCGGGGGCGGGCGTTACGATGACCTCGTGAAGCGCTTCACCGGGCAGGCGGTGCCGGCGACGGGCGTGTCCATCGGCGTGGACCGGCTGCTGGCAGCCTTGCAGGCCAAGGGGCGGGTCGTGGCGGATACCACGGGGCCGGTCGTCGTCACGGTGATGGATCGTTCGCGAATGTCTGACTATCAGAAGATGGTCGGTGAATTGCGCCGGGCCGGGATCCGCGCCGAGGTCTATCTGGGCAATCCAAAGAACTTCGGCAACCAGTTGAAATACGCCGATAAACGCGGCTCTCCCGTGGCCATCATCCAGGGCTCGGACGAGGCGGCGCGGGGCGTGGTGCAGGTCAAGGACCTGGTGCTGGGCGCCAAGATCGCCGAGAGCGCGACGCTCGAGGAATGGAAGGACCGCCCGGCGCAGGTCGAGGTGCCGGTCGGCGATCTGGTCGCCACGGTCAAGGGCATGCTGGGATGAAGATCGTCACGCCCGCCGCCCGGGCCGAGGGGCAGCGCCTGTTCGGGGCGTTCCAGACCTGGGGCGCGGTGCCGGTCGAGGCGGCGGTGCTGCAACCGGCCGAGACGCTCCTGGACCTCTATGGCGAGGATATCCGCGCCCGGGCCTATGTCACGCAGGATCCGGTGCAGGGCGAGATGATGCTGCGGCCGGATTTCACCGTGCCGGTGGTGCAGGCGCATATGGCGGTGGGCGCCGAGCCCGCGCGCTATTGCTATCTGGGCGAGGTCTTCCGCAAGCAGGAGGACGGCGGCGCCCGGGCCTCGGAATACCTGCAAGTGGGCTACGAGGTCTTCGACCGCGACCAGCCCCTGCGGGCCGATGCCGAGGTTTTCGCCTTGTTTTCCCGCATGTTGGCGGGCAAAGGTCTGCGCGCGGCAACCGGCGATATCGGCATTCTCATCGCTGCGGTGAAGGGGCTGCCGACCAGCGATACCCGCAAGGCGGCGCTGATGCGGCACCTTTGGCGGCCGCAACGGTTCCGGGCACTGCTGGAGCGCTTCGCCGGGCGGGCGCCCCTGCCCAAGGGGCGCGAGGAACTGCTGGCGCGGCTGGCGGCGGGCGACCCGGTGGCCAGCGAGGCGCCGCAGATCGGCCTCAGGACCCGGGCCGAGATCGAGGCGCGGATGGCGAAACTGGCCGAGGATGCGGCGACGGCGCCGATTCCGGGCGATGTGGTTGATGCGCTGGA
>NZ_JAUCCQ010000213.1:0-3355 GCF_034676075.1 Pararhodobacter sp. | reverse complement strand
CCGGCCATGTCGGCCAGATCGGCGGGGGTGAAGAGGCCGCTCTCGCAGACCAGCGTCCGTCCGGCTGGCACCCGCGCGGCCAGCGTGCGGGTGGTGTCGAGCGACATCTCGAAGGTCTTCAGGTTGCGGTTGTTGACCCCGATCAGCGGCGATTTCAGCGCCAGCGCACGGTCCAGCTCGGCCCCGTCATGCACCTCGATCAGCACATCCATGCCCCAGCTCATCGCCGCGTCTTCCAGTTCCGCCGCCTGCACGTCCGAGACCGAGGCCATGATGATCAGGATGCAATCGGCGCCCCAGGCGCGGGCCTCGGCCACCTGATAGGGGTCATAGAGGAAATCCTTGCGCAGGCAGGGCAGGTCGACCGCCGCCCGGGCCGCGGTCAGAAACTCGGGCGCGCCCTGAAAGCTGGGCGCGTCGGTCAGCACCGACAGGCAGGTGGCGCCGCCCGCCTGATAGGCCCGGGCGAGCGAAGGCGGGTCAAAATCGGCGCGAATGAGGCCCTTGGAAGGGCTCGCCTTCTTGATCTCGGCAATGAGGCCATAGCCCGTGGCCGAGGCGCGGGTCAGCGCCGCGGCGAAACCCCGGGGGGCGGAGGCGGCGCGGGCCTGATCCTCAAGACTTGCGAGGGGCAGCCGGGCCTTGGCGGCAGCGACTTCCTCCAGCTTGTAGGCCTTGATCCGGTCGAGAATGCTTGCCATGGCGGGCCCTCCTTGCGCGTCCTGACTAGCGTCAGAACGCGGCGAAGGAAAGCCGCCAATCCGGGCGGGGACCGCTCAGAGCGCCGCTTCGATCTCGGCGACGATGCCGCTGAGGATCTCGTCCAGCAGGGCCGGATCCTCGCATTCGCCCATGACGCGGACCAGCGGCTCGGTGCCGGATTTGCGGATCAGGAGTCGCCCGCGGCCGGTCAGACGCGCCTCGGCATCGCGCACCGCAGCCTTGACGGCGGCAGCTTCCATCGGTGCCTGACCGGCCCCGAAACGGACGTTGCGCAATTGCTGCGGTACCGGCTCGAACTGGCGGGTCAGGGCCGAGGCGGGCTTGCCGGTCTCGGCCATCGCCAGCAGGAATTGCAGCCCGGCAATCAGCCCGTCGCCGGTCGTGGCGTAATCGGTCATCACGATATGGCCCGATTGCTCGCCGCCGAGGTTGAAGCCCCGGTTGCGCATCCGCTCGACCACATAGCGGTCGCCCACGTTGGTGCGCTCCAGATGCAGGCCCTGACCTTGCAGGAACCGCTCAAGCCCGAGGTTCGACATGACCGTCGCCACCAGCGTGCCGTCGTTCAGCCGCTCCTCGGCCGCCCAGCGGCTGGCGAAAAGCGCCATGATCTGATCGCCATCCGCCACCTGGCCATTCTCGTCGAGGATCAGCACCCGGTCGGCGTCGCCATCAAGGCAGATGCCGATATCGGCGCCATGCGCGACCACCGTCTCGGCCGCCAGCTGCGGCTTGGTCGAGCCCACGCCATCGTTGATGTTGCGCCCGTTGGGGCTGACGCCCAGCGGGATGACCTCGGCGCCGAGCTCCCACAGGACCTCGGGCGCGGCCTTGTAGGCGGCGCCATTGGCGCAATCGACCACGACCTTGAGGCCGCTCAGACGCGCGCCGCGCGGCAGGGTGGTCTTGGCGTATTCGACATAGCGGCCGCGACCGTCCTCGATGCGTTTGGCGCGGCCGATGTCTCCGGGCGCGGCCAGTTCGCACGCGCCCTCGAGGATCGCCTCGATCTCGGCCTCGGCCTCGTCGGACAGCTTGAATCCGTCGGGGCCGAAGAACTTGATGCCGTTGTCGCTGGCCGGGTTGTGACTGGCCGAGATCATGATCCCGACATCGGCCCGCATCGAGCGAGTGAGGAAGCCCACGGCCGGCGTCGGCACCGGGCCGAGCAGCAGCACGTTCATGCCCGTGGAGGTCAGGCCGGCGGTCAGCGCATTCTCCAGCATGTAGCAGCTGAGCCGCGTGTCCTTGCCGATCACGACCCGGTGGCCGTTCTTGCCGTCCTGGCGGAAATAGCGCCCGGCGGCGGCGCCGAGTTTCAACGCCAGTTCGGCCGTCATCGGCCAGGCATTGGCCTGGCCCCGTACCCCATCCGTGCCAAAAAGCTTTCTCGTCATGATCAATCCTCCGAAGCCAGCGCACGCCAGAGCGCCAGCGCCTGAATAGTTTCTGAAACATCGTGGACGCGCAGGATCTGCGCGCCCTGGCCTGCGGCCTGCAGGGCCACGGCCAGCGAACCCGCCAGCCGATCCGCCGCGACCTCGACCCCCGAAATGGTGCCGATGAAGCGCTTGCGCGAGGCGCCCAGCAAGATTGGCGCCCCCAGCGAATGGAAGAGGGAAAGCCCCTGCAGCAGCGTCAGATTGTGGCGCAGGGTCTTGCCGAAACCGATGCCGGGATCGGTGATCAGCCGCTCGGGGGCGATGCCCTGCGCGACCGCGTGATCCATGCGGCGGGCCAGCCAGTCATAGACCTCGATCAGCACGTCGTCATAGCGGGGATCGGCCTGCATGGTCTGCGGCGTGCCCTGGGCATGCATCAGGCAGATCGGCACGCCGGCCTCGGCGGTGACGCGGGCCAGATCCGGGTCCCAGGTCAGGGCCGAGACGTCATTGATGATGTCCGCCCCGGCCTCGATCGCCGCCGCGGCGACGCGGGCCTTGCGGGTGTCGATGGAGACGGGCGTGGCGATGCCGCCCGTGCGCAGCGCCCGGATCAGGGGCGCGGTGCGGGCGATTTCCTCGTCGACCGGCACCTCGGCGGCGCCGGGCCGTGTCGATTCGCCGCCGATGTCGAGGATATCAACCCCGGCCGCGACCATCGTCCGGGCCCGGGCCAGCGCATCGTCGAGCCCCGAGAGCGTGCCGCCGTCGCTGAAACTGTCGGGCGTGGTGTTGAGGATGCCCATGACCAGCGGGCGGTCGCTGGGCAGGCCGGGGAGAACGGGCTTCGGCGCCGCAAGGCGCGCGGCCTCGGCCGCGGGCAGCGTGCCGGGGTGCCACCAGACATGGGCGGAGCCTGCGAGCGGCAGGACGCCCTCGGGGCGCGGCCGGTCGAGGCGCGGTGCGGGATGGATGCGGCGGATCATGGCCCCCTGAGAATCAGATCGGAACGCCCTTGGCAAGGAAGCTGGCAGGGTGATCGGGGATTGTTTCAGTCTTGTTGCGGTTTCGTGCCGAGAGGGGAGGGGTTTCGCCCTCGTCACCCGCTGTCGCGGGCTCCTCGGGCGACCGGGGCTGCGCATGAATGCGCAGCCCGGGGGCGGTGGTGGGGGCGGGCGGGGCCGGGAAGGCGCGCGAGCGGCGGCCGGGGGGGGGGGGGGGGGGGGGGGGGGGGGGGGGGGGGGGGGGGG
>NZ_JAUCCQ010000212.1:0-3382 GCF_034676075.1 Pararhodobacter sp. | reverse complement strand
CCACGGTTCTGGGCGAGAGCGGCATCTCCATCGCCCGCATGCGCCAGTATTCGCACGAAGGCACCGACGCGCCGGTGCTGATCGTCACGCACAAGGCCTCGTCCGACGACATCGCCCATGCCCTGACCCGTTTCGCCGATACCGGCGTGCTGGTGGGCGAGCCGGTGGCGCTGAGAATCGAGGAAGTCTGACATGGCCTGGGGTGGGATGAAATCCCACCCTGCACCCTGGTCTCGCGGTGGGATGAAATCCCACCCTACACGCTCGCCGCCCGGCCCGGCGCCGTCCCCACGATGCGCGCCCCGTAGGGTGGGATTTCATCCCACCTTCCCGCCGCCCCGTAGCATGCCTGTCACCAGAGCCCCGGATGATCCCGGGCGGGACCGCGTGCAGGCCTGCCCGGTCGTTAGCGGCACCAACGTTGTTTCCGCCCCCCTCGCGCGCTATGCAGTCCCCAGAGCAGCCCGATTTCAATCAAGGAATGATCATGCCCGAATCCCCCCTCTTCCATGACCGCATGCTGTCGCTGGGCCTGGCCCGCGTCTCTGAAGCCGCGGCGCTGGAATCCGCCGCCTGGATCGGGCGCGGCGACGAGAAGGCCGCCGACCATGCCGCGGTCGAGGCGATGCGCACCCAGCTGAACATGCTGGATATCGAAGGTGTCGTGGTCATCGGCGAGGGCGAGCGCGACGAGGCGCCGATGCTCTACATCGGCGAAGAGGTCGGCACCGGCAACGGCCCGGCGGTCGATATCGCGCTGGACCCGCTGGAGGGCACGACGCTGACCGCCAAGGACATGCCGAACGCGCTGACCGTCATCGCCATGGCGCCGCGCGGCACGCTGCTGCACGCCCCCGACGTCTACATGGAAAAGCTCGCCATCGGCCCGGGCTATGCCCCCGGCACCGTGACGCTGGAGATGGAGCCCGCCGAGCGCGTCCGGGCGCTGGCCGCCGCCAAGGGCTGCGAGATGTCGGACATCACTTGCTGCATTCTCGAACGCCCCCGGCACGAGGATCTGATCCGCGAAGTCCGCTCGACCGGCGCCGCGATCCGTCTGATCACCGACGGCGACGTGGCGGGCGTCATCCACTGCGCCGAGCCGGAACTGACCGGCATCGACATGTACATGGGTTCGGGCGGCGCGCCCGAGGGGGTGCTGGCCGCCGCCGCGCTGAAATGCATGGGCGGGCAGATCTACGGCAAGCTGCTGTTCCGCAACAATGACGAACGCGGCCGGGCGGCCAAGGCCGGGATCACCGACCTCAACCGCATCTACACCCGCGACGAGCTGGTGACGGCGGACGTGATCTTCTCGGCGACCGGCGTGACCAATGGTTCCATCGTCTCGGGCATCAAGCGCGAGCCGGGCTGGGTCACCACCGAAACCCTGCTGATGCGCTCGAAAACCGGGTCGGTGCGCCGGATGATCTACCGCACGCCGGTGGCATGAGTGCCTATCTCGGCGTCGAGACCTCGCTGACCGGACGGCGCTGGGTCGGTCCCGGCGCCCTGCGCGAGCGACAGGCCGAGGCGCTGGCCCAGGCCACCCGCCTGCCCGCCGCGCTCTGCGCCGTGCTGGCCGCGCGCGAGGTGGAACCCGAGGGGGTCGAGGCTTACCTCGCCCCCTCGCTGCGCGCGCTCCTGCCCGATCCCCGCCGCCTGCGCGACATGGAGCGCGCGGCGCAACGGCTGCTGGCCGCGCTGAACGCGCGTGAGAAGATCGCCGTCTTCGCCGATTACGACGTCGATGGCGGCTCGTCGGCGGCGCTGCTGCTCTGCTGGCT
This sequence comes from Pararhodobacter sp., assembly GCF_034676075.1. GTDB lineage: Bacteria > Pseudomonadota > Alphaproteobacteria > Rhodobacterales > Rhodobacteraceae > Pararhodobacter. Next base: position 1,595 of record NZ_JAUCCQ010000212.1, on the reverse strand, counting down.
GCGGGCGCTGGGCCATGACGCCACGCTCTACATCCCCGACCGCATCGACGAGGGCTACGGCCCCAACGAACCGGCGATGGAGGCCCTGGCTCGGGACCATCGCCTGATCCTTTGCGTCGATTGCGGCACCCTCTCGCATGGGCCGATCGCCGCGGCGAAGGGCGCCGATGTGCTGGTCATCGACCACCACCTGGGGTCCGAGACGCTGCCCCCCGCCTATGCCGTGGTGAACCCCAACCGGCAGGACGAGCCGGGCGATCTGGGCCATCTCTGCGCCGCGGGCGTGGTCTTTCTGCTTCTGGTCGAGGCCAATCGCCAGCTGCGCCAGAACGGCGTGCAAGGCCCTGATCTGATGGGATATCTGGATCTGGTGGCGCTGGCGACGGTGGCCGATGTGGCGCCGCTGATCGGCGTCAACCGCGCCTTCGTCCGCCAGGGGCTGAAGGTCATGGCCCAACGCGGGCGCCCCGGGCTGGTGGCGCTGTCTGACGTCGGCCGCATCGATTCGGCGCCGACGCCCTATCATCTGGGCTTCGTGCTGGGCCCCCGCGTCAACGCCGGCGGGCGCATCGGTGCCGCCGATCTGGGGGCGCGGCTTCTGTCCACGTCCAACCCGCATGAGGCCCAGCAACTGGCGCAGCGCCTCGACCAGCTGAACGACGACCGCCGCGCCATCGAGGCCGCCGTGCGGGAGGAGGCGCTGGCCCAGGCCGAACGCCGCGGGCTCGACGGCCCGCTGGTCTGGGCCGCGGCCGAGGGTTGGCACCCGGGCGTCATCGGCATCGTCGCCGCCCGCCTGAAAGAGGCCACCAACCGCCCCGCCGTGGTCATCGCTCTGGACGGCGCCGAGGGCAAGGGCTCGGCCCGCTCGGTCGCGGGTGTGGACCTCGGCGCCTCGGTCCAGCGGCTGGCGGCCGAGGGGCTGCTGGTCAAGGGCGGCGGGCACCGGATGGCGGCGGGGCTGACCGTGGCCCGCGACCAGCTGGAGGCGGCAATGGAGCGGCTGGGCGAGTTGCTGGCGCGGCAGGGCGCCGGCACCGGCGGCGCGGGCGATCTCAGGCTCGACGGGCTCCTGATGCCGGGCGCGGCGACCGTCGAACTGGTCGAATCGCTGGAACAGGCCGGACCCTTCGGCCAGGCTGCCCCTGCCCCGCGATTCGCCTTCCCCTCGCAGGCCGTGCTCGATGCCCGGCGCATCGGCACCAACCACCTGCGGCTTCGCTTCGGCGACCGCGGCGGCGCGGCGCTGGAGGCGGTGGCCTTCGGCGCCTTCGACGGCCCGCTGGGCCCGGCGCTGGAGCGTCGCGCGCCCGGGCTGTGGCATTTTGCCGGCAAGATCGAGGTCAATTCCTGGGGCGGCCGCAACCGCGTGCAGCTGCGTCTGGACGATGCGGCACCGGCCTGAAACCCCGGCGAAAAAAGTTGTCACGAAGCCGAAAAATCCCCCTTGCACCCGCCGCGACGCTAGCCTAAACACCGCCTCACGCCGACGGGGAAACGCCCCGGACGCTGAAAGTGGCCCGTTCGTCTATCGGTTAGGACGTCAGGTTTTCAACCTGAAAAGAGGGGTTCGACTCCCCTACGGGCTGCCACTT
>NZ_JAUCCQ010000211.1:0-3596 GCF_034676075.1 Pararhodobacter sp. | reverse complement strand
ATATCCTCGGGGGGTGAATGCCCGCAGGGCAGAGGGGGGCAGACGGCCCCCCTTCTTCGGCGCGGCGGCACGCCGCGCCGCTGGTCGCCCGAGAAGGGCGCGGCGAAGCCGCTCCCGACGAGGGCGAAACACCTCCCCCGCGCTGTGCTGTCGCAGGTCCCTCGCGCCTTCGTGCTTTGCGGGCCGGGCCGGGCAGGCTATAGCGGGGGCATGATCGTCGAACTCGGACATTACGCCCTCATCCTGGCTTTCGCCGTCTCCATCCTGCAAAGCCTCGTGCCGCTTGTCGGTGCGCAGAAGGGCTGGGCGGACTGGATGGCCGCCGCGGGGCCGCTCGCCAGCGGGCAATTCGCGCTTCTGGCCATCGCCTTCGCGGCGCTGACCTATGCTTTCGTCACCTCGGATTTCTCGGTCCTGCTGGTGGTCGACAATTCCCACACGCTGAAGCCGCTGCTCTACAAGATCAGCGGCGTCTGGGGGAATCACGAGGGCTCGCTGCTGCTCTGGTCCCTGATCCTGGCGCTGTTCGGCGCCTCGGCGGCCTGGTTCGGGGGCAATCTGCCCAAGACGCTGCAGGCGCGGGTGCTGGCGGTGCAGGGCGCGATCGGCGCGGCCTTCCTCGCCTTCATGATCTTCACCTCGAACCCGTTCCTGCGCACGGCGCTGCCGCCCTTCGACGGCCATGACCTGAACCCGCTCCTGCAGGACCCCGGCCTCGCCTTCCATCCGCCCTTCCTTTACCTCGGCTATGTCGGGCTCTCGATGGCCTTCTCCTTCGCCATTGCCGCCCTGATCGAGGGCAAGGTCGACGCCGCCTGGGGCCGCTGGGTGCGGCCCTGGACGCTGGCTGCCTGGATCTTCCTGACCATCGGCATCGCGCTCGGCTCTTGGTGGGCCTATTACGAACTCGGCTGGGGCGGCTTCTGGTTCTGGGACCCGGTCGAGAACGCCTCCTTCATGCCCTGGCTCTTCGCCACCGCGCTGCTGCACTCGGCCATCGTCGTGGAAAAGCGCGAGACGTTGAAAGCCTGGACCATCCTGCTGGCCATCCTCGGCTTCGGCTTCTCGCTGATGGGGACCTTCATCGTCCGCTCGGGCGTGATCACCTCGGTTCATGCCTTCGCCTCGGACCCCGAGCGCGGTGTCTTCATCCTGCTGATCTTCGCCGTCTTCGTCGGCGGCGCGCTCACGCTGTTCGCCTTCCGGGGCGCGGCGCTCGAGGCCAAGGGCGTCTTCGCCCTGGTCAGCCGGGAATCGGCGCTGGTCCTCAACAACGTGCTCTTGGCCGTGGCCTCCTTCGTCGTCTTCGTCGGCACCATGTGGCCCTTGGTCAGCGAGTTGGCCTTCGGCCGGGTGCTGTCGGTGGGCGCGCCTTTCTTCAACGCGGCCTTCACCCCCTTCATGGTGGCGCTGGCCATCGCCCTGCCGGTGGGCGCCGTCATGCCCTGGAAGCGCGGCAAACTGGGCAAGGCCGCGGCCTCGATGACCGGGGCGCTGGCGCTGGCCGTGGCGCTGGCCGGGCTCGCCTTCGCGCTGCAGACCGGGCGCTCGGCGCTGGCGCCGATCGGCGTCCTGCTGGGCTCCTGGCTGGTGTTCGGCGCGCTGATCGACCTCTGGACCCGGGGCGGGCGCCAGGGCATCGGCGACCGGCTGCGCCGCATCGCCCGGCTGCCGCGCGCCGATTGGGGCAAGGCCATCGCCCATGGCGGCCTCGGCGTCACCATCTTCGCCGTGACCGCCGTTCTGGGCTGGGCCAGCGAGGATATCCGCGTCCTGCGCCCGGGCGAGAGTTTCGAGCTGAGCGGCCACACCTTCACCCTCACCGGCGTCGAGCGTCAGCCGGGCCCGAACTACATCTCGACCATGGCCACGGTCGAGGTGCGTGACGGCGACCGCTTCATCACCACTTTGCACCCTGAGAAGCGGGTCTATCCCGCGGCCGGCATGCCGACGACCGAGGCCGGCATTCATTACACGCTGACCCGCGATCTCTATGTCGCGCTCGGCGATCCGCAGGATGGCGGCGGCTGGGCGCTGCGGACCTATGTGAAGCCCTTCGCGGTCTGGCTCTGGATCGGGGCGGCGCTGATGGCGCTTGGCGGTCTCGTCTCGCTCAGCGACCGGCGCTTCCGGGTGGCGGTCGGAGCGCGGCGCGCGCCCCCCGCGGCGGCGCCGGCGGAGTGACGGGGATGCGCGCCTTCCTCCTCGCCCTGCTGCTGGTCCTTCCAATGGCGGCGGGTGCGGTGCAACCCGACGAGATCCTGCCCGATCCGGCGATGGAGGCCCGCGCCCGTGCCATCACCGCCGAACTGCGCTGCGTGGTCTGCCGCAACGAATCGGTCGACGATTCCAACGCCGAGATCGCCCGCGATATCCGCCTTATGGTGCGCGAGCGGCTGGTGGCGGGCGATACCGACACCGAGGCCGTGCAATACATGGTCGACCGGTTCGGCGAATATATCCTGCTCAACCCCCGGCCCACCGGCTCGAACCTGATCCTCTGGGTCACTGGACCCGCGCTGCTGGTGGCAGGGCTGGGGATTGCGCTGATGGCGGCGCGACGGCGGCGGGCGGGTCCCGAGGCGCTGAGCGCCGAGGAAGAGGCCCGGCTCAAGGCGCTTCTCGACGAGTGACGCAAGGTTGCGCCTAGCCGGGGCGCGTCGCCTGTGGCTAGTCTGGCCGCGGCATTGTCGGAGGGCGCCATGATCTACACCACAATCACCGTCACCGAAGAGGCGGGCGTCGGCCTGATCCGGCTGAACCGGCCGACACTGATGAACGCGCTGAACGCCCAGATGCGGGCCGAGATCACCCAGGCGGTGCGCGACCTCGGTACACGTGCGCGCGTCGTGGTGATGACCGGCGAGGGGCGGGCCTTCTGCTCGGGTCAGGACCTCGGCGCCGGGGCCTCGGTCAACGAGATCGACCTCGGCCGCATCCTGCGCGAGGAATACGAGCCGATGCTGCGGGCGATCCACGATTGCCCGGTGCCGGTGATCGCCGCCGTCAATGGCGTGGCGGCGGGGGCGGGGGCCAATCTGGCGCTGGCCGCGGATGTGGTGATCGCCACGCAATCGGCGGTCTTCCTGCAGGCCTTCGCCCGGATCGGCCTGATCCCGGACGCAGGCGGCACCTATTGGCTGCCGCGGCTGGTGGGCTTTGCCCGCGCCATGGGCCAGTCGCTCTTTGCTGGGCCGGTGACGGCGGACGAGGCCGCCGCGACCGGGCTGATCTGGGCCTCGGTGCCCGATGACAAATTCGCGGCGGAATGGCAGGCCCGGGCCGCGCAACTGGCGCAGGGCCCGACGCTCGCCTATGGCGCGATCAAGCGCGCGCTCAGGGCCTCGATGACCGCCGATCTCGACAGCCAGCTCGATACCGAGGCCCGGCTGCAGGGCGAGATGGGTGCGACCCGCGATTTCCGCGAAGGGGTGATGGCCTTTCTGGAGAAGCGGCCGGCGAAGTTCGAGGGACGCTGACAGCGGGGCCGGGTCATGCGGGGGGCCAGCCCCCCGCGCCCCCCGCCAAAGGGGGTTTTCCACCCCCTTTGGAAACCCCCGAGGATATTTAGAGAACAAAGATGAAGGTTAAGGGGG
>NZ_JAUCCQ010000210.1:0-3596 GCF_034676075.1 Pararhodobacter sp. | reverse complement strand
GCCTCAGTCCCGCGGCACCACCGGCGCCTGCGGCTTCTTGCGGAAGCCGGAGGGCGTCATGCCCGCGTTCTTCTGGAAGGCGCGGGTGAAATAGCCGGCGGAATTGAAGCCCAGCATCTCGGCCACGTCCTTGACCGGCAGCCGCGTTTCGCTCAGCAGGCGCCGGGCCTCGAAGAGGATGCGGTCCTCCAGGATCTGATGCGCGCCCTTGCCCGAGGTGGCGCGGCAGACGCGGGTCAGGTGGGTCGGCGTCACGCCGAGCGCCTCGGCGTAATCCGCCACCGCCCGGTTCGAACGGAAATCGCGTTCCAGCAGCGCCGCATAGCGCGCCGCCAGCCGTTGCGCGGCGCCGGGGCGCTGCGGCAGGGTCTCCAGCGCGCGGTCGCGTTCCAGCTGCCGGTCGATCCAGACGCCCAGCAGCCCCAGATGGTGCTGCGCGGCCTTTTGCGAGCCCGAGCGGTGGCTTTCCAGCTCGCGCTGGATCGCCTCAAGAATCCCGGCCAGTTCCTTCTGGCTGACCGGATCGCGCGGCCGCAGGATCTGCGGCGTCGACGGCAGGTCGAGTCCGTGGTTGCGGCCGAAGAAGACCACCGAGCCCTGCACGCGGGGCGCGAAATCGAAGCCGTGCATGACGCCCGGCGGAATGAAGATCGTGTTGTTCGGCCCATAGGCGCGGGTCGATCCGGCGATGGTGATGCGGCCCTGTCCCTGGGTGAAGAACAGCAGAACCGGTTCGCGCAGCGAGCGCATCGCCTCGACCCGCCAGCGGCCACCGGCGGCCAGACGCGAGATCGGCGTCAGGCGCAGGCGCGAAGGGGTATCGGGAATGATCGTCATGGTTGTTCCGTGGCAGCGGATCTTCAGCCTAGGAAACCGCGACGACACAGAGGAAGGGGAATCACACGCGGACGTGAGCAAAGCCCGATTCCGAATCATTCCGTTGCAGGAATGTGACTCTGGACAAGTCAGGGGATAAGTACGGGAAACCATTGGGCCATGCGCTTGCGAAACCAGCTGCGCTGGCGCTTGGCATATTGCCGCGTGGCCAATGTTGCGGCGTCCCTGGCCTCATCCAACGACATCTGGCCCCGGAGATGGGCGATGAGCTCCGGGGCGCCGATGGCTTTTGTCCACAGGGGGGCGGTGGGCAGGGTCTGATCCGCGGGCCAGTGGGGCAGGGCGGCGCGGGCTTCGTCCAGGGCGCCCTGGGCCAGCATTGTTTCGAAGCGGGCATCGATTCGCGCGTTGAGCCAGTCGATTCGCGGCATCATCACCAGCCCGGTGGCCTGCGACAGCGGCAGGACCGGCGGCCCCGTCTCGGCCTGCCAGGCGGCGATGCCGCGGCCGGTGGCTTTCAGCACCTCCCAGGCGCGTTGCACCCGGGCGGGGTTCTGCGGGTCGAGGCGTACGCGGCTGTCGGGGTCCAGCTCGTCCAGCAGCGCGGCAAGGCCCTGCTCGGCAAGGCGTTGGTCGGCCTCGGCCCGGATCTCGGGCGGGGTCGGCGGGATTTCGGCCAAGCCCTCGGTCAGGGCCAGGAAATAGAGGCCGGTGCCGCCGACGATCACCGGGTTTTCCGCCAGCAGCGGCGTCACCTCGCGCAGCCAGTGGCCGACGGAATAGGCATCGTCGCGGCCGACATGGCCGTAAAGACGGTGCGGCGCCAACGCCTCGTCCTCGACCGGGGGGCGGGCGGTCAGCACGCGCCAGCTGTCATGCACCTGCAGCGCATCGGCGTTCACCACGCTGCGTCCCTGCGCCTGGGCGAGGTGCAAGGCCAGCGCCGATTTGCCGCTGGCGGTGGGGCCGGCGATCAGCACGGGGCGCGCGGGGTCGGGCAGGGGCAGGTCGGCGAACATGAGGTGGTGCGGGGCCGGATTGAGGCGTTGATCCTGCCGGGGTTTTCCGACATTTTGCGCGCGAATGTAACCACCCCCCTCAAACGCCCCAGGCCCTGCCTTCCGGCAGGGGCCGCGTGCTGCCAGGAAAGGCCCCGCCATGGATCGCAATCCCACCGTCTATCGCCGCGTGATGCTGAAGATTTCGGGCGAGGCCCTGATGGGCGACCAGGGTTACGGGTTGCACCCGCCGACCGTGGCCCGCATCGCCCAGGAAGTGAAGGCGGTTCACGACATGGGCGTCGAGATCTGCATGGTGATCGGCGGCGGCAACATCTTCCGCGGCCTCGCCGGCTCGGCCCAGGGGATGGAGCGGACCACGGCCGATTACATGGGGATGCTGGCTACGGTGATGAACGCGCTCGGCATGCAGTCGCAGCTGGAAGCGCTGGGGATCCACACCCGCGTGATCAGCGCCATCCCGATGGATCAGGTCTGCGAGCCCTATATCCGCCGCCGCGCCGTCCGCCACCTGGAGAAAAAGCGCGTCTGCATCTTCGCCGCGGGCACCGGCAACCCCTATTTCACCACCGATACGGCGGCGACGCTGCGCGCCTCGGAGATGGGCTGCGAAGGGGTGTTCAAGGGGACCAAGGTGGACGGCGTCTACGACAAGGACCCCAAGAAATTCCCCGATGCCGTGCGCTATGACGTCGTCAGCTACGACGAGGCGCTGGAGAAGAACCTCGGCGTGATGGACGCCACCGCGATTGCGCTCGCCCGGGACAACCAGCTGCCGATCATCGTCTTCTCGCTGGACGCGCCGGGCGGTTTCCGCTCGATCCTGGCGGGCGAGGGGACCTATACCCGCGTCTCGGGCTGAAATCAGAGCCCCTGCGGGTTGCCGGGTCTGAGGGCGATGACGCGGCCCCTCGGTTCGCCGGTCGCGGCGTCGCGCATTTCCCAGCCATCGGCGCCGGGCAGGACTTGCGTGCGGCCCGGCGGTAGGCCGGGCCATTGCGCCTCGTAACAATCGTCATTGAGTTTCCAGTGGCCTTTGCGGCGCGTGCCATCGGGCAGGCTGACGGCCGCGCTGCCATCCGCGCCGTAGAAGAAATAGGCCGTGCCCGTGGGGACGGCGATGTCGGCGGTGCGGCCGGTGAGCAGCGCGTCGAGATGCGAGCGGTCGTAGGGGGTGGACATGAAAGCCTCCGCGGTGAATATCGTCAGGGTGCATGACGAAATGGATTTAGTCAAGGTGCCTGACGAAATGGATCCCTTCCGGGTGCCGCATCTGGGCGCCGATCTGTGGGGCGCGGCCGAGGGCTGGCGGGACGAGATGCTGCGGCGGCTGGCGGGCGCGGGGTTCGAGGATCTGACGCCCGCGGACAGCGATCTGGTGGTGCTGATCGGGCCCGGGGGGCTGGGCCTGTCCGAGCTGGCGCGGCGGCGCGGCGTCTCGAAGCAGGCGGCGCAAGAGAAGGTGCGGGCGCTGGCCGCGCGGCAGTATGTGCGCCTCGATCCCGATCCGGCCGACCGGCGCGCGCTGAGGGTCTCGTTCGATGCGCGCGGGATGGCGATGATCGAGGCTCTGGTCACCATCAAGCAGGCAATGCAGGCTGAAGCCGAGGCACGGCTGGGGCCTGAGGGGGCGGCGAGCCTGCGGACTCTATTGGCGGGACTGCGCTGGCCCGGGGTCTGAGGCGTGCTTCACTTCCCGGTCAGCGCGCTATACAAAGTCCCGAGGAGGCCCTAAAACGC
>NZ_JAUCCQ010000209.1:0-3667 GCF_034676075.1 Pararhodobacter sp. | reverse complement strand
AGGAGGGTGGAAAACCCTCCTTGAAGCAGGGGGTGCGGGGGGCGGCAGCCCCCCGTCTCCGGTCGCCCGAGGCACGAGGGCGAAACCCCTCAGTAATTGCCGCGCACGAAGAGGCCCGCGCCCTCGGCCGCCGCGCGCAATGCCTTGGCCTTGTTGACCGATTCCTGCCATTCGGCCTCGGGATCGCTGTCGTAGACCACGCCGCCGCCGGCCTGGGTGTACATTACCCCGTCCTTCACCACCGCGGTCCGCAGCGCGATGCAGAAATCCATCTCGCCATTGGCGCCGAAATAGCCGATGCCGCCGCCGTAGATGCCGCGTTTCTCGGGCTCCAGCTCGTCGATGATCTGCATCGCCCGGATCTTCGGCGCGCCCGAGACCGTGCCCGCGGGAAGACCCGCCAGCAGGGCAGACAGCGCGTCCTCGTCGTCGCGGATCTCGCCCACCACGTTCGAGACGATGTGCATGACGTGGGAATAGCGCTCGATGATGAATTTCTCGGTCGGATGAACGGTGCCGATCTTCGCGACCCGGCCGACGTCGTTGCGGCCGAGGTCCAAGAGCATCAGATGCTCGGCCAGTTCCTTCTGGTCGGCCAGCAGATCCAGCTCCAGCGCCTTGTCCTCTTCGGGCGTGGCGCCGCGTTTGCGGGTGCCGGCGATGGGGCGGATCGTCACCTCGCCGTCCCTGAGCCGCACCAGGATCTCGGGCGACGCGCCGACGATGTGGAAGGCGCCGAGGTCGAAATAGACCATGAAGGGCGAGGGGTTGGTGCGCCGGAGCGAGCGGTAGAGGGCGAAGGGCGGCAGCGGGAAATCCTGCGCCCAGCGTTGGGAGGGCACGACCTGGAAGATGTCGCCGGCGCGGATGTAATCCTTGGCCTTCTCCACCGCAGCCTTGTAGCCCTCCTTGGTGAAGTTCGAGCGCGCCTCGCCGACGCTCAGCGCGTCACCCAGCGCGCGGCCTGTGCCCGCGGCCTCGCGTTCGAGATCGCGCAGCGCGTCCATCACCCGTTCGGCGGCCTGGGCATAGGCGGCGCGGGCGCTGAGCCCGGAGCCGGTCCAGGCGGGCGAGACCACGGTCACTTCGCCCTTCACCCCGTCCAGCACCGCGACGACCGAGGGACGCATCAGCACCGCATCGGGCAGGTCCAGCGGGTCGGGATTGGTCATCGGCAGGCTTTCGACCAGCCGGATCATGTCATAGCCGAGATAGCCGAAGAGCCCGGCCGAGATGGCAGGCAGGTCGGCGGGCATGGTGATCCGGCTTTCGGCCAAGAGGCCGCGCAATTCCTCCAGCGGGTGGCCGGGCAGATCGCGGAAGGCGTGGTCGTCGAAGCGCGCCTCGCGGTTCACCCGGCTCTTGCCGTAGCGGCATTGCCAGATCAGGTCCGGCTTGGTGCCGACGATGGAATAGCGGCCGCGGATCTCGCCGCCGGTCACCGATTCCAGCATGAAGCTGTCTTTCCGGTTGCCGGCGATCTTCAGCATCAGCGAGACGGGCGTGTCCAGATCCGCGGCAAGGCGGGCATGGACCAGCTGGTTCTCGCCCCGGTTCCACCCGGCTTCGAACTCGGCGAATTCGGGGATGAGGAGGGTGGAATGCGACACGGACGGCACGCCTTTCGGATCAGCGGAAGTTGGTGTGGACGGCGTCGATGGCCGCCTGGTTCAGGGTGATCCCGGCTTCGGCCTGCAGCGCACGCGCGAAATAGGTGAAGACATCCTGTGCCAGCGACTGGCCCATCTGCTGGTTGATGGCCTGGGTCAGCTGCTGGGTCTGCGCATCCTCGGTATCGGCGGCTTCGGTCGGGCCGATCAGGGCCAGCAGCGCGCGACCTTCGGCGACATGCAGGACCGTCGTGCCCTCGTCGCCCGCCATCAGCTCGTCCATCATCGAGGGCGGGATCTGCGGCTGCGGGTCCAGGCGCGTGACATCGGCCAGCGTCTCGGCGGCGATGCCGCGGGCTTCCGAGAAAGCCTCGACCCCGCCCGAGGCGAGCTCGCCGCTCCATTCCTGGCCCAGCGTCGCCAGCGCGGCGTTCAGCGCCTCCTCGCGGGCCCCTGCGGCGGCCTCCACCCGGACGGCGTCGAGCGGTTGCGGCGCGGGCGGCGTCACCCGGTCGAGGCGCAGCGCGAAGAGGCCGCCATCCGACAGTGACCCGAGTTCGGGGAAATCGTCGGCCTGGGCCGCGGCCGCGGCGGTGGCGAATTCGGTATAGGCGGCAATGCCTTCGGTCACATCCGGGTTCCAGTCGATCTCGCCCAGCTGCATCGGCGATTCGGCGGCCAGATCCTCGAGCGTGGCGCCCCCGGCCAGCAGGTCGTCCAGGCTTTCCTGCTGGTCCTGGATCGCCCGGCGCGCGGCATCGCCCGCCAGTTCGGCGCGCAATTCGTCGCGGGCTTCCTCGAAGGTGGTTTCCTGGGCGTTGAGGATGGCGTTCATGCGAAACAGCGCGGGCCCGAGGTTCGAGGGCAGCGGCCCCACCACCTGGCCGGGTTCCTCCAGCGCGAAGACCGCGGCACCGGCGGTGCCGAGCTGCGCCTCGCTGACGTCGCCCATGTCGGCGTCATCGAGCGAGAGGCCGCGCGCGGTCACCAGATCCTCGAAACTGGCCTCACCCGCGGTCAGGCGGTCCATGGCCGCCTGGGCCTCGGCCTCGGTGCCGAAGACCAGCCGCTCGACCAGCCGCCGTTCGGGCTGGACGTAATCGGCGATGCGCTCGTCATAGAGGCTGCGGATCGTGGCCTCGTCGACCTCGACACTGTCGAGCACCATGTCCGGGGTGAGCCAGGCAAAGGTGATATGGCGCGTCTCGGGCGTGGTGAACCGGGCGAGATTGGCGTCGTAATAGGCCTGGACCGCGGCGTCGTCGGGCTCGGTCAGCGGGCTCGGCAGCTGCGCCTCGGTCAGGGTGAAGATATCGAAGCGGTGGCGCGTGGCGTAATAGTCCATCAGCGGCGCGCGCAGGTTGTCGGGCGTCTCGATGCCGGCGGCGGTGGCGGCCTGCAGCAGGCTGCGGGCGGCGTCGCGGCGGACCTGCTCCTCGAACTCGGCGGGGGTCATGCCGTTGTTTTGCAGGCGGAAGCGGTAGGTTTCCATGTCGAAGGCGCCGGTCGGACCCTGGAAGGCGCCCATCTGCACGATGCTGCGCTGGACGTTCTGGTCGCCGACCGAGATGCCGATGCGGTCGGCCTCGTTGTCGAGCGCGGCTTCGGTGATCAGCTGGGCACGGACCTGCTGGTCGATCTGCGCGCCCTGGGCCATGGCCAGGGTGACCGGCTGGCCGATCTGGCTTTCGAGGCCCCGCATCTCGGCCTGAAGGGCGCGGGCATAGGCGTCGGCCGGGATCTGCCGGTCGCCGACGGCGCCGATCGAGGTGACGCGGCCGCCGAGGAAACTGTCGATGCCGAAGCCGCCCAGACCGGCGATCAGCATCGCCATCAGGATCCACATCATGATCGCTTGCGCGCCGTTCTTCTTGGCCATCGGGGGCTCCGTCCGTCTTGTCCGCATTTCGGGCTGGCCCTGTGTATGGCCAAGCGGGTCAGGGGGCAAGTCTGCTGCGAGGGGCGGGAGATGGGCCTGCGGCGTCGCGCGCGCGGACAGGGAGGAGGCGGGGGGCCAGCCCCCCGCGCCCCCCGCCAAAGGGGGTTTTCCACCCCCT
>NZ_JAUCCQ010000208.1:0-3738 GCF_034676075.1 Pararhodobacter sp. | reverse complement strand
GCGAAGTTAATGCGCTTTTCTATCGCGTTGGAATCATTCGCTTGGCGCCGGTGTCCCATGCATGGGACGCCGGGTTTTTCCGGGGCGCCAAGACTTGACCCTGCCGCCGATTGACCGCACCTAGGGGCGGTCAGCTGCGGAGGGATGCATGCAGAAGCGGGTCTTGGGGTCCTCGGGGATCGAAGTGTCGGCCGTCGGCTACGGCGCCATGTCGTTTTCGGATTTCTACGGGCCGACCAACGAGGCGGCCTCGCATGCGATCCTCGACCTGATGCGGGACGAGGGGGTGAACCACCTCGACACCTCCAACGTCTACGGCAACGGCCGGTCCGAGCAATGGATCGGCAGCTATCTGGCGAAGAACCCCGGCGCGCGGGCCGATTTCGTCATCGCCACCAAGGCCGGGATCAGCCGCGACGCCGAGGGCGCGCGCAAGCTCGACAACGATCCGGCGCATCTGGAGGGCGAACTCGACAAGAGCCTCAAGCGGATGGGCGTGGATCACGTCGACCTCTTCTACGTGCACCGGCGCGAGGCGGGGCGCCCGATCGAGGAGGTCGCCGAGACGCTCGAACGCCTGCGGCGGTCGGGCAAGACCCGTGCCGTGGGCTTTTCCGAGATCGCGCCCTCGTCCCTGCGCCGCGCTGCCGCCGTCACGCAGATCGACGCCGTGCAATCGGAATATTCGCTGGCCACCCGCTCGCCCGAGCTGGGGCTGGTGCAGGCCTGCGCCGAACTCGGTGCGGCGCTGGTTGCCTTCTCGCCGGTCGGGCGCTCGATCCTGACCGACAACCCGATCCGCCCCGAGCAGATCGAGACGGTTCCCTTCCTCAAGGTCAATCCCCGCTTCGCGCCGGGCAACCACCAGGCCAACCTGGCGCTGACCGATGGGCTGAGGGCGCTGGCGGCCGAGATGGGCGAACCCACCGCGGCGCTGGCCAATGCCTGGCTCTTGTCGCGCGGCGCGCATATCCTGCCGATCCCCGGCACCCGCTCGATCCAGCATTTCCGTGAATGCCTGCGGGGGGCGGCGATCACCCTGACCGAGGCGGATCTGGCGCGGATCGAGGGGATTCTGCCGGTCGGCTGGGCGCATGGCGACCGCTACGACGTGGTGCAATGGATCGGCCCGGAGCGCTATTGCTGACGCTGTCGCTGACAGGGCGCGCGGCGCTTAACCCCTTGTTAACCGCGCATCTTTGTTCTGAAAATATCCTCAGGGGGTGAAGTCGCCCCTCGGGGCGACGAGGGGGCAGAATGCCCCCTCCCTTCCCTCAGGCCAGCGCCGCGATCCGGTCGCGCAGCACCCGCCGCAGGATCTTGCCCGAGGCCGATTTCGGGATCGCCTCGACCACCTCCAGGCGGCGGATCTGCTTGTAATGGGCGATGTCGGGGGCGAGATGGGCTTGCAGCTCGGCCAATGACGGCGGATCGGCGGCGACGATGAAGGCCATCGGCACTTCGCCCGCCTCGGCATCCTGCACGCCGATCACCGCGGCGTCGGTGATCTGCGGATGGGTCAGGATCAGCGCCTCCAGTTCGGCCGGGGCGACCTGGAAGCCCTTGACCTTGATCAGTTCCTTCAGCCGGTCGGTCAGATAGAGATAGCCCTCGGCGTCGAAATGGCCGATGTCGCCGGTCCTGAGCCAGCCGCCCTCGACAATCGTCTCGGCCGTGGCCTTGGGATTGTTGAGGTAGCCCTTCATCACCTGCGGTCCCTTGACCCAGATCTCGCCGTCCTGGCTGGGCGGCAGATCGGTCAGCGTGGCCGGATCGACGATACGGCATTCGGTGTTGGGGATGGTCATGCCCGAGGCGCCCGCCCGCCCGCGGCCCCGGGGCGAGACATGGCTGCCGGGGCTGAGTTCGGTCATGCCGTAGCCCTGAGTGGCATGGGCGCCCAGCCGCTTGCCCATCGCCTCGGCCAGATCGGCCCCCAGGGGCGCGGCGGCCGAGTTGATCTGCGTCAGGCTGCTGAGGTCGAACTTGTCGACCAGCGGGTGCTTGGCCAGCGCCAGCGCCACCGGCGGTACGATCCACATCCTTGGCGTGCGGTATCGCTCGCACAGCGTCAGGAACATCTCCAGATCGAAGCGTGGCATGGTCACCAGCGTGCCCCCGGCGGCGATATAGACATTCATCAGCACATGCAGGCCGTAGATGTGGAAGAAGGGCAGGAAGGCCACCGTCGCCTCGCCCCGCGCCAGATCCGCCACCGCCAGCAGCTGGTCGGCGTTCACCGTGAGGTTTCGCTGGGTGAGCATCACGCCCTTGGGCAGGCCGGTCGTGCCCGAGGAATAGGGCAGGCAGACCACGTGTTCGTCGAGGTCCACCGGCACCTGCCCGGCGATGGGCTCTCCCATGAAGTCGGCGAGGCCGCAGGCGCCTTCGGCGGCAGGGCCGATCAGGACGATCTCGCGCACCCTGGTGCCCTTGATCCCCTCGCGCGCGGTGTGGAGGAAGGGGGCCACGGTCACCAGCAACTCGGCGCCCGAGTCGATCAGCTGGTGGTGCAGTTCATGCGCGGTATAGGTCGGGTTGACCGTGGTCACGCAGCCCCCGGCCCAGGCCACGGCGTGAAACACGGTGCAGAATTCCGGGATGTTCGGCGCCATCAGCGCCACGCAGCCGCCGGGCGCATAGCCCCGGGCGGTGAGACCCCCGGCCAGCGCCCTGACCGAATGCATGAATTGCCCGCCGGTCACGCTGCGGTCGCTGGGGCCGTCGATGAGGATCGTGGCCTCGGGGTCGATGCCCTGGAACACCCGCTGGGTGATGCTGAGGTCGCTGATCGGAACATCGGGAAAGGGGCTTCTGATGATGGTCATTCGTGGTCCTCCCTGTCGCCAGCTTAGCACCGGGCGGGCATCTGCCTAGCCCTTGGTGCAGGGGGGCGGGTGGCACGCGCGGGGACGTGATTTTACCGCCGGGCACGGCGCTGGCAGGCTGCGGGGGCGGCCGTCTCGGCCGGGCGGAGGGGTGGATGACACGGGCTTGGTGGATCGGGATCGCGGCAGGGCTGGCGCTGGGCGCGCCCGCCATGGCCGAGGAGGCGGCGCTGGTCGCCTATGGCAGCCGCGCCGGGATGGAGGTCAGCGTGCTGTCGGCGCAGGGCATCGACAGCGACGCGGCCGAGGTCCGCGTCGCCCATACGCCCGAGAATGCGCGGGCCTTCTGCACGCTCTATGTCATGGACCCGTCCGAGGCCTGCGTGACGGCGACGCTGGCCGATGTCGCGGGTTGGGTCGGTGACCGGATCGCGGGCGATTGCACGACGGGCGTCTTCACCGGGCTCTGGGGCGGGGAGATGCGCTTTCTGGGGCGGCTCCCGCAGCGCACCGAGTTCGGCGCCGAATGGGACTTCCGCGAGGAAGGCAGCGACACGCCGCTCGATGGCACCACGGCCAGCGGCTATGGCGTGGTGCTGGACCAGTTCCGGGCGATCTGCCCGGCGCGGCTGGCGGATTGAGACTGCCGCACCCGGGGCGATGACCGCGGGCGCAGCGGGGCAGGGCGCGCCCGCCTGTCAGGCGCTGTCGGCCGCGTCGAAATCGGCCCGGGCCGCGTCGATCCGGTCGAGGTTGTCCAGCGCCCAATCGGCCAGCGCCCGCACCGGCTGGCGCAGGCTGTGGCCGAGTGGCGTGAGCTCGTATTCGACCCGGGGCGGGATCTCGGGGAAGTAATGCCGCAAGATCAGCCCGTCGCGTTCGAGGTTGCGCAGCGTCAGGCTCAGCATCC
>NZ_JAUCCQ010000207.1:0-3955 GCF_034676075.1 Pararhodobacter sp. | reverse complement strand
CAGCTGATGGACGTGGCCTATGACGATCAGGTCTATGTCGACGACCGGACCATCGACAGCCACATCAAGCGCCTGCGCAAGAAGATGCGGACGGTTGACGACGAATTCTCGTCCATCGAGACCCTCTACGGCATCGGTTACAAGTATAACGAAGCCTGATAGAAATGGCCCTGAGGGGGCGATCCCGTAAGGATCGTCCCGAAACAGAACATGACGGCGGTGGGGGCACAGGTGACTACGCAATCCGGGACACCCGGAAGCGACGTTGTCCTTGGGGACGACTGGGTTCGGCCGCAAAGCGCGGTCGATACGGAGGTGCGCATCCACCGCGCCCGGCGTGGCCTGTTCTCGATCTTCCAGTCGCCGCTGGCGCGCAAGATCATCCTGTTCAACATGCTGGCGCTGGTCCTTCTGGTCGCGGGCGTCCTCTTCACCAACCCGTTCCGCGATTCCCTGGCCCGGCAGCATGAGGTGGCGCTGGTCACCCAGGCCGAGGGGCTGGCCGATGTCATGGGCGCCCTGCCGTCGCTGGTGCCTGACGCGGGCGCCTACACCACCGCCGATGCCCGCCGCCTCAGGGCCGGGACGCTCGACGCGCTGACCCTGAATGTCGAGACCGAGGTGCTGCTCCTCGACGCGGACGGCCGCATCGAGACGGCGCGCCGGGGATCGGGCACCCGCAGTTCGACGCCGCTCGACGCGCTGGAGGTCGATCAGCACCTGACGGTGATCTCGGACATTCTGGACGCGATCTGGTCCGGCCTTGCCGCGGTGGTGCCGGGCGACCGCTCGCCCCAGCCCGATCCCGCGACCCTGCTGGCCGAGTTGCACGCCGAGGCGATGCAGGGCCATTCCTCCAGCCGCGTGCTGCGCCTCGATGACGGGTTCCGCATGCTGGCCGCCGCGCCGGTGCTGGTCGATGGCCAGCCGGTGGGCAGCGTGGTCATGCAGCAGATCCCCGAGACGATCGAGCACATGCTGCGCTCGGAACGCGAGCAGGTGCTGCAGATGTTCATCGTGGCGCTGCTGGTCTCGGTCGGGCTGTCGCTGGTGCTGGCCTCGACCATCGCCAACCCGCTGGCCGATCTCGCCACCGCCGCCGAACTCGGCCGCGACAAGAACGCGCGGCGCATGTCGCCGGGCCGGGTCCGCATCCCCGACCTGACCGGCCGCCCCGACGAGATCGGGCGCCTGAGTTCCGCCATGCGCGGCATGGTGACCGCGCTCTACGACCGGATCGACGCCAACGAACAATTCGCCGCCGATGTGGCGCATGAGATCAAGAACCCGCTGGCGTCCCTGCGCTCGGCCGTGGGCACGCTCAGGGTGGCCAAGCGCGAGGATCAGGTGACCCGCCTCCTCGATGTGATCGAGCATGACGTGCGCCGCCTCGACCGGCTGATTTCCGACACGTCGAACGCCTCGCGGCTGGACAGCGAGCTGGTCAAGGAAGAGGAAGAGACCTTCAACCTCTGCAAGACGCTGGACAACCTGTCCCAGCACCTGGCGCAGGAGGCCGAGGCCAAGGGCGTCGAATTCATCACCGAACTGCCCCGCGACGCGATCATGATCCAGGGGCTGGAGGCGCGGCTGGCGCAGGTCTTCGTCAACCTGATCACCAACGCCATCAGCTTCTGCGGCGAGGGCGACGCGGTCCGCATCTGGGCCCGCAAGCGCGAGAACCGCGTGCTGGTGGTGGTCGAGGATACCGGCCCCGGCATTCCTGAGGCCGCGCTGACCAAGGTCTTCAAACGCTTCTATTCCGAACGCCCGCAGGATTTCGGCAACCATTCGGGTCTGGGCCTGGCGATCTCCAAGCAGATCGTCGAGGCGCATGGCGGCGTCATCTGGGCCGAGAACATCCGCCCCACCAACGCCGACCGGAATTCGCCGCCGCTGGGCGCGCGGTTCGTCGTCGGCCTGCCGCTTTGATCCCCGAGCCTGCGAACCTGCATGCCTCCGCCGTCGCCTTCGGTCCGGGGCGCGGGGTGCTGATCCTCGGCCCCTCGGGCAGCGGCAAATCCACGCTGGCGCTGGCGCTGATCGGCGAAGGCGCGCAACTCGTGGCCGACGATCAGGTGATGCTCTGTCCCGACCGGGGCGCGCTCTATGTCCGGGCGCCGCGCCCGATCGCCGGGATGATCGAGGCGCGCGGGCTGGGCCCCCTGAGGCTGGCGGCGCGACGGCTGGCGCGCATGGTGCTGGCCGTCGACATGGCGATGGCGCCGCGCCGCCTGCCCGATCCCACGGAAAGATGTATCTCAGGGGTCACGATACCGTGTCTTCCGGGTCGGGCGGACTCGTCTTTCGCGCGCGGATTGGCCCATTATCTACAAGGTCTGAAGTAATGGACGGACGGAATGCAGGATAGCGGCGCGGCGATGCGGGTGGTGATGGTGACCGGACCTTCGGGTGCCGGCCGGTCGTCGGCCATCGACGCGCTCGAGGATCTGGGCTTCGAGACCATCGACAACCTGCCGATGTCGTTGATTCCGCGCCTTCTGGATGGCCCGCCGCTGCCCCGGCCGCTGGCGCTGGGCCTCGATGTGCGCAACCGCGACTTCTCGTCCGAGAACCTGATCGAGCTGGTCGACCGGCTGCACCGTGCGCCCGGCATCGCCTCGGACCTGCTGTATGTCGATTGCAGCACCGATGTGCTGGTGCGCCGCTTCTCCGAGACCCGGCGCCGCCACCCGCTCAGCCCCGACGGCGCCCCGCTCGCGGGCATCGAGCACGAGCAGGAGCTGCTGGAACCGGTGCGTGAACGCGCCGATGTGCTGATCGACACCACGACGCTGACGCCGCATCAGTTCAAGGCCGAGATCGGGCGCTGGTTCGCCCCGCGCGAGGGCGGGCCGATGTCGCTGTCGGTGCAGAGCTTTTCCTACAAGCGCGGTCTGCCGCGCGGCGTCGACATGGTGTTCGACTGCCGCTTTCTGGCCAATCCGCACTGGATCCCGGAACTGCGCGAGCGCGACGGCCGCGAGGCCGATGTTGCCGCCCATGTCGAGGCCGACCCGCGCTTTGCCGATTTCTTCGACCGGGTGGAGGGGTTGGTGACCTCGCTGCTCGATGCCTTCGTGGACGAAGGCAAGACATCGCTCACCATCGCCTTTGGCTGTACCGGTGGAAAGCACCGCAGCGTTGCACTTGCAGAAAAAATGGCCCGGACGCTTGCGGAACAGGGCTGGCGGGTGTCAAAGAGGCACAGGGAGCTGGATCGGCGCAAATCTTTGGCAGCGCCGGGGAAGCAAGGGTAAGGACGTGATCGGAATCGTGATCGTCGCACATGGTGGTCTGGCGCGGGAATATCTCGCCGCCGTCGAGCACGTCGTGGGCAAGCAACTGGGGATCCGCGCGATCGCCATCGAATACGACCATGATCGTGCGCGCAAGCAGGCCGAAATCTGTGCGGCCGCCGACGAGGTGGACATGGGCGACGGGGTGGTCGTGGTGACCGACATGTTCGGCGGCTCGCCCTCGAACCTGTCGATGCCGGCCTGTTCCTCGCCCGACCGGCGTATCCTCTATGGCGCCAACCTGCCGATGCTCATCAAGCTGGCGAAATCGCGCCGCCTGCCGGTGCCCGAGGCCGCGGCGCTGGCGCTCGACGCCGGCCGGCGGTACATCAATTGTTACGAGCAGACCGGGGGGGGCGGCGTATGAGTGCCGAGCGCGTGCTGAAGATCGTCAATGAAAAGGGCCTGCACGCCCGCGCCTCGGCCAAGTTCGTCGAGGTGGTCGAAGCGCATGACGCCCAGGCCGAGGTCGAAAAGGACGGGATGAGTGTCTCGGGGGATTCGATCATGGGCCTGCTGATGCTCGCCGCCTCGCGCGGCACCGAGATCCGTGTGCGCACCAGGGGTGACCAGGCCGAACCGCTGATCGAGGCGCTGGACAAGCTGGTCGCCAACCGCTTCGGCGAGCCCTTCTGAGGCCCCGCCAACACCGGCAC
>NZ_JAUCCQ010000206.1:0-4004 GCF_034676075.1 Pararhodobacter sp. | reverse complement strand
TCTGCAAATATCCTCCGGGGGGTCCGGGGGGTGGAAAACCCCCCGGCCTCGCCACCCACGCGCCGCTCGGGTCAGGGCGTGATACGCGTCAGCAGTTCCTCGACCGCCGGGCCCAGGGTTTCCACGACCAGCGCCACGCCCGCCGGATTGGGATGGATCATGTCATTCTGAAAAAGGCTCCCGGGCGCCGCCCCCGCTTCGACCGCCGCCCCGATCGGGGCCAGCATGTCGGAGACCAGGAGCGCGCCGTGTTCCGCCGCGACCTCGGGGTACATCGCCGCGAAGGCCTGCTGGAACTCCGGCCCGTAATTGCCCGGCGCGGGCAGGCCCACCAGCAAGGCGGGGATCCCCTCGGCATCGAGCCGGGCGAGGATCGCGTCCAGATTGGCGCGGCTCAGCGCCGGGTCGATCCCGCGCAACAGGTCATTGCCCCCCAGCGCCACGATCATCGCCTGCGGGCGATCGGCCAGCGTCCAGTCGAGCCTTGCCAGCCCCCCGGTCGTCGTATCGCCGCTGACGCCTGCGTTCTGCACCGTCACATCATGGCCGCGCGCCCGCAGCCAGGCCTCAAGCTGCGGCACCAGCCCTTCGTCCTGCATCAGCCCGTAGCCCTGGGTCAGCGAATCCCCCAGCGCGGTGATGCGCAATGTTTCGGCAGAGGCGACGGAAATCGGCGCCGCCAGCGTGAAAACCAGCGCCGCCACTGCCGTCCAGCGCTTGCCTGCGCGCCGGGAGACCCCATATCGGCCTAAAACGCCAAGGAAATTCTTCATGCCCGATCCTGTTCTGTCGCTTCGCGATACCCGTCTGACCTTGCAGGGCAACGCCGGGCCTGTCGATATCCTCAAGGGCATCTCGCTGGAAGTTGAGCGGGGGCAATCGGTCGGTCTGGTCGGGCCCTCGGGCTCGGGCAAGTCCTCGCTCCTGATGCTGATGGGCGGGCTGGAGCGCGCCACGGGCGGCAGCGTGCGGGCGCTGGACCGTGACCTGACCGCGATGAACGAGGACCAGCTGGCGCGGTTTCGCCGCGGCAACATGGGGGTCGTCTTCCAGTCCTTCCACCTGATCCCGACCATGACCGCGCTGGAAAACGTGGCGACGCCGCTGGAACTGGCGGGCCGCAAGGACGCTTTCGAACGGGCCGAGGCAGAGCTGACCGCCGTCGGGCTCGGCGCCCGGATGCACCATTACCCGGCGCAGCTGTCGGGGGGCGAGCAGCAGCGCGTGGCGCTGGCCCGTGCCGCCGCGCCCCGGCCGGCGATCCTGCTGGCTGACGAGCCGACCGGCAACCTCGACGGGCCGAACGGGCAGGCGATCATGGAAATGCTTTTCGGCCTGCGCGACCGGCACGGGGCGACGTTGGTGCTGGTCACCCATGCGCCGGACCTCGCCGCGCGCTGCGACCGGGTGATCCATCTGCGCGACGGGATGATCGAGACCGAGACCCGGTCGACGCCCCGCGCCGAGGCCGCGCAATGAGCCTCGCCATCGCCGCAAGGCTGGCCCGGCGCGAGCTGCGCAGCGGGTTGGGCGGGTTCCGCATCTTCCTTCTGTGCCTGACGCTGGGCGTGGGGGCCATCGCCGCCGTGGGTTCGGTCCGCTCGGCCATCGAGGGCGGGTTGGCGCGGGAGGGGCGGGCGCTTCTGGGCGGTGACGCCGAACTGCGGCTGACCTATCGCTTCGCCGATGAGGCCGAACGCGCCTGGCTGACCGAGCATGCCGCCGCCTGGTCGGAGGTGGTCGATTTCCGCTCCATGGCCACCGCGCCCTCGGGTGAGCGGTCGCTGACCCAGGTCAAGGCCATCGACGACAACTGGCCGCTGGTCGGCGCCCCGGTCTTCGAGCCGCCGATGGACGTGGCCACCCTGCTCGCCGGGCGCGACGGGCTGCCGGGCGCGGCGCTCGACCCCTTGCTGATCGACCGGCTGGGCCTCGCCGTGGGCGATACGGTGCGCCTCGGCACCCAGGATTTCGCCCTGATGGCCGCCGTGGTCCGCGAGCCTGACACGGTGGGCACCACCTTCGGCTTCGGCCCCCGCAGCCTGGTGGGGATCGAGGCCTTGCGCCAGTCCGGGCTGGTCGGCGCGGGCTCGATGTTCGACACCTCGTACCGGCTGCTGCTGCCCGAGGGCGCGACCCTGGCCCAGACCCGCCGCTCGCTGATCGACACCTTCCACGACGCCGGCATCCGCTGGCGCGATTCGACCCGGGCCGAGCCGGGGATCGAGCGTTTCGTCGACCGGATCGGCGCCTTCCTGGTGCTGGTCGGGCTGGCCGGGCTCGCCGTGGGCGGCATCGGCGTCTCGGCGGCGGTGCGGGCCTATCTCGACGCGAAGACCGGGGTCATCGCCACGCTGAAGACGCTGGGGGCCGAGGGGCGGGTGATCTTCGCCACCTATTTCCTGCAGATCGGCGCGCTGACCCTGCTGGGCGTGGCGCTGGGCGTGGCGCTGGGCGCCGGGGCGCTGCTGGTCGCCGTGCCGCTGGCGCAGGACAGCCTGCCGGTGCCCATTGCCAACGGCATCTACCCGCGTCCGCTGGCCGAGGCCGCGCTCTATGGCCTGCTGACGGCGCTGGTCTTCACCCTCTGGCCGCTGGCCCGGGTCGAACGGGTCCGCGCCGCCGCGCTTTATCGCGGGCAGGGGGGCGAGGCCCGGGCCCGGCCGCGCGCCTTGCTGATGCTGGCGCTGGCGCTCTCGGTCGCGGCGCTGATCGGCGCGGCGGTCTGGTTCTCGGGCACCTGGCAGCTGGCGCTGGGCACGGCGCTGGGCATCGCCGGGTCGCTCGGGCTGCTGGCGCTGGTGGCGGTGGCGCTCAGGGCGCTGGCCCGGCGGGCGGCGCGGTCGCGCGCGCTCAGGGGGCGGACGGCGCTGCGGCTGGCGCTGGGCGCGGTCGGCAACCCGCGCGAGGGCGCGGTGGCGGTGGTGCTGTCGCTGGGGCTGGGGCTGACGGTGCTGGCCACGGTGGGCCAGATCGACGCCAACCTGCGCGGCGCCATCTCGACCGAGATGCCCGACCGCGCGCCCTCGTTCTTCTTCCTCGACCTGCAGCCCGATCAGGTGGAGCCGTTCCGCACCGCTCTCTCGGCCTTCGAGGGCGTCGGCGACATCGAGACGGCGCCGCAGCTGAGGGGGGTGATCGCCCAGATCAACGGCCGCCCGGCGCGGGAATACGGCAATCATTGGGTGCTGCGGGGTGACCGCGGCCTGACCTATGCCGCCGATCAGGGGCGGCTCAGGCTGACCGAGGGCGCGTGGTGGCCCGAGGATTACGCAGGCCCGCCGCTGATCTCCTTCGGCGTCGAGGAAGGGGCGGAACTGGGCCTGAAACTGGGCGACACGATCACCGTGAACGTGCTGGGCCGCGACATCACCGGCACCATCGCCAATTTCCGCGAACTCGATTTCCGCACCGGCGGCATCGGCTTCGTCATGACCTTCAACCCGGGCGCCTTCGCCGGGGCGCCGCATACGGTCATCGCCACGGCCCGCGCGCCCGAGGGCAGCGAGGGGGCGATCCTGCGCGCGCTGGGCCGCGACTTCCCGAACGTGACCGCCATCCCGATCCGCGAGGCCGCCGAGCGGCTGGGCGAGGCTCTGGGCGCGCTGGCCGCCGCCACCTCGCTGGCGGCGCTGGCGACGCTCGCCACCGGCTTCGTGGTGCTGATCGGCGCCGCGGCCGCCGGCGAAAGGGCGCGGGTCTTCGAGGCGGCGGTGCTGAAGACGCTCGGCGCGACGCGGGGCCGGATCCTTGCCAGCTTCGCCCTGCGCTCGGCGCTGATGGGCGCCGCGGCCGGGCTGGTGGCGATCGCCGCGGGCGGGTTTTCGGCCTGGGCGGTGCTCACGCAGGTGATGGAGATCCCGTTCCGCTTCGACCCGGTCTCGGCCCTGCTGATCGTGCTGGGCGGGATCCTGGCCGTGCTGCTCGCAGGGCTCCTCTTCGCGCTCCGGCCGCTGGCGGCGCGCCCCGCTGGCGTGCTCCGCGCCCAGGAATAGAGGAAGGAG
>NZ_JAUCCQ010000205.1:0-4050 GCF_034676075.1 Pararhodobacter sp. | reverse complement strand
GTGGCGGCGCAGGCTGCGAGCAGCGGCAGAAGAAACAGGGCGGAGCGCATCGGGGGAGCCAGGGTTGTTGACGATGTCGTTTTCCTGACTCCGTGCCGGAATTTGCGCAAGACGGAGTCTGGCGGCGGCGGCAGACATGCGCGGAAAGGCGCCGGGGCGGAAAAGCGCTTTTCCTTATCCTGCGGGCGTTCTAGAACCGCGGCCAAGAACCGCGGCCCCGCCGGATAAGGATTGTGACATGCTCGATCTCAGCTTTGACGCCCCCAAACCCAAGGTCATCGCCGGTGCCAAGGGCGATTGGGAACTGGTCATCGGCATGGAAATCCACGCCCAGATCTCGACCCAGGGCAAGCTCTTCTCGGGCGCCAGCACGACCTTCGGGGCCGAGCCGAATTCGAACGTGGCCTTCGTCGATGCGGCGATGCCGGGGATGCTGCCGGTGGTGAACGAATATTGCATCGAGCAGGCGGTGCGCACAGGCCTCGGCCTGAAGGCGGCGATCAACCTGTGGTCGGCCTTTGACCGGAAGAATTATTTCTACCCCGACAACCCGCAGGGCTATCAGATCAGCCAGCTTTACCATCCCATCGTCGGCGAGGGCGAGGTTATCGTCGAGATGGGCCCGGGCGTCGCCCGCGTGGTGCGGATCGAGCGGATCCATGTCGAGCAGGACGCCGGCAAGTCGATCCACGACATGGACCCCAACATGTCCTTCATCGACTTCAACCGCACCGGCGTGCCGCTGATGGAAATCGTCAGCCGTCCCGACATTCGCGGGCCGGAGGAGGCCGCCGCCTATGTCGCCAAGCTGCGCCAGATCCTGCGCTATCTCGGCACCTGCGACGGCAACATGCAGAACGGCAACCTGCGGGCCGATGTCAACGTCTCGGTCTGCAAGCCCGGTCAGTATGAGAAGTATCAGGCAACGCAGGATTTCTCGCATCTCGGCACCCGCTGCGAGATTAAGAACATGAACTCCATGCGCTTCATCCAGCAGGCCATCGACTACGAGGCCCGCCGCCAGATCGCCATCCTGGAAGACGGCGGCAAGGTCGATCAGGAGACCCGTCTCTACGACCCGGACAAGGGCGAGACCCGCTCCATGCGCTCGAAGGAAGAGGCGCAGGATTACCGCTATTTCCCCGATCCCGACCTGCTGCCGCTCGAGATCGAACAGGCCTGGGTCGATGGTATCGCCTCGGGCATGCCCGAACTGCCGGATGCCAAGAAATCGCGCTTCATGGCGGATTTCGGCCTGACCGATTACGACGCCTCGGTGCTGACCGCCGATGTCGAGAACGCCGATTTCTTTGAAGCGGTGGTGGCGGTGGGCGACGACGGCAAGCTGGCCGCCAACTGGGTGATCAACGAACTCTTCGGCCGGCTGAAGAAGGAAGGCCAGGAGATCGGCGAAAGCCCCGTCTCGCCCGCGCAACTGGGCGGGGTGATCCGGCTGATCAAATCGGGCGACATCTCGGGCAAGATCGCCAAGGACCTGTTCGAGATCCTCTGGACCGAGGGCGGCGACCCGGCCGAGATCGTGGACCAGCGCGGCATGAAGCAGGTGACCGACACCGGCGCCATTGAAAAGGCGGTGGACGAGATCATCGCCGCCAACCCGGCGCAGGTGGAAAAGGCCAAGGCCAATCCCAAGCTGGCGGGCTGGTTCGTCGGGCAGGTGATGAAGGCCACCGGCGGCAAGGCTAACCCGGCCGCGGTCAACGATCTGGTCGCGGCGAAGCTCGGCCTCTGACGGGACAGGGCGGCAGGGGCGCAGGCATGCCCCCGGCCGCCCCTTCTTTGCGCCTCAAATATCCCGGGGGTCCGGGGGCTGGCCCCCGGCTTTCCCGCCCAAGTGGCCTCAGCCCGGCAGCTGTGCGGCCAGCGCCACTTCCAGCATCGCCACGTCCGGCACCACGGTGACCAGATCGTGCAGGAAGGCAGGCGCGAAGCCCTGGGCGATGACATGGTCGATCAGCGCCAGCAGCGGCTGCCAGAAACCGTTCTGATCGACCAGCACGATGGGTTTGCGGTGGAGCCCGATCTGCGCCCAGGTCACCACCTCGAAGAATTCGTCCAGCGTCCCGGCGCCGCCCGGCAGCACGGCGATGGCGTGGGAATTGGCGAACATCACCTTCTTGCGCTCGTGCATCGTCTCGGTGATGACCAGAGCGTCGAGGCCCGCGCGCGCCACCTCGCCCTGCATCAGATGCGTCGGGATCACGCCGAAGGTGCGCCCGCCCGCCGCCTGGGTGGCCCGCGCCGTCTCGCCCATCAGCCCGATGTCGCCCGCGCCATAGACCAGCCGCCAGCCGCGCCGGGCCAGCATCTGCCCGGTGTCGCGGGCCAGCCCGACCATCGCCGGATCGCTGCCGGGACGCGAGCCACAGAAGACGCAGACCGAGGGGGGGAAGGCCGACATGGAGGGTCCTTTCGCAAGACCTTGGGGGATGAATATTGTTTTGCCCATAGATACGGGCGTTGGTACAAGGGAACAAGGGCAGAGGCCCACGGGGAGAATTAGGCAAGATGGCGCGAAACCTGGTCTGGATCCTGGGGGGCGGCACGATGGCCGCGGCGGCGGCCGTTGCGGTCTGGCTCGCAGCCGGGATGCAGGGGGACGGGGGGCTGCCCGCAGCCGGATCCGGCGCGCCGCTGGGCTCGGATCAGGCCCCCGCCAGCCCTCCCGTCGCCGCCAACACGCCCCAGCCCCCGGCCGCCGCGCCGGCCGAGCCGCCGCCGGTCCAGGAGCAGGCCGTCCAGGAACAACCCGCGCCGCCCCGTTTCGACGTGGTCCGCGTGGCCCGCGACGGCGAGGCCCTGGTCGCGGGCTCGGCCGCGCCCGGTTCGGCGGTGACGCTCAGGGTCGACGGCACCATGGTGGCCGAGGCGGCCGCCGATGGCTTCGGCCAGTTCGTGGCGATGTTCTCGCTGGGGTCGAGCGTCGATGTGCAGGTCATGACGCTGGAAATGGCCGATGCGGCGGGTCTTGTGACGATGGCCGAGGATACCGTCGTCCTGTCGCCGCGTCCCGAGCAGGTGGCGGCATTGGAGGTGCCCGAAACACCGGCGGCATCGGAAACCGTCGCGGCCGTGGCCGAGGCCCCTGAGACCTCGGGTCAGGAGGTCGCGGAGCAGCTGGCGGCGACTGAGGGCGACGCCCCCGTCGAGGTGGCGGCGGCAGAGCCCTCGTCCGAGGGCGCGGCGGGGATGCCCGGGGCGGACGCCAGCGAAGCGGTCACCTCGGCGGCGCCAGAGGCCACGCCGGTCGCGGCGGAAGCCTCCGGCGCTGACGCGGGCGCCCCGGACCTCGCCTCAGCCGCGGCGCCCGACATGCCGACCGCCTTCCTTTTGCGTGGTGACGGCGGGGTCGAGGTGCTCGATCAGGGCCCAAGCGTCATGGACAATGTGGTCATCGATTCGATCAGCTATTCCGAGGCGGGCGAGGTGCAGATCTCGGGCCGCGCCGCCGGAAGCGCGCCGACTGCGGATCTGCGGATCTATCTCGACAACCGGCCGATTGCCGTGGTGCAGGCCGAACACGGTGACTGGCGGCTGGATCTGCCCGCCATCGCGCCGGGCATCTACACGCTGCGCGTCGATCAGCTGAGCCCCGAGGGCGGCGTCGAATCGCGCTTCGAAACCCCGTTCCAGCGCGAGGCGCCCGAAGTGATCGCTGCGGCGCGGGCCCGGGCCGCCGGGGGCGAGGCGCCTGCCAGCGCGGCGGCGCCAGAAGTCTCGGCGGTCGAGGTTGAGCCGCCCGCACCCGAACCGGTGGGGCGGGAGGCCGCTACCTCCAGCGCCGCGGTGGAACCGGTGACGCCGCCCGGCGACGGCCCGTCGATCGCCGCAGTCCCGGAACCCGCCGCGCCTGAGGCGAGCGACAGCGAGACCGCGAGCAGCGCGACGGATCTGGCAGGCACCCCGGGGAATGCCGAGGGAACCGGCAACGGCGACGGCGGGTCGGTGCCACCGGCGAGCGGTGACGCTGACGCCGGGACGCTGGCAAGCGGTTCCGCGGCGGTCGCGGGAACCGGCAATGGTGCCGAT
>NZ_JAUCCQ010000204.1:0-4070 GCF_034676075.1 Pararhodobacter sp. | reverse complement strand
TTCAACTCGGCCGGGTCGGGGTGGACATGGTGCACGGCCTGCGCCGGGACGGGGGTCTCGATCAGCCGGTAGCCCTCGAAGACATTGGCACCGAAAGTGTTGATCTCGCCCAGCCGCATCCCCAGCACCAGCAGGCAATCGGCCTCGGCCACCTTGCGCGCCAGCGCCGGGTCCGCGCCGATCCCCAGTTCCCCGACCATCAGCGGATGGCTGGCCGGCATCAGGTCGCGGCAGCGATAGGCGGTGGCAACCGGGATCCCGCTTTCCTCGGCGAAGAGTGCCAGACAGCGGATTTCCTCGGCCGTCCAGCCGGTGCCACCGGCCAGGATCAGGGGGCGCTGGGCGACGGCGAGGGCATCGGCCAGCCGGTCCAGATCCTCGCCCGGGGCCTGCGGGCGGGGCGGGGCCGGGGGCGTGGCGGGCAGGCTGGCGGCGGGGATCTCCTCGTGCCAGACCTCCTCATGCAGGGCCAGAACCACCGGCCCGTGACGGCCGCCCATCGCCTCGGCCCAGGCGCGCGACAGCATCTCCACCAGCCGCGCGGCAGTATCGCAGGACCCGACCCATTTGGCCGAAGGCGCAAAGGCCTGCGCGAAATCGGCGTTGTCCAGATAAGGCTCCCGCCCCGCGATCGCGCGCGAGGGCTGGCCCAGGATCAGGATCATCGGCGCCCCGTCGGTGCGCGCCGTGTGCAGGGCCAGCGCCGCGTTCAGCGCGCCCGGCGCCCGGCCGACCAGACAGATCCCCGGCCGCCCCGTCACCTGCCCCGCCGCCTGCGCCGCCACCGCCGCGCCCGCCTCGTGCCGGCACGAGATCAGCGGCACGCCCGCGCCTTCCAGCGCGTCGACCAGCTCCAGAATCCCCTCGCCGGGGACATGGAAGGCCGGACCCCGCGCCCAGTCGCGGATCAGAAGGGCCAGCGCCCCGGCGCCCGTCAGGTGATCCATCTCGCGTTTCCCGTTTGTTGATTTCGCACAGGTTTTCACCCGGGCCGGGGCAGTTGCAACGGGCTTCACCCCCTGATTGCAGGCCAATCCGGTGAAATGACCGATAACAGAAAAATCAGAACTGGAATCTGAAACCCCCCTACTGGCGAGAACGGGGGCACGCCGGAATACTCCAGGAACCGCAACACTGGCGCCGGAGACAGAGCGAATGCTCGCCCGGTGTCCTGCCGGGGCAACCGGGCCATTCGACCCGCGCAACAGGGAAATGACATGACCAAGACACCGACCTCCCCGACCTTCGCCATGAGCCGCCGCGCCCTGCTGCTGGCCTCGGGTGCGGGCCTCGCCGCCGGAATCCTGCCCTTCGGCCCGCTGAAAGCCCAGCAATCGGGCACCCTGGCCATGTGCGTGACGCCCGAACCGAACGCCATGTGTGCCGCCTTCAACACCGCCTCGCCGGTGACGGTCGTCTCGGGCAAGATGCTCGAGGGCCTTCTGAACTACGATTTCAACGTCTCGCCCACCCCGGCGCTGGCCACCGCCTGGGAGGTGGCCGAGGACGGCCTCTCCATCACCTTCACCCTGCGCGAGGGCGTGCAATGGCACGATGGCGAGCCCTTCACCTCGGCCGACGTGCAATATTCGATCATGGAGATCCTGAAGCAGCACCACCCGCGCGGCCGCTCGACGCTGGCCAGCGTCACCGCGGTGGAGACCCCGGACGAGCACACTGCCATCCTCCGCCTCAGCCAGCCCGCCCCGGCGCTGATGTACGCGCTGGCCGGCTGGGAATCGCCGATGCTGCCGAAGCATGTCTATGAGGGGACCGATGTCCTCCAGAACCCCGCCAACAACGCCCCGGTCGGCACCGGCCCCTTCGTCTTCCAGACCTGGGAGCGCGGCTCGCATATCATCATGACCGCCAACCCGAACTATTGGGGCGAGGGCGAGCCGAAACTGGAACGCCTGGTGATCCGCATCATCACCGACCCCTCGGCCCGCGCTGCCGCGCTCGATGCGGGCGAGCTGCATCTGGCCGGTGACGGCCCGATCCCGGTGAACCAGGTCCAGCGTTTCGTCGACAGCCCCGATTTCCAGGTGGAAACCCGCGGGACCGAGATGAACAACTCGCTCGACATGATCCACACCAACCTGCGCAACGAACACCTCGCCAAGCTGGAGGTCCGTCAGGCGCTGATGCACGCGATGAACCGCGCGGCGATGCTGGATGTGGTCTATTACGGTCTGGCCGAGATCCTGACCGGCCCGATCCCGGAAACCCTGCCCAACTTCTACACCGCCGATGTGCCGAGCTACCCGTACGACCCGGCCCGCGCCAACGAGCTGCTCGATGCCGCCGGTTATGCCCGGGGTGCCGACGGCATGCGCTTCAGCCTGCGGCTGATCGCGCCGACGGTGGGCGACACCTATGAACGGATGGGCCAGTTCCTGAAACAGAACTTCCGCGACGTGGGCGTCGATCTGGAGCTGATCAGCGCCGATATTCCTACCTTCATCCGCTCGGTCTTTGGCGAATACGATTACGATCTGACGCTCTATCCGGGCTCGGTCACCGCCGATCCGACCATCGGCTCGCAACGCTTCTGGTGGTCGAAGGCCGCCTCGCAGGGGACGCCCTTCGTCAATTCGACCGGCTATGAAAGCGCCGAGATGGACCAGATCCTCGAGGACGCCTCGGTCGAACCCAACCCCGAGGCCCGCCGCGCCCTCTTCGTGCGCTTCCAGCAGCTTGCGATGACCGACCTGCCGATCCTGCCGGTGGCGCGGCCGATCTACGTGACCATCGCCGCCGCCAATGTCGAGAATTTCGTTCCCGGCCCTGACGGCATCCGCGCCCCCTACGGCTCGCTCGCCTTCACCGGATGAGCCAGCCGGTGCAGACCCTGCCGCCTGTCGGCGTCCTGTTGCTGGACACGCGCTTCGCGCGGCCGCCCGGCGACATCGGCAATGCAAGCACCTTCGGCGGCAGGGTTCTGTACGAAACCGTGGGCGGGGCCAGCATCACCCGGATCCTGCAGGGCGACCCTGATGATCCGGCGCTGGCCGAGGGGTTCCGCGCCGCGCGTGACCGTCTGGTGGCGCGCGGGGCGGAACTCATCACCACCTCCTGCGGGCTGCTGGTCTTTCAGCAGGCGCGGCTGTCGCAGGGCTGCCCGGTGCCCTTCACCGCCTCGTCCCTGTTCCAGATCCCGCTCCGGCAGCGCCAGCACGGCAAGGCCGCGGTCATGGGCCTGCTTCAAGGCTCTATCACCCCGGCGCATCTGGCTGCTGCCGGTGTCGCGCCGGACCTGCCGGTCGGCGCGCTGCCCGAGGAGGCGCATCTGCTGAACGTCCTGCGGGCCAACGACCCCGACCGCCCCATCGACGCCCAGCGGGCTACGGCCGAGCTGATCGCCGCCGCCCGCGCCCTGCTGGACCGCGCCCCCGACACGGCGGCGCTGGTCCTCGAATGCACCAACCTGCCGCCCTATCAGGCGGCGCTGGCCGAGGCGCTGGACCTGCCGGTCTATGGCTTCTACGACTGGCTTCTGGCCATCCATCAGGGGCAGGCCCGGCCCGATGGAAGCCTGCCGCCTGCATGCCCTACGGAAATCCCCGCATGAAACCGATCCGACGCCGCTTCCCCTGGGCCTTTCTGGCCAAGCGGGTGGCCTATGGTGCGCTGGCGATGCTGGCCATTGCCATCATCAACTTCTTCCTGCTGAAGCTCGCCCCCGGCGACGCGGCCGAGGCTCTGGCCGGGCAGGCAGGCACCGCCGACCCCGCCTATATCGCCCAGCTGCGCGCCCAGTTCGGTCTGGACCAGCCGCTGCTCAGCCAGCTCTGGGCCTTCCTCGTGCGGCTGGCGACGCTGGACCTCGGCTATTCCTATGTCTTCAACGAGCGGGTCTCGGTGCTGATCTTCAGCCGGATGCCCGCCACGCTGATGCTGATGGGCGCGGCGATCGTCATCGCGGTCATCGGCGGCATCGTCTTCGGCGTCACCGCCGCGCGCTACGCCAACCGCTGGCCGGACCGGGTGATCTCGTTCCTGGCGCTGCTGCTCTATGGCACGCCGCCCTACTGGATCGGCCTGATGATGATCCTGATCTTCGCCGTGAC
>NZ_JAUCCQ010000203.1:0-4104 GCF_034676075.1 Pararhodobacter sp. | reverse complement strand
TGCAGGCGCGGGTCGAAGTGCTGCGGGCCGAGGGCGAGGATCTGCCGGACCTGTCGGATACCGGAATTCTGGCGCGGGGCGAGGAGATCCTGCTGCCCTTCCTGACCAAGGTGCGGAGCGCCGAGGATCTGAAGGCGCTGGACCTGACCGAGGCCCTGCGGCAGGCGCTGGACTGGGAGCAGCAGCAACGGCTGGACCGGCTGGCGCCCGCGCATTTCGTGACGCCGCTGGATCGCAAGGTGCCGATTGATTACTCGGGCGGCCAGCCCGAGATTGCCGTGCGTCTGCAGGAGATGTTCGGGGTGACCGAGCATCCGGCCATCGGGCCGAAGCGGTTGCCGTTGAAGGTGACACTCCTCAGCCCCGGGCAGCGGCCGGTGCAGGTGACGACCGACCTGCCGGGGTTCTGGGATACGTCCTATGCCGATGTAAGGAAGGACATGCGCGGGCAATATCCGCGCCACCCCTGGCCCGAGAACCCGCGCGAGGCCGATCCGACGCTCAGGGCGAAGCCGCGGAAGTAGGGAGGGGTTTCGCCCTCGGGTCCCTCGGGCGATCGGAACCGGGGTGCCGCCGCCCCCAGAGACCGTGAAAGGCGGGGGGCTGCCGCCCCCCGCACCCCCTGCTTCAAGGAGGGTTTTCCACCCTCCTTGAAAATCCTCCCGAGGATATTTGGAGAACAAAGATGACACGGGGAGCGGGCGTCGTGTCATTCGCGATTTCCCCCGCCGTGCGACTGCGGTAAACCCGGTTCATGACCGATACGCCCCCCGAAGAACCCCCGATCGAGACCCCGCTTGACGCGCCCCTGGCCGAGCCCCTGCGCCGGGCCTTGGGCGAGCGCTATCTGCAATACGCGCTGTCGACGATCATGCACCGGGCGCTGCCCGATGCCCGCGACGGGTTGAAGCCGGTGCACCGGCGGATCCTGTTCGCCATGCGGGAATTGCGGCTGACCGCCAGCGGCGGGTTCCGCAAATCCGCCAAGATCTCGGGCGACGTGATGGGCAATTATCACCCCCATGGCGATGCCGCGATCTATGACGCGATGGCCCGCCTCGCGCAGGATTTCAACGTCCGCTATCCGCTGGTCGACGGGCAGGGCAACTTCGGCAACATCGACGGCGACAACCCCGCCGCCAGCCGCTACACCGAGGCCCGCCTGACCGCCGCCGCCGAGGCGCTGCTGGAGGGTCTGGCCGAGAACGCTGTCGACTTCCGCCCGAACTACGACGGCACGCTGGAAGAGCCGATCGTCCTGCCCGCGGCCTTCCCGAACCTTCTGGCCAATGGCTCGTCGGGCATCGCGGTCGGCATGGCCACCAACATCCCGCCGCACAACCTCGATGAACTCGTCACCGGCTGTCAGGCGCTGATCCGCAACCCGGATCTGCCCGATGAGGATCTGGTCGAGATGATCCCCGGCCCCGATTTCCCCACCGGCGGGGTGATCGTCGAGCCCCGCGCCTCGATCCTCGAAAGCTATCGCACCGGCCGCGGCGCCTTCCGCCTGCGGGCGCGCTGGAATGTCGAGGATCTGGGCCGCGGCACCTGGCAGGTCGTGGTCACCGAGATCCCCTATCAGGTGCCGAAGTCGAAGCTGATCGAGAAGCTGGCCGAGGTCATCCAGCTGAAGAAGGTGCCGCTTCTGGCCGATGTCCGCGACGAATCGGCCGATGACGTGCGCATCGTGCTGGAGCCGCGGTCGAAGAACGTCGATCCCGAGCAGATGATGGGCATGCTGATGCGGGTGACGGATCTGGAGATCCGTTTCTCGCTCAACATGAACGT
Organism: Pararhodobacter sp.; assembly: GCF_034676075.1. Lineage (GTDB taxonomy): Bacteria > Pseudomonadota > Alphaproteobacteria > Rhodobacterales > Rhodobacteraceae > Pararhodobacter. The sequence continues at coordinate 2,313 of NZ_JAUCCQ010000203.1, read as the reverse complement.
GCTGATCGACGGCCGCACGCCCAAGGTCTGTTCGCTGCGCGAGGTGCTGCGCGCCTTCCTCGACCACCGGCGCGAGGTGCTGCAACGGCGCTCGCAGCACCGGCTGGACAAGATCGACCACCGGCTGGAAGTGCTGGAAGGCTTCATCATCGCCTTCCTCAACCTTGACCGGGTGATCGACATCATCCGCTATGACGAGGACCCCAAGGCCGCGCTGATGCGCGAGGAATGGGACCGGAAATTCAAGCGCGCTACCTCCGAGGCCGATTACAAGACGCCCCCGGCCTCGGACGGCGAGCTGACCGAGATTCAGGCCGAGGCGATCCTCAACATGCGCCTGCGCAGCCTGCGCCGGCTGGAGGAAATGGAGCTCAGGCGCGAGCGCGACGAGCTGATGAAGGAACGTCAGGAGCTTCAGGACCTGCTGGACGATCCCTCCCGGCAATGGACCCGCATCGCCCAGGAGCTGGAAAAGGTGCGCGACCAGTTCGGCATGGGCACGCGTCTGGGTGCCCGGCGCTCGACCTTCGCCGAGGCGGCCGAGGCCGAGGTGCTGGCGCCCGAGGCGATGATCGAGCGCGAGCCGATCACCGTGGTCTGCTCGAAAATGGGCTGGATCCGGGCGATGAAGGGCCATGTCGCGCTGGATACCGAGTTCAAGTTCAAGGACGGCGACGAGGGCGCCTTCGCCCTGCATGCCGAGACGACGGACAAGATCGTCATCTTCGGCTCGAACGGGCGGTTCTACACGCTGCTCGGCGCCAACCTGCCCGGCGGGCGCGGCATGGGCGAGCCGGTGCGACTGATGGTCGACCTGCCGAACGAGGCGCAGATCCTCGACCTCTTCGTGCATCAGCCGGGGGTGCGGATGATCGTCGCCTCGACCGATGGCGACGGCTTCCTGGTGCCGGGGGATGAGCTGCTGGCCCAGACCCGGGCGGGCAAGCAGGTGCTGAATCTGCGCGAGGGGGCGCGGGCGCTGGTCTGCAAGCCGGTCTCGGGCGATCACGTCGCCTGCGTCGGCGAGAACCGCAAGATGCTGGTCTTCGCGCTGGACGAACTGCCCGAGATGAATCGCGGCAAGGGCGTCAGGCTGCAGAAGTTCAAGGACGGGGGCCTCTCGGACCTGACGACGCTGACCCTGGCCCAGGGGCTGAGCTGGAAGGACCCGGCCGGGCGCACCCGGACCGAGACCGACCTCGGCGAATGGCTGGCCAAGCGCGCCACCGCCGGACGCATGGCCCCGCGCGGCTTCCCGCGCGACAACAAGTTCTAGGCATCCGGGGGGCCCGCCCCCCGGCGTTGCCATGAAACCCCTGATCCGCTAAGCCTTTGCCGACGAGGAAAGGGATTCCCATGGCGATTGCGCACTTCCTGACGAAAACCCTGGCCCCGCTGGGCCTGGCGGCGCTGATCGCCGGCTGTTCGGCCAGTGGCGAGGACGTCGGCGTGATGCGTCCGGAACTGGGCGATTTCCGGCTGTGCTACAACATCGTCACCACCAATGACGCGGTGCAGGGCCCCCTCTCGCGCGAGGCCGATGTCGAGGTCTTCGCCGACCGGATCCGCGACGAGATCGACCGCCGCTTCGGTCGTTACGAGGGCAGCCGCCTCTATCACCTGGCGCTGCATCTGGATGCCTATGTGCTGGCCGTGCCGGGGATCCCGCTGGTCGCCTCGCCGCGCTCGGCGCTGATCGTCTCGGCCAATGTCTGGGACGATGCGCTGGGACGGCCGCTGAACGAGGAACCCGAGCAATTCACCGTGCTGGAAAGCGCGGGCGGCTCGGCCATCGTCGGCTCCGGCCTGACGATGAGCGCCGAGGAACAGATGACCATGCTGTCGCAGAACGCGGCGCTGAGGATCGAGACCTGGCTGGCCGAGCATCCCGAATGGTTCACCCAGCCCGAGGACCTGCCCGAAACCCGCGAGACCACGGGACCGACGGCGCCCGCCCCGACCCCGGCGGCCGCACCCACCGCGCCCGGCACGACCGCGGCCGCGGCGGGGGGCGGAACCGGGGCCACCGCGGCCTGCGGGCGGCGCTGACGCGACGTCGCCCCGGCCCCGACCCGGCAGGCCGGCGGGCGGGGCCCCGGGACAGGCGGAATCTCGGCCCGAAATGTCCCAACCCGCTTGATTTTTCCGGTTTCGGCCAGTAGGACGCGCGCGACGCGGCCCGCCGAAACGCGGGGTAATCCCCGCCGCGATCGACACCTGAACGGGCGGGGTCCCCCCGCCGCGCCGACCTAGACTCGAGGAGAAGCCATCATGGCGAAGGCAAAGTTTGAACGGACGAAACCGCACGTTAAC
>NZ_JAUCCQ010000202.1:0-4163 GCF_034676075.1 Pararhodobacter sp. | reverse complement strand
AGACCCGAGCGCGGGCCCGAGCCCAGCAGCCGCAGGTCGTTGGCGATCTTGAAGAGCGAGGCGGCGACGGTCTTCAGCGCGCCCGAGAACATGACCATGGCGTCATGGGCGGCCAGCGCCTCGAACTTGTTCGGCGCGGTGACGAAGGGGAGCCCGGTGATGCTGGCGATCTCGGCGGCGACGCGGCTATCCCAACCCACGCGGGTGTTGAGGCCGGTGCCGACCGCGGTGCCGCCCTGCGCCAGTTCGTAGATATGCGGCAGGCACATTTTCACCCGCTCGATCCCGCGCTCGACCTGCTTGGCGTAGCCGCTGAACTCCTGACCCAGCGTGAGCGGCGTCGCGTCCTGCGTATGAGTACGGCCGATCTTGATGATATCCTTGAATTCCTCGGCTTTCGCGACCAGTGCCTTGTGCAGCTTTTCCAGCCCCGGGATCAGCACGTCGCGGGCCTGCATGGCGATGGCGACGTGCATCGCTGTCGGGAAGGTGTCGTTCGAGGATTGGCCCATGTTGCAATGGTCGTTGGGGTGAACGGGCTTCTTCGAGCCCATCACGCCGCCCATCATCTCGATCGCACGGTTCGAGATGACCTCATTGGCGTTCATGTTCGACTGGGTGCCCGAGCCGGTCTGCCAGACCACCAGCGGGAAGTTGTCGTCGAACTTGCCCTCGATCACCTCGGTCGCCGCGGCGGCGATGGCATCGGCGAGGCCCGCCTCCATGTCGCCCTGCGCCTTGTTGACCAGCGCGCAGGCCTTCTTGATGACTCCCAGAGCCCGGATGATCGGCACCGGCTGACGCTCCCAGCCGATGGGGAAGTTGATGATCGACCGCTGGGTCTGCGCGCCCCAGTATTTGTCTGCAGGAACCTCAAGGGGGCCGAAGCTGTCGGTCTCGGTACGGGTGGCGGTCATCGCTGTCTCCTCAGGGATTTGCGGCTTCATAGACAGCGGCAGAGGGAAAATCAATCGGTATGCCATTGCATACGGAAGGGCGCCCGCCCTGCCCTTTCCCGAGCCTGCCCCGGCAAGCGCCGAGTGCCCGGCGCTGTAAAGTTTCTGTGATAAGTTGCCCAAATTCAACACCTGCGGATAGTTCTGGCCCCTCGACTTGCCGTGATTTGCAGGCCGGGACCGATTGAGGCAGGCTCGCCCCGATACCGGCCGCGCGGGGTTTCCGCTCCCGGATTCAGGTTCGATTTTTTAGGAGAATGACATTGACGACCTTTGGCTTCCTGGCCCGCTTTTCCGCCGCGATCCTCCCGGTCGCCCTGGGGTCCGGAGCTTCGGTATTTGCCCTGGCGGCCGGGGCCGACACCATGGCGCCCTGGTACATGCCCGCCGCCACCCGCGCCGCCCAATTCGCCGATTTCCGCGAGGATTACCGCCGCACCGTGGTCGAGTTCCAGCCGTTCCGGGCTGAACTCTCGGGCCTCGGCGCCGATGGCACGGCGCTGCGGCTGACCTCGCTCAACCCCTATGTGAACGCCTGGTTCGTGCTGGAAACCGGCGAGGGGCGCAACCAGCGCTTCTGGCATCTGGAGAACGCGGCGCCCGAGCTCTTCACCGTCTCGCTTGGCGAGGATGGCCGCGCACTGACCGTGGCCAGCGAGGCCGGGACCGTCACCTGCACCCCTTGGGAGGGCGAGCTGGAAGAGGCCCGTCGCGCCAACCTGCCCTATTCGCCGATCTGTGAGGGGCGGATGTTCCTGCGCAACCAGGGCTCGGGCAGCCGCACCACGCGCGAGGCCGTCACCGAATTCCTGCGCGGCTATGTCCCCTTCGGCGAGAGCCTGATCAACCTGATCAAGGACACGCTTTACGAGGACGCCTATCTCACCTCCGCCCAGACCATGGACGAAAGCGAGGCGGGCTCGACCGTCGAACTGCTTGGCCACGCCGATCTGCGCCGCAACCCGGTGATGCGCTCGAACCTGCGCGTCGATCTGGTCGGCGCGGAATCGACGCAGATGGAAGCGGGCGCCTGGTACGCGGTGCAGAACGCGCCCGGCATCTATGCCTCGGTCGTGCAGCCCGGCATGGTCAGCCAGGAGGTGATGTCAGTGCCAGGCGCCAACGGCCTCGACGGGGTCGAGAACGGTTCGGACGTGCATATGTGGGCCTTCGACATGTCGCGCTTCGACCTGCGGTATGAGATCGGCACCTCGCATCCGCAGGTCGACTGGTCGCCCCGCCCCTCGGGTGCGGGCCGCGATTATTCACTGCCGGGCCCCGACGGGTTCGGCACGGTCGAGCCCCTGCAGATGACCGGCATGATGAACCCGGTGTTCATGGACCGGCTGGCGGGGATCTTCGCCGGTGGCTTCAAGCGCGACCACGGCGCCTGGCGGCTGACCGATTTCGCCTATACCAACCACGGCCACCATTACGGTTTCGTGGTCAACGGCGTGGTCCTGTCGCGGCTGCAGCCGGGTCTGGCGACGATCTATGTGCTGCAGGACGGCACCGTGCACATGGACCTCTGGTCCGAACAGCTGGACCAGCTTCTGCCGCAGATCCGCTTCGCGCGGCAGAACGGCACGCCCCTTGTCGAGCGCAACGCCGATGGCGTCGGCGTCCCGGGCAGCCAGGTGCGCAGTTGGATGGGCGGCAATTGGTCGGGCTCGGCCGAGGCGCAGCTCAGGACCCTGCGCTCGGGCGTCTGCATGCGGACCATCGAGGACCGGCAATTCCTGATCTACGCCGTCTTCATGTCGGTGACGCCCTCGGGCATGACCCGGGTGTTCCAGGCCTATCATTGCGACATGGCGATGCTTCTGGACATGAACTCGCTCGACCTGACCTATTCGGCGATCTACCCGCGCGAGCCCGGCTCGCCCGATTTCTCCATCGTCCACCTCGACCGGCGGATGGCGGAATCGGACAGCCGCCACCGGGACGGCTCGCCCATGGGCCGCTTCATCGAATTCTCGGACAACCGCGACTTCTTCTACCTGCTGCGCCGCTGAGGAGGCCTGCCATGAAACGCCTGAAACCCCTTGCCCTGGCGCTGGGTCTTGCGCTGGCGCCGCTTGCCGCCTCCGCGCAAAGCCTGGCGCAGAACAACGAGATCATGTTCCAGCAGATGCAGCAATATCGCGGGCTCTCGGGCGCCACGATGGACCGCATCCGGGCGATCTTCGGCGAGAACGGGATGATCGGTCAGGGCAACCCGGCGGTGACCCGCCACCCGATGACGCCCGAACAGGCGGCCGAACGGCAGGGCGGCAGCGTCGATAGCGTGCGCCGCGCCTATCGCAATGCCCGCTTCGAGCGGATCTGCGGCCATCCCTACGAGGTGCCGCTCTACGATCCCCAGACCCAGCGCCCCGAGGATGCGACGGTCTGCGCCTTCATGTTCGAATACCCGAACGTGCCCTTGACCTATCCGGTCACCTGGGTCCGCGCCGATCAGGCCGCCCGGCTGTGCTGGGCCGAGGGCGCGCGGATCGGCGACGCTCATGAATGGGAGGGCGCGGCGGCGGGTCAGCTGCTGCCGCCCGACTACAATTTCGCCGCCGGCAGCCAGCAGGCGATGCGGTCGTGGCACAACAACCATTACGCCTCGCAGCGCAACCTCTATTCCATCGGCGCCTGGCGGGACGGCGTCTGCGCCACCGGCAGTTCCAAGACACCGGGCTGCAACGGCGGTTCCTTCTCGGGCTGCGGGTCGAACACCTATCCGTCCGGCTCCTTCCCGCAATGCCACTCGCCGCTCGGCGTCTACGACATCGACGGCAATGCGGCCGAGCACATGAACCTGCCGCTGGCACCCGACCAGATGGCGTCGCGCGGCTCGACCACGCTGGGCGTGACCGAGATGAAGGGTTCGTGGTTCATCTGGGACACCGTGCACGCCCATGAATTCTGGGCCCGCTGGCGCGCCCCCTTCTGGCACGGGACCCGGGTCCTCTCGACCGCGAGCCACGCCAATTACCACCTGGGCTTCCGCTGCTTCCGCGACCTGCGCTGAGGCCGGAAGGAAGCGGGGGGCCAGCCCCCCGCACCCCCCGCTCAAGGGGGTTTTCCACCCCCTTGAGAAACCCCCGAGGATATTTGGAGAACAAAGATGAAGGTTAAGAGGGCGTTAAGCCGCCTTCTTTGCTCTGCAAATATCCTCGGGGGGTGAATTGGCCGCAGGCCAAGAGGGGGGCAGACGGC
>NZ_JAUCCQ010000201.1:0-4166 GCF_034676075.1 Pararhodobacter sp. | reverse complement strand
CCCGGCACGCCGCAGAGGTGGGGCGCGTTGAAACCGGGTGCGGGCGGGTGCATATCTGGGGAAATGTTCAGACAGGAAGCCCCGATGACCAATCCGCTGCTCTCCGACTGGCACGGCCCTTTCGGCCTGCCGCCCTTCGACGCGATCAAGGACGCGGATTTCGCGCCCGCTTTCGAGGCGGGGCTGGCCCAGGGCCGTGCGGCCATCGCGGCGATTGCCGGCAATCCCGAGGCGCCGAGTTTCGCCAACACGATCGAGGCGCTGGAGCAGGCCGACGCGCTTCTGGACAAGGTGGGCGGCGTGTTCTTCAACCTCTCGGGGTCCGATTCCAACCCGGCGCGCGAGGCGTTGCAGCGGGATCTGGCGCCGAAGCTCTCGGCCTATTCCAGCGAGATCACCTCGAACGCGGCGCTCTGGGCGCGGATCGACGACCTCTGGCAGCGGCGCGATGCGCTGGGCCTCAGCCCCGAACAGGCGCGGGTCTTGATGCTCTATCACCGGATGTTCGTCCGGGCCGGGGCGGCGCTGGACAAGGCGGGGTCCGACCGGATGGCGGCGGTAAAGTCGCGGCTGGCGACGCTGGGGACCGAATTCACCCAGAACCTGCTGGCCGATGAACGCGACTGGTTCATGGTGCTGGACGATCTGGCGGGCCTGCCCGATTTCGTCGTCGATACCGCCCGGGCGGCGGCGAAGGAGCGGGGTCTCGAGGGGCATGTCATCACCCTGAACCGCTCGCTGATCGTGCCCTTCCTGCAATATTCCACCCGCCGCGACTTGCGCGAAAAGGCCTATGAGGCCTGGGGCAAACGGGGCGCCAACGGCGGCGCCACCGACAACCGCGCCATCGCCGCCGAGACGCTGGCGCTGCGGCACGAACGCGCCGCGCTGCTGGGCTATCCCAATTTCGCCGCCTTCAAGCTGGAGCCCGAAATGGCCCGCAGCCCCGACAAGGTGCGCGACCTGTTGATGCGGGTCTGGGAGCCCGCCGTGGCCAAGGCGGGCGAGGATGCGACGGCGATGGAGGAACTCCTCCATGCCGACGGCTTCGCGGGGCCGCTGGAGCCCTGGGACTGGCGCTTCTATGCCGAGAAGCGGCGCAAGGCGCTGCATGATTTCGACGAGGCGGCGCTGAAGCCCTACCTGTCGCTCGACGCGATGATCGAGGCGGCCTTCGACGTGGCGCACCGGCTGTTCGGCCTGACTTTCACGCCGCTGGACGTGCCGCTTTACCACCCCGACGCCCGGGCCTGGGACGTCACCCGCGACGGGCGGCACATGGCGGTCTTCATCGGCGATTACTTCGCCCGGCCGTCGAAACGCTCGGGCGCCTGGATGTCGACCTTCCGCGACCAGTCGGCGATGGCGGGCGAGGTGCGGCCCATCGTCGTCAACGTCTGCAACTTCGCCAAGGGCGATCCGGCGCTGCTGTCCTGGGACGATGCGCGGACCCTGTTCCACGAATTCGGCCATGCGCTGCACGGGATGCTGACCGATGTGACATACAAGTTCATCTCGGGCACCTCGGTGGCGCGCGATTTCGTGGAACTGCCCAGCCAGCTTTATGAACACTGGCTGGAGGTCCCCGAGGTAATCGAGACCCATGCCAAGCACTGGCAGACGGGCGAGCCGATGCCGCTGGACCTGCGCGAGAAGCTGAAAGGCGCGGCGACCTGGGATCAAGGCTTTGCGACGGTCGAATTCCTGGCCTCGGCCATCGTCGATCTCGAGTTCCACGACGGCCCGCCGCCCGCTGATCCGATGCAGAAACAGGCCGAGATCCTGGAGAGCATCGGCCTGCCGCACGCGATCCGGATGCGCCATGCGACTCCGCATTTCGCCCATGTCTTCGCCGGGGACGGCTATTCCTCGGGCTATTACAGCTACATGTGGTCCGAGGTGATGGACGCCGACGCCTTCGCCGCCTTCGAGGAAGCGGGCAGCGCCTTCGACCCCGAGACGGCGAAGAAGCTGGAAAGCTTCATCCTGAGGGCGGGCGGGTCGGAGGAGGCCGAAGAGCTGTACCACAAGTTCCGCGGCGCCATGCCGGGGGTCGAGGCGCTGCTCAAGGGCCGGGGGCTGATCGCGGCCTGACCTCGGCCGCGTGGCGGGCGCGGCGCTGGACCATGTAGTCGCGCAGCAAGGAGACGCGGCGGGGGCGGAAGCTCTCGCCGCCCGGCTCGGCCCGCTCGATCCGGCTGACGTGGAAGACGCGGAAATCCTGACGCAGGCGGCAGAAGGCCAGCAGCATCAGCGTGCGTTCGGAATAGGACAGCGACAGGGGCCAGACCGGGCGCTCGCTGACCCGCTCCTGCATGTCGCGGTAGCGGATCAGCAGCGAGGTCTCGTCCCAGCAGGCCTGCCGCAACAGCCCCAGATCGACGGTGACCGGCGGGCGGGCATCGGGCGGATACCAGGCGTGCAGGACCGGGTGCATCGCCTGCCGCGCCTGCCGGTCGGGCAGCGTGGCGGCGATGCGGGCGACGGCGTTGCGCCCGGCCCGGGCCAGTGCCGGGTCGCCCATCTGGTCGAGCGCGCCGAGCGCCAGCACCAGCGCCTCGATCTCCAGCCGCGAGAAGCTTTGTGGCGGCAGGGCCGGATCCTCGGTCAGCGTGTAGCCCAGTCCCGCCGCCCCGTCGATCAGGGCGCCGCCCGCCCGCAAGGTGGCGATGTCGCGGTAGAGCTGGCGCTCGGAGACGCCGGTCTCCTCGGCCAGACGCGCGGCCGTGACCGGCGCTTTCAGCCGGCGCAACGCATCCATCAGGCGCATCAGGCGGTCGGTTCTTGCCATGGGACTTGCTGCCGTAAAGTGTCAGGAGGGCCAGCCTATACCCCGGGCATCGCAATGCCAAAGGAGGTTCTCATGGCCACGCTGTTTCATTCGCATAATTCCCGCTCCTCGGCGCTGGTGACGCTGATCGACGAACTGGGCGCGGAGGTGGAGATCCGCGAGGTGACGATCCCGCGCATCGACGGCTCGGGCGGGCGCGACCCGGCCAATCCGCATCCCGAGGGCAAGGTGCCCTATCTGGTCGATGGCGACGAACAGGTGCGCGAGCGGGGGGCGATCATGCTCTACCTGACCGACAAATTCCCTGCCGCCGGGATGGGCCCGCTGCCCGGGCAGAAGGGGCGGGGGGCCTATCTGTCCTGGCTCGCCTACTACCAGGGGGTGATCGAAACGGTGCTCTTGCTCGATTACGCGCAGATCGACCACCCGGCACTGCACGCGGCGATCCGCGACAAGGCGGTGATGTTCGCGCAGCTGGAGGCGGCGCTGGCGAAGGGGCCCTGGCTGCTTGGCGAGCGCTTCTCGGCCGCCGACCTGCTCTGTGTCAGCCCCTTCCTGTGGTTCCCCGATTTCATCCCCGACATGCCCCTGATCCGCGACTGGGTCGAGCGCTGCGGCGCCCGCCCCTCGGTCGAGAGGACGCTGGCCCGGGATGCGGCGGTGGCGGCGGCGTGAGCGGGGCTTGACGGGAAGCGGCGGCGGGTGATCTGTGGCATCAGACGCGCGCAGGAGGACCCATGTACGCCGCTTCCATCCCCGTTTTCACCCGCTTCCTGACCGCGCTTTCGGGCGTGCTGGCCAAGGCTGAAAGCCATGTCGAGGCCCAGGGCATCAAGCCCGAAGCCCTGCTGGGCTTCCGGCTCTACCCCGACATGCTGCCCTTCACCCGGCAGGTGCAGCTGACCACCGATTTCGCCACGCGCGGCGCCGACCGGCTCTGCGGGCGCGAGGTCCGCAGCTTCCCCGATACCGAGACGAGCTTCGCCGAGCTGCGCGCCCGTCTGGCGGCGGCGGGGGATTACCTCGGCAGCTTCTCCCCCGCCGATTTCGAGGGGGCGGAGACGCGGGAGGTGGTGCTGACGCTGAGGATCGGCGAGATGCGGATGCCGGGCGCGCAGTTCCTGGAGGCCTATGCCAAGCCGCAGTTCTTCTTCCACATGACGACGGCCTACGACATCCTGCGCCACAATGGCGTGGCGCTGGGCAAGCGGGATTTCATGGGGGCGTGACGCGTCAAGAGCGCGGGGGAGATGTTTCGCCCTCGTTGCCCGCTGTCGCGGGCGCCTCGGGCGACCAACGGCGCGGCGTCGCCGCGCCGAAGAAGGGGGGCTTTCTGCCCCCCTCTGCCCTGCGGGCATTCACCCCCCGAGGATAT
>NZ_JAUCCQ010000200.1:0-4169 GCF_034676075.1 Pararhodobacter sp. | reverse complement strand
CCGGCGGTCGCCCGAAGGCGACAGCCGAGGGCGACACTTACGGGAAGCCGACGCGGTCGAAGATGTCGGTCGCCTGGGCTGCGTTGAGGCCATAGACCGAGACGTTCACGCCCGAGTTGCGGAACTCGGTGAAGGGCGCGACGGGGCCGTGGATCTCGACGCCCGGAACGATCGGGAATTCGTTGTTCGAATCGGCGAAGATGGCCTGCGCTTCATCCGAGACCAGGTATTCCAGGAAGCGGATCGCGTTCTCGCGGTTGGGCGCACCGGCGACGACACCGGCGCCCGAGATGTTCACATGCGCCCCACGGCCCGGCTCGGCCTCGGTCCCCTGGTTGGGATAGAAGAATTCCACCGCTTCGGCGACGGCGCGGTCGTCGGGGTTCTCGGACGCGGCCAGCGCGCCCCAGTAATAGGTGTTCGACACCGCCACCGAGCATTCGCCGGCGGCCAGCGCCCGCAGCTGGTCCCGGTCGCCGCCCTGCGGCGGACGGGCGAGGTTGGCGTTGACGCCGGCTGCCCATTCTTCGGCCGCCTCGGCGCCCATCACCTCGATCAGCTCGGCCATCAGCGAGACGTTGTAGACGTTGCTGGACGAGCGGATGCAAAGCTCGCCCGCCAGGCGCGGATCGGCCAGATCCTCGTAATCGTTCAGCCAGTCGGGGCGTTCACCCGTGCGGGTGAAGATCACCCGGGCGCGGGACGAGAGGCCGAACCACAGATTGTCGGGGTGCTGGAAATTGGCGGGAACGCGCTCTTCCAGCACGGCGCTTTCGATCGGCTGGAAGATACCGGCCTCGACCGCGCGGTGCAGGCGCCCGCCGTCGACGGTGACGAAGATATCGGCCGGGGAATTTGCGCCTTCGGTGCGGATCCGCTCCATCAGCTGCTCGCCCTCACCCTCGATCAGGTTGATGCGGATACCGGTCTCGGCGGTGAAATTCTCATAGATCCTGAGGTCGGTGTCGTAGTGACGCGCCGAATACAGGTTGAGCTCCTGCGCCAGCGCGGGGCTGGCGAGCGCGGCGATCAGGCCGAGCGCGGTCAGGGAACGGAACATGGAAACCTCCGGTTTTTGAGGCCTGCCTGGGCCACGCAAGCGCGGCGGGGGTTGGCATTGACGGCGCCTCTCTACCGGACCCCGGCTTTTCTGACAATAAGAATCGGGAAACTGGACAGCCTGCCCGGGATGGGCTAGGGCAGGGCAAGATTTCGAGGAACGCCGATGGCCAGCATCGCATCCAGCCCCGACCTGCGCCGCCGTCGCCGGAGGATCAGCCCCTGGAGCCTGGGCGCGCTGGCGGTGGCGGCCCTGATCGCCCTGCCCATCGCCGCCGTCGTCCTGCAGGTCTTCCGCCCCACGGAGGGCGCCTGGTCGCATCTGGCCGCGACCGTGCTGCCCCTCTATCTGAGCAATTCGCTGCTGCTGGTGCTGCTGAGCGTGACCATGGCCTCGCTGGTGGGGGTGGGCGCGGGCTGGCTGATCGCGGGCTTCGAGTTCCGCGGCCGGGGCGTGCTGCAATGGGCGCTGATGCTGCCGATGACCATGCCGGGCTATGTCATCGCCTATGTCTATTACGAGCAGCTCGCCTATGCGGGGCCGGTGCAGAGCGGCCTGCGTGCGCTCTTCGGCTGGGGGCGGCAGGATTACTGGTTCCCGCAGATCGCCTCGCTGCCCGGCGCGGCGCTGATGCTCTCGGCAGTGCTCTATCCCTATATCTACCTGCTGACGCGGGCGGCCTTCGCCACCCAATCCCTGCATCTGATGGAGGCGGCACGGGCGCTCGGCCAATCGCCGCGCGGCGCCTTCTTCCGCGTGGCGCTGCCGATGGCCCGGCCGGCGATCGTGGCGGGCGCGGCCTTCGTCGCCATGGAGACTCTGGCCGATTTCGGCACCGTCTCGCATCTGGGGGTGCAGACCCTGACCACCGGCATCTTCCGCACCTGGTTCGGCCGGGGGCAGCCGGTGGCGGCGGCGCAGCTGGCGGCGCTGCTGATCGGCTTCGTGGCGCTGGCGCTGGTGCTGGAGCGGATCCTGCGCGGCACGCGGCGCTATGTCGGCGATCCCGGCGGGCGCGGGGCCAGCGCCGCGGCGCGTCACCGGCTGGGCGGCTGGCGGCAGGCCGTGGTCATGGCGCTGTGTGCGATCCCGATCCTGGTCGGTTTCGTGATCCCGGTCAGCGATCTGGTGCGCCGGGCGATTCTGGTCGGCGACCCGATGTGGGGCGCGCGCTTTTATGCTTTCGCGGGCAATTCGCTGATGCTGGCGGGGCTTGCGGCGCTGGTGCTGCTGACCCTCGGCCTGTTCCTGGGCTATGCGCGGCGGATGGATGGCGGGCCGCTGGTGCGCGCGGCGCTGGGTGTGGCCGGGATCGGCTATGCGATGCCGGGCGCGGTGATCGCGGTCGGCGTGCTCCTGCCGCTCAGCTGGGCCGACCAGACGCTCGATACCTGGATGCGGGCCAGTTTCGGCATCTCGACCGGGCTCTTGCTGACCGGCAGCTACGTGGGCCTGATTTTCGCCTATGCCGTGCGCTTCCTGTCGATCAGCCTCAACACCATCGAGGCCTCGCTGCAGCGCATCCCGCCCTCGCTTGACGATGCGGCGCGGGGGCTGGGCTCGGGCCCGGCGCGGACGCTGCTGAACGTGCATTTCCCGCTCCTCAGGGGCGGGCTCCTGAGCGCTGCGATCTTCATCTTCGCCGATGTCATGAAAGAGCTGCCCGCCACGCTGATCGTGCGGCCCTTCAACCTCGATACGCTGGCGATTCGCACCTATCGCCTGGCCTCGGACGGGCGGCTGGACGAGGCCTCGACCTCGGCGCTGGTCATCGTGGCGCTGGGAATCATCCCCGTCGTGCTGCTCAGCCGCGCCATGGACCGCCCCGGGTCGCATTGACGGCCCCCGGCGAGGGCCGAAACCGCGGCATTTGACGCTGACGTGAGCGCGATTCTGCGCTCATGGCGTTGTCCCCGTTGCCGCAGGGACCATAATCACAGTATGTGAACGCCGCCGTAGCCGAAGGAATCCGACTCGTGACCTCTAGACGCCACTTCCTTGCCACCAGCGCCGCTGCTGTCGCCGCGTTGTCCGCGCCGTCCATCCTGCCCCGTCGCGCCGAAGCGCAGCAGGCGAACTGGGAGGCCTGGGACCGGCAGGTGACCCCGGTGCCCTATGATCCCGAAAGCTCGAACCCGTGGAACCTGCATCCGCGGTTCCTGCCGCATCGCGTGCAGGCGAACCTGGATCTGCGTCCGGGTGACATCCATGTCGATGCGGTGGCGCGCTACCTCTATCACATCGAGGAAGGCGGCACGGCGATGCGCTACGGCGTCGCCATCGGCCGCGATGACCTCTACCAGCCCGGCGTCTTCACCGTCGGCCGCAAGGCGCAATGGCCGCAATGGACGCCGACCGCCTCGATGATCGAGCGTGACCCGCATTACGCCGAATGGGCGGGCGGCATGCCGGGCGGTCCCGAGAACCCGCTGGGTGCGCGCGCGCTCTACCTCTATGCCGGCAACCGCGACACCTATCTGCGGATCCACGGCACGCCGCAGCCCTGGTCGGTGGGCTACCGCGCCTCGTCGGGCTGCGTGCGCATGGTCATGCGCCACATCATGGACCTTTACGACAATGTCGAGGTCGGCTCGACCGTGCATCTCTACCCGGCCGAACAGCGCAGCTATACCGGCTGACGGCAGCGCGCGGCCCGGTGTGGGATCGGAATGCGAACGGGGCGCCTCATGGGCGCCCCGTTTCGTTTTCAGGTCATCATGTCAGCCGCGGGGCTGCGAGCAGATCGGCCGCCCGTCGCGGGTCAGGAGCGGCAGATAGGTCTGCTCGACCGCGTTCTCGTGCTGATACCAGTAGCAGCCATCCTCGGGCAGGATCAGCACCTCGCTGAGGTTCTGGTTCGGGTCCGCGGCCTCGGCCAGCCCCTCGGGAAGTTCCTGCAGGAAGGGCGAGGCGTTTTCGGGCGGGGTGCTCGACACACAGGCCGAGAGCAGAAGCGCGGCGCCAAGGGCGAGGCTGCGGTGGAACATGGGCTAGGGCCTTCCGGATAAGCGTTTGCCGTTGACCAAAACGCGCCCGGGGCCTCGCCGTCAAGGCCCTGCGCTCTGAGGGGGCGATGCGAGGGGGCGAGTGTGTCTTGCGGGAGATGGGG
>NZ_JAUCCQ010000199.1:0-4170 GCF_034676075.1 Pararhodobacter sp. | reverse complement strand
GCGCCGCCACCCCGGCCCATGACCGCCTCGCCTGGGAGGAAGTCGCGCTGCCCGCGGCCCGGGGCATCGCCGCCCACGCAAGGGGCGAGGCCGCGCTTGCCGCCCGGCTTCTGGGCCGCGCCCTGCCCCGCCTGCAGGAGATCGGCGGCTCCCATGCCCAGCGCGATTTCTTCGAGCAAATTCATCTCGATGCGCTGATCCGGGCCGGGGCGCTCTCCGCCGCCCAGCAGGTGCTGGAACTGCGCCGCGGCTATGATCCGACCGGCATTCCCCTGAACCGGCAGCTGGCGCAGGTCTATGACGGGCTCGGCCTGCCCGGCGAGGCCGCCCGCGCGCGGGCCCGGATCCGCGCCTGAACGGCCTATAGAAAGGATTCATTTCTGGCAGGTAGCAAGGGAGCCGGTTGTACGATTCGGAGATGCGTTCATGATGCTCCGCCATCAGGTCCTGATCCTTGCGGCTCTGCCCCTTCTAGGTCTCCTCGCTGTCAGCGGCCCGCTCAGTCTGGGCAAGTGGCGCGCCTATACCGATACCAGCAACACCGCCGAGGCGGTGGCTGAAGGGATCGATCTGGCCAGCCTGGTGCACCGGCTGCAGATCGAACGCGGGCAATCGGCGGGATTCCTCGGTTCGGCCGGGGCCAATTTCGGCGCCGACCTGCCGCGGACGCGGCAAACCACCGACCAGGCCCTCGCCCGGATCCCCGACCTGCCGCCGACGCTGCGCAGCGCCCTGACGCAGCTGGGCCCGATGCGCGATCAGATCGACCGCCAGTCAGTGACCGGCGCCGATGCCGGGACCTTCTATACCGGCGCGATCCGGTCCATCCTGGCCGAGATCGAGGATCACCTTCTCTCGCAGCGCGACCCGGAGATCACGCGCCTGAGCGCCGGTCTCTCGGCCCTGACCGAAGCCAAGGAAGCCGCGGGCCTGCAACGCGCCGCCGGGGCGACGGGCCTGGGCAGCGCCACGCTTCCCGCGCCCGTCTACCGCACCTTCCTCGAACGCGGCGCGACCGAGGCCTCCATGCTGCGCCTCGCGGCCATCGAATTGGGGGATGTCCTGGGCGGCGTCGATTTCGCCGCCCGCCAGCAGGAGACCGGGATCGCCGCCGCCCGCGAGGCCTTTGCCGCGGCGGGGCCCGGCGGGCAGGTGGCGGGGCTGACGGGGCCCGCGTGGTTCGCCCTCTCCACCGCCTGGATCGACGTCCTGCGCGAGGTCGAGACCAGCGTTGCCGAGGCCATCCGCGACCGCGCCCGGTCCCATGCACAACAGGCGCTCTACAGCTTCATCGGCTTCCTGAGCCTCTCAGTGTTGGCGGTGCTCGGCAGCGCCTGGCTCGGCCACACCGTCAACCGCTCGGTCGCGGGCAGCTTCCGGGCGCTGATCAACGCGATGGAACGTCTGGGGCGGCGGGATTTCGACGACCGGCCGCGCACGGTCGACCTCAAGACCGAAGTCGGCCAGCTGTTCAACGCCATCGACCGCACGCGCGACAATCTGCGCGCCGCCGATGCCGCCGTGGCCGAGGCAATCCGCGCCAACCGCGAGCAGGTGATCGACCATCTCGATGCCGCGCTGGCGAGCCTGTCGCAGGGCGATCTCGATTGCCAGATCGCTGTCGAGTTCCCGCCCGAATACGACGGGCTGCGGCTGCGCTTCAACGATGCGGTCGGGCGGTTGCGCACGGCCATCGGCGGCGTCGCCGGCGCCGTCAGCGGCTTCCGCGCCTCCAGCGCCGAGCTCAACCGCGCCACCGACGACATGTCGCGCCGCACCGGCTCGCAGGCCGCCGCGCTCGAGGAAACCACAGCCGCCCTGTCCCAGCTGTCGGATCTGGTGGCAGGCACCGCCCGCGCCTCGAAAAGCGCGGGCGAGGCCGCGATCAGCCTGCGCAACAACGCGGCCGAGGGTCAGGGCCGCGTCGATGAGGCGATTGCCGTCATGCAGAGGATCGCCAAATCCTCGGAAGAGATGACGCGCATGGTGGCCTTGATCGACGACATCGCCTTCCAGACCAACCTGCTGGCGCTCAATGCCGGAGTCGAGGCGGCGCGGGCCGGCGAATCCGGGCGCGGCTTCGCGGTCGTGGCCAGCGAAGTGCGGGCGCTCGCCGTGCGCTCGGCCGATACCACCAACGAGATCCGCAACCAGATCAAGCGCTCGACCGAGATCGTGCAGCAGGGCGTCTCGCTGGTCGAGGTCGCGGCCCATTCCTTCCGGCAGATCGGCGACGGGATCGCGGGCGCGAGTTCCGCCATGGAACAGATCGCCGACGAGGCCGTGTCCCAGGCCTCGAGCATCGCCGAAATCAAGGCGGCGATGCTGTCCCTTGACCAGGTCACCCAGCAGAATGCCGCCATGGTGCAGGAGAATTCCGACCTGATCGAGATGCTCAACGGCCAATCCGCCGATGTCAGCGGCCTGATCGCCGCCTTCCGCACCGACGCCGCGCCCGCAAGGCAGACGCCCGCACACCGATCCCGCGCGGCCTGACCGCCCTGGGGGTCAGGCGCCGAAGGGGGTCATCTGCGCGACGATCACGGCATTCTCGTCGAGCGCGCGCTGCATCAGGGCGCGCTCCTCGGCGTCGATCTCGTCCCCCTGTTCGAGCCGCTCTTCCAGCGTGCCGTAGCCGGTCACGTCGAGGGGCGCGAGGTCGGCCTGTTTCAGGATCGCCACCGTCTCGCGCACCGCTTCGGCCTCGTCCACGCCCGAGGCATAGCACAAGAGCCCCGCCCCGGTGCTGCCCGGGGGCAAGCCGTCGTCCTTGCTGCGGCCGACCTCGACCAACAGGGTATAGACCTTCTGCGGGCGTTTCGATTTCTCGGCCATGATCCCTCGCACCGTTTCCTGCAGCCTCATAGCGCGAAGCGGCGCCCGGCGGAAGCGGTGGGCGGCAAGAGGCTCTGGCTCTGGCTCTGGCTCTGGCTCTGGCTCTGGCTCTGGCTCTGGCTCTGGAAGTCGTCTCGCGTGATCAAGCCCGCAAGCCCGAACGGACTCCCGCTGCGGTAACTGGGACGTCCTTCCCATGGAGGGCGCGTGACGACCCTTGGTCAGGAATATGGCCGTCGACGGAGCGCTCGATTGCGTCAGGCGACCGATGATCGCCGCTTCCGGCGAGCGCATCTCCACCCGACCCCGGGGGTAACGAACTGCTGATTCCCAGCACCCACGTCCTTTGACGGTGGCATGCGTGTCATGGCGGCCCTTCACCGGAACGCCCTTGGGAGAAGGTTGGGCAAAGGACGCCTTGCCCCGGTCGAGGGCCCCAGACAAAGCGTGATCGGCCACTGGCAGACCTCAACGCTATTGCCACGGAAAGACGTCAGCGTTGACCCCTCAGGTTGATTCCGATGATCGACCCGCCGCGGAAACGGCCGGGGATATCATCTTCGCCCGAGCTTACCCATAGCGGCTCAGGATGGGGCGACGGGGTGATGGACAGCGATGAAGCCGTTGGCGAGGAAAGCGCATGCCATCGGGGGACCATGCAGCGGCTTCAAGTGCCTGCACGCCGCCCCGTCTTGGCCCGGAGCTCGACGCGCCGACACACCGGTGGCGCGGCGGCTGGTGCCGGGGCAGTCCAGCCTGGGGCGTGCCGGTCTCAAGCCCCCAACGCAATGCCGATTGGTGCCCGCTCATCATGAGCCTGATCCCGTTTGCGCAGGATGCTTTCTCCCTCCCGCGCACGGGGCGCCCGGCGAACGCGGCCGGATCGCCTTCGTCGGATATCGGTCTGGTCGAAACCGGCGATGGCCCCTGCGCCTGCGGGTAAGGGAACCGGAGAACGGTGCATCAAACCAGAGGATCCCGCCCCTCAGTTTCGGCCCTAGGCCCGCAGCCGGATCTCGCGCGGCGGCTGGTGCCGGGACAGGTCCCGCCCAGGGCGTGCCGGTCTCAAGCCCCAACGACATGCCAATTGGCGCCCGCTCATTATGGGCCTGATCCCGTTTGCGCAGGCTGCTTTCTCCCTCCCGCGCACGGGGCGCCCAGCGAACGCGGCCGGATCGCCTTCGGCGGACATCGGTCTGGTCGAAACCGGCGATGGCCCCTGTGCCAGCGGGAACGGGAACCGGAGAACGGTGCATCAAACCAGAGGATCCCGCCCCTCAGTTTCGGCCCTAGGCCCGCAGACGGATCTCGCGCGCCAGCTTTCGGGCCCATTCC
>NZ_JAUCCQ010000198.1:0-4210 GCF_034676075.1 Pararhodobacter sp. | reverse complement strand
CCGCGCCCCTTGCGGCCCTCAGACCGGCGCGACCCGCGTGCCGAAAATCGCCGACCCCACGCGCACATGCGTGGCCCCCAGCGCCACCGCCGTCTCGAAATCCTCGGACATGCCCATCGACAGGCCGCTCAGCCCGTTGCGCCCGGCGATCTCGCCCAGCAGGCGGAAATGCGGCGCCGGGTCTTCCTCGGCCGGGGGGATGCACATCAGCCCCGTCACCGGCAGCGACAGGGCGCGGCACCGGGCGACCAGCGCGTCGGCCTCGGCGGGCAGCACGCCCGCTTTCTGCGGTTCTTCGCCGGTGTTGACCTGCAGGAAAAGCTCGGGGCAGCGGCCGATCTCGTCGGCGAGGCGCGCCAGCGTCTCGGCCAGTTTCACCCGGTCCACGGAATGGATCGCGTCGAACATGCCCATCGCCGCCCGGGCCTTGTTGGATTGCAAGGGCCCGATCAGATGCAACGAGATCCCCTCGTAGCGAGACTGGAAATCCGGCCAGCGGCCCTGCGCCTCCTGCACCCGATTCTCGCCGAAGATCCGCTGACCGGCCGCCAGCACCGCCTCGACCCGGTCGGCCGGTTGCACCTTGGACACGGCGATCAGCGTCACCGATCCCGGCGTGCGCCCGGCGCGCCTTTCGGCAGCGTGGAGCCGTTCGGTGATGGATTGCAGGGACATGGCCTTACCTCCTCCGCGCCAGGATGAACGGGCGGTTCGGGCCGAAAAAGCCACAGCAGGCCGGAAAAGGAAAGTCAGTTCCGCCGGTCGACGGCACTGGCACGCGATTCGTGGGCCGGGAGGGGGCGGCGGTCGGGATCGAGATTGCCGAACATCACGCCCAGCTCGAACCGAAAGCGCATCCCGTTGTCAGCCTGGTGGTCGAAGGTCGTCGTGTACCGCCCTTCAAACAGCGGCTCGGCCTGTCCCCGGGTCGCCCCCGGACCCTGCGTATAGGCGACGCCGAAACGCCCCTGAATCGAATGCGAGACATCAGCCAGCGCAGGCGCCGAAAGGGCCAGAGGCAAAAGCGCGGACAGGAGGCCGGAGAAAGAGGGTTTCATCAGTGAAATCGCGTTTGTTTTGAAAACGCTATCACACCGGGACCCGGCCCGGAAGGCACGCGGCCGTGATGGGCGGAGTCTTGCCGAGCCAGCGAAAACCGCACTTCACGGCCCCGGAAACCTGGAGGGCCTGGCCAGAAAAAACAAAGAGCGGGCCTGAGCCCGCTCTTTGCCGATCCGGTAGGAACCGTATCAGAAGTTGAACGCAACGCCGACTTCGGCGCGGGTCGCGTCGTTGGTGCGCTCAATGCCAGCAGCAACGCGGGCACCGCCACCCAGGCCGTACGAGTAGCCGAGGCCGTAGGTGTTGTCGTTGGTCGCCGGGTCGTTGTCGTAGCTGCGACCGACGTAACCGTTCAGGGTGCCGCCGCCCAGAGCGACGTTACCGCCGATCAGCCAGTTGGTGTTGGCGCCCGTGACCGGGTTAACGCCAGCGCCGAGGCGGGCAACGATCGCGCTCACGCCCCAGCTGCCGCCGTTGTAGGCGCCGGCGAGGGTGGTGACGTCGCTGTCAGGGGCGTAGACGCCATAGCCGGTGCGAGTGGCGTGGCCCAGCATCACGCTGAACTGGCCGAAGGTGCCGCCGACGGCGATTTCGGTCGCGGCCGAGATGGCGCCCATCGAGCGGTCATGCGACACGTGCACGTAGTAGCCGTTGGCTTCATAAGCAACCGCGACGCGCTGGTTCGGGCCGGGCGTACCGGGCAGCAGCGGGTTGCCGTTCGAGGCCTGACCTTGCGGGATCGAGAACATGCCGGCCGAGCTGCCGTTGAAGGTGCCGCCGGTGTAGCCAACGGTCTGAGCGCCGACGAGGCGGGTCTGGATCGCACCGTCCTGGTTGCCGAAGGTCAGGCGCAGGCCGTTCGATTCGACCCAAACGCGCGACGAAGCCAGCGCGCCGGCGTAGGCCAGGCCGTTGTTCATGCCCGACTGGGTACGGACGAAGGCGCCGAAGGTCAGGCCGTGGTCGGCTTCGATCGCGACGTTGAACTGCAGACGCAGACGGTTTTCCATCACGGTGGTCGAAACGCCAGCAGCGGTACGGGTGTAGACGAGACCCATACGGCCGTTACCGTTGATGGTCACGCCTTGAGCGTGGGCCAGACCAGCCGACAGGGCCAGGGCGGTCGTAGCAAGAAGAAGCTTTTTCATGGTTTCCCTCGTTGACGTAAAATCTTGCCCACCTTGCCAACAAGCTGGGTCTTGCTCTGTTTCGTTTTTTCGTTGGCTCAATGCAAGTTCACCGCCTCGGCCGCCCAAACTCTGCCGTTTTGTGGTGCAGATTTGCCACGACCCCCCGAAGCGCCCCGAAATCGCCCCGATCTGACGCGCGCCTTACGCGCGCGCGGGCGCAGACGCGCCGAACGGATGTCCCGCCAGCGGCCCCGGGGTGCAAAGCGCTTGTTCGGATCGCGCCGCTCGGCTAGACACGGCGCGACCGGACGCCGGGCAACAAGGGGCCCGCCGTTCAGAAAGACCGCGCGAGGATCAGGAGCGACGGATGGTGGAAACACGGGTGACACGACGGTCGCTGCTGGCGCTGGGCATGGCCGGAGCGCTGGCTGGCTGCGGCGGCGGCGGGCTGTTCGGCGGCGACAACTCGGGCGACCGCGCAGCGGCAGAGCGCGAATCCCTCAGGCAGCGCCAGACCGAGACCGGCACCACGGATTCGATCTGGAACCTCTTTTCGAATCGCGAGGATCCCTCGACCGTCCTGACGGTGAACCGCTATATCTGGACCGCCGCGCTTGAGACGCTGGATTTCCTGCCGGTCGAGCAGGTCGATCCCTTCTCGGGCGTGATCACCACCGGCTTTGGCACCCCGCCCGGCGGCGGGCGCCCCTATCGCGCCACCATCGCCGTGACCGATGCCGCGCTCGACGCGCGCTCGCTCAACGTGGCGCTGATGACCCGCAATGGCCCGGCCAGCGCCGAGACGGTGCGCGCGGTGGAGAACGCCATCCTGACCCGCGCCCGGCAGATCCGCATCCGCGAGCTTGGGCTCTGATCCCACAGGCCCGGACCGATTCGGCGGGCTGGAATCCCCGCCCGCAGCAGAGTAAGACACGGCCGGGCCCCGAAAGCCCGGCCTTTTCATTTCAGGAAACGCGCATGTCCGCTGACGCCCGCTATTCGCCGCAAGAGATCGAGCCCCGCTGGCAAGCCGCCTGGGATGCCGAGGGCTGCTTCGCCGCCAAGGCCGACCCGGCGCGCCCGAAATATTACGTGCTGGAGATGTTCCCCTATCCCTCGGGGCGCATCCATATCGGGCATGTGCGCAACTACACGATGGGCGACGTGGTGGCGCGCTACAAGAAGGCGCAGGGCTTCAGCGTGCTGCACCCGATGGGCTGGGACGCCTTCGGCATGCCGGCGGAAAACGCAGCCATGGCCGAGGGCGGGCATCCGGGCACCTGGACCTACAACAACATCAAGGTGATGAAGGGGCAGATGAAGCCCCTGGGCCTGTCGATCGACTGGTCGCGCGAATTCGCCACCTGTGACCCGGAATATTACGGCCAGCAGCAGGCGCTGTTCCTGGACATGCTGAAGGCGGGCCTCGTCTATCGCAAGAACGCGGTGGTGAACTGGGACCCCGTCGACATGACGGTTCTGGCCAACGAGCAGGTCATCGACGGCAAGGGCTGGCGCTCGGGCGCCGAGGTCGAGCGCCGCGAGCTGACGCAGTGGTTCTTCAAGATCTCCGATTATTCCGAGGAGCTGCTCGACGCCATCGACGGGCTGAAGGACTGGCCGGAAAAGGTGCGCCTGATGCAGGCCAACTGGATCGGCAAGTCGCGCGGGCTGCAATTCGCCTTTGACCGGACCGACGGCAAGGGCCAGATCGAGGTCTATACCACCCGCCCCGACACGCTGATGGGCGCGAGCTTCGTCGGCATCTCGCCCGACCACCCGCTGGCCAAGGAGCTGGCGGCGGCCAATCCCGCGCTGCAGGCCTTCCGCGAGGAATGCGCCAAGGGCGGCACCACGGCCGAGGAACTGGAAACCGCCGAGAAGAAGGGCTTCGACACCGGCCTCACGGTGAAGCACCCGTTCGATCCCGATTGGGAACTGCCCGTCTGGGTCGCGAACTTCATCCTGATGGATTACGGCACCGGCGCCATCTTCGGCTGCCCGGCGCATGACCAGCG
>NZ_JAUCCQ010000197.1:0-4309 GCF_034676075.1 Pararhodobacter sp. | reverse complement strand
CCCTCTTAACCTTCATCTTTGTTCTCTAAATATCCTCGGGGGTTTCCAAAGGGGGTGGAAAACCCCCTTTGGCGGGGGGCGCGGGGGGCTGGCCCCCCGCTTCCACCCGGCCCCGGCTCAGGACTCGGCCGCCAGCCGTTCAACCTCGTCGCGCAACGCCTTGAGGTCGGCGATGGTCACCGCCAGTTCGTCGCGCTGGCGGGTCAGTTCGCCCAGCTGGCGGTCGGCCATGCCGACGAAGGCCTCGAACTGCGGCTTGGTGCCCTGCTTTTCATAGATCAGCAGCCATTGCCGCAGCTCCTCCAGCGCGAAGCCGAATCGGCGGCCGCGCAGGATCAGCGTCATCCGGGCCACCTCGCGCGGGCCGTAGAAGCGGTTGCGGCCTTCCTTCTCGGGGGTCAGCAGTTCGATGTATTCGTAGTAGCGCAGCGTGCGCGGCGTCACGTCGAAACGCGCGCACATCTCCTTGAACGACAGTCTCGATTCGCTCATTGCCCGGCTGCGGCCTCACTCACAGGAATAGCCGCGCTCGGCGGCGGCTGTCGCAGCGTAAGGCGCGGCCGGGGCGGGTGCAACCGCCTTGGCGCGCCTCACCGGGGCCTTGCCAAGGGGGCCGGATCGCGCCAAGGCTGGGGGAGCGAGCCACAGGCAGGACATCCCATGACCGACCCCTCTCCCGCGCAGCGTTTCATCGAGGCGATCCCGCATTCGCGGGCGCTGGGCATGCAGCTGGAGGAGATCGGCGACGGGCGGGCGGTGATTTCCATGCCCTATGACGCGCGGTTCATCGGCGATCCGGCGACGGGCGTCATTGCCGGGGGCGCGGTTTCGGCGCTGATGGACACCTGCTGCGGCGCTGCTGTCATGTCCTATCCGGGGGCGCGGGGCACGGCGACGCTGGACCTGCGCATCGACTATATGCGGGCGGCGAAGCCCGGCCAGCGGATCATCGCCCGGGCCGAGTGTTTCCACGCCAGCCGCACCGTCGCCTTCGTCCGCGCCACCGCCCATGACGAGGACGAGGGCCTGCCGGTCGCCACCGCCTCGGGCGCCTTCACCATGGAAAGCGTGACGCGGGAGGGCGGCCAGTGAGCCGCGCCAAGCCCGAGCCCGTGCAGGTCGTCAAGCAGCGCCGCGACAGCGCGCTGAAGGCGCTGATCGGCGGTATCCCCTATGTCCAGTGGCTGGGGATCCAGTTCGACCGCCGCGGCGACGAGCTGACCGCGACCCTGCCCTTCGACGAGAAGCTGATCGGCAATCCCTTCCTGCCGGCGATCCATGGCGGCGTGACCTCCGCATTCCTCGAGATCACGGCGATGATCGAGCTGAGCTGGTCCATGCTCTGGGAAGAGATGGAGAAGGGCACGCTCGACCCCCGGGCGCTGGATGCCCAGCATCTGCCGCGGCTGCCGAAGACCATTGATTTCACGGTGGATTACCTGCGCTCGGGCCTGCCGCGCGACGCCTATGCGCGGGCCCGGGTCAACCGCTCGGGGCGGCGCTATGCCTCGGTCCATGTCGAGGCCTGGCAGGACAACCGCGCGCGGCTTTTCGCCCAGGCGACCGGGCATTTCCTGATCCCCACGCGCCAGCCGCTGGCCGCGCCCGAATGACCCCGCTGACCCACCGCCGGGTGCTGGTCATCGCCCTGCCGATCGTCGCCGCGAATGTCACGGTCCCGCTGCTGGGGCTGGTCGATACCGCGGTGGTCGGGCAGCTGGGCGAGGCGGCGCCCATCGGTGCGGTGGGGCTGGGCGCGGTGATCCTGTCGGCGTTCTTCTGGATGTTCGGCTTTCTGCGCATGGGCACGACGGGGCTTGCCGCACAGGCCCATGGCGCGGGCGATGTGGCCGAGACGGGGGCGATCCTGAAGCGCGGGCTCCTGATTGCCGGGGCGGTCGGCGGGCTGCTGATCGCGCTGCAGCTGCCGCTGATCTGGGGTGCCTTCCGCCTCGCCCCGGGCTCGGCCGAGGTCGAGGGGCTGGCCGCGCAATACCTGCAGATCCGCATCTGGGGGGCGCCGGCGACCATCGGCATGTATGCGCTGACCGGCTGGCTGATCGCGCTGGAGCGGACCCGGGCGGTGATGGTGCTGCAGGTCATCACCAACGGCGCCAATATCGCGCTGGACCTGTGGTTCGTCCTCGGCCTCGGCTGGGGCGTGCCGGGGGTGGCGCTGGCCACGCTGATCGCCGAATGGTCGGGGCTGGCCTTCGGCCTCTGGCTGGTCCGGGACGGGCTGCAAGCCACCGGCGCCCGGATCTTCGACGCGCTGAAGCTCAAGCGCATGGCCACGGTCAACGGCCATATCATGGTCCGTTCGGTCCTGCTGCAGGGCTGCTTCACCGCCTTCCTGTTCCTCAGCGCCGGGCGGGGCGACCTGACCATCGCCGCCAACCAGATCCTGCTGCAATTCCTGGAGGTCATGGCCTATCTGCTGGACGGTTTCGCCTTCGCCGCCGAGACGCTGGTCGGCCAGGCCGTCGGCGCCCGCAACCGCGCCAGGCTGGCCGAGAGCGTGCGCCTCACCTCCACCTGGGGGCTGGCGGGGGCGGGGCTGATGGCGGCGCTCTTCGCCCTCCTCGGCCCGGCGATCATCGACCTGATGACCACGGCCGAGGATGTCCGGGACGAGGCCCGCCATTACCTGCCCTGGGTGGTCGCGGCCCCGTTGGTGGGGATCGCCGCCTGGATGTTCGACGGCATCTTCATCGGCGCCACGCTCACCCGGGAAATGGTCCTGACCGCCGCCTTTTCGGCCGCTACCTACACGCTCTGCGTCTGGCTGACCTGGTCCATGGGCAACCATGGGCTCTGGCTGTCGCTGATGCTCTTCAACGCCGCCCGCGGCCTGTCGCAGGCCGCTTTCTATCCCCGCATTGCCCGATCTCTCGCATGAACCCTGACCAGATGACCCGCCTCTTCACCCGCCCCGACGGCCGCTATGTCTTCGCCCGCTGGGGCCGTCCGCTGGCCCCGGTGGTCTTCGGCGTCGACGATGCCACGCTCGCCACCGTCAAGGGTGCCATCGAGGCGGTTGTGTCGCTTGCGGGCCACAAGATGGCCGAGACGGACCCCGAGCTGGGCGCCAATCTGATGATCTTCTTCTTCCGCGACTGGGACGAATTGCTGGCCGTCCCCGACCTCGACCGCCTGGTCGAGGGGTTGGAGGCGCTGGTCCCAAAGCTGAAGGCACAGGACGCCAACCAGTACCGCGCCTTCCGGTTCGACGCTCAGGGCGCGATCAAGGCCGCCTTCGCCTTCATCCGCATGGACGGCCCGATGGCCGAAGTCCCGGCCGAGGATCTGGCCCTGCTGCAGGCGGTGCAGGTAATCCTGCTCTGGGGCGACGACGCCTTCCGCGACCTGCCGCCGCTGGCCCGCGCCAAGGGTGTCGCCGTCCTGCGCCCCGAGATCGCCGCCGTGATCCGCGCCGCCTATGACCCCGTCATGCCCGGCGCGACGCAGGACCCCAGCCACGCGCTGAGACTGGCGGCGCGGGTGGGGTGAGGGACGGCGGCCCGTCCTGGGGCTGATTGCCAAACGAACCGGGTTGCCGCAATCTTCGGCTTTTCGGGCGTGACGATCATGCTTGGTAAAGCAATCTTGGCGTTGGCTATCGTGTCGGTCTCGGTGTCCGCGGGCGCAGCATTGGCCGAGTGCCGGGTCTGGGCGGTCGAAGACAGCAGCGCGGGCGGCCAACGCCGCGAACGGGTCTTCGCCTCGTCGGATCTTCAGGGGCGCGACGAGCTCGTCGCCGAAGCCGCGGGAATCGCCCGGCGCAGGGCCGCCGCCCGGGGGCTTGATTTCATCGACGTCTTCCTGACCCGGCCGCAGGACGGCACCAACCGGGCGGATCACAGCCTGATGACCTCGACGGTGCAGATGCGCTACAACCCCGGGCGCACACCGGTGATGGACGGGCGCATGCAGGCCCAGGTGCGGGATGCCGGTGCAGCCGGAGCGCTGAGCTATGGCATGCTGGACGGGCCGCGATCCACTCTGCCAGAGGCCGAGATCCGGCGTCTCGAAGGGCTGGGATTGCCCGGCGTTTCGACATCCTGCCGCTAAGGCTGCCTTGTTCCGTCGCCCGCTTGCCGGGGGCACAAGCCGCGACTCACCCGCGACTCGCTGCTTTGGCACCGGGAAGCGGCTGACAGGGTCGGGGTACTCGTGGCGGTGCGGGGTGGCGCGGTTCTTTCCGCAGAAACATTGTTCTATCCCAATGCCTTGCTCCGCTGCGTCAAGGATTGGGAATGTTGCCAAACTTACCCTAGGGCAGCTAAATCAAGGCGGGTTGTTTCGCAGG
>NZ_JAUCCQ010000196.1:0-4320 GCF_034676075.1 Pararhodobacter sp. | reverse complement strand
ACGCCAACGGCGTCAGGGCCGAGGGCGAAACCCCTCCCGCTCTGGACCTTCGCCGCCGCCGGGTGTTTAACTCGCGCAGCATGACAGAGGGAGAGGCATGATGGCCGTCGGTTCGCGCATCCGCACCTGGTTCGAGGGACGTTGGCACGAGGGCGATGTCCCGGTGATGAAGGCGGCCGATCACGGCGCCTGGCTGGGCAGCACGGTTTTCGACGGCGCCCGCTCCGTGGACGGCCTCACCCCGGACCTCGACCTGCATCTGGCCCGCGTCAACCGTTCGGCCGAGGCGCTGATGATCAAGCCCTCGATGAGCGTCGAGCAGATGCTGGACATCACCCGTGAAGGGCTCGAAGGCTTCGCGCCCGCCGTCTACATCCGGCCGATGTACTGGTCGATCCACGGCGGCCCCTCGGGCGTGCTGCCGACCTATGGCGACACCGGCTTCGCCCTCTGCCTCGAAGCCATCCCCATGGCGCCCGAGGAGGCGACGACCACGCTCACCACCACCCGTTTCCGCCGCCCGACGCTCGACGTGGCCGTCACCAATGCCAAGGCCGGCTGCCTCTACCCCAACAACGCCCGCATGCTGGCCGAGGCCAATGCCAAGGGCTTCGGCAACGCGCTGGTGCAGGACAGCCACGGCAATGTCGCGGAATCGGCCACGGCGAATGTGTTCATGGTCAAGGATGGCGAGGTCTTCACCCCCATCGCCAACGGCACCTTCCTGTCAGGCATCACCCGCGCCCGCCATATCCAGAACCTGCGCGCCGATGGCGTGACGGTGCATGAGGCGGTCCTGACCCTCGACGATTTCCGCGGCGCGGATGAGGTGTTCCTGTCGGGCAACATGTCCAAGGTGACGCCGGTCAGTGCCTTCGACGATGTGAGCTATGCCATCGGCCCCGTGACCCGCCGTACGCGGCAGCTCTACTGGGATTGGGCGGCCTCGGCCCGGTGAGGGAACGCTCGCGCCTCTTCCGACGGGTGCGGATCCTCTACCGGGGGCGGACCGAATACGCCAAGCGCTTCCGCTACGGGCTGATCGTCTTCGACGTCGCCTCGATCCTCTATTTCATCATCGCCGCCGCCCTGCCCTATTCGGGCTGGGTGACGGCGATCAACCTCGGGCTCGGGCTGGTGATCCTGCTCGATTTCCTGGCCCGGCTCTGGGTCGACGACAACCGGCGGCGCATGCTGCTCAGGATCTACACCATCGCCGATATCGTGGTGCTGCTGTCGCTGGTCGTCGCGCCGTTCCTCAGCCATGACATCACCTTCCTCAGGATCCTGCGGGGGCTGAGGCTCCTGCATTCCTACCACCTGATCACCGACCTCAGGCGCGACTGGAAACTCTTCCGCCAGCACGAGGAAACCTTCGTCGCGGGCATGCACCTCTTCGTCTTCCTGTTCGTGACGACCTCGCTGGCCTTCGCCCTGTTCTTCCCGGCCCATACCGGCTTTGCCGCCTATGTCGACGCGCTCTATTTCACCGTCGCCACGCTCACGACCACGGGCTTCGGCGACATCACCCTGCACACGACCGGCGGCAAGCTCTTCTCGGTGGCGGTGATGGTGGTGGGTGTGGCGCTCTTCGTGCAATTCGCCCGCGCCCTCTTCCAGCCGCCGAAGGTCCGCTACGATTGCCCGACCTGCGGCCTCAACCGCCACGATCCCGACGCCGTTCATTGCAAGCATTGCGGCGAACAGCTGAAGATCACGACATCCGGCTATCGCGACTGACCGCCCATCCCGCCCGACGCCCGCCGCTTCTGGACAGCCCGCGGAGCATCCGCCAATATGGCGTCACCAACCGGAGACATTGAATGCGCAAGTTCCTCGTCGTGCTGGACGACAGCCGCGAATGCCTGAATGCGATCCGCTTCGCCGCGCTCCGGGCTGCCCATACCGGCGGCGGCGTCACCATCCTGTCCATCATCCCGCCCGAGGAATTCCAGCACTGGATCGGCGTGGCCGACCTGATGCGCGAGGAAGCCCGCGAGCGGATCGAGGCCCATTTCGAGGTCTTCGCCAAATGGATGCGCGACAAGCACGGCATCCAGCCGGAATTGGTGATCCGCGAAGGCAAGCCCGTGGACGAGATCCTGGGCCTGATCGAGGAAGATCCCGAAATCGGCATCCTCGTCCTCGGCGCGGGCTCGGACCGGGCGGGCCCCGGCCCGCTGGTCACGCAATTGAGCCGCAACTCGGGCTCGCTGCCGGTGCCGATCACCATCGTGCCCGGCACGATGGACAAGGCCCGGATGGAAAAGATCGCCTGATCAGCGCCAGCGTTCCAGCCTGAGGCCCGCGTCCCGCCCCTCGCCGAACCCGGCCTCGGGGCCAAGCCCGGTGGCAGGGTCGAGGAAACGCTCGGCCTCGGCCTCGCCCTTCAGATGCCGGTCCAGGAAGGCCGCGGCGAAATGCTGGGCGATGGCGTTCATCCGGACCGTGTCCCAGACGGCATCGGCGTAATGCAGGAAGGGCGCCCAGCCCAGCTTGGCGCTCAGCGCGTGGCTTTCAACCGGCGCGGGGATCGGCGCCGCGGCATTGTGGCCGGCGTTGAGGAAGGTCAGCAGCAGCCCCCGCCCGGTCTCGGCAATGCCGCGCATCCCGTCATAGCCCGAGGTCTCGTCCCGGTCCCCGGCCATCACCAGCACCGGCAGCCCCGCCAGCGCGCCAAGACCCGCGGGCGACCAGAGCCCGTGGCTGTTGCCGAAGGGGCCGATGGCGATGACCGCCTTCAGCGCCTCGGGCGGCGGCAGCGCGGCGCCCTCCAGATGAGCCGCCAGCAGGTCATGGGGCGGCGCGTGCTCGTGCTCGCGGACGCTGGGGGAAAGCCCGGCCCCCGCCGTCACCAGCGCCCCGTAGCCGCCCATGGAATAGCCGATGATCGCCGCCTCGGCCCCGGCATTCGGCAGCTCCGCCAGCGCCCCCAGCAGGAAGCGCTGGTCGAGCGGCCGGTGGTGCAGCGTGGCGCCGAACGGCCCCTGATCCTCGTAGGTGCTGTCGGGGTGGTCGGCCGCCGCCACCAGATACCCGCGCGAGGCCAAAGCCTCGGCCAGATGCGCCAGCAGATAGCGGTTGCCCGGATAGCCGTGCGAGATCAGCACCAGCGGAAACTGCCCCGGCGCCGGATTGGCATTGCGCGCAGCGCGCCCCTGCAGGGTGATCGACGTCTCGCCGTCGCGCAGAAGCGTGCGATAGATGCCGCCCGCCCGCGTATTGGCCAGCGCCGGATACCAGAGCTCCGTCACCAGCGCCCGGGGCCTGCGCACCACCGCCTCGGTCGAGGCGGCGACGTCCACGCGGTCGGGATCGGTGACGGTGAGGGTCCGCACCCCCACCGGCAAGGGACCGGGACCGGCAAGAGGCGGGGAATCGGGGCGGGTGGCGTCGACGCGGTTCTGCTGGCTCATGGCGCGAAGACTGCCTCCCGTTCCCGCCCTGCGCAAGGTTGCCCGGCCCGGTCAATCCGCGTATCAGCGGGCCAGCGCCCAAGACGGAGTCCCGCCCGATGTCCCAGCCCGCCCCCCTCCCCGCCGACGACCGCCTGATCGTCGCCCTCGATGTGCCCAATGTGGTGCAGGGGCTCGAGATCGCCCAGCGCCTCGGCGATCAGGTCAGCTTCTACAAGATCGGCCTCGGCATGCTGACCGGCGGCGGTCTGGCGCTGGCCAACGAGATGAAGCATGAGATGGGCAAGCGCATCTTCCTCGATATGAAATTCTTCGACATCCCGGCCACGGTCGAGGCGGCGGTGCGCGGCATCGCCCGCTTCGACCTCGATTTCCTGACCGTGCATGGCGACCCGCATGTGGTCCGCGCCGCGCGCGAGGGCGCGGCGGGCAGCGGGCTGAAGATCCTGGCGGTGACGGTGCTGACGGCGATGGACCGCGCCGACCTCGACGCCTCGATGATCGTGCCGGGCGAGATGGCCGATATCGTCACCGAACGCGCCGACCGCGCCTTCGCCGCCGGCGCCGATGGCGTGATCGCCAGCCCGCACGAGGTCGCCCGCATCCGCGCCCTGCCCAGCGCCGCGGGCCGGCTGATCGTGACCCCGGGCGTCCGGCCCATGGGCGCGGCGGCGAACGACCAGAAACGCATCGCCACCCCGGCCGACGCGGTGCGCGCGGGCGTCGACCACATCGTCGTCGGCCGCCCGGTCTGGAACGCCGCGGACCCGGCCGCCGCCGCCCGCGCCATCGTCGCGGAACTGGCGGGCGCCTGACAGGGACGAGGGGTTTCGCCCTCGTTGCCCGCTACCGCGGGCGCCTCGGGCGACCAGCGGCGCGGCGTGCCGCCGCGCCGAAGAAGGGG
>NZ_JAUCCQ010000195.1:0-4412 GCF_034676075.1 Pararhodobacter sp. | reverse complement strand
GTTTGCCCCCGCGTAACCGGCCTTGCCCTGCCGGGACTGCTTTCTCTTTGGTTTCAAGCGGTCTAGGCTCGCCCGCAAAGCAGGGAGGATGCTCATGGATACGCAACTTCAGGGACGTCACGCGCTGGTCACCGGCGGCGGTACGGGGATTGGCCTCGCCATCGCGCAGATGCTGGCCGGACGCGGCGCACAGGTCACCATCACCGGCCGCCGCGCCGATGTCCTGTCTGACGCCGCTGCCGCAACGCCCGGCCTGCACGCGCTGGCCATGGACGTGGCCGATGAGGCGAGCGTCGTCGAGGGCACGGCCAAGGCCGTCGCCGCGCGTGGCCCGGTCACCATCTGCGTCGCCAATGCGGGGATCGCCGAGGGCAAGTCGATGGCCAAGATGGACCTTGCCTTCTGGCGCAAGATGATGGCGATCAACCTCGACGGCGCGTATCTGACGGTGCGCGAATGCCTGCCCGGCATGCTGGCCGAGGGCTGGGGGCGTACGCTTTTCGTGTCGTCCATCGCCGGGATCAAAGGGCTGAAGGGGGCACCGGCCTATACCGCCTCGAAACACGGGATGATCGGGCTGATGCGCGGCCTGTCCGAGGATTACCTCGGCTCGGACCTCACCTTCAACGCGCTCTGCCCGGGCTATACCGACACCGATATCATCGCCCGCAACACCCAATCCATCGCCGCCCGCGCCGGGATCGACACCGACCAGGCGCGCAACATGATGGTCAAGACCAACCGCCACAAGCGCCTGATCACGGCCGACGAGGTCGCGGCGGTGGCGGCGCTGCTGGTCGGCCCGCAATCCTCCAGCCTCAACGGTCAGGTCTACGAGATCGCCGGGGGGCAGATGTGACGCGAGATATGACAGCGGGCGCATGTCGGGACTGACCCGGTTCACCAACGGCATCCCGCCGCTGACCATCCTGGCGACGTTTGGTCTGGGCGGCGCTGGCGGGTTGCTGGCCAGCTGGCTGGGCCTGCCGCTGGCCATGCTGCTGGGCTCGATGACCGCGGTCACGCTGGCCTCGGCGCTGGGGCTGCGGGTCGGCGGGCATGCGCTGGCCGTGCCGCAGAAATGGCGCTACGTGCTGGTGCCCATCGTCGGCACCGCCATCGGCGCCAGCTTCCCGCCGGATTTCGCCAGCCAGGCGCTGCATTGGTGGCTGACCATGGCGGCGCTGGTGGTCTTCATCCCCGCGGTGCATGCACTGGGCTATCTGCTGTTCGGCCGTCTGGGCGGGCTCAGCCGTCCGACCGCCTATTACGCCGCCATGCCCGGCGGCTTCATCGAATCGCTCGACATGGGGGAAAAGGCCGGGGCTGACATGCCGATGCTGATCATGCTGCAATTGTTGCGGCTGATCCTGTGCATCGTGCTGATCCCCATCGCCTTTTCCCTGATCGAGGGGCAGGCCGTCGGCTCGGCCTCGGGCCTTGCCGCGGGCGCCGGGCACGCGCCGCTCACCTTGTGGGACGCGGCCGTGCTGACCGCCATCGCCGTTTCGGGCTGGTTCATCGCCAGCCGCCTCAACTTTCCGGCCGCCGTCCTCTCCGGCCCCCTGCTGCTGAGCGGCCTCGCCCATGCGCTGGGCCTGACCGCGGCGGTGCCGCCGGTCTGGATGGTGCTGGTCACGCAATGGGTGATGGGAACCTCGCTGGCGGTGAGGCTTTCGGGCTTCACCCGGGGCGAGGCGGGACTGGCCCTGCGCCTGTCGCTGGCGCATGTCGGGCTG
Source organism: Pararhodobacter sp. (assembly GCF_034676075.1). Classification (GTDB taxonomy): domain Bacteria; phylum Pseudomonadota; class Alphaproteobacteria; order Rhodobacterales; family Rhodobacteraceae; genus Pararhodobacter. The sequence continues at coordinate 2,673 of NZ_JAUCCQ010000195.1, read as the reverse complement.
ATGCTGGGGGTCGCGCTGGGCGTGGCGCTGCTGACCTCAGGCCCGGTGGGCGAGCCGATCTCGGCGGTGGTTCTGGCCTTCGCGCCGGGCGGCGTGACCGAGATGTCGCTGGTCGCGCTGTCGCTGCACCTGAGCGCGGTCTATGTCACGCTGCACCATCTGGCGCGCATCGTGCTGGCCGTGCTGGTGGCGCGGATCGGGCAGCGCTGGGTCGGGCTTTAGCGCCCGACCCCAGAGCCGTCAGCGCGTCACTTCGTCAGGATCAGCTTGCCGGCGCGGGTGATGCGCAGGTCATAGACCTTGCCGTCCAGTTCGATCTGCGCCTGCGTACCACCCTTGGTCAGCGCGCGGGCCGAATGCACGGGCAGGCCGCGTTGCGGAACCGCTTCGGCGCGGGTGAAATCCGGTTGGGAATAGAGGGACATAACACTCTCCATGGTCGGGTGAGCCTATTCCTGACAAAAACACTTGGATGAGTCAATCCCGATTTTAACACTCAGGATTTAACCGCCCCACCGATCGACTGGGTGATCTCGGCCGCCGCCGCCCTGACCCGGGCGCCCAGCTCCGGCAGCGCATCGGGCGGCAGGCGGAACACCGGCCCGCTGATCGACACCCCGGCGACCGGCTCGCCATGCGCGTTGAAGATCGGCGCGGCGACGCAGCGCATGCCCTCGGTCCGCTCCTGATTGTCCAGCGCCCAGCCCCGGCTGCGGGTCAGGGCGAGGTTGCGGGCCAGCGCCTCGGGCTCGGTGATCGTGGCCTCGGTGAAGCGGGTGAGCGGCGCCGGGTTCAGCCCCGGCATCCAGGCCATGAGCGCCTTGCCGATGCCCGAGGCATGAAGGGGCGAGCGTGTGCCGGGCGAGAAGAAGGCGCGGATCGCCTGATGGGTTTCGACCTGCGTCAGGAACAGGACCTCGCCCTGCTGCTCGATCCCCAGATTGGCGGTTTCGTTCGTGGCCCGCATCAGCGCCTGCATCGGTGCGCGCGCGCGTTCCACGACATTGGTGCGCCTGAGGAAGGCCGCCCCGGTGCGGAAGGTGCCCGAGCCGACGTGCCAGACCTGACCCCTTGGATCCAGCTCCACCATCTGCCGCTGCGCAAGGGTGGTCAGCACGCGGTAGGTGGTGGCGGGCGATTCGCCTTCGGCCTGCGCCAGTTCGGTCAGGGTCATCCCGTCCGACCCCGCCAGCGCCTGCAACAGCGCCATCGCCCGGTCCAGCGCCCGGATCGTGTTCTGTTCGGTCTTGTCGTGGAAGGCCTTGGGACGGCCGCGGCGGGACTCGGTCATGCGCCTCTCCGAAAATCATTTTCAACAGATGAAAAAGGATAGCAGCTTCGGATGATTGAGAAAATCACCCTTCAGGCACTTCTGAAAAAAGATTTCAAAAAAATTGAGGGCGGAGGACCCCCGGCCTAGGATCAGCGGACAACCAAGGAGCGCGACCATGACCGCCCACCAAGCCTTTGCCCAGAACCCGGTCTTCATCCCCGGCCCCACCAACATGCCCGAGGTCCTGCGCAAGGCCTGCGATGTGCCGACGCTGGACCACCGCTCGCCCGCTTTCGCGCGGATGCTGACCCCGGCGCTGGCGGGGGTGAAGCGGGTGATGGGCATGGCGGAGGGCGAAGTCTTTCTGCTGCCCGCCACCGGCACCGGCGGCTGGGAGGCGGCGATCGCCAACACGCTCTCGCCCGGTGACCGGGTGCTGGCGGCGCGTTATGGCGTGTTCTCGGCCCGCTGGATCGACCTCTGCCAGCGCTTCGGGCTGGAGGTCGAGGTGCTGGACACCCCCTGGGGCGAAGGCCTGCCGCTGGAGCGGATCGAGGCGGCGCTGAGGGCCGACCGGACCGGCCGGATCAAGGCGGTTCTGGCCACGCATAACGAGACGGCGACCGGCGTGCGCTCGGATATCGCCGGGCTGCGGCAGGCGATGGACCGGGCCGGGCATGGGGCCCTGATGATGGTTGACGGGGTCAGCTCCATCGCCTCCATGCCGTTCGATTTCAGCGGCTGGGGCGTCGATATCGCCGTGACTGGCAGCCAGAAGGGCTTCATGCTGCCGCCCGGGCTGGCCATTCTGGGCCTGTCGGACAAGGCGCTGGCGGCGATGGAGACTGCCCGCCTGCCCCGCACCTATTTCGACCTTGCCGACATGCGGCGCAGCATGGCCGCGGGCGGCTATCCCTATACCCCGCCGGTCGGGCTGATCGCCGGCCTCGCCGCCTCGGTCGCGATGCTGGAGGAGGAGGGGCTGACGCGGGTCCACGCCCGGCACCACCGCCTGGCCGAAGGCGTGCGCCGGGCGGTGGCGGGCTGGGGGCTGACGACCTGCGCCGCCTCGCCCGCGCTGGCCTCGGACAGCGTGACGGCGGTGCTGGCGCCCGAGGGCTCCGACGCCAACGCCTTCGTAGCCCGCGCCGCCGGGACCTATGGCATGGCCTTCGGCACCGGGTTGGGACAGCTGGCGGGCAAGGCCTTCCGCATCGGCCATCTGGGGATGCTGTCGGAACCGCTGATGCTGGCCGGGCTGGCGACGGCCGAGATGGTGATGGCGGATCTGGGCTGGCCGGTGCGGCTGGGATCGGGCGTTGCCGCGGCGCAGGATTTCTATCGCGGGGCCTTGCCGCTGGCGGCGGCGGCCTGAGGGCGGGGCTGACGCCCCGGGAAGG
>NZ_JAUCCQ010000194.1:0-4456 GCF_034676075.1 Pararhodobacter sp. | reverse complement strand
CCCTTTTTTCTCCGGGGACCAGCCCCGCTAGCTCACCACCTCCGCCGTCTCCAGCACCGCATGCAGCAGCACATCGGTCCCGGCGGCGGCCCAATCCTTTGAAATCTCCTCGGCCTCGTTGTGGCTGAGGCCATCCACGCAGGGGCACATGATCATTGCCGTCGGCGCCAGATCGTTGATCCAGCAGGCGTCATGCCCGGCGCCCGAGATGATATCCATGTGACTATAGCCCAGCCGCTCCGCCGCGGCCCGCACCCGGCCCACGCACTCCACATCGAACGCCGGGGGCTCGAATTGGCCGACGATCTGCGACTCGAACCCGACGCCGATCCCCTCGCAGATCCCCGGCGCGCGGGCGTTGAACTCGTCGACCATCCCATGAAGCACCTCGGGCAGATGCGAGCGGAAATCGACGGTGAAGACCACCTTGCCCGGGATCACGTTCCGCGAATTGGGATAGACGTCGATATGGCCGATCGCCCCCACCGCGCCCGGCTGGTTCTTCATGGCGATCTCGTGCACCAGCTCGGTCAGCAGCGCGAGGCCCCGCCCGGCGTTCTTGCGCATCGGCATCGGGGTCGAACCGGTGTGGCTGTCCTTGCCCGTCACCGTGCATTCGACCCAGCGCAGCCCCTGGCCATGGGTCACGACGCCGATATCCTTGCCCTCGGCCTCCAGGATCGGGCCCTGCTCGATATGCAGCTCGAACAGCGCATGGATCTTGCGCGCGCCGACCTCCTCGGAGCCCTTCCAGCCGATCCGTTCCAGCTCATCCCCGAAGCGCTTGCCCTTGGCGTCCACCCGGTCCAGCGCCCAGTCGAGCTTGTGCCGCCCGGCGAACACGCCTGAGGCCAGCATCGCGGGGGCAAAGCGCGTCCCCTCCTCGTTGGTCCAGTTGACCACGACGATGGGATGCTTCGTCTTGATGCCCAGATCGTTCATCGTCCGCACCGCTTCCAGCGCGCCCAGAACCCCCAGCACACCGTCATACTTGCCGCCCGTCGGCTGGGTATCCAGATGCGAGCCCATGTAGACCGGCGCGGCCTCCGGGTCCGTCCCCGGCCGGGTCGCGAACATGTTGCCGATCTGGTCGACGCCCATGCTCATCCCCGCCGCCTCGCACCAGCGCTGGAACAGGTGCCGCCCCTCGCCATCCTCGTCGGTCAGGGTCTGGCGGTTGTTGCCGCCGGCGACGCCCGGGCCGATCTTGGCCATCTCCATCAGGCTGTCCCACAGCCGGTCGGGATTGATGCGGAGGTTTTCGCCGGGTGCGCTCATCGTCAGGTCCTTCTAGGTCTCCGCCGCCAGCGCCGTCAGCACGGCGAGCGCGGCCTCGGCCCGGTCTTCGGGCACGAAAACATGGTCATGGTGCAGCGCCGCCACCATGTTGCAGGGGATGCCCCGGGCGGCCAGCGCGCCGGACACAGCCGCCGTCAGCCCGACGCCATCCAGCGCCGAGTGAACCTGCAGGGTGATCTGGGCCATGGCGTCCCCATCGCCGGGTGCGGCGGGCAGGATGGCCGAGGGCCCCTCGCTTTCGACAAAGAACCCCCGGATCTCGGGCAGGCGCGCGGCCAGCTCGGCGGGCGAGAGGCTGCGGAAGACATAGCGGCCGGCGACCCGTTCGGGGCGCATCCGGCGGACCATCTCGGCCCCGTCGCGTATGATCTCCGCCGCCGCCACCGGGTCGCCGCCTCAGTCCAGCGTGTCCAGCACGTCCTTGATGGTGCCGATCAGCTGGTCGATATGCTCTTTCTCGATGATCAGGGGCGGCGACATGGCGATGATGTCGCCGGTCGTGCGGATCAGGATTCCCTTTTCATAGGCCTTGAGGAAGGCGTTGAAGGCGCGCTTCGTCGGCTCCCCGGCGATCGGTTCCAGCTCGATGGCGCCGATGAGGCCGAGGTTGCGGATGTCGATGACATGCCGCGTGCCCTTGAGCGAATGCAGCGCCTCTTCCCAATAGGGGGCGATATCGGCGCAGCGCTGGAAGAGGCCCTCTTCGCGGTACAGCTCCTGCGTGGCGATGCCCGCGGCGCAGGCGATGGGCGAACCCGAATAGGTATAGCCGTGGAACAGCTCGATCATATGCTCGGGCCCGGTCATGAACGTGTCATGCACCGCCCCGGTGACAAAGACCGCGCCCATCGGCACGGTGCCCGAGGTCAGGCCCTTCGCCGTCGTCATCATGTCGGGCATCACGCCGAAGTAATCAGCGGCAAAGGGCGCGCCGAGGCGGCCGAAACCGGTGATGACCTCATCGAAAATCAGCAGGATGCCGTGCTTCTTGGTGATCGCGCGCAGCTTCTCCAGATAGCCCTTGGGCGGCAGGATCACCCCGGCCGACCCCGCCACCGGCTCGACGATCACCGCGGCGACGGTATCGGCGCCATGCAGGGCGATGATGCGCTCCAACTCGTCGGCCAGGTTCTCGCCATGCTCGGGCTGACCCTTGGCCCAGCGGTTCTGGTCGGGCAGATAGGTGTGGCTTAGGTGGTCGACGCCGTTCAGCAGCGTGCCGAAGACGCGGCGGTTGTTGACCAGCCCGCCCACCGAGATCCCGCCGAAGCCGACCCCGTGATAGCCCTTCTCACGCCCGATCAGACGGGTGCGCGAGCCCTCGCCCCGGGCCCGGTGATAGGCCAGCGCGATTTTCAGCGCGGTATCTACCGACTCGGACCCCGAGTTGGTGAAGAACACATGATCAAAACCGGCGGGCGCCATGTCGACCAGCCGGCTGGCCAGTTCGAAGGCCATCGGATGGCCCATCTGAAACGCAGGCGCGTAATCGAGTTCAGCGGCGGATTTCTGGATCGCCTCGACGATCTTCGGCCGGCAATGGCCCGCGTTGCAGCACCACAGACCCGCCGTTCCGTCCAGGATCTGGCGGCCGTCATGGCTGGTGTAATGCATGTCCTGCGAGGCGACCAGCATGCGCGGCGCCTGCTTGAACTGGCGGTTTGCCGTGAACGGCATCCAGAAGGCGCTGAGGTCGTTGGGGGTCTTGGGATGATCGAGGCTCATCTGTCTCTCCGATGGCGGGCGGGCCGGGTTGTCACGGCGCTGGCGCGGGCCTATTCTCGCTGGAACCCGGCCACGAAAGGCGGGGGTCAGAAACGACGCTAGCAGACCTGACCAACCAGTCAAGGTCTCTTGGGGGCGGGTTCAGGACGGGGGACGGGGCACGCATGGCCCAGACCGAGAGCGCTGAAAAATCGGGTACTCGCGCCGAAATGCGCGAGGAGACCGAGCGCGCCATTCTCGACGCGGCCGAGGTCGTCTTCGCCGAAGCGGGCTTCGGCGGCGCGACGATGCAGGCCATCGCCGATGCCTGCGGCCTGCCCAAGGCGAACCTGCATTACTACTTTGCGTCCAAGGAAAAGCTCTATCGCCGGGTGGTCGAGCGGATCTTCATGATCTGGCTGGAAGCGGCCGACAGTTTCGATACCGAGGCCGAGCCCGAGATCGCGCTGCGCCGCTACATCGCCCGCAAGATGCTTCTGTCACGCGATTACCGCTCGGGCTCCAAGGTCTGGGCCAATGAGGTGATGCACGGCGCGCCGATCATCCAGGATTATCTGGAAACCACGCTGCAGGCCTGGACCGAGACCCGGGTCGCGGTGATCCGCCGCTGGATCGCCGAAGGACGGATCGCCGCCATCGACCCCAAATGGCTGCTCTACATGATCTGGGCCACGACCCAGCATTACGCCGATTTCGCCCATCAGGTGGAGACGCTGAACCACGGCCCCCTGACCGACGCGCAATGGCAGGATGCGACCGAGACGGTCTGCGGCATCGTCCTGCGCGGCATCGGCCTCGACCCGGGCGCGCCGCGATGACCACGCGCATCCAGCGACGCAACCGCCGCAAGATCCTCGACGCGGCGCTCGATGTGTTCTCGGCCCAAGGGTTCCGTGGCGCCACGCTCGACCAGATCGCCGGGGTGGCGGGTCTGTCGAAGCCGAACCTGCTCTATTATTTCGACAGCAAGGAGGCGATGCACCGCGCATTGCTGGACGATCTGCTCGATGTCTGGCTTGAGCCCCTGCGCGGCCTGAACCCCGAGGGCAACGGCAAGGCCGAGATCCTGGCCTATATGCGTCGCAAGCTGCAGATGTCGCGCGAATTCCCCCGCGAAAGCAGGCTCTTCGCCAATGAGGTCCTGCAGGGCGCGCCGCGCCTCGGTGACCAGATCGGCGGCGACCTGAAGAAACTGGTCGATGAAAGCGCGGCGCTGATCCGGCGCTGGATCGCCGCGGGCCAACTGGCGCCGGTCGATCCCTATCACCTGATCTTCTCGATCTGGGCCCTGACCCAGCATTACGCCGATTTCGACGCCCAGATCCGCATGATCCGCGACGGCGCCGACCCGATGGAGGGGGCGGATGCCTATCTCGAGACGCTGTTCGAGCGGCTCTTGAAACCCTGAGGCCGGGCCGGGTGGAGGCGGGGG
>NZ_JAUCCQ010000193.1:0-4461 GCF_034676075.1 Pararhodobacter sp. | reverse complement strand
CCCTGCGGGCATTCACCCCCCGAGGATATTTGCAGAACGAAGATTGCAGGTTAACCCCCTCTTAATCTTCATCTTTGTTCTTAAAATATCCTCGGGGGTTTCCAAAGGGGGCCCGAGGGTCCCCTTTGGCGGGGGGGTGAGCGGCGTCTCGGAAACGCGCCAGTGGCGCGTTTCAGCCGCGAACGCCGCGCCCGTGGCGCGGCAGGGAGTCGAGGGGGCTGGCCCCCCGCTCTTTGCCGACGCTGAGGCAGGCCGCCGCCTCGGCGCGCCTTCAAACCTGCGCGATTTCCTGCCCCGGCCGCGCCCCGGCCATGAGCCACCTTTTGACCCGGGCCGCGCTTCTGTATACTGGGGGACGAGACCCCCCTGGAGATCCGCGTGACCCGAGCCATTCTTTCGTTCTTCGGCGGCCTGTTCAGCTTCATCATGCTGGGCACGTTCTTCGGCGCCCTGACCGTGGGCGGCGTGATCTGGGTCTATACGCATGACCTGCCCTCGACCGAGCAGCTGGCCAATTACGCCCCGCCGATGATCAGCCGCGTCTATTCGGGCGAGGGTGACATGATGGACGAATTCGCCCGGGAGCGGCGGCTCTTCACGCCCATCGAGGATATTCCGCCGCTGGTCCGCGCCGCCTTCATCTCGGCCGAGGACCGCTATTTCTATCAGCATCAGGGCTTCAACCCGCTGGCCATCCTGTCGGCGGCGCGCGATGCCGTCGTCTCACGCGGGCGCAACACCCGGGGGGCCTCGACCATCACCCAGCAGGTGATGAAGAACTTCCTGCTATCGTCGGACCGGACCGTCGAGCGCAAGATCCGCGAGATCATCCTGGCCTTCCGCGTCGAGCAGACGCTCAGCAAGGACGAGATCCTGGAACTTTACCTCAACGAGATCTTCCTCGGGCAGAACTCGTTCGGGGTGACGGCGGCGGCGCAGACCTATTTCAACAAGACGCTGGAAGACCTGACGCTGGAGGAAATGGCCTTCCTCGCCGCCCTGCCGCAGGCGCCGTCCGAATACCACCCGGTCCGCGCGCGCGAGCGGGTGACGGAGCGGCGCAACTGGATCCTCGGGCAGATGGCCGAGAATGGCTATATCACCCAGGAAGAGGCCGATGAAGCCCGGGCCCGGCCGCTGCTGACCGTGCAGGGGGGCGATATCCCGGCCTTCCGCCAGTCGCTGCCCGAGCGCGATTATTTCACCGACGAGATCCGCCGCCAGCTGTCCTCGACCTTCGGCGAGGAGGAATTCTTCACCGGCGGGCTGACCATCCGGGCAACCGTGGATCCCGCCATGCAGGTGGTCGCGGCCCATGCCCTTCAGCGCGCGCTCGAGGAATACGACCGCTCGCAGGGGGAATGGCGGGGCACCGGCATCACGCTCACGGCCGAGGATCTGGCGGACGAGGACAGCTGGCGCGCGGCGCTGGCGCGCACCAGCCTTGCGCGGGACATCACGCTCGGCAATCCCTGGCATCCGGCCGTGGTGCTGGAGGTCTCGGCCGACCGCGCCCGGATCGGCATCGAGGGCGAGGCCGAGATCGGCCAGATCGACCGGCCGGACATCAACTGGCTGCGGGGCTCGGTTTCCGACAATCTGGACGTGGGCGATGTGGTCTATGTCCGCGCCGTCACCGCGGATTCGGACGGCAGTTTCCAGCGCTGGTCGCTGCGCCAGGTGCCCGAGGTCGAGGGCGCCTTCATGGCGATGGACGTCAATACCGGGCGGGTCATCGCCATGCAGGGGGGCTTCAGCTATCAGGCCTCGTCCTTCAACCGGGCGACGCAGGCGATGCGGCAGCCCGGCTCCAGCTTCAAGCCCTTCGTCTATGCCGCGGCGCTGGATTCGGGTTTCACCCCCGCCACGATCATCATCGACGCGCCGATCGAGATCGACACCGGCGAGGGGATCTGGCGGCCCAACAACTCGAACCACGATTTCCTCGGCCCGGCGCCGATGCGGCTGGGGATCGAGCAATCGCGCAACCTGATGACCGTGCGGCTGGCGCAGGAAGTCGGCATGGATGTGGTCGCGGGCTATGCCGAGCGCTTCGGGGTCTATGACCGGCTGCAGCCGTTCCTGGCCAATTCGCTGGGCGCGCAGGAGACGACGCTGTTCCGCGTCGTCGCCGCCTATGCGATGTTCGCCAATGGCGGCGAGCGGGTGGAGCCGACGCTGGTCGACCGGGTGCAGGACCGCTGGGGGCGCACCGTCTACCGCCATGACAACCGCCAGTGCATCGAATGCACCGAGCCCGATCTGCCGGCGGGGCAGGCGCCCTGGATCGCCTCGCGCCGTCAGCGGGTGATGGATCCGATCACCGCCTATCAGCTGACCTCGATGATGCAGGGCGTGGTGCAGCGCGGCACGGCCTCGGGCGCGATCCGGCTGCCGGTGCCGGTGGCAGGCAAGACCGGGACCACCAATGACGCGCGGGATGTGTGGTTCGTGGGCTATACCTCGACCATGGTTGCCGGGTGCTACATCGGTTTCGACCGGCCGCGCTCGCTGGGGCGGCGGGCCTCGGGCGGCGGGCTCTGCGCGCCGGTGTTCCAGGAATTCATGACCGAGGCGATCCAGCATTACGGCGGTGGGCGTTTCGCGGTGCCGCCGGGCGGGCATTTCATCTCCATCGACCGGCATACGGGCGAGCGGGTGCCGGACGGCTCGGGCGGAGATGTGGTGGCGGAATATTTCCGCGACGGCGAGGAGCCGGTGTTCGGCATCGACGCGCTGATCGACGGCGGTTTCGCCATGGGCATGGCGCTGCCGGTCTTCGCCCCCGATCCCAGCAGCGTCACGCTGAGCGAGGATGGCACCGACCCGGGCACGGGCGAGACGCTGCAGGTCCCGGGTCAGGCGAATTTCGGCACTCTGTCCGCGGGCGGTCTTTACTGAGACCGGCCCTTCGGCGGGAGGCACGCTCCCGCCCGCCCACCCCGCGTGCCTCCCGCCGAAGGGCCGGGGCGCGCGTTGGGGTCTTGAGAAGGGCGTATTTGGGGCAAAGTGAAAGGGCGGGTCAGCGCGAGGGGGGCAGGCCCTCGAAGGCGGGCAGGCCCGGGGGCAGATGGTGCCAGGGGGCTTTTTCGGCCGTGAAGATGGCAAAGCCCGGGCCGGGCCAGTCCTGCGCCTGATCGAGCGTGCCGATCTTGACGATGCGTTTCGGCTGGCCGGGGCGCAGGGTCGTGACCTGGGTGCCGCAAGCGGGGCAGAATTCACGGATGACCGGGGCGGGCAGGTCGGGGCGCGCAAACTGCGAGGGCGTGCCCCTGGTCCAGGTGAAGCTGTCGGGCGCGACCAGCGCGAAGGCATTGGGCCCGCCGCCCGAGGCATGCTGGCAGGCCCGGCAATAGCAGAGCCCGCCTTTGGGCATCGGCCCCTGGATCCGGTAGCGCAGCGCGCCGCAGTAACATCCGCCTTCCAGGGTCATGACGTGTCTCTCTCTGTCTGGTACTGATTCCCGAACTCAGACTAGGCGAGGCTCAGTTCGAATGTCAAACTCAGATGCGATCCGCCGCGCCCCGGTGCCGGTCGAGCGCTGCGGCGCGGCCCGGGCGCTGGACGTCATCGGCGACCGCTGGACGCTGTTGATCCTGCGCGAGGCTTTCTATGGCGTGACCCGTTTCGACGACATGCGGGCCGATATGGGGATCCCGCGTTCGGTCCTGACCCAGCGGCTGGCGCGGATGGTCGAGGATGGCTTGCTGACCCGGGTGCCCTATCGCGAGGCGGGGGCGCGCGAGCGCTTCGCCTATGCGCTGACGGCCAAGGGGCGGGGGCTGGCGGGGGTGATCCTGGCGCTGATGCGCTGGGGTGACGCGTATCTGGCGCCCGATGGCCCGGCGCTGGCGGTCACGGACCGGGCGGGGCGGACGCTCAAGGTGGCGCTGGTCGATGCCGAGGTGCCGGAGGTGCCGCTGCGCGAGGTGGTGCTGACGCCCCTGGTCTGAACGTGGCGTCCCGCTTGCGCCGCGGGCGCGGGCGGGCTTCACTGGCGGCAGGAGGAGCGCCGATGATCACTCTGCACCATGTGCCGCAGACCCGCAGTTTCCGCATCCTGTGGTTCCTGCACGAGGCGGGTCTGCCGCACCGCGTCAGCTACCATTCCTTCGCGGGCAAGGCCTTGCGCGATCCGGCCTTTCTGGCGATGTCGCCTGCGGGGCGGGTTCCGGCGGTCGAGGTGGACGGCGAAATCCTGTTCGAATCCGGCGCCATCCTCGAGGTGCTGGCCGAGGTCCATGCCCCCGCGCTGGGCCGCGCCCCCGGTCATCCCGAGCGCGGCAAATACCTCGAATGGTTGCATTACGGCGAGACGCTGGCCCAGCATCTGGCGCAGCTCACCTTCCACCATATCGTGCTGAAGCCCGCCGACCGCAGCCCCGTGGTGCAGAAGCTGGAGGCGTTGCGGCTGCGCCGGGCGCTGGAGGGCCTCGACCGCGCGCTGACGGGCGATCACCT
>NZ_JAUCCQ010000192.1:0-4696 GCF_034676075.1 Pararhodobacter sp. | reverse complement strand
GGTGGAAAACCCTCCTTGAAGCAGGGGGTGCGGGGGGCGGCAGCCCCCCGCCCTTCGCGGTCTCTGGGGGCGGCAGCCGCCCGCCCTTCTAGCCCTCGACCTTGGCCATCCGCTTGCGCTCGTGGGGATCAAGGTAGCGCTTGCGCAGGCGGATCGACTTCGGCGTCACCTCGACCAGCTCGTCGTCGTCGATATAGGCGATGGATTGCTCCAGCGACATGATCACCGGCGGCGTCAGGCGCACCGCTTCATCGGTGCCCGAGGCGCGGACGTTGGTCAGCTTCTTGCCCTTCAGGGGGTTCACTTCGAGGTCATTGTCGCGCGAATGCTCGCCGATGATCATCCCCTCGTAGATCTGTTCCTGCGCGCCGATGAACATCCGCCCGCGGTCCTCGAGGTTCCACAGCGCATAGGCCACCGAGACCCCGTTCTCCATCGAGATCAGCACGCCCTGGCGGCGGCCCTGGATCGGGCCCTTGTAGGGCGCCCAGTCGTGGAAGATGCGGTTCAAAACGCCCGTACCCCGGGTATCGGTCATGAACTCGCCCTGATAGCCGATCAGCCCGCGCGAGGGGACATGGGCCACGATCCGGGTCTTGCCGACGCCGGCGGGCTTCATCTCGACCAGTTCACCCTTGCGGGCGCCGGTCAGTTTCTCGATCACCGCGCCCGAGAATTCGTCATCGACGTCGATGATGGCTTCCTCGATGGGCTCCAGCCGCTCGCCCTTCTCCTCGCGGAAGATCACGCGGGGGCGCGAGATCGACAGCTCGAAGCCTTCGCGGCGCATGTTCTCGATCAGCACGCCCATCTGCAATTCGCCCCGGCCCGAGACGACGAAAGCGTCACCGCCCGGCGTGTCCTCGACCTTGATGGCGACGTTGGTCTCGGCCTCTTTCATCAGCCGCTCGCGGATCACCCGCGACTGCACCTTGTTGCCGTCGCGGCCGGCCAGCGGCGAATCATTGATGCCGAACGTGACCGAGATGGTCGGCGGGTCGATGGGCTGGGCCGGGATCGCCGCCTCGACCGAGGGATCGCAGAGCGTATCGGCCACGGTCGCCTTGGTCATGCCGGCGATGGTGACGATATCGCCCGCCACCGCCTCGTCGATGGGCTGCTGGCCGAGGCCGCGGAAGGCGAGGATCTTGGTGACGCGGAACTGCTCGACCCGCTCGCCGGTGCGCGACAGCGCCTTCAGCGAGGCGCCGACTTTCAGCGTGCCCGCCTCGACCCGGCCGGTCAGGATGCGGCCGATGAACGGGTCCGCGCCCAGCGTGGTGGCCAGCATGCGGAAGGGCTCCGCCGCCTGGGCGATCTGCTTCGGGGCCTCGACATGCTTGATGACCAGTTCGAACAGCGCCGACATGTCCTTGCGCGGACCGTCGAGTTCATTATCCGCCCAGCCGTTGATCCCCGAGGCGTAAAGCACGGGAAAATCGAGCTGTTCGTCGCTGGCGCCGAGGTTGGCGAAGAGGTCGAAGACCTCGTTCAGGGCCCGGTCAGGTTCGGCCGCGGGCTTGTCGACCTTGTTCAGCACGACGATGGGTTTCAGCCCCAGCGCCAGCGCCTTCGAGGTCACGAACTTGGTCTGCGGCATCGGCCCTTCGGCCGCGTCGACCAAGAGGCACACGCCATCGACCATGCTCAGGATCCGCTCCACCTCGCCGCCGAAATCGGCGTGGCCGGGGGTGTCGACGATGTTGATCCGCGTGCCGTGCCATTCGACCGAGGTGGCCTTGGCGAGGATGGTGATTCCGCGCTCGCGCTCGAGGTCGTTCGAGTCCATCGCCCGCTCGGTGACCGCCTGGCCCTCGCGATAGATCCCGGATTGTTTCAGAAGCTCGTCGACCAGCGTGGTTTTGCCGTGGTCGACGTGGGCAATGATCGCAATATTGCGAAGGTCCATGATGCGTTTCCCGTGTGATTGCCGCGGGCGATAGTGGAAAAAGCGCCGCTTGGCCAGTGGGCGCAGGCAGTTCCCGCAGGAACTGCGTGCAATCGCGGCGCCGGGCAGGCTGAACGGGCAAAAACGCAGCCCTTGTTGGAGCCCGCCATGATCCGCCGCCTCGTCCTGATGAGCCTGCTCACCGCCAGCCCCGCGCTCGCCTCGGGTCCCGCCGGCGACACCAGCCGTCTGGGGCCGACTGGGCAGATCTGCCGCATGGTGCCCATCGGCACCGATGACTGGGCATTGGTGGGGGTCACCCATCGGCGGGTCTGCCAGACCCTCGCCCAGGCGCCGGGCGTCCCGGCCGTCACCCCGCCGCCACGGCTGGCCCAGCTGCCGCGGCGCTGAGGCTCAGCTCGCCACGTACCAGTCGCGCCGGTGGTTCAGGGCGATGACCCCATTCAGCACCAGCGCGCCCAGCATCGACCAGGCGACATTCGCGGGCGGCAGCACCGCAAGGGCCAGGGCGAAGAGAAGCAGGTCATGCACGATCTGCGTGAGCCCCGCCCGGATGCCGTAGCGGTCCTGCAGGATCAGCGCCACGATCGACACGCCCCCCAGGCTGCCGGAATGGCGGAACAGGCCCAGAAGCCCCACGCCTGCGCTGACCCCGAAGAGCACCGCCGCCGCCCCCGGGTGGATCCAGTCCAGATGCAGAAGCGGTTTCAGCGCCTCGGCCATCACCGAGACCAGCGTGACGCTGCCCAGGCTCTTGGCGCAGAACACCGGGCCCCGCGCCCGCCAGGCCAGCGCGAAGAAGGGGATGTTCAGCGCGAAGAAGGTGAGCGAGAAGTTCCAGCCCAACCCATAGGCCAGGATCAGCGCCAGTCCGGCCGTGCCCCCGGTCATCAGCCCCGCCGCGCGCAGCAGGTGCAGCCCCAGCGCGGCCTGGGCCGAGGCGAGGACGAGGCCTTGCAGGTCCTCGAAGGGGCGATGATGCGGGAGGGGTGATGGGTCAGCAATCATGACCTATATATGCGGCATTTCCGGCACGCCGTCCAATGCATCCTGCGAAACCCTGCCTTGCGTTAACCGTATGGCAAGCCCGAAGGTGCACCACCAAGGGACCGGGGCTCTGGCGCCCGGGATTGCGCTGGGCGTCCCAGGACGCGCAGCACCGACGCGGCAGAAACGACGCGGATCACCCGGAGTTTCCCCCATGATGCCCGAAGTCCATGTCTTCATCGCGACCTCGCTCGACGGCTATATCGCCGATGTGCAGGGCGGGCTGGAATGGCTGCTGATGATGCCCGCGCCCGAGGACGAGGACCACGGCTATACCGCCTTCATCGAGGCGGTGGATTGCCTGGTCATGGGCTCGGGCAGCTTCCGGGCGCTGGCGGCGATGCGCGACTGGCCGCATGACAAGCCGGTGGTGGTGCTGTCGCGCAGCCTTGGCCCTGAGGATGTGCCGCCGCATCTGCTGAACCGGGTGCGGGTGATGCGCGCCACGCCCCGGGCGGTCTTGCGGCAATTGGGGGCCGAGGGGATGCGGCGGGTCTATCTCGACGGCGGCAAGGTGATCTCAACCTTCCTGCGCGAGGGGCTGGTGCAGCGGCTGACCATCACCCGGCTGCCGGTGATCCTGGGCGCGGGGCTGCCGCTTTTCGACGATCCGGGGCCGCAATATCTGGTGCATCTGGAGACCCGCAGCTGGCCGCATGGCTTCGTGCAATCGGTCTATCAGGTCGCGCCCTGAGCGCGGGTGCCCACAGGATGGGCAAGACTGCCCATCCTACATCGCGGTTCCCCCGGGAACAGCGGGCGCGGCGGGGGCGTGGCAGGACAGGGTATCGCAACGCCGGATCCCCGGCCCCCACGGAGCCCAGACCATGATCGCCCCGCACCCCGCCCTCCGCTTCGCCCTCGCCGGTATCATCGCGCTTCTCGGCGCGGGCCATGTCCCCGCCGCCCAGGCCTCGACCCCGGCCTTCGTCGCCGACATGCTCGGCCGGGACGTGCAGTCGCTGCGCTTCTGCCGTCCGGGCGAACGCCCGGCCCGGCCCGGCCAATGCCTGATCCGCGGCACCACCCGCCCGCTGACGTGACCCACCGCTCCCTGCCGCCTCGGGCAGGGGCGGCCCCCTTCCTGGCCGTTGGCGCGCGTCCTGGGCGCACAGCCCCTCAGGCAGGGCCGCAGCCGACCGCCCGTCGGCCAGCCCTCAATGCGGCGCGGCGTTGGAGAAAAGGTTGATGACCAGAATCCCCGCGACGATCAGCACCATCCCCAGGACCGCCGGCAGGTCGAGCCGCTGGCCGAAGAACAAGGCGGCGATGACCGCGATCAGGCAGATCCCGGCGCCCGACCAGATGGCATAGGCCACGCCCACCGGCACGACCTTGAGCACCAGCGCCAGAAACCAGAAGGCCACCGCATAGGCCCCCAGCGACAGGGCCGAAGGGCCGAGCCTGGTGAAGCCATGGCTGGCCTTCAGCGCGGCCGTGCCGATGGTTTCGAAGAGGATGGCGATAGCAAGCAGGAACCAGTGCATGGCGGCCTCGGTCAGGAACCCGCCCTGTGTGGCAGGTTTCGGGGGCGGCCGAAAGGGGAAGCGGCGGGCGGCACGCTCCCGCGCGCGCCCCGCCCCGGAGGGGCCAGCGCGGGTGGAGAGACCCGGGGGCCGTCTGCCCCCGGACCCCCGAGGATATTTGCAGCACGAAGATGAGGGTTAAGAGACCCCCAAACTCCCTCTTCGTTCTGGAAATATCCTCGGGAGGATTTTCAAGGAGGGTGGAAAACCCTCC
>NZ_JAUCCQ010000191.1:0-4797 GCF_034676075.1 Pararhodobacter sp. | reverse complement strand
CAGGCTGGTGGCCGTCGCCCGCAGCCTGATGATCGAGAACCGCGCGGCGCCGGTGTTGGTGATCGTCGGCCAGACGCGCGAGGGGCAGCGGGCCATCGCACTGGGCCTCGCAAACCGGGCAGCGGCGCTGGGCCTGGTGGTGTTCCTCTTCGCCATTCCGTTCAGCCTGCTGTCGGCGCGCACCCTACTCCGCCCCATCGGCAGGCTGGCCGAGGCCGTGGGCCGTCGCGGCGGCCATGACCTGCGCCCCGTGCGCCACCCGGCCCCCGCCGAACTGGCGCCCTTGGTCGAGCAGCTCAACGCCTTCATCGCCCGGCTGCGCCAGACGCTCGCCCAGACCGAAACCTTCATCGCCGAAGCCGCGCATCACATCCGCACGCCGCTGGCGACGCTGAGGTCCGAGGCTGAGATGGCGCTCCGTCAGGCAGGCGATGAACCCACCCGCGCCCGCCTGCGCGGAATGATCCGCGCGACCGAGGAATCGGCGCGCTCGGCCAATCAGTTGCTGGACCATGCCACGGTCCTGTTCCGCGCCGACCAGAAGGCGCAGGACCGGGTGGATCTGGGTGCCATGGCCCGGGCGCTGGCCGAACGCTTCCGGCCGACGGCGGACCTCAAGGACATGGAGATCCGCCTGTCGCTGCCGGAGGAGACCCTGGAAACCTCGGGCGATGCGGTGCTGATCGAGGCGGCCTTGCGCAACCTGATCGACAATGCGGTGAAATATTCGCCCGCCGATTCAACGGTGGAGATCAGCCTTGTCGACGATCTGGGATACGCCCGGATCGAGGTGACCGACCGCGGCCGGGGTCTGGGCGGCGAGACGCAGGCGGCGCTCGCCCAGCGCTTCCGCCGGGGGGCGAATGTGGGCGGTGTGGTGGGGTCCGGGCTGGGCCTGACCATCGTCAGTGAAACGGCAACCGCCATGGGAGGCCGCTTCGCGCTGGCCGAGAGAGAGGAGGGCGGCACATGCGCCACGCTCTGGTTTCCGCGCTCGCGCTGATCTTGTCGGTCACGCAGGCCTGGGGGTTCGAGACCGAGGCCGAGCGCCTTTTCGGTCCCGACAACGCACCGCGGATCCGCGTGCTGGGGACCACCGACCTCGCGTTCTTCTCGCCGGTGGCCGAGGCCTTTCTGGCCGAGAACCCGGGCCTTGGCATCGAATACCTGCAAGCTTCCAGCCAGGCGGTCAGTCTGGCCGTCGACGCCGAGGGCGCGCCCTTCGATCTGGTGATCTCGACCGCGATGGATCTGCAGATGAAGCTGGCCAATGACGGCTTCGCCCGGGCCCTGCCGCCCGATATCGTGCAGCGTCTGCCGGGCTGGGCGCGCTGGCGTGACCGGCTGGTGTCGATCGCGCTGGAACCCGTGGTCCTGCTGATCGCCGAAAGCGCGCTGAACGGTCAGCCACCGCCCCGATCCCGCCGCGACCTGATCGCGCTGCTCAGGGACCACCCCGAGACCTTCGCCGGGCACATCGGCACCTATGATCCGCGGATTTCCGGCGCGGGCTATCTGTTCCTGACGCAGGACGCGCGGATGTCCGATTCCATCTGGCGCCTGGCCGAGGTGATGGGCCGGCTCGACGCGCGGCTCTATTGCTGCTCGGGCGAAGTGATCGAGGGGCTGATCTCGGGCGATCTGCTGGTCGGCTACAACGTGCTGGGCAGCTATGCCGCGGCCAATCTGCCCGAGGGCTCGGACGTGCTGGTCGTTCCGATGGAGGATTTCACCATCACCCTGCAGCGTACCGCCCTGATCCCGGTCAATGCCGCCGATCCCGACGGGGGTGCCGCGCTCTTGCGCTTCATCCTGTCGGACGCCGGGCAGGACATTCAGGCGCAGGTCACCGGCGGCAGCGTCATGCGCCCCGAAAGCTTCACCAGCCAGCCCTGGCTGATGCCGATCCGGCTGGATCCCGGCCTGCTCTCGAGCCTCGACACCATGACGCGCGACCGCTTCCTGGCCGAATGGACCGCGGCCCTCGATCAGCCCTGAGCGCTGGAAAGCGCGGCGCCAAGCCCCATATCTGGCCAGTCATCCCCGAACGGAGGAGCCCATGACCTATTCCAAGACCAAAGACGCCCTCGACCGCCTGACGCCCGAGCAATTCCGCGTCACGCAGCAGAACGGCACCGAGCGCCCCTATACCAACGAATTCGACGAGCATTTCGAGCCCGGGATCTATGTCGACATCGTCTCGGGCGAGCCGCTCTTCGGATCGTCGGCCAAGTATAATTCGGGCTGCGGCTGGCCTGCCTTCACCAAGCCCATCGTCCCCGCCCATGTGGTCGAGAAACGCGACCTCACCCATGGCATGATCCGGGTCGAGGTCCGCTCGGCCCATGGCGACAGCCATCTGGGCCATGTCTTCCCCGACGGGCCGCGCGATCAGGGCGGGCTTCGGTATTGCATCAACTCGGCCTCGCTGCGGTTCATCCCCAAGGACCAGATGGAGGCCGAAGGGTACGGCGAGTACCTCGATCAGGCGGGCTGAGGGCCAACGTCTTTGTGATCGGCGGCAGCAGGCCCGCCAAAGCCCGGGCCCCGCCGTTCCGTCTGCGGGTCCGCGGCTTTACCGGCGCGCCATAGTCCCGGGCCACAAGGGTATTGCCGCGGATCCGCGCCTGAAAAACCTGCGGACGACCCTCAGCATCGGCCGGGGAAGCCCGGCCCTTTTTCTGTGCGTCCCCCTGGCGGACAGGGCCCGTCCCAAGCGCGGCCTTGACGGGGAGGCCCCTGCACTAGACTAGTGCCGCAAAGGCGATTCCGATCGAAAGGAAGATCGATGAAGTTCCGGTTCCCCATCATCATCATCGACGAGGATTTCCGCTCGGAGAACACCTCGGGCCTGGGCATCCGGGCGCTGGCCGACGCCATAGAGGCCGAGGGCTTCGAAGTGCTGGGCGTCACCAGCTATGGCGATCTGAGCCAGTTCGCGCAGCAGCAGAGCCGCGCCTCGGCCTTCGTGCTGTCCATCGACGACGAGGAATTCACCCCCGGTCCCGAACTGGACCCGGTGGTGCAGAAGCTGCGCGATTTCATCGAGGAGGTGCGCTGGAAGAACGCCGATGTGCCGATCTTCCTGCATGGCGAGACCAAGACCTCGCGCCACCTGCCGAACGACATCCTGCGCGAGCTGCACGGCTTCATCCACATGTTCGAGGATACGCCGGATTTCGTCGCCAAGCACATCATCCGCGAGGCGAAATCCTATCTCGAAGGCATCCAGCCGCCCTTCTTCAAGGCGCTTCTGGATTACGCCGAGGACGGCTCCTATTCCTGGCATTGCCCCGGCCATTCCGGCGGCGTGGCGTTCCTGAAATCGCCCATCGGGCAGATGTATCACCAGTTCTACGGTGAAAACATGCTGCGCGCCGATGTCTGCAACGCGGTCGAGGAACTGGGCCAGCTTCTGGACCATAACGGGGCCATCGGCGCCTCGGAACGGAACGCGGCGCGGATCTTCAATTCCGACCATTGCTTCTTTGTCACCAACGGCACCTCGACCTCGAACAAGATGGTCTGGCACCATACGGTCGCGCCGGGCGATGTGGTCGTGGTGGACCGCAATTGCCACAAGTCGATCCTGCATTCGATCATCATGACCGGCGCCATTCCGGTCTTCCTGCGTCCGACCCGCAACCATTACGGCATCATCGGCCCGATTCCGCGCAGCGAGTTCGATCCCGAGGCGATCAAGGCCAAGATCCGCGCCAATCCGCTGTTGCAGGGCGTCGATGCCGATGCCGTCAAGCCGCGCATCATGACGCTGACGCAATCGACCTATGACGGCGTCCTCTACAATACCGAGGTCATCAAGCAGGCGCTCGACGGCTATGTCGACAACCTGCATTTCGACGAGGCCTGGCTGCCGCATGCGGCCTTCCACCCGTTCTATGGCACCTATCACGCCATGGGCCGCAAGCGCGAACGCACCAAACATTCGGTGACCTATTCGACGCAGTCGATCCACAAGCTGCTGGCCGGGATTTCGCAGGCCAGCCACGTTCTGGTGCAGGACAGCCAGGAGGTGAAGCTCGACCGGCACCTCTTCAACGAATCCTACCTGATGCACACCTCGACCAGCCCGCAATATTCGATCATCGCGTCGTGCGACGTGGCGGCGGCGATGATGGAGCCTCCGGGCGGGACCGCGCTGGTGGAAGAGAGCATTCTGGAATCGCTCGATTTCCGCCGGGCGATGCGCAAGGTCGACGGCGAATTCGGCAACGATTGGTGGTTCCAGGTCTGGGGCCCCGACGCGCTGGAAGAGGAAGGGATCGGCCGCAACAAGGACTGGGTGCTGCGCCGCACCGACGAGGATGGCGTGCAGCTGGCCGATGGCGAAGACAGCTGGCACGGCTTCGGCGCCATGGCCCCCGGCTTCAACATGCTGGACCCGATCAAGGCGACGATCATCACCCCCGGTCTGGGTATCGACGGCCGGTTCGAGGAGACGGGGATCCCCGCCTCCATCGTCTCCAAATACCTGGCCGAACACGGCGTGGTGGTGGAGAAGACCGGCCTCTATTCCTTCTTCATCATGTTCACCATCGGCATCACCAAGGGCCGCTGGAACACGCTGCTGGCCGCGCTCCAGCAGTTCAAAGACGATTACGACCGCAACCAGCCGCTGTGGCGGGTGATGCCCGAGTTCAGCGCCAAGCAGCCGCGTTATGAACAGATGGGCCTGCGCGATCTCAGCCAGCACGTGCACACGCTCTATGCGAAATACGACGTGGCGCGGCTCTCGACCGAGATCTACCTGACCGACCACCACCCGGCGATGACGCC
>NZ_JAUCCQ010000190.1:0-4800 GCF_034676075.1 Pararhodobacter sp. | reverse complement strand
GTTCACGCCACCGCAACATAACCCGCGCCGCAACATGTTCGGTGAACTTGCCGGCAGCGCCTGGCCCGGACGCGGGCCCGGTCAGGCGCACAAAGAGCGACCGGCCGGGATTGTTCTGCAGATCGCCCACGATCCAGTAGGACCCTTCCCGCCGCCCGGCGGGAAGGTAGGCGCGACACACGCTCTCTGCGTTTTCCGCCAGAGCGCGGATCACATTTTCGGTCTCGGAATACATGGCTCAACACCCTCCGCGTTCATGTAGTCCCGTGACAGGACAACGTGCAAGCAGGCGGTCCAGTACGGCGATGCCGTTTGAGTCCGTCGGGCAGAAGAGACGCAGCTTCCAGCTGATGATCTCCGGGAAGAAGCCATCGGCCTTGAGCCGGTCCTTGGCGGCTTCCGTGAAGCCGGAAAGCTCGATCCGGTTCACGCCCATGACACGCGAGCGGTAGAGTTCCATTCCCTCGGAGAGCCGCACGACCGTCGTGCCCTCGAGAACGAGGGCACGGATCTGCGCCGCCGTGAGTTGCGGCGCGTCGCTGGCCAGCGTGGTCGCGACCCAGGCGGGAGAGACACGGCGACCGATGATGCGCTGGCCGTCATCGGTCTGCAGGCGGTAGACGCGGGTTTCGTCCTGGGGGAGCTGCTTCCAGATCGGCAGCAAGAGACCCGCCACGATGTGCAGCGTGTATTCAGACAACTCCGGCACCTCGGCCAGTTCCGCAGTCCAGGCGGCGGCAAAGGCCGCGCGGTCGGCTTCGAGCCAGTGGGTGTCGTCCATGATCTTGGCTGGAACCGTGCTCGCCTCGGTCGGTCGGATCAGACGCAGCCGCGGCTCAATGGTGCCATCATCCAGCATCAGGCTGGTGGCGGGGACCTGAACAGCCACGCGGCCCGAGCGGCTGTTGACCAGCAGGCGCGCTTTCGGGTCTTCGAGCCAGTCCAGCGCATCCGCGAGGGACGTCGGCGTGTTGCGCCGCTTTTCCGCGATGGTCAGCAGCTGGGTTTCCGCACCGGAGCCGGGATGGGTGTAGATTACGCGCGCATTCGTGACACGGAAGCTTTCGGCGCGCAGCGTCTCGAGGCCGAGGTCGTAGACACCGGCCGCGATGGCGCCCTCGATCCGTTGGTCGAGAAGCTCCTCGAAGGCCGAGAAGAGCACGGCCTGCATGTCGATCGTCAGCGCCAACAATCGATTTAGGAAGGTCGTGATCGGCGGCAGGTCGTCCTTCAGCCCATTGTCATCGGTCAGGCTGAGGCCGGTGGCATCTTCGAAAGCCCCGAGGGAGCAGCCGGTGACATCGCCGCGATAGATGCGGCGGTAAAGCTGGCGAAGCGCATCGCGGGCGTAGGGCGACTCGAGGTTGTCCCCAGGCCGGAACAGCCCCTGCCCGCCGGTCTGGCGCTGGCCGCGCGTGATAGCACCAAGCGTGTCGAGGCGGCGGGCGATGGTCGAGAGGAACCGCTTTTCCGCCTTCACATCCGTGGCTACCGGCCGGAAGAGCGGCGGCTGCGCCTGATTGGTCCGGTTGGTGCGGCCCAGGCCCTGGATGGCGGCATCGTCTTTCCAGCCGGGCTCCAAGAGGTAATGTACCCGCAGCCGCTGGTTCTTCGCGCCGAGATCGGCGTGATAGCTGCGCCCCGTGCCGCCTGCATCGGAAAAGATCAGGATGCGCTTCTGGTCATCCATGAAGGCGGCGGTTTCCGCGAGGTTGGCCGACCCCGCCCGGCTTTCCACGACAAGGCGCGCAACGTGCCCCTCGCCCTTCCTCACGATGCGGCGCGAGCGGCCTGTGACCTCGGCCACGAGATCGGTGCCGAAGCGCTGGACGATCTGGTCAAGCGCCCCCGCCACTGGCGGCAGTGAAGCCAGCTTTTCGATCAGCGCGTCGCGCCTGCGGGCGGCTTCGCGGCACTCGACCGGCTGGCCATCCCTTACGACGGGCTTGGAAGACAGACTGCCCTCGCTGTCGGTGAAGGGCTCATAGAGCTGCACCGGGAAGGAATGGGCGAGGTAGTCCAGGACGTATTCCCGCGGCGTAATGTCGACGCGGATGTCGTTCCATTCGTCGGTGGGGATTGCCGACAGGCGGCGTTCCATCAGCGCTTCGCCCGTCGTGACGATCTGGATGACGCACGCATGGCCCGCTGTGAGATCGTCCTCGATGCTGGAAATGAGGGTGGGGGTTTTCATGGAGGTCAGCAGATGGCCGAAGAAGCGCTGCTTGGCGGATTCGAAAGCCGAGCGCGCTGCGGATTTGGCCTGGCGGTTCAGCGTGCCGCTGTCGCCTGTGATGTTGGCGGCCTCCATCGCGGCGGCGAGGTTGTTGTGGATGATCGCGAAGGCCCCGGCATAGGCATCGTAGATGCCGCGCTGCTCGGGCGTCAGCGCATGTTCAAGCATCTCGTATTCGACGCCATCGTAGGAGAGGGACCGGGCAGTGTAGAGGCCGAGGGACCGCAGGTCGCGGGCCAGCACCTCCATAGCTGCGACGCCGCCAGCCTCGATGGCGTCGACGAATTCAGCGCGGGTGGCGAACGGAAAGTCCTCCCCGCCCCAAAGTCCGAGGCGCTGCGCATAGGCGAGGTTGGGGACCGTCGTCGCCCCCGTGGCCGAGACATAGACCACACGGGCATTCGGCAGCTTGTGCTGCAGGCGCAGGCCCGCCCTGCCCTGCTGCGACGCCTCGGTGTCACCGCGCTCGCCCTTCGACCCGGCGGCATTCGCCATGGCATGGCTTTCATCGAACAGGATCACCCCGTCGAAATCTGCGCCCAGCCAGTCGACGATCTGGTCAACACGGGACTTTTTTGCGCCCCGCTCTTCGGAGCGCAGGGTGGCGTAGGTGGTGAAGAGAATGCCCTCAGAAAGCGGGATGTCGCGACCTTGGGCAAAGCGCGACAGGGGCGTGACGAGCAACCGCTCTTGGCCGAGCGCAGACCAGTCGCGCTGCGCGTCCTCGAGAAGCTTGTCGCTCTTCGAGATCCAGAGCGCCTTGCGACGGCCCTGGCACCAGTTGTCGAGCAGGATCCCGGCCGACTGGCGGCCCTTGCCCGCACCGGTGCCGTCGCCAAGGAAGAAGCCACGTCGGAAGCGGACGGCGTCAGGGGCATCATCGGGTACGGCCGAGACCATGTCGCCGGTTTCATCGACGGTCCACGATCCGGCGAGATAGGCGCCATGTGCCTCGCCAGCGTAGATGACTGTCTCCAGTTGCGCGTCAGAGAGCAGGCCGTTGTGCAGAACGGCCGCGGGGAGTTTCGGGCGATAGGAGGGTTTCGGGGGCGCGACGGACGCCATGGCCGCCGACTGCACCAGATTGGTCGGGTGCGTGGCCGCGCCGGGGATGTCGATCGCCTGCAGGCGGAAGGTCTCATAGATCGCGTCCGACAAGCGCGCAGCGCCGAGATCGTCCGTCGCTCGGCGTAGGGTATAGGCCAGATCCTCCACATCCGGCGTGGTGACATGCACATCCATCTTGGCCGCTGCCGTCGAACGCAAAGGTCGAGCGGCGGGGCCGGAGGAACGGCCGGGAATTCCCCGGAAAGAGGAAATGGGCTGGGAGCATGCGCCCACACCCTCACCCAACTCGAGGCGTGGAGGGACCTCGGCGGTTATCCTGGTAAGGAGGTGGGCCACATCGGGCGAGATGGACCGTGCGAGATCGGCGTTGATGCCGCCCGGCTCACCGCCCCGGCACTTGTCGAAGACCGAAATCCGCGTCTCGAAGCTGGTGCCATGCTTGGCGAAGGCGGCACCGGACACCGCACCCGTAAAGACCAGATGCGCGGTCTCGGTCAGGCGGGCAAAGGTTTCCGCCCAGGCGGGCGCATCTGGCGCGAATCCGGCGCCTGTGATGGCAACCAGCCGTCCACCGGGGACCAAGCGCGCGAGGGCAGAGCGCAGATGTCGGGCCGTCGCCTCGGTCGACCGACCATCGACATTGGCCACGGCCGAGAAGGGCGGGTTCATCAGGATGACGCTAGGGCGAAATCCTGCGTCGAGGTGATCGTCGATCTGCGCGGCGTCGAAACGGGTGACAGGACGCCCCGGAAAGAGGAGGCGCAGAAGGTCGGCGCGGGTGTCGGCCAGCTCGTTCAGCGCGAGACTGCCGCCCGCGATCTCGGCGAGGATCGCGAGAAGCCCGGTCCCGGCCGAAGGCTCGAGGACCAGGTCGCGCGGCGTGATCTGCGCCGCCGCCATTGCAGCGAGTCCCATAGGCAGCGGCGTCGAGAATTGCTGGAAGCGCTCCATTTCCTCCGAGCGCCGGGTGTGCGTCGGCAAGAGACCCGCCACCTTGGCGAGGATCGGCAGCAGGGCAGCGGGCGATCCAGCCCGGCCCAGAAGCGCGCGGCCGAATTTCCGCAGGAAGAGGACCAGCGCCACCTCGCCCGCCTCATAAGCGAGCTTCCAGTCCCAGGCGCCATCGGCATCGGAGCCGCCAAAGGCGCGCTCCATCTCCAGCCGCAGACGCAGCGCGTCGATCTGGAAGCCTTGGGCGAGATCGGGCTGCAGAGCCTCGGCCACGGCGAGGATCGCGGGCGCGGGATCACAAGACAGGACAGGAACGGGAGACGCAACGGGTGCGAGATAGGTCATCGGGAAACTCCGGAATGAGGGACAGGATCAGCCCCGGACGCCCTCTCTCGGGCACCCTCAGGCCTGATCTTCCCCCGCCCCTCTCTCCCTCTCGAACCGAGGCATTCCGGTTGCTTGGCTTGATTTTGTTCCCGTTATGTTCTATATTGAGGGTCAAGCCAGCAAGGGAGTTTCCCGATGGACAGCACCACGCATGCCCT
>NZ_JAUCCQ010000189.1:0-4812 GCF_034676075.1 Pararhodobacter sp. | reverse complement strand
CTTCCTTCCGTCGCCCGAGGCGCCCGCGGCAGCGGGCAACGAGGGCGAAACCCCTTTCTACCGGCGCCGCAGGGCCTGTTGCGCGACTTCGCCCTCGACCCAGGCGTCGAAGCCCGCCACCAGCGCCTGTTCCATCTGCGTGCGCCAGCGGCGGTCGCGCAGGCGGGTGCGGTCGGTCTCGGAGGACAGGAACCCGATCTCCAGCAGCGCCGAGGGCACCGAGGGCGATTTCAGCACCGAGAAGGCCGCCTGTTGCCAAGGGTGGCGGTGCATGCGGATCTCGCCGCCGCGGATCGCCTCGACCAGCGCCCGCGCCAGCCGGTCGGTGGCGGGCTGCGTCTCGGCCCGGGCCAGCGCCATCAGCACCCCCGCCACGGTATCGTCGGTGCCGGTCAGGTCGACGCCGCCGCCCAGCATGTCGTCGCGGTCATGCCGTTCGGCCAGCGCCGCGGCGGCGGCATCCGTCGCGCCTTCGGCCAGGGTATAGAGCGTGGCGCCCACCGCCTGCCCGTCTTCCAGCGCATCGGCATGGATCGACAGGAACAGATCGGCCTGCGCGCCATGGGCCACGGTGATCCGCCCTTCCAGCGACAGGAAGCTGTCGTTGTCGCGGGTCAGCACCACCATATAGCGCCCGGTGCGGCGCAGGGCTTCGGCCAGTTCCCGGGCGAAGGTCAGGGTGATCTCGGCCTCGGTCACGCCTTCATGGATGGCGCCGGGATCGACCCCACCATGGCCCGGATCCAGCACGACGATGGTCGGCCGCTGGCCCAGCGGCGGGCGGTCGGCGGTGGCGCGCAGCACATCGGCCGAGGGCGCGCCATCCGTTGCCGCCAGCGCCGAGGCCTGCGCCGCGAAGGAGGTGTCCGACATCGGCGTCAGCGACAGCGTGAGCCGCGCGGCGCCGCTTTCGGGGTCGGTCGCCATCCCGGCCTCGGCAAAGCCCATCGGCCGGCCGAGCTCGATCACCAGACGGCTCCAGCCGCCGCCCGCGTCGCCGGTGCGCAGCGCGGTGACCGCGCCGACCCGCGGCACCTCGGCCGGATCCATCCCCGCCCAGTCCAGCGTGCGGAAATCGACCACCGCCCGCGGCGGATCGCTCAGGAGCCGCGTGCGCCAGGGCACCGGCTGCGACAGCGGCACGCTCAGCGTCAGGCTGCGCCAACCGGCCTCGAGGCTCAGCGGCCCGGTCAGGCGGGCGGCAGCGCCGAGGTCCTGCGCGGCGAGGGGCGGCGCGACGAGAAGGCACAGCAGCGCGAGAAGGACGGCGAGCCCGCCCCTCAGCCCTCGTGCGTGTCGCTGCATGCCCTGCCCTCCTGCCGTTTGCCGGTTTCTTGCCGCTTCCTAGCGCGAAAGCGGGCCCGGGGGAATCCCCGCCCCGCCCTCGCAGGGCATCACGTTTGGGTCAGGGTTTCCGGCCTGCCTCGCTTCCGGGGTTGAATTGCCCCCCCGTGCCGCGCAATCTGCGGCCGTTGAAACCCCGAGGAGCCCTCAGCCCATGGTCCGCCAGTCCCTTTTTGCCGCCCTGATCGCCGCGACCGCCCTGGGCGGCGGGATCCTTGCCGGGCCCGTCCGGGCCCAGAGCTCGTCGCCCGCGACCGCCTCGACCATGGGCGAGGCCGAGCGTGAGGCCTTCCGCGGCGAGGTGCGGGCCTATCTGATGGAGCACCCCGAGGTGATCTTCGAGGCGGTGGCCGAATACGAGCGCCAGCAGCAGGCGGCGCAGGCCGACATGGATCTGGCGCTGGTGCAGATCAACGCCGACGACATCTTCCGCGACGGCCATTCCTGGGTCACCGGCAACCCCGAGGGCGACGTGACCCTGGTCGAGTTCATGGATTACCGCTGCGGCTATTGCCGCCGGGCGCAGCCGGCGGTGATGGATCTGATCGGCACCGACGGCAATATCCGGCTGGTGATCAAGGAATTCCCGATCCTCGGCCCGCAATCCGAGGTGATGAGCCGCTTCGCCGTCGCCGTGCAGCAGGTCGGCGGCGACGAGCCCTATGGCCGCGTGCATGACGCGCTGATGGCCTGGGAGGGCGACATCACCCCCGAGGATCTGCGCGGCATCGCCAGCGATCTGGGCCTCGACGCCGATCAGGTCATGGCCGAGATGAGCGGCGATGCGGTCACCGCGGTCCTGCGCGCCAACCACGAGCTGGCGCAGCGGCTGCAGATCTCGGGCACGCCGACCTTCGTCATGGGCGAGGGCGACGACGCGGAACTGCTGCGCGGCTACATGCCGCTCGAGCAGATGCAGGCGGTCGTGACCCGTCTGCGCAGCTGAACCCGACACCGGCGGGCGGGCGCTGCCGTCAGGACAGCGCCCTTTCGATACTACGCGGGTGCACAAACCTGTTGCGCAACCCGTTTCGTCTTCGCACAGTGGCACCCAGCCCCGTGCCGGGCCTGAGTTCGGCGCGGGGGCCATGTTTCGGTGGTTCCCGTCACCTGATTGTTCTCTGAATTTCGTCCGGCCACCGGCCGGCGCCCCAGTCATGGCCTGACCTTGATCCGCATCCGCGCCGACCTTCGCCCGCTTCGTCCCCTCGCCCGCCTGCTGGCCGGGGCGGCGCTGGCGCTGACCCTTGCGGCAGGGCTGACCGATGCGGCGGCGACCACCCCGGTTCCGGGGGCCGAGGCCGAGGCTTTCGCTGCCGCCCGCGACGCCTGGCTCGCCGATGACGAGGGCACGGCGCTGCCCGCCCTCGCGGCCCTCGCGGCCGAGGGCAATGCGGCGGCCCGGGTGCTGCTGGGGCAGATTGACAAGATGCCCGCCCTGCAGGGGCCTTACCTCGCCCATCTGCCCCGGGCCCAGCGCATAGCCCTGCTGCGGGCGCCCGGCGGCATGTCTGGGCGCAGCTGGCTGACCGAGGAGGCCGGGCATCCGCTGGTTGCGGCCTGGATCGCGCTGCGCACGCCGGGCGGCGGCCCCGACCTGATCACCCGGTTCGAGGCGCTGGACGAGCCCCGCGCCGCGCGCGAGGCGCTGGTCACGCTGGCCGCGCGCGAACACCCCGACCTGACCACGGTCGATCCCGCGGCGGTGGACGGGGACCTGCTCTATCTGCTCTGGCGGGTGGCGGACGGGCCGCACCGGGCGGCGATCGCCGATCTGGTGCCGGTCGGCAGCGCGCAATGGCAGATGATGGGCGAGGTGATGGACACCCCGGCGCTGGAACGCTGGCTGATGGCCAGCACCGCGGCCGAACCGCTGCTCAGCCTCTGCCGGGCGCTCTGCGACGACGATCAGATGGCCACCTGCCTGGGCGCGGCCTATGGCGCGCTGGGCAGCCATGATGCGCTGCTGACCCTGGGCAGCCCGGCCGAATCGCTGATCGCGCAGGAGGAATTCCTCAACAGCCCGCGTGGCCGGGCCAGCACCATGCGCCGGATCCTGCTGGCCAGCTCGATGCGGGCCCGGCGCGCCATGCTGGACCGCGTCTCGGCCGAGGTCTCGTGCCTGGGCGATGCGCTCAGGGCCGAGGCGCAGCGCTATCGCCCCGCCCTGCCCGGGGTCAGCGACGGCGGCTGAGCCCGAAACGCGAACCGCCGCCCGAGGGGGCGGCGGTGCTGTCGTCTCAGGATCGCGGGCGCCTCAGCGCGGGGCGATCATCATCACCATCTGGCGGCCTTCGAGCTTCGGCATGTTCTCGATCTTGCCGATCTCGGTCACGTCCGAGGCCACCCGGTTCAGCAGTTCCATGCCGAGTTCCTGGTGCGCCATCTCGCGGCCCTTGAAGCGCAGGGTGACCTTCACCTTGTCGCCTTCTTCCAGGAATTTCTGCACCGCACGCATCTTCACGTCGTAATCATGCGTGTCGGTGCCCGGGCGGAACTTGATTTCCTTGATCTCGATGATCTTCTGCTTCTTGCGCGCCTCGGCCTCGCGCTTCTGCTGTTCGTATTTGAACTTGCCGAAATCCATGATCTTGCAGACCGGCGGGACCGCGTTTGGCGAGATCTCGACCAGGTCGAGTCCGGCCTCTTCGGCCAGGGCCATGGCCCGGGCTGGCGGGACGACGCCGATGTTTTCGCCTTCCGCCCCGATCAGGCGGACTTCCGGCGCACGGATCCGGTCATTGACGCGGGGTCCGGTGTCGCGGCTGGGCGGAGCGTTGTGAGGTCTGCGAGCTATGGTGGGATTCCTTCTGTGGTCATCAAGCGCCGGAAAAATAGACCCGCAGCCCCCCGGTTGCAAGGGGCGCGGTGGCAAGGTTGCGCAGGTTCAGGGCCCTGACGCGGCGGTTTGATGCCCTGCGGCGCCCCGGACCATTGCCTTTGCCGCCCAGCGATGCGACACCTTGGGCTTACGTGCTTTTGAGGACATGTCATGAAAAAGATCCTGATCGTCGCCGCCATCGTGCTTGCGGCCGGTCTGGGCATCTGGGTCTCGCGCGAGCGGCCGATGCCGCAACCGGCGCCGACCCCGGCCCCCGCTCCGGCCATCCCCGAGGTCGCTCCGGTTGAGCCCGCGCCCGAAGCGGCCGAGACGCCCGCCCCGCTGGAAAACGCCGCCGAGGCCGTCCAGGACGCTGTTCAGGACGCGGCCGAAGGCGTGGGCGATGCCGCCCAGCAGGCCGTCGACGCCGTGACCGAAGCCGCAACCAATGCGGCCGAAGGCGCGGGCGCGATGGTCGACCAGGCTGTCGAAGCGGCGCAGAACGCCGGTGACGCGGCCTCGACCATGGCCAGCGACGCCGCCGAACAGGCGACCGAAGCCGCCGAAGGCGTCGCCGCCGACACCGCGGCGCCCGAGACCGTGCCGGAAGCGGTGACCGCGACCGAAGCCGTCAACGAGGAAGCCGC
>NZ_JAUCCQ010000188.1:0-4850 GCF_034676075.1 Pararhodobacter sp. | reverse complement strand
TCCTCGACCTCGGCCAGGGCCGATTCGGCCACTTCCTGCTCGGTCTCGACCGGGGGGCGGAAGTCGTGGAATTTCGCGCCCGGGAAGGCCTCGAAGATCGCCTTGACCAGCGGGTCTTCCAGCGCCTGCGCGTCGCGCTTGGCCTTGGCCTCGGCCTCCTGCTCGGCAATGGTCGGGCCGCCGCCCTGAGCGATGGAGACCGCCCAGCGGGTGCCGGTCCAGTGCTGGAGCCGCCCGGCCAGCCGGGCGGCAAGATCGGGCGCGGCGTCAGGCGTCGGCTCGAATTCGATCCGGCCCGGGGAATAACGCACGAGGCGCAGGCAGCGCTTCACCTCGGTCTGCAGGATGATGTCGCGCCGTTCGGCGATCAGCTCCATCACCCGCTCGAAAGTCGCGAATTGCGCCAGCGCATGCGGCGCCCCGGCCAGAGCCGCCTGCGCGCCACCACCCCCGCCCGAGGACACGCCGCCCCGGCCCATCGCCGTGACCCCGCCGCCCATCGGCAGGCCGCCACCGCCGCCGCCCGAGGGGCCGGGCGGGGGCGGGTTGTCCTGCAAGCGGCGGATCAGCTCATCGGGCGTCGGCAGGTCGGCGACATGGGTCATGCGGATGACCGCCATCTCGGCCGCCATCATCGCGTTCGGTGCCTGCGCCACTTCCTCCAGCGCTTTCAGCAGCATCTGCCACATGCGGGCGAGGATGCGCAGGTCCAGCCGCGCCGCCAGATCGCTGCCGCGCTGACGCTCGTCGGGGCTGACGGTCGGATCCTCGGCCGCGGCGGGCGTGACCTTGATGACGCTGACCCAATGGGTGATCTCGGCCAGATCGCGCAGCACGGCGACCGGGTCGGCCCCGTCCGCGTATTGCGCCGCCAGTTCCTCAAGCGCCGCCGCCGCGTCACCGCGAAGGATCGCCTCGAACAGGTCCATGACCCGGCCGCGATCGGCCAGCCCCAGCATGGCGCGGACCTGATCGGCCGTCGTCTCGCCCGCGCCGTGGGAAATCGCCTGATCCAGCAGCGACATGGCATCGCGCACCGACCCCTCCGCCGCCCGCGCGATCAGCGCCAACGCATCCTCGGCCACCTGCGCGTTTTCCTTGCCGGCGATCCGGGCCAGATGGGCGATCATCACCTCGGGCTCGATCCGGCGCAGGTCGAAGCGCTGGCAGCGCGACAGGACCGTCACCGGCACCTTGCGGATTTCCGTGGTGGCGAAGATGAATTTCACATGCGGCGGGGGTTCTTCCAGCGTCTTGAGCAGCGCGTTGAAGGCGCTGTTCGAGAGCATGTGCACCTCGTCGATGATGTAGATCTTGTAGCGGGCGCTGGCCGCGCGATAGGCCACCGAATCGATGATCTCGCGGATGTCGTTGACGCCCGTCCGGCTGGCGGCGTCCATCTCCAGCACATCGACATGCCGCCCCTCGGCAATCGCCCGGCAGGGCTCGCAGACGCCGCAGGGCTCGGTCGTCGGCCCGCCGTTGCCATCGGGGCCGATGCAGTTCAGCCCCTTGGCGATGATCCGCGCGGTGGTGGTCTTGCCCGTCCCCCGGATGCCCGTCATGACGAAGGCATGGTGGATGCGGTCGGCGGCGAAGGCGTTCTTCAGCGTGCGCACCATCGCCTCCTGCCCGATCAGATCGGCGAAGGTCTCGGGACGGTATTTGCGGGCCAGTACCTGATAGGTCTCACTCATGCGCGCGACACTAGGCAGCAGCCCGCCCGCCGTCCAGCCCTTCCGCCCCTTGCCCCGCCGCCATTGCTGCGCGACACCAGAGCGATGACCAACCGCGCCGAACGCCTTTTGCAGGTGCTGGAGATCCTGCGCCGCCACCGCCGACCCTTGGCCGCCGCCCGGCTGGCCGAGGAAACCGGCACCTCGCTGCGCACCGTCTACCGCGACATCGAGGCCCTGCGCGCGCAGGGCGCGGTGATCGAGGGCGAGGCGGGCGTGGGCTATGTGCTGCGCCCCGGCTTCCTGCTGCCGCCCCTGATGTTCAGCCGCGAGGAATTGGAGGCGCTGGTTCTGGGCACCCGCCTTGTCGCCGCCCGCGCCGATCCGGCGCTGGCCGAGGCGGCGGGCAAGGCCTTGGGCCGGATCGGCGCCGTCCTGCCCGAGGAGTTGCGGGTCTTCGTCGATACCTCGCCGCTTCTGGTGCCCGGCCGGCTTCCCGGCGCCGGATCGCCGGTGATGACCGAATTGCGTGAGGCGATGCGAACCGAACACAAGGCCGAGATCCTCTACCGCAGCCTGGCGGGCGAGGAAACGCGGCGGGTGGTCTGGCCGCTGGCCATGGGGTTCTTCGAATCGGTGCAGACGCTGGTCGGCTGGTGCGAGCTCCGGCAGGGATTCCGCAATTTCCGCGAGGACCGGATCGCCGAATGCCGGGTGCTGGAGGCACGGTTTCCCCGTCGCCGGACGGTGCTGCTCAGGGAATGGTGGGAAGCAGACCGGGCGCGGAAGGCTGCTGACAGAAGCTGACACTCCGGGATGCGAGAGAGACGCATCGCAACCAAGGAGACGATCATGCAAGCGACCCCGATGTTCATTTTCTACGTCACCGACCCGGCAGTCAGCGCCCGGTTCTACGCCGATGCGCTGGGCGCGCCCATCCTTTACGAGGCCGCCGATTTCGCCATGCTGCCGCTGGGCGACGGCGCCCGGCTCGGCCTGTGGCGCGCCGAGGAAGTCCAGCCCCGCGCCGGTTTGGCCCCGGGCGGCGCCGAACTCGACGTCGCGCTGGCCGATGCCGAGGCGCTGAAGGCGGCCGAGGCACGGCTGGCCGCGCAGGGGGTGACGATCCTGCAACCGCTGACCACGCTGGGCTTCGGTCAGGCGGTGACGGTCGCGGACCCCGACGGGCACCGGCTGCGCCTCTATGTCCCGGCCATGCCGTGAGCCGGGCCTGGATCGCCGTTGCCTCGGCCGAACACGTGCGGATCGGGCGCGAGGGCGGCTTCATGCAGGTGAACCATGGCAAGGAGGCGCCGCTCCGGCGCCTCCAACCCGGGGACCGCGTGGCCTATTACTCGCCGCATGAACGGATCCGCGACGGCGCCCCGGTGCAGGCCTTCACCGCGCTGGGGATCGTGGCCGACGGGCCGGTCTATCAGGGGTTCATGAGCGCGGGCTTCCAGCCTTTCCGCCGGGATGTGCGCTGGCTGCCCACCCGCGACGCGCCGATCCGGCCGCTGCTGGAGCACCTGTCCTTCGGCGGGCCGGGCTGGGGCGCGCGCTTCCGCTACGGGCTTTTCGAGGTAAGCGCCGCCGACATGGACCTGATCGCTGCGGCAATGACAGACTGACGCCACGAGATCCGCCGAGGGACAAACGAGGCTCTTGCCACGACGGGGGCTAATCCGGATGCTGGCGGAAAACGGGAGGAACCACCATGAAAACCCTGATTCTGAGCCTGACCGCCGCCCTGAGCCTGATTGCCAGCGCCGCCGCCGCCGACCCGGCCGAAGGTCGCTGGCGCACCCAGCCCGACGACAACGGCAATTACGGCGTCATCTCGATGACGATGTGCGGCAATACTCTGTGCGGCACGCTGGTCGAAAGCTACAACGGCGCGGGCGCGGCCATCCAGTCGGCCAATACCGGCCGCCAGATCGTCTGGGACATGGAGCCGCGCGGCAATGGCCAGTACCGTGACGGGCAGATCTATGCCCCCGACCGCGACCAGACCTATCGCTCGCGGATGGATCTGGCGGGGGACCAGCTGACCGTCTCGGGTTGCGTGCTGTTCATCTGCCGCGACCAGACCTGGACCCGCGACAACTGACCATTCCGCAGGTTCCGGGTCGCCTCGGGCCACCCGGAACCGGCACAAGGCCCCGGTGAAACAACGAGGTAGTCCGATGTCCGGGGCCGACTGGCTGCGCCTGATCCTGCTGTCCGTCCTCTGGGGCGGATCGTTCTTTTTCGTGGGCGTCGCGGTGCCGGCGCTGCCGCCTTTCACCATCGTGCTGGCCCGGGTCGGCCTGGCCGCGCTGGTGCTGGCCGTGGCCCTGCCGCTGATGGGGCAACCCTATCCCAAAGGCTGGCGGCTCTGGGCCGCGCTGGGGGTGATGGGGCTCTTGAACAACGCCGTGCCCTTCACCTTCTACGTGCTGGCGCAGGGGCAGATCAGCTCGGGCCTGGCCTCGATCCTCAACGCAACGACGCCCCTTTGGGGTGTGGTCGTGGCGCATCTGGCAACGCGGGACGAGCGGCTCTCGCCGCGCAAGGCGCTGGGCGTGGTGGCGGGCTTTCTGGGCGTGGCGGTGATGATGGGCGGCGGGCTTTCGGGCGGCGCCGGCACCGTCTGGGCGCAGCTCGCCTGCCTCGGCGCGGCGCTGAGCTACGCGCTGGCCGGGGTCTGGGCCCGGCGGTTCCGCGGCTATGGCCTGCCACCGCTATCGCTGGCGCTGGGCCAGCTGGTCTGGGCCAGCCTGATCATCGCGCCGCTTGCCGCGCTGACCGAGGCGCCCTGGTCCCTGCCCTTCCCCGGCTGGGGGGTGATCGCGGCGCTGGTCGGGCTGGCGGTGCTGTCCACCTCCTTCGCCTACGGGCTCTATTTCGGGCTCATCGCCAGCGCCGGGGCGGTGAACGCGTTCCTCGTCACCTTCCTGGTGCCGGTCAGCGCCATCGCCCTGGGCATCGCCTTTCTGGGCGAGGCGCTGCTGGCGCGGCATGTGGCGGGGATGGTGCTGATCGGGGCGGGGCTGGTGGTGATCGACGGGCGCTTGCTGGGACGGCGGCGTGGGTAGAGACCGGGGCGAAGGCGGGGGGCTGCCGCCCCAAGTCGATGCAAAACGGGGGGGGGGGGGGGGGGGGGGGGGGGGGGGGGGGGGGGGGGGGGGGGGG
>NZ_JAUCCQ010000187.1:0-5022 GCF_034676075.1 Pararhodobacter sp. | reverse complement strand
CCCGCCAATCGGCGACGGCGGCGGCGAAGACGGCGGCATCGGCGGGCAGCGCGGCGAGGGCGGCGGCCAGCATCTCGCGCGCGGATTCGATCTTTACCACCGTCACGCCCGGGGGCGGCGGGGTGGTGGCGGGGCCGGTGACGAAGGTCACACGGGCGCCGAGATCGCGCAGCGCGGCAGCGAGCGCGGTGCCTTGCTGGCCCGAGGAACGGTTGGCGATGTAGCGGACCGGGTCGATGGGTTCATGCGTCGGGCCCGAGGTCACGAGGACATGCTTGCCCTTCAGGGGGCCGTCGCTGAGCGCGGTCTGGATCGCGGCGAGGATCGCCCGAGGCTCGGCCATCCGGCCCGGGCCATGCTCGCCGCAGGCCATGTCGCCATGGTCGGGGCCTACAGTCAGGATGCCGTCAGCCAGCAGCGTCCTGAGGTTGCGCTGCGTGGCGGGATGCTCCCACATGCGGACGTTCATGGCGGGGGCGATCAGCACCCGCTTGTCGGTGGCCATCAGCAGGGTGGAAGCCAGGTCATTGGCCTGTCCGCCCGCCATCTTGGCCATCAGATCGGCCGTTGCGGGGGCCACGACCACCAGATCGGCGGCGCGAGAGAGCTGTATATGGCTCATCTCGGCCTCGGCCGTCAGATCGAACAGGTCCTGATGCAGCGGCTCACCCGCCAGCGCGGCGACCGAGAGGGGCGTCACGAACTCGGCCCCCGCCCGGGTCAGGACGGGCGCGACACTGGCGCCCACGCCTTTCAGCAGCCGGATCAGCTCCAGCGTCTTGTAGGCCGCGATGCCGCCGCCGATGATCAGAAGGATGCGCTTTCCGGCCAGCATGGGCGTCTCCGCTAGGACTGGCTCAGGTGTAGAAGCGGCGGCAGGGGATGGCAACCGGCCATGGTCGAGGCGACCGGCGCGCCGGGGCAGGCGGGTCAGAACCCACCCGCCCCGGCACCAAGACGACCGGCGGGCGCGCCTGCCCCCCGGTTGCCTGTCCTTCCGGCCCGTTCAGGCCACGTTCTGCAAGGCCACCTGCGGCTTGACCCCCAGCGCGAAACACACATCGCGCGTCAGATGCGCCTTGTTCAGCGTGTAGAAATGCAGGGCCGGTACGCCCTCTCCCAACAGCGTATCGCAAAGTTCGGTGCAGACGGCGGTCGCCAGCAGCTGCTCATGCCCGTCGCGCCCGGCCTTGACGAAGGCCTCGTCCAGCCAGCCCGGGATGGTGGCGCCGGTGGACTGGGCGAAGCGGCGGATGCCGGCCCAGCCCTCGATCGGAATGATGCCGGGGATGATCCGGGCGGCGTCGATGCCCGCCTTCTCGGCCCGGTCGCGGAACCGCAGGAAAGTCTCGGCCTCGAAGAAGAACTGGGTGATGGCGCTGTCCGCCCCCGCCTCGAATTTCTGCTTCAGCCATTTGATGTCGGCGGCCTCGTCGCGGGCCTCGGGGTGGCGTTCGGGATAGGCGCCGACGCGGATCTTGAAATTGCCGGTGTCCTTCAGCGCCGCGATCAGCTCCAGCGAGCTGGCGAAACCGTCGGGCCGGGCCGCGAAACCGCCCTGACCCTTGGGCGGATCGCCCCTCAGCGCCACCAGCTCGGTCACGCCCGCCGCCGCATAGCTCTCGGCAATCGCCAGCGTTTCGGCACGGGTGGCATCGACGCAGGTCAGATGCGCCGCGACGTTCAGGGTGAACTCGCGCCCGATGGTGGTGACGGCCTCATGGGTCAGCTGCCGGGTGGTGCCGCCCGCGCCATAGGTCACCGACACGAAGTCGGGCCTGAGCGGCGCCAGCATGCGCACGGTTTCCCACAGCCGGAAGCTGGCATCCAGCGTCTTGGGCGGGAAAAACTCGAACGAGATGCGCGGTGCGGGCATGATGGGGCTCCTTGTTGAGCCTCTTGTCGCATGCGCAGCATTGTGAGACAAATTCATTGTTTTCATCACGAACATGAGGCGGGCAGCATAATGCACCTGGAGTTCCGTCACCTCCGCACCATCCGCGCCATCCATCTGGCAGGCGGCGTGGCGCGCGCGGCCGATATCCTGAACATCACCCAATCGGCGCTGTCGCATCAGCTGAAAGGGCTGGAGGATCAGGCGGGGGTGGAGCTTTTCGCCCGCCGCACCAAGCCCCTGCGCCTGTCCGCCGCGGGCCTCAAGATGCTGAAACTGGCCGAGGAAGTCCTGCCCCGGGTCGAGGCGCTGGAAGAGGAATTCCGCGCCATGATCGCCGGAAAGATGGGCCGCCTGCACATCGCCATCGAATGCCACGCCTGTTTCGACTGGCTGTTCCCGGTGCTGGAACGCTTCCGCCACGCCTGGCCCGACGTGGACGTGGACATTCGCCCGAATCTCGCCTTCGCGGCGCTTTCGGCGCTGGCGCGCGAGGAGGTGGATCTGGTCATCTCCTCTGACCCCGAGGAAATGCCGGGCATCACCTTCACGCCGCTCTTCGATTACGAGCCGCGCTTCATCGCCTCCTCCCAGCATCCCCTTGCCGCCAAGCCCTTCATCGAGGCCGAGGATTTCCGCGACGAGGTGCTGCTGACCTATCCGATGGATCGCACGCGGCTCGACATCTTCACCGGTCTCCTGAACCCCGCAAGGGTGGAGCCCCGGCAGGTCCGCCCCATCGAACTGACGGCGGTGATCCTGCTGCTGGTGGCGTCCAATCGCGGGGTGGCGGTGCTGCCCGACTGGGTGCTGCGCGAGGTGAAATACTCGACCGATTACGTGACGAAGCCGGTGACGGAGGGGGGCCTCACCAAGCGCCTCTATGCCGCGACGCGCGAGGAGGACACGGTGAAGCCCTTCATGGCCCATTTCCTGCGGCTGGCGCGGACCGAGCCGGTCAAACTGCAACGGGCGTAAGATGAAGATCGTCATCCTCACCGGCGCCGGGATCTCGGCCGAAAGCGGGCTCGGCACCTTCCGCGACAAGGGCGGGCTCTGGACGCAATACGACCTGAACGAGGTGGCGACGCCCGAAGGCTTCGGGCGGAACCCCCAGCTGGTGACCGATTTCTACAACGCCCGCCGCGCCAATTGCGCCGGCGCCCAGCCCAACGCCGCCCACAACGCGCTGGCCCGGCTGGAGACGGCGCTGCCCGGGCAGGTGACGCTGATCACCCAGAACGTCGACGACCTGCACCAGCGGGCAGGCTCGCGGAATGTGATCCAGATGCACGGTGCGCTGATGTCGGCGCTTTGCGCCAGCTGCGGCCACCGCTGGCCCGCGCCCCCGGTCATGGCCGTGAAAGATTGCTGCCCCGCCTGCGGCCAGCCCCGCGCCCGCCCCGACGTGGTCTGGTTCGGCGAAATCCCCTACCACATGGAGGCCATCGCCGAGGCCGTCGAGACCTGCACCCATTTCGCCGCCATCGGCACCTCGGGCCAGGTCTATCCCGCCGCCGGCCTCGCCGCCGAGGCCCGCCGCAACGGCGCCCAGTGCACGGAACTGAACCTCGAACCCTCGGAGATCAGCCGCGTCTTCCAGACCTGCCGTTATGGTCCCGCCTCGCAGGTGGTGCCGGAATGGGTCGACTCGCTCCTCGATTGACCGAATCGCCCCCGGCCCGCAGTCTGAACCGATGAACCGCCCGGCGAACGGGGCGGCAGCAACCGGGAGATCAGACCATGTGCCATGCCTGCGTGATGGAAAGCGTGAAAGCGCGGATGCTGGGCGAGCCCCGCCTCGGCCGCCGTGACCTCTTCAAGGGGGCGCTGGGCCTCGCCGCCGCCAGCACCGTCGGCGCCGCCACCCTGCGCCCGGCGCCCGCCATGGCCCAGGTCCCGGGCGAGATGGCCGACATGACCCACACCCTGCACCCCGATTTCCCGACCTTCTTCGGCGCCCAGCAATTCTGGGAAGAGAGTCTTTTCACCTTCGCCGAACACGGCTTCAACCTGAAGGAACTCAGGGTCAACGAACATACCGGCACCCATGTCGACAGCCCGATGCATTTCTCGGCCGACGGCATGTCGGTGGATGAGATCCCGGTCGACAAGCTGATCGTGCCGCTGGCGGTGGTCGATATCCGGGCCCGCGCGGCCGAGGATGCCGACACCCAGCTCACCCCCGATGACCTCCGCGCCTGGATCAGCGCCAATGGCCCGCTGCCCGCCGGGGGCTGCGTGGCGATGAATTCGGGCTGGGCCTCGAAGATCGACACCCCCGCCTACCGCAACGCCGATGACGGCGGCGCCATGCATTTCCCGGGCTTTCATGTCGAGGCCGTGCAGATGCTGATGGAAGAGGCCGATATCGCCGGTATCGCCGTGGACACGCTGTCGCTGGATTACGGCATGTCCCCGGATTTCGCCACGCATTACGCTTGGTTGCCCTCGGGCCGCTGGGGCGTCGAATGCATCGCCAATCTCGATGCCGTGCCCGCGCTCGGCGCCACGCTGATCGTCGGCGCGCCGAAACACCGCCGCGGCACCGGCGGCCCGGCCCGCGTCTTCACGCTGTTCTGATGGCGACGCTCCCCCTGCTCACGGACGAGGCGGCGGATCCCGCCGCCCGCGCCGTCTTCGACGACATCCGCGCCAAGCGGCAGACCGACTACGTCAACAACTTCTGGCGTGCACTGGCCCATGATCCCGCGCTCTTGCAAGCGACTTGGGACCGCCTGCAACAGGTCATGGCCCCGGGTGCGCTGGATCCCTTGGTCAAGGAACTGATCTATGTCGCGGTCAGCGTGACGAATGGCTGCGCGTACTGCACCCATTCCCACACCGCCGCCGCCAGGGCCAAGGGCATGACCCCGGCGATGCACAGCGAACTTCTCGCCGTCATCGCCATGGCCGCCCAGACCAACGCCCTCGCCACCGCCCTGCAAGTCCCGACCGACGGCCGCTTCGAGGTCTGAGCTTCATTCTGCGGAAAATACGCACGGGGGTTTCCAAAGGGGGAGCGTGCTCCCCCTTTGGCGAGGGGAGCGCGAGGGGGCGAGCAGCCCCCTCGCTTCTCACACCGTGAGGATGGTCGATCCCGTGGTCTTGCGCGCCTCCAGCGCCTC
>NZ_JAUCCQ010000186.1:0-5121 GCF_034676075.1 Pararhodobacter sp. | reverse complement strand
CGCGCCCCCCCCCCCCCCCCCCCCCCCCCGCCCCTCCCCCTGAACGGCCCCTTGATTCCCCCCGCCCTTCCCCGTAAGGACGGGCGGATACAGACAGGAGCCGTCCGATGTCCGCAGCCCCCGCGCAGCCGCGCCCGACCGCATGCCTTGTTCTCGCCGACGGCACCATCTTCTACGGTCACGGTTTCGGCGCGACCGGCGAGACGGTGGCGGAACTGTGTTTCAACACCGCGATGACCGGCTATCAGGAGATCATGACCGATCCCTCCTATGCCGGGCAGGTCGTGACCTTCACCTTCCCCCATATCGGCAATGTCGGCGTCAATGACGACGATGACGAGGCCAGCAAGGCCACGGCCGAGGGCATGGTGGTTAAATGGGATCCGACCGAACCCTCGAACTGGCGCGCGGCGGGCGAGCTGACCGCCTGGATGACCCGGCAGGGCCGGATCGGCATCGGCGGCATCGACACCCGCCGCCTGACCCGGGCGATCCGCCAGCTGGGCGCCCCGCATGTGGCGCTGGCCCATGACCCCGAAGGCAATTTCGACATCGAGCGTCTGCTGGGCAAGGCCCGCGGCTGGAAGGGGCTCGTCGGCCTCGATCTGGCCAAGGACGTGACCTGCGCCCAATCCTACCGCTGGAACGAGATGCGTTGGGCCTGGCCCGAGGGCTACAAGCCCCAGACCGAGCCCCTGCACAAGGTGGTCGCCATCGACTATGGCGCCAAGAAGAACATCCTGCGCTGCCTGGCCTCGGCCGGCTGTGACGTGACCGTTCTGCCGGCCAATGCCACCGCCGAAGAGGTGCTGGCGCTGAACCCCGATGGCGTCTTCCTGTCGAATGGCCCGGGCGATCCGGCGGCGACCGGCGATTACGCCGTGCCGATGATCAAGGGCGTTCTGGCGGCCGATCTGCCGGTCTTCGGCATCTGCCTCGGCCACCAGATGCTGGCGCTGGCCCTGGGGGCCCGCACGGTCAAGATGAACCACGGCCACCACGGTGCCAACCACCCGGTCAAGGACAACGACACCGGCAAGGTCGAGATCACCTCGATGAACCACGGTTTCACCGTCGACAGCCAGACCCTGCCCAAGGGTGTGGTCGAGACGCATTTCTCGCTCTTCGACGGCTCGAACTGCGGGATCCGCATGGCCGACCGGCCGGTCTTCTCGGTGCAATACCACCCCGAGGCCAGCCCCGGCCCGCAGGACAGCTATTACCTGTTCGAGCGTTTCGCCGCCGCCATGGCCGCACGCAAGGCGGCCAGCGCCGCCTGACACGAGGGCGCGCGGCCCTCTTTGTCGCGCGCCGTTCCTGCCTTTCGTCGGCCCTCCCCGCGAGGGCTCCGGCAGCGCGGCAGGGCCGTTAACGATCTGTTAACCTTCTCTCGCCAAGACTCCTCGCTTTAGTGTGTGTGGGGGTGTCTATGGGGCACGCGTGTGAAGAGCCCGATGTGCCGGGCGTTGAGGCTCTTTTGCCGTCGCGCCCCCCCGCAGAGGTGGCGCTCCCCTTGCCCCCTCGGCCCCCTCCGGTCCGCACGCCCCTCGGCACGATCCTCCTGCGACGCGGCGCGATCCATGCGGCCGATCTGGTCCGGGCGCTGGAATTGCAAAGCCGCAAGCAGGCGCGGTTGGGCGATATCCTGCGCGCCCATGGCATGGCCAGCGAGGAGGACATCGTGGCCGCGCTGGCCGAGCAATTCGGCACAACCATCGTCGATACCCGCCAGGGCCGCCCCGATCCGCGCCTGATCGACCGTCTGGGGCCGCGCCGCTGCCTGCAGATCGGCTGCCTGCCCTGGTCGCGGGCGGGGGCGGTCACCGTGGTCGGCACGGCCACGCCCGACGCGTTCGAGACCCACAGACCCGAGCTGGAGGCACGGCTGGGCCCGGTCGTCATGGCCGTGCTGCCCGAAGCCGAGCTGCACCGCGCCCTGCTCCGATCGCGTCAATCCGCCCTGCGGCTGATGGCGGAAACCTGCGTCGCGGCGACGGAAAGCTGCCGGATGTGGGATGCGCGGCGCTTCAGCCGCCGGATTCTGCTGGCCGCCTTGCTTCTGGGCCTGTCGGCGGCGATCGCGCCGGGTGTGACCTTCTTCGCCGTCTTCGCCGTGGTCCTGCTGTTCCTGCTCGCGGGCAACCTGATGAAGCTGGCCGCGACCATCGCGCAGCTGCGCGCGCTGCGCCGCGGGCCCAGCCAGAGCCCCCCGGCGCCGCAGAGCCGCAAGCCGACACTCTCGATCATGGTGCCGCTGTTTCGCGAGCCCGACATCGCGCCGCGGCTGGTCAAGCGGCTGGGCGCGCTGACCTATCCCCGGGAATTGCTCGATGTCATGCTGGTGGTCGAGGAGGACGACCAGCTGACCCGGGCCGCCCTGGCCGGGACCCGGTTACCCGACTGGATGCGGGTCATCCCGGTGCCGAACGCACCGCTCAGGACCAAGCCGCGCGCCCTGAACTATGCCCTGAACTTCGCCCGCGGGTCGATCATCGGCGTCTATGATGCTGAGGATGCGCCGGCTCCCGATCAGCTGCTTCGCGTGATCGAGGTGTTCGACGCCGGCGGACCGTCGCTGGCCTGCGTGCAGGGCATCCTCGATTACGTGAACCCCCGGACCAACTGGCTGAGCCGTTGTTTCACCATCGAATACGCCGCCTGGTTCCGCCTGATCCTGCCGGGGCTGGCGCGCCTGGGGCTGGTGGTGCCGCTGGGGGGCACGACCCTGTTCTTCCGCCGGGCCATCCTTGAGGAGCTCGGCGGCTGGGACGCGCATAACGTGACCGAGGATGCCGATCTCGGGCTCAGACTCGCGCGGCACGGCTACCGGACGGATCTGGTCGCCTCAGTCACGCTGGAAGAGGCGAATTGCCGGGTCTGGCCCTGGATCAAGCAACGGTCCCGCTGGCTGAAAGGCTATGGCATGACCTATGCCGTGCACATGCGCGACCCGGGATTGCTGTGGCGGCAACTGGGCCCGTGGAAATTCGCCGGGGTGCAGGTGCTGTTTCTCGGGACGCTGATCCAGTTCCTGTTCGCGCCGATTCTGTGGAGCTTCTGGCTGCTGCTGTTCGGGTTCGGCCATCCCTTCGCGACCGAGATGACGTCGCGCTCCGCCGACACGGTGGCGGTGCTCTTTCTTGGCATCGAGGTGATGTCGCTGGCCATCAACATCCTGGCGCTGCAGGGCACGCAACACCGTTTCCTGCGAATCTGGACGCTGAGCCTGCACCTGTATTTCCCGCTGGCGGTCGTCGCTGCCTGGAAAGGCTGCTGGGAGCTGGTGGCAAAGCCCTTC
This sequence comes from Pararhodobacter sp., assembly GCF_034676075.1. Lineage (GTDB taxonomy): Bacteria > Pseudomonadota > Alphaproteobacteria > Rhodobacterales > Rhodobacteraceae > Pararhodobacter. The sequence goes on along the minus strand of NZ_JAUCCQ010000186.1, from coordinate 1,823 downwards.
TACTGGGACAAGACGACCCACGGGCTGCATGACGGCGCCGCCGCGGTCAGCTACGTCTGACCCGGTCAGCGCGCCTTGCGCCGGTCGCCCGATTCGAGCTTCAGCCGCGTCTCGAAAGCGCGGCTGATATGCTCGCGCAGGGCCCGGTCGGCGGCCTCGCCATCGCCGCGGGCGATGGCCTCGACAATCGCCTCATGCTCGTCGAGCGCGGTGCGACCCCGCCCTTCCGCTTCCAGCGAGGTCGTGGCCAGCAGCGCCATCGAGCGGTGCACAAGGTCCAGTTGCTGCACCAGAAAGCGGTTGTGGCTGGCCAGGTGGATCTGCTTGTGAAAGCGCTTGTTGGCTCGGCTCAGCGCCTTGGGGTCGTTCATCAGCCGCCGGTCGTCATTCACCATGTCGCGCAGGACGCGTACTTCCTCGACCGAGGCGTGTTTCGCCGCCAGCCGCGCCGCCAGCCCTTCGAGCTGGGCGCGGACCACATAGAGCTCCGCCAGCTGGTTGTGATCGAGCGAGGCCACGATCAGCGAGCGGCCGTCGCGGGTCAGCAGGCTTTGCGTCTCAAGCCGTTGCAGGGCCTCGCGAATGGGCGTGCGCGAGACGCCGAAGCGTTCGGCCAGTTCCGATTCGACCAGCCGGTCGCCGGGTTTGTAGACCCCGTCGTCGATCGCCGCCAGGATCAGCGAATAGGCGTCGAGCAGGGGTTGGCGCTGGTCGTTCATGCGGGTCCTCCGAGGGGGCGAAGACTAGTGTCGGGCGCGGGCGGTGAAAAGCCCTGATTCGCGCCCTGGCATCTTGTGCCGCAGCCGCCTTGCCGGTAGCCCTTGGCCATGGCGCACGAACATTTCCAGCATGTCGATACCTGGGTCTTCGACCTCGACAACACGCTCTATCACCCGCGGGTCCGGCTGTTTGACCAGATCGACGTGAAGATGACCGATTTCGTCATGCGGGTGACGGGGGCGGACCGGGCGGAATCAGACCGCCTGCGGCGCGATTACTGGCTGACCTATGGCACGACGCTGGCCGGGCTGATGGCGCATCACGCGGTCGATCCGGTGCCCTATCTGGTCGAAGTGCACGACATCGACTTTTCGGTGCTGGAGCCCGATCCCGAGCTGCGGGACGCCATCCTCGCGCTGAAAGGACGGCGCATCGTCTATACCAACGGCTCGGCCCCCTATGCCCGCAAGGTGCTGGAGGCCCGGGGGCTCGAGGGCCTCTTCGAGGCGGTCTATGGCGTCGAGGACGCGGGCTACCGGCCGAAACCGCAGGCCGAGGCTTTCGAGACGGTCTTTGGTCTGGCCGGGCTGGACCCGTCCCGCGCGGCGATGTTCGAGGATGACCTGCGCAACCTCAAGGTGCCGCATGCGCTGGGAATGCGGACGGTTCTGGTCGGGCCCGAGGCGGAAACCCCCGACCCGGAATCCCACGCCCATGTGCATCATCGCACGGATGATCTGGCGGGCTTCCTGCGGGGGCTCTGAGCGCTTATTCGGCGCTCAGCGAATGGTTCATCGACAGCGCGGGCTGGGCGCAGCCGGCCTCGCCCACGATCTTGGCGGGAACCCCGGCCACGGTCTTGCAGCAGGGCACATCCTCCAGCACCACCGAACCCGCGGCGATGCGGGAATTGGCACCGACCTTGATGTTGCCCAGCACCTTGGCACCCGCGCCGATCAGCACGCCGTCGCCGATCTTGGGGTGACGGTCGCCGTCTTCCTTGCCGGTGCCGCCCAGCGTCACCGAATGCAGCATCGACACGTTGTCACCCACCACCGCGGTTTCGCCGATGACGATGGAATGGGCGTGGTCGATCATGATCC
>NZ_JAUCCQ010000185.1:0-5189 GCF_034676075.1 Pararhodobacter sp. | reverse complement strand
GCCGCCGTCACCCAGACCGGCGGACAATCCGGCCTCACCCTCCTGTTCGGGTGGTAAACCCCTCCCCATCCGGACCTGTGGCGCGGGCGGTTCCTTCGGGGCCGCCCGTTGCCTTTTGACCCGCTCGGGTGCAGGACAGGGACAGGATGGAGGGATGGATGGACGGCAAATCCTGTTGCGCCCCGGCCGGGTCCGGGCTGACCCTGCCCGAGGCGCTGACGACCCCGGCGCTGGCCAGGCGCGCGTCCGAAGCGCTGCGGGCCGAGGTCGAGGCTGGACTGATCGCGCTGAAGGGCGGGTTCTTCGACATGGGCGCGGCCAAGGGCCGATACCCCGACGATCTGGACAGCCCGCGGCGGCGGGTCTTCGTCTCGCCCTTCCGGCTGGGGCGGACCGCGGTGACCAACCGGCAATGGGCCGCTTTCGCCAAAGAATCGGGGTACAGGACAGTGGCGGAACGCGAGGGCTGGTCCTTTGTCTTTCACCTGTTTCTGGCGGATCCGCTGGGCTATGTCGAACACCCGCCGCAGACCCCCTGGTGGCGGGCGGTGGGCGGCGCGAGCTGGGCCGCGCCGGAGGGGCCCGGGTCCGACTGGCGCGACAAGGCCGACCATCCGGCCGTGCATCTGAGCTGGTACGATGCGCAGGCCATGGCCGAGTATCTGGGGCTCAGACTGCCGACCGAGGCCGAGTGGGAATTCGCGGCGCGCGGCGGCTTGAAACACGCGCGTTTTCCCTGGGGCAACGATCTGGTTCCGGCTTTGGGCCACCGGCACAACACCTGGCAGGGGGAGTTTCCCCGAATGAACAGCGCGGACGACGGGTTCGTCGGCACCTGCCCGGCCGATCATTTCCCGCCCAATGCCTATGGCTTTCACAACCTGACCGGCAATGTCTGGGAATGGACCGGGACGAAGTTCGGCCCCCTGCCCCAGGCTGACGGCAAGCTGCCGCCGCGCGATCCCCAGGGACCGGCCGAGGGGCCGGGCTATGTGATCCGCGGCGGGTCGTACCTGTGTCACGTCAGCTATTGCGAACGCTATCAGGTGCATTCGCGGACCCATAACACGCCGGACAGCTCGACCGGGCATATGGGGATGCGGCTGGCGGGCTGAAGCTCAGGCCACGCCCAGGGCCGGATCCTCGGTGAAGCCGTAGGAATGGGTGTTGATGTCGCCGCTCCAGCGCCAGACGGCCAAGAGCCCCTCGGGCCCGGCGGCGAAGGCATGCGGCAGGCGCGAGGGGTGGTGGATCACCTCGCCCGCGCCGCGCAGCCGGGTATCGTCACCAGCCGTCCAGACCGCGGAGCCAGCGAGGATCACATAGGTCTCGTCGGCGTCGTGGTTGTGCAGCGGGTAATAGGTGCCGGGCGCCTGATAGAAGAAGCCCATCCGCAGGTCGGGCGCCGGGATCGGGCCGTCGGGGCCCAGCAGCTCGGCCACGGCGAAGATGGCGGCATAGGGGCCGACCTGGGCGTCGACCGGGTTGGTGCCCCAGGGCAGGCGCTCGAAGAGGGCCAGCGTCGCCTCGGCCAGCGGGCCCTTGCCGGCGAGGAGCGCGCGGATCGCGGCGTCATGGGGGCCGGGCGGGCCGGGGCGAAGGGGCGTCGCGATCTGCGTGGCGGTCAGGGCCTGGGCGGTGGCCTCGGCCTCGGGCCGGGGCTCGGCCCGCCAGAGATCGGCGAGGGCGAAGAGCAGGCGGTCGAGGGCAGGATCGCGCATCGCAAGATCTCCGGGCAGCGGGGGAGGTTGCGGGTTTTGTGACCCCATATCGGGGGCGGGGCGCGCCGGATTGCGACAGGCGGGCGGCGGATTTCGTCGTGGGGTGAGGCGGTGCGTGCGAGCACGCACCCTACGGGTGGGGCAAAGGCGAGCGCAGATCGCGACGGACCGTTCGCGTGCCGGGTGCTCCTTGCCTGCCCGGAATCAAGCCGAAGGCGCCGGGCAAGCGCCGGCCCGTCCCCACGGGCTGGCGCTTTGGTTGCCGCCCGCTCCGAACCCGGCTTAGAGGCGGGCCGGACCATAAAGGGCAGGCTGACCGGCGTTGCAGCGCCATCCTACGGTCCGGCGCTTGCCCGGCTTGTGTTGAGTGGCCGCCTTTCGCCGTCCGCCCGTAGGGTGGGGTTTCACCCCACCAACCGCCATGAAAAAGCCCCGCCGGAGCGGGGCTTTTCCTGAAGTCAGGCGACTTCGAACTTCAGCGGATGGACCTGCTGGAACATCCCCGTCGATTCCAGCGTCTCGACCACTTTCGGGTCGATGGCCTGATCGAGGTACAGCAGCGCAATCGCGTCCTGACCCGCGGCCGAACGGCCCAGGGTGAAGTTGGCGATGTTGACGCCGTTCTTGCCCATGGTCATGCCGAGCAGACCGATGATCCCCGGCACGTCCTCGTTGGTCGTGTAAAGCATGTGCTCGCCGATCTCGGCGTCGATGTTGATGCCCTTGATCTGGATGAAGCGCGGCTTGCCGTCCGAGAAGACGGTCCCGGCCAGCGAGCGCTCACGCTTGTCGGTGACGATGGTCAGCTTGATGTAGCCGTCGAAGGCGCCAGCCTTGTCCTGCGTGGTGGTCGAGACCTTGATGCCCCGCTCCTTCGCGACGATGGGCGCCGAGACGAGGTTCACGTCCGGGTTGGCCGATTTCAGGATCCCGGCGATCACTGCGCAATCCAGCGCCTTGAGGTTCATGTCCGAGACGACGCCATCGTAAAGCACGTTGATGGCGCGGATCGGCTCGTCGGTCATCTGGCCGGCGAAATTGCCCAGATGGCCGGCCAGCTTGATCCAGGGGCCCATGACCGCGGCTTCCTCGGCGGTGACCGAGGGCATGTTCAGCGCGTTCGAGACGGCGCCGGTCAGCAGGTAATCGGCCATCTGCTCGGCCACCTGCAGCGCGACGTTCTCCTGCGCCTCGGTGGTCGAGGCGCCGAGATGCGGCGTGCAGACCACGTTCGGCAGGTTGAAGAGCGGGCTCTCCTTGGCGGGCTCGACCGCGAAGACATCGAGCGCGGCGCCGGCGACATGGCCCGAGTTCAACGCCTCGACCAGCGCGTCCTCGTCAATGAGGCCACCGCGGGCGCAGTTGATGATCCGCACGCCCTTCTTGGTCTTGGCGAGGTTCTCACGCGACAGGATGTTGCGGGTCTTGTCGGTCATCGGCACGTGCAGCGTGATGAAATCGGCCCGCGCCAGCAGCTCGTCCAGTTCCACCTTGGTGACGCCCAGTTGCTTGGCGCGCTCATCGGACAGGAAGGGATCGTAGGCGATCACTTTCATCTTCAGGCCCACGGCGCGGTCGCAGACGATGCCGCCGATATTGCCCGCACCGATCACGCCCAGCGTCTTGTTGAAGAGTTCAACGCCCATGAATTTCGACTTTTCCCACTTGCCCTCATGGGTCGAGGCATTGGCCTCGGGGATCTGGCGGGCGACGGCGAACATCATGGCGATGGCGTGCTCGGCCGTGGTGATCGAGTTGCCGAAGGGCGTGTTCATCACGATGATGCCCTTCTTCGAGGCCTCGGGGATATCGACGTTGTCGACCCCGATACCGGCCCGGCCGATGACCTTGAGGTTGGTCGCGGCGGCGAGGATCTTGTCGGTCACCTTGGTGGCCGAGCGGATGGCGAGGCCATCGTACTGGCCGATGATCTCGAGCAGTTTTTCTTTGTCCTTGCCCAGCGCGGGCATGTAATCGACCTCGACCCCACGGTCGCGGAAGATCTGGACGGCGGTTTCGGAGAGGGCATCGGAAACGAGAACGCGGGGGGCCATATCGGGGCTCCTGAGAGGGGGCGTGGAAGGTGCGCAATGAATGCGCACCCTACGGGCATGGGGGTAGGGTGCGCATTCATTGCGCACCGTTCTCGGGGATCAGGCGGCTTGCGCCAGCGCGGCGATCTCGGCCTCGAAGGCCCATTCGATCCAGGGCATCAGCGCGGCGACATCGGCAGTTTCCACCGTCGAGCCGCACCAGATCCTGAGACCCGCGGGCGCATCGCGATAGGCGCCCACGTCCAGCGCCACGCCTTCCTTCTCCAACCGCTTGGCCACGGCCTTGGCGAAGGCGGCGCCGTCGGTGATGCGGGCATCGACGAACTTCAGGCAGACCGAAGTGGTCGAGGCATTGGCCGCGTCCTCGGCCAGGTTCGCGAGCCAGGGCTTCTGGGCGCAGAAGTCCCAGACGGTCTTGGCATTGGCCTCGGCCCGGGCGATCAGCGCGGGTTGCCCGCCCAGCGATTGCGCCCATTTCAGCGCCACCAGGTAATCCTCGACCGCCAGCATCGACGGCGTGTTGATCGTCTCGCCCTTGAAGATGCCCTCGATCAGCTTGCCGCCCTTGGTCATGCGGAAGATCTTCGGCAGCGGCCAGGCGGGGGTGTAGCTTTCCAGACGCTCGACCGCGCGGGGGCTGAGGATCAGCATCCCGTGCGCGCCTTCACCACCCAGCACTTTCTGCCAGGAGAAGGTCACGACATCGAGCTTGTCCCAGGGCAGGTCCATGGCGAACGCCGCCGAGGTCGCGTCGCAGATGGTCAGGCCCTGACGGTCGGCCGGGATCAGGTCACCATTGGCCACCCGCACGCCCGAGGTCGTGCCGTTCCAGGTGAAGACAACGTCCTTGGCGAAATCGACACTGGCGAAATCGACGATCTGGCCATAGGGGGCCTTCTTCACGACGGCGTCGATCTTCAGCTGCTTGACCACATCGGTGACCCAGCCTTCGCCGAAGCTTTCCCAGGCCAGCATCTCGACCGGGCGGGCGCCCAGAAGCGACCAGAGCGCCATCTCGACGGCGCCGGTGTCCGAGCCGGGGACGATGCCGATGCGGTAATCGGCCGGCACGCCCAGGATCTCACGGGTGAGGTCGATGGCCTCGGCCAGCTTGGACTTGCCCACGGCGGCGCGGTGCGAGCGACCGAGCGGCGCATCGGCCAGCATGTCCAGTGAGAAATGGGGAATCTTGGCGCAGGGGCCCGAGGAGAAACGCGGATTGGCCGGCCGCGTGGCCGGGGTAGCGAGAGCAGTCATGGTATCCTTCCAGATAAACGCCCCTCGTTGGGGAGGGGTGTCCCGCCGTCGCTGATATTCCTGCGCCCTGACTGGCGCAAGCGGGATTATTGGCCTAATGCGGCGTTTGAAGCGGCGAAAGCGACGCCGCCTGTCCATCATCGGAAACACGCCCATG
>NZ_JAUCCQ010000184.1:0-5258 GCF_034676075.1 Pararhodobacter sp. | reverse complement strand
TGCGGCAGGAAGCGGCCCTCGACGACGATATCGGCGCTGGCCGGGACCTCCAGGTCGATGGTCACGCATTTCCGCATCGCCAGCGGCTCGCCCCGGATCTGCGCCGCCATCGCCAGTTCCGACGCCTCGTAGGGCAGCGAGGCGCAGGCCGAGAGGAAGATCTCGGGCGGGGCGGACAGGATCAGCGCCGCTTCCAGCGCCTCGCCCTTCTCCTCGGCGGCGCGCTGATAGCGGGCGAGGTCGTGGGTGCCGCCCAGCCGGACGCGCAACTCTTGATCGGAGATCTGCTGCGAGCGGTGGAAAGACAGGTTCGCCACCCCCGTCTCGGGATCGTTGGCAAGGAAGATCGCGCTGGTGAAATAGGGACCGCCGTCGCGCCCATGCCAGGTGATCGCGGGCAGGTCGGACAGTTTGCCGGAGATGAAACCGCCCGCCTCGGCCTCGGTCGCCGGGCGGGTGAAGCTGCCGGGCGGCGCGGCGATGCAGGCCTCGGTCAGGGCGATCCAGCGCTGGCAGAAGGTCTGCTCGCCGGTGCCGATCATGTCGCAGAGCCGCTGATGGCTGCCGAAGATGTTGGAGACAACCGGCAGGCCGCTGCCCTGCACGTTCTCGAACAACACCGCCTCGCCGCCCGCGCGCTGCACAGCCCTTGTCACGGCGGCAAGCTGATGTTGCGGGTCCACCGGCTTGGCGACGCGGCGCAACTCGCCCCGCGCTTCGAGCGTTTTCAGCAGGCTGTGCATGGATCGGGTGCTCCGGTTCGGGATCTCAACAGCCCCGATTAGACGCGAAACCGGCCGGGCGGGGCCAGCGTCGGGTCTTCACCGATCGGACATTTCCTTTTCGATTGCGGGCAATTCTGCCGCGTTTCAGCCTTGGGCGCTGGCTTTCTGCAGGATGGCCCGCAGCGCCTCCAGATCGGCGGCGTCGAGACCGGCGAAAAGGCCGTTCACCTCGCGCTCATGCGCCGCAGCCATCGCTTCGAAGACGCGCATCCCTTCGTCGGTCAGCGTGGCGCGGACCGTGCGCCGGTCGTTGGCCACCGGCGTGCGGATCACCAGCCCGTCGCGTTCCAGCCGGTCGACCACGGCCGTGGCATTGCCGTTCGAGACCAGAAGCGCGCGGCTCAGGTCCGACATGCTCAGCCCGTCCCGCCTGCGCCAGAGCGCGGCCATCACATCGAAGCGGGGCAGCGTGGTGTCGTGGTTGACACGCAGATATTCGCGCAGCTGGTTCTCGGCCTGCCGGGTCACGTTCAGCAGCCTAATCCAGGCCTTGAGGCGGCGTTTGCTCAGCGGGTCCTGGGCCGGTTCGGGGGCGGCGTCCAGCAGAGGGCTCTCGGTCATGCGGCAGCTCCGGTCATGGGTCGCGGGGCGGGTGAGGGGGCTTCCGCGCGGTTATTTCAAGTCTGAAAGTTTAAGCGCCCGCGCGCGCGGATCAAGCCTTGTCATGGTCGCAGAGGGCGGTCGAGGGAAAAGTTTCAAGTTTAAAACTTTAATGTTGAAACGTGCCCCGAATGGTGCTTTCCTGAGTCCCGAAGCGGAGGGTCGGTCCGGTCCTCTGCCGGGGCCCGGCCCCGCCATGTCCGCGTTGAGCGAGGGACGAACCATGCGTGTAGCCTGTCTTGGCGGCGGTCCCGCCGGCCTGTATTTCGCCATTTCGATGAAGCTGCGCGACCCCGCGCATGAGGTGGTGGTGATCGAGCGCAACCGCGCCAACGACACCTTCGGCTGGGGGGTGGTGCTGTCGGATGACGCGCTGTCCAATCTGGCGCAGAACGACCCCACCAGCGCCGAGGCAATCCGCTCGCATTTCGCCTATTGGGACGATATCGCGGTGGTGCATGACGGGGTTCGCACCGTCTCGGGCGGGCATGGGTTCGCCGGGATCGGCCGCAAGCAGATGCTGATCCTGCTGCAACAGCGTGCGCGTGAGCTGGGCGTCGAGCTGCGTTTCGAGACCGAGTTCAAGACGGCCGAGGAATACCGGCAGGATTACGATCTGGTGGTCGGCGCCGACGGCATCAACTCGCGCGTCCGTCAGGAATATGCCGAGGTGTTCAAGCCGGACGTGGAGCTGCGCGCCTGCAAGTTCATCTGGCTGGGCACGCATCAGAAATTCGACGACGCCTTCACCTTCATCTTCGAGAAGACGGAACACGGCTGGATCTGGGCCCACGTCTATCAATTCGACGCCGACACCGCGACCTTCATCGTCGAATGCGCTCAGGACACCTGGGAGAAATTCGGCTTCGAGGGGATGTCGAAGGAAGAGATCGTCGAGAAATGCCGCGAGGTCTTCGCCGCGCATCTGGGCGGGCACGCGCTGATGTCGAACGCCAACCACCTGCGGGGGTCGGCCGTCTGGATGAACTTCCCCCGCGTGCTGTGCGAGAAATGGCACCACGAGAATGTGGTGCTGCTGGGCGATGCCTCGGCGACGGCGCATTTCTCGATCGGCTCGGGCTCGCGTCTGGCCTTCGATTCCGCCATCGCCTTGGCCGATTACCTGCATTCCGAGCCGACCATGGAAGCAGCGTTCGAGCGCTATCAGGCCGAGCGTCGGCTTGAGGTGCTGCGCCTGCAATCGGCGGCCCGCAACTCGTTGGAATGGTTCGAGGAGGTCGAGCGCTACCTCGATCTCGACCCGGTTCAGTTCAACTATTCGCTGCTGACCCGCTCGCAGCGTATCAGCCACGAGAACCTGCGCCTGCGCGACCCGGCATGGCTGCAAAGCGCCGAGCGCTGGTTCCAGGACAACGCCGGTGCCCCGGCCGATGCACCCCTGCGCGCGCCGATGTTCGCGCCCTTCCAGCTGCGTGACATGGCGCTCAAGAACCGCATCGTCGTCTCGCCCATGGCGCAGTACAAGGCCGTCGACGGCTGCCCGACCGACTGGCACCTGATCCATTACGGCGAGCGGGCCAAGGGCGGCGCCGGGCTGGTCTATACCGAGATGACCTGCGTTTCGCCCGAAGGCCGGATCACCCCCGGCTGCCCCGGCCTCTATGCGCCGGAACACGAGGCCGCGTGGAAGCGCCTGACCGATTTCGTCCATGCCGAGACGGATGCCAAGATCTGCTGTCAGATCGGCCATTCGGGGCGCAAGGGCTCCACGAACCTGGGCTGGGAGGGCATCGATCTGCCGCTCGACAGCGGGAACTGGGATCTGGTCAGTGCCTCGGCCCTGCCCTGGTCCAAGCGCAACGCCACCCCGCGGGAGATCACGCGGGCGGAGATGGATCAGGTGAAGGCCGAATTCGTCGCCTCCACCGAAATGGCGGTCCGTGCGGGCTTCGATATGATCGAGCTGCACGCGGCGCATGGGTATCTCGTGTCGTCCTTCATCTCGCCCACGTCGAACCAGCGGACGGATGAATACGGCGGCTCGCTGGAGAACCGCATGCGCTGGCCGCTGGAAGTCTTCGCCGCGATGCGGGCCGTGGTACCGGAAGGCACGCCGATGTCGGTGCGTATCTCGGCCAACGACTGGGTCGGCGACGCCGGGGTGACCCCCTCGGAAGCCGTCGAGATCGCGCGGATGTTCACCGCAGCGGGCGCCGATCTGATCGACGTCTCGGCCGGTCAGACCACCATCGAGGCGCGCCCGGTCTATGGCCGGATGTTCCAGACCCCGTTCTCGGACCGGATCCGCAACGAGGCCGGGATCCGCACCATGGCGGTCGGCAACATCTCCGAGGCCGACCACGCCAATTCGATCCTGATGGCCGGCCGGGCCGATCTGGTCGCCGTGGGCCGTCCGCATCTGAACGACCCCTACTGGACGCTGCACGAGGCCACCCGCATCGGCGACCGCGCCGCGCCCGACTGGCCGATGCCCTATCTCAACGGGCGCGATCAGGCCTGGCGGCTGGCCGACCGCGAAGCCGAAACGCTGCGCGCATGAGGCGGGTACTGGTCACCGGCGGCGGGTCGGGCATCGGCCGTGCCATCGCCCGCGCCTTTGCGGCGGCGGGCGATGACGTGACGATCTGCGGCCGCCGTCTGGACGCGTTGCAGGAAACGGCGGACGGGTTCACCATGACCCTCCGTCAGGCCGACGTGACGGATGAGGCGCAGGTCGCGGCGCTGTTCGACCAGCCCTTCGACGTGGTGATCGCCAATGCGGGCGGCGGCCCGGCGGCGAAGCTGCGCGACACCACGCTGGCGCAATGGAACGACACGCTGGCGGTGACGCTGACCGGGACCTTCCTCACCTTCCGCGCGGCGCTGAACGGCATGCAACCGGGCGGGCGACTGATCGCCATCGCCTCGACCGCCAGCCTCAAGGGCGGCGCCCAGATCGCCGCCTATGCCTCGGCCAAGCACGGGGTGCTGGGGCTGGTGCGCTCGGTCGCGCAGGAGGTGGCGAAGCAGGGCATCACCTGCAACGCGATCTGTCCGGGTTTCGTCGACACCCCTCTGGCCCAGACCGCCATCGAGGGTCTGATGGCAAAGAAGGGCCTCGACCGGGCCAAGGCCGAGGCGATGGTCGCCAGCGGCAATCCCATTGGCGGGCTCATCCGCCCCGACGAGGTGGCCAGCGCCGCCCTCTACCTCGCCTCGCCCGAGGCGCGCATGATCAACGGACACGCGCTGAGCCTTTCGGGCGGCGAAATCTGACAGGAGCACCCATGCCCCAGCACTTCCTTCTCAGCACCGAGAATGGCATCGCCACCGTCTCGCTCGACCGGCCCGAACGCAAGAACCCGCTGACCTTCGACAGCTACGCGGAACTGCGCGACTGGTTCCGGGGGCTGGTCTATGACGATACGGTCAAGGCTGTGATCTTCGCGCCGAACGGCGGGAATTTCAGCAGCGGCGGCGATGTGCATGACATCATCGGCCCGCTGACCCGGATGACTATGAAAGAGCTTCTGGCCTTCACCCGGATGACCGGCGATCTGGTCAAAGCCATGATCGGCTGCGGCAAGCCGATCATCGCCGCGGTGGACGGAGTCTGCGCCGGTGCGGGCGCGATCATCGCCATGGCCTCGGACCTGCGCGTGGCGACGCCGTCGGCCAAGACCGCGTTCCTCTTTAACCGCGTGGGTCTGGCGGGCTGCGACATGGGCGCCTGCGCGATCCTGCCGCGCATCATCGGTCAGGGCCGGGCGGCGGAGCTGCTGTATCTGGGTCGCTCGATGTCGGCGGAGGAGGGCTACGCTTGGGGCTTCTTCAACCGCGTGGTCGAGCCCGATCAGCTGATGGCGACGGCGGGCGAGTTCGCCGCGCGTATCGCCGAGGGGCCGAATTTCG
>NZ_JAUCCQ010000183.1:0-5353 GCF_034676075.1 Pararhodobacter sp. | reverse complement strand
ACCTGGAGGTCCCGGCCAGCGCCGATATCGTCGTCGAGGGCCGCTTCCTGCCGCATGAACGCCGCCCCGAGGGGCCCTTCGGCGAGTTCATGGGCAATTACGTCGAGATCGGCCCGAACCACGTCTTCGAGGTGACGCATGTCAGCTACCGCAAGGACGCGGTGCTGCACGGCCTCCTCTGCGGCTCGCCCGAGGATCTGCGGCCCCTGGAGGCGGTGACGGCGGCGCGGGTCTATCGGGCGGTCAACGCGGCGGTGCCGGGGGTGATCGACGTGAGTTGCCGGCCGAATGTGATGATCTCGATCATCAAGATCAGGAAGGCCTACGAGGGCCACGCCCAGCACGTGTTCCTGGCGGCGCTGGCCTCGCATCTCGATTACAACAAGGTGGTCATCGTGGTGGACGAGGATGTGGACATCCACGACCTCGATGATGTCATGTGGGCCTATCTGACACGGGGCCGGGCGGATACGCGGGCGATGATCCTGAACGACATTCCGGGCTTCTACCGCGATCCGAAGAAGGATCACTGGGGGCGGCTGTGCATCGACGCGACGATGCCCTGGGGACGGGAAGCGGAATTCGCCCGCAAGTCGATCCCCGGTCAGGACGGGATCGACCTGAAGGACTGGCTGGCATGAGCCGCGCGCCGGAGCGGCTGATCGTCGGCATCTCGGGCGCGTCGGGGGTGCGCTACGGGGTGCGGCTGCTGGAGATCCTGCGGGACACGCCCATCGAGACGCATCTGGTGATGACCCCCGCGGCCGAGATCACGCTGGCGCACGAGACCGATCTGAAAGTGGCGCAGGTCCACGATCTGGCCGACCGGGTGCACGCCGCGAAGGATATCGCGGCCGGGATTTCCAGCGGGTCGTTCCGCACGCTGGGGATGGTGGTCGCGCCCTGCTCGATCCGGTCGATGTCGGAGATCGCGACCGGCGTCACCTCGGGCCTGCTGACGCGGGCGGCGGATGTGGTGCTGAAGGAGCGGCGCAAGCTGGTGTTGATGGTGCGGGAGACACCGCTGCATCTGGGGCATCTGCGGACAATGACCCAGCTGGCCGAGATGGGGGCGATCATCGCCCCGCCGGTGCCCGCCTTCTACAACCGGCCCGGCAGCCTCGACGATATCATCGATCACAGCCTCGGCCGGGTGCTGGACCTGTTCGGGATCGAGACGGATCTGGTCCGCCGCTGGAAGGAATGACGGGGCTGTCCCACGCGTGGGACATCTTCCAACCCCAATGTTTCCAAGGACTTGATCGGGGCCTTTAACCTTTGGGCAAGAGTGTCCCACACCGCAGCCCCTTGCCCGGGGGTCCGCTGGCGGCTATCCCCGGTGCATGCGCATCCTTGAGAACGTGATCAGCGACCGCGGGTCGAAATATGCCGTCTCGGGCGGGCCCTGCCGCAGCGAGGAAGAGGCGAAGGCCTTCGTCAAGGAGCTGTGCCGCAAGAAGAAATTCGCCAAGGCCACGCATAATTCCTGGGGCCTCGTGACCGCCGACGGGCCGCTGAAGAACGACGATGGCGAGGCCGGGGCGGGCATGGTCATCCTGCGGATGCTGGAGCGCGAGGGCGTGACGGATCATATCGTCGTGGTGACGCGCTGGTTCGGGGGCAAGCATCTGGGCGGCGACCGCTTCCGGCATGTGCAGGAAGCGGTGCGGATTTATCTGGACGCGCCCTGAGCCGGGCCGAAGGCGTCGAGCAACTGCGCGATCTCGCCCTCGGTCACCGGCGTCCCGCCGAGGAAGGACCGCAGGCCGGGCAGCGGATCGGCAGCGCCAGCACCCCGCGCCGCCAGCCAATCGGCGATGATCGCGGCCTGCACCCGCTCGGCCGCCAGTTCCACCGCTTTCAGCCGGTCGCGAAAGCCTTCGCGCTGATCGTCCGCGACCCCGGCCACCGGCGCCCGCAAGGCGATGCGCAGCGCCCGGGCCGGGCGCACGGCGGCGGCGCGCCAGGGTTCCGACCGGCTGCGCAGCGCCTGAACCTCGGCCGGGGACAGAGGCGCGCCCAGCGCCCGGGCGGCATAGCAGAGCCCGAGCAGGACCATCACGTCGATGCCCCCCTGATCCTGCAAGCGCAGGCAGAGGGGGGCGATGCCCGGGCGGGCATAGGCGGCGGTGATCGCCGCCCACAGCGCGTCTTCGCTGTTCATTCCGCGTCGATGCGGAAGGCGGGCGGCGTCGGGCGGGTCACGTCAGGAACCGGGATGGCGTCGATCATGCGGCGGGTGAACTCGTGCTGGGGGTTGGACCAGACCTGCCGCGCGGGGCCGGTCTCGACAATCTCGCCCTTGTACATCATCGCCACGCGGTCGGCGAAGGTTTCGACCAGCATCAGGTCGTGGCTGATGAACAGGTAGCTGAGGCCCATGTCGCGCTTCAATTCCCAGAGCAGGTTGATGATCTGCGCCTGAATCGACACGTCCAGCGCCGAGACGGGTTCATCGCAGATCAACAGGTCCGGCTGCATGACCAGCGCCCGGGCGATGCCGATCCTTTGCCGCTGCCCGCCCGAGAATTCATGCGGGAAGCGGCGGGCCCAGTCGATGGGCAGGCCCACGCGTTCCATCATTTCATGCGCGCGTTTCAGGCGGGTGGATTTGTCGCCGATCTGGTGGATATCCAAGGGTTCGCGGATCAGTTGCTCGACCCGTTTGCGGGGGTTCAGGGACGAGAACGGGTCCTGAAACACGCATTGGATATGCGGCCGGTAGCGTTTGAGCCGGAACCGGTCGAGGCCGGCGATGTCGTTGCCGTCGTACTCGATCACTCCCGAGGAGGGCGCTTGCAGGCCGAGAATGGTGCGGGCGAGCGTGGTCTTGCCGCAGCCGGATTCGCCGACCAGCGCCAGCGTCTCGCCCCGGTTCAGATGCAGGGAGATGCCGCGGACCGGGTGGATCGTCTGTTTGCCGACGCGGAAGCTGACGTGCAGATCGTCGATGCGCAGGAGGGGATTGGTCATGTCAGACCCTCGCGTCGGTGACGGGGTGGTGGCAGGCGAAGCCATGCGCGCCCTCAAAGGTCGGATCGGGGAAGCGCGCGCGGCAGAGGTCGCTGGCATTGGCGCAGCGGGGGGCGAAGCGGCAGCCGGGCATCGGGTCGGCGATGGAGGGGACGGTGCCGGGGATCTCGCGCAGGACGCCGCCCTGGGCCGAGGCGCGTTCTGGGTTCGGCGTCGCGTCCAGCAGGCCCCGGGTATAGGGGTGGCGGGGGTTGAGGAAGAGGTCGCGGGTCGGCGCCTCCTCGGCCTTGTTGCCGGCGTACATGACCATGACGCGGTCGGCGGTATGGGCGACGAGGCCGAGGTTGTGGGTGATGAGGACGATGGCGACGCCGGTATCCCGTTGCAGCCGTTTCAGCAGCCGCATGATCTGGGCCTGAACGGTCACATCGAGCGCGGTCGTGGGCTCGTCCGCGATCAGCACATCGGGGTTGCAGGCCAGCGCCATGGCGATGACCACGCGCTGCAATTGCCCGCCGGAGAGTTTGTGCGGATAGGACCAGGCGAGGGTCTCGGGGTTGGGCAGATCGACCTTGGACAGCAGGTCGATGACCCGCGCCCAGGCCATCGCGCGCGGGAGTTTCTCGTGCTCCTCGATCACCTCCAGCACCTGTTTGCCGACCGGATAAAGCGGGTCGAGCGCGGCCATCGGTTCCTGAAAGACCATGCCGATCTCGGCGGCGCGGACCTTGCGCATGGCGCGGTTGTCGGTGATCGGCAGCTCGCGGCCCTTGAAGCGGATGGTGCCGGAGAGGCGTTCCACCGCATCGGGCAGAAGGCCCATGATGGCGAGCGAGGTCATCGACTTGCCGCAGCCGGATTCGCCGACGATGGCCAGCGTTTCGCCCGCGTTCACGTGGAACGAGACGCCGCGCAGGATCAGCACGCCGGGTTTCTTGCGGACACAGATCTGCAGGTTCTCGACCTGAAGGATGGGGTTGGTCATCACTGCCCCCTCTGGCTGCGGAGCCGCGGGTTGAGGTAGTCGTTCAGCCCGTCGCCCACGAGGTTCAGCGCCAATGCGGTGAGCAGCAGGGCGATGCCGGGGATGGTCATGATGTACCAGGCGTCGCGCAGGTTGTTCTTGCCCATGCCGATCATCGTGCCCCAGGTGGTCACGTTCGGATCGCCGAAGCCGAGGAAGCTGAGCGCGCTTTCCATCAGGATGGCGGTGGCGATCATGATGGTCGACATGACGGTGACGCCGGACATGGCGTTGGGCAGGATCTGGGTGAAGATGATGCGCATGTCGCTCATCCCGACGACGATGCAGCCCTGCACATAGGCTTTCTCGCGCAGGACCATGAACTCGCCGCGCACCAGACGGGCGATGGCGGGCCAGCTGACCACGGCGAGCGAGAAGATGATGACCTGAATGGACGGGCCGAGGACGGCGACGACGACGATGGCCAGCATGAATTGCGGGATGGTCTGGAAAAGCTCGGTCACCCGCATCAGCAGGTTGTCGATCCAGCCGCCGTAATAGCCCGCGAAGGACCCGACGAGGATGCCGAAGACCATGGCGACGGTGACCGAGGCGAAACCGACCAAGAGCGAGATCTGCGCGCCGTAGAAGAGCCCGGACAGGATGTTGCGGCCCAGCCCGTCGGTGCCCAAGGGGGCGCCCGGGTACTGGCCCGGCCATTGCAGCGGCGGGCCCATCATCGTGTCGGGGGGCTGCGGGAAGAAGAGGGGCGCGGTGGCGGCCATGAAGAACACCGTCGCCAGCAGCAGGAGGCCCAGCAGCATCATCCAGTCACGGAGGATGGCGGTCAGAAGGGATTTCAGGCGGTCCATCACTTCAGCTCCACGGTCGGGTTGATGACGGCATAGAGCAGGTCCACGATCAGGTTGGCGAGGATCACGAAGAACGAGCTGAGGACGAGGATGCTGAGCAAGAGGTTCAGGTCGCGCTGGAACATGGCGTCGAACATCAGCCGGCCGACCCCGGGCCAGGAAAACACCGTCTCGGTCAGCACCGCCCCG
The DNA here is from genome assembly GCF_034676075.1 of Pararhodobacter sp. Lineage (GTDB taxonomy): Bacteria > Pseudomonadota > Alphaproteobacteria > Rhodobacterales > Rhodobacteraceae > Pararhodobacter. Next base: position 355 of record NZ_JAUCCQ010000183.1, on the reverse strand, counting down.
CCGAGGAAATTGCCGACATTGGTGCCGACCACGGTGACCAGCGGCAGAACTGCGTTCCTGAGCGCGTGGCGATAGGACAGGCGGCGTTCGGAGATGCCCTTGGCCCGGGCGACGCGGATGAAGTCGAGCGACAGCACCTCCAACATGCCCGCCCGGACGAGGCGGATGTAGATGGCGAGGTAGAAAATGGACTGCGCCAGCGCCGGCAGGATCAGGTGATGGGCGATGTCCACCATGCGGTCCCAACCTGTGTTGAAGGCCAGCACGTTCTCCATCCCCGAGGTGGGCGTCCAGCCCAGCGTCACGGCGAAGATCAGGATCATCATCAGGCCGATCCAGTAGGGCGGCGTGCCAT
>NZ_JAUCCQ010000182.1:0-5422 GCF_034676075.1 Pararhodobacter sp. | reverse complement strand
AGCCGCGCCTTCAGCCAATCCGCGATCAGGCTCACCGCCTCCACCGCCTGCGGGATCGCCCGGCGGGCCGAGACGAAGGCATGCACCTGCCCGGGGAAGGGATGCAGCACCGCCTCGCCCCCCGCCGCCGTGAGCGCCTCGTAATAGATCGTGCCGTCGTCATAGAGCGGATCGTGGCCCGCGTTGAGGATCAGCGCCGGGGGCTGGCCCGCCAGATGGGGCGAGTTCAGCGGCGAGACGCGCGGGTCCAGCCAGTCCTGCCCCTCGGGGAGGTATTGCTCCAGATACCATTGGATCCGGTCGCGCGGCAGGACATAGGCGTCTTTCAGCGCCTCCATCGAGCGGCTCTGCATCCGGGCATCGACCGCCGGGTAGATCAGCACCTGCGCCTTGGGCAGCGCCTCGCCCGCCGCGGCCAGGTCATGCATCAGCACCGCCGTCAGGTTGCCGCCCGCGCTGTCGCCGCCCACCGCCAGCCGTGACGGATCCACGCCCCAGACCCGGGGCGAGGCCCTGAGCGCGCGGTATGCCGCCAGCACATCGTCGGGCCCGGCCGGAAACTTGTGCTCGGGCGCCAGCCGGTAGTCGAGCGAGATGACCCGGATCCCCGCCTCCAGCGCCAACTGCCCGCAGAGCCCGTCATGCGTGTCGATGCCGCCCTGCACCCAGCCGCCGCCATGGATGTACAGCAGCGTCGGCCGGTCCGCCGCCGAAAGGTCCGTGTCATAGATCCGCGCCGGCCGCTCGCCCGCGCCGCCCGGCAGCATCACGTCGCGCGTTTGCACCGCGGCCGGGCTGGGCAGGTCGAATTTGTCGGCCAGGATCTGCAGCGAGCGGCGGCTGTCGGCCAGCGTCGGCGTGACGCCCGGCACGCGGACCGAGTTGAAGAGTTCGCCCAGCGCCTGGGCCTTGGCGTCGATGCGCCGGCCGTCGACCACCTTGCGCCGCCCGGCAAAGAACAGGGCCGCCAGCGGCTCGGGGGCGCGGGCCACCGCGACCAGCGTCAGAAGTTTCAGCTTGCCCATGATCCCCTCACTTTTGCCCCAGATGGTCACGTCGGGCGGGCGGGATCAAGCCTCGATCCGCACCTCGATGCCCCAGGGATCCTGCGTCACCCGCGGCGTGGCCCCGTCGCGCGCCCGCAGCGTGATGTGATGGAGCCCGGCATAGCCTTCCTGCATCGGCGCCGCCCCCCGGCTGTTCCACTGGTTGACGGCGATATGGTGGTGATAGCCGCCGGTCGACAGGAAATTGGCGTCGCGCGAGCCCCGCACCAGGTCGAAACCCAGCTCGTCATGCCACCAGGCGGCGGCGGCCAGCGCGTCGCCCACCTGCAGATGGACATGGCCCACCATCGTGCCCGCAGGCGCGCGGAACCCGCCCTCGGGCAGGGCCGGCGCCTCGTCCATCAGCCCGCGCAGGTCGAGCCGCTCGCTGCCCATGCTCACCTGCCCGCGGGTCCAGGTCCAACTGTCCTGCGGTCGGTCGGCGTAGATCTCGACACCATTGCCCTCGGGATCGGCGAGGTAAAGCGCCTCGCTCACCCGGTGGTCCGCGGCGCCTTGCATCGGCACCTGCCGCTCCATCGCCCGCCGCAGCCATTGGCCGAGGAACTGCCGGTCGGGCAGCAGGAAGGCCGTGTGATAGAGACCGGCCCAGCTGGGGAACGGACGGCGCAGCGCGGAATCGCCGGTGATCTCCAGCAGCACCTGCCCGCCCGCGCCCAGCCGGATCACCGGGCCGTCGCGGCCCAGCCGCTCCAGCCCCAGCACGTCCTCATACCAGCCCGCCAGCGCCTCGGCATCGGGGCTGCGCAGGCCGACGCGGGCGACGGACAGGGGCGCATCCAGGGGCAGCGTGTTGCGCCCGGTGGCACCGGCGGCAAGTGCGGTGGCGGCAGCCGTGGCCGCGCTGGCCGTGGCGAGGAACTGGCGGCGCATCATGGGGGACTCCGGCGAGCTGACAGCGGTGATCTGCCGGTAATTTACCCCCGCCGCCGGGCCGGGGACAGGGCGCCTCACGCCGCCGTGATCACACCACCCGCATCCGCTTCTCGGTCAGCCGGGAATAGAGGCCGCCGCCGCGGATCATCGCCCGATAGGCCAGTTTCTGCGCCAGCCGGGTGACAGGCCGCTGCACGTCGAGCAACAGGGCGATGCGCGGGTGGCTGCCGGGGTTCAGCACCTCATGGGTGAAGGTGTCGTCCCACAGCAGCCCCCCACCTTCCTCATAGGGGTAGCTCACGCCATCGACCTTCAGCCAGGGCCCGGGCTCGGGCGCGTAGAGGCACAGGTGATAGCGCAGGATGCCGCGGAACGGGCCGCGATGGGGCGGGATATGCTTGCCGGGATCGAGGAAGGAATAGGCCGCTGTCGAAACCTGCGGATTGGCGGCCAGAAACCCGGCCAGTGCCGGGGTGCGGGCGGCATTGGCCCGGATCAGATGGCCGTAGGTTTTGACCATGACCATGCGCCAATCCTTGCCGTCCGAGGCCGAGATCCGCGTCTGGGTGGAGGAAATCTCGTGAAACCGCGGGATGCCCGTGGCGCCCGCATAGAGCGCCAGCGCCTCGTCCCGCAGCATCGGATAGAGCATCTGCAAGGCTTCTGCCTGCGGGAAATAGGTCTCCATGTCCAGGACCGGCGGCGTGTCGATCCCGGCATAGAGCTGCCGCATCCGCTTGCGCAGGCGGCCCATGACGATCTGTTCCAGCATGCGCAACACTCCCGCTTCGGTCCGACGATAGCGGCTTTACGACCCTTTGGCGACGGCCGGGTGACAGGGGCAGGACGGCGGGCCGCGGCCGGGGTGGGCGGGCGGGAGGCTGCGGCCCGCCGTCCTGCCCCGCCGTCCCGCCGCAACGAAAAAGGGCGACCCGCAGGCCGCCCTTTCCCCGTTCCGTCATCAGCCTCAGCCGATGATCGCGTTCAGCGTGGCCGAGGGGCGCATCACCTTGGCGACCTTGGCATCGTCCAGCAGGTAATACCCGCCCAGATCGGCCGGCACGCCCTCGACCGCGTGCAGTTCGGCGACGATCTTCGCCTCGTTCTCGGCCAGCGCCTTGGCGATCGGCGCGAAATGCGCGGCCAGCGCGGCATTGTCCGTCTGCGCGGCCAGCGCCTCGGCCCAGTAGCGGGCGAAGAAGTAATGCGAGGTGCGGTTGTCGTTCTGGCCGACCTTGCCCTCGGGGCTGTCGTTGTTGTCCAGAACCTTCTGCGTGGCCGCATCGACCGCCGCGCCCAGAACCGCCGCCGCCGGGTTGTTCTTGGCCTCGGCCAGGAAGTTGAACGATTCCCCCAGCGCGCAGAACTCGCCCAGCGAGTCCCAGCGCAGGTGGTTCTCTTCCTGCACCTGCTGGACGTGCTTCGGCGCGGTGCCGCCGGCGCCCGTCTCGAACATGCCGCCGCCCTGCATCAGCTTGACGATCGACAGCATCTTGGCCGAGGTGCCCAGTTCCAGGATCGGGAACAGGTCGGTCAGATAGTCGCGCAGCACGTTGCCGGTGATGGTCACGCAATCCTTGCCGGCGCGCATGGTTTCCAGCGTGTAGCGGGTAGCCGCGCGCGGATCGAGGATCTTGATCTCGATCCCGGCCGCCTTGAGCGCGGGCTCGACATACTTGATCAGCTCGGCGTCATGGGCGCGGTTCTTGTCCAGCCAGAAGGCCGCGGCACCGGTCGCCTTGGTGCGGGCGATGCCCAGCTGGATCCAGTCGAGGATCGGCGCTTTCTTGGCGGTGGCCGAGCGCCAGATGTCGCCCTTCTCCACGTCGTGCTGGTGCAGCACCTCGCCCGAGGCCAGCACGATCTTGATCGTGCCATCGGCGGGGGCTTCGAAGGTCGTCGGGTGCGAGCCGTATTCCTCGGCCTTCTGTGCCATCAGGCCGACGTTCGACACGGCGCCGCAGGTGGTGACGTCCAGCTTGCCGGTCTCTTTGAAATACTCGACCGTCTCGTCATAGACGCAGGCATAGGAATTGTCAGGGATGCAGCACAGCACATCCGCTTCCTTGCCGTCCGGGCCCCAGCCCTTGCCGCCCGCGCGGATCACGGCGGGCATCGAGGCGTCGATGATCACGTCCGAGGACACGTGCAGGTTGGTGATCCCCTTGTCCGAGTTCACCATGTACATCGGCGGCTGCGACGCCATGACGGCCTTGTAATCGGCTTCCAGCGCGGCATTGCCGGCGATCTTCTTCTCAAGGTCGCCGAGGCCCGAGTTCGGGTTCCAGCCCAGCGCGTCCAGTTCCGCACCGTGCTTGGCGATGAAGTCCTTGAGGTAGACCTTGACGAAATGGCCGAAGATGATCGGGTCCGAGACCTTCATCATCGTCGCTTTCAGGTGGGCCGAGAACAGGACGCCCGGCTCGACCGAGGCGAGCGCCTGCTCGATATAGGCGGTCAGCGCCTTGGCCGACAGGAAGGTCGCGTCGACGACCTCACCCTCGGTGTATTTCAGGCCCTTCTTCAGCACGGTTTCCGCGCCGTCCTTGCCGGTGAAGACGATCGAGGCGCCACCCGCCTGCGCTGCGGTGAGGGTCGCCGATTTCTCGTTGGCGAAGAAGTCGTTGCCGGGCATCGAGGCGACGCGAGTCTTCGAGTCCTTCGACCAGTTGCCCATGCGGTGCGGGTTGGCCTTGGCATAGGCCTTGACCGCCTTGGCCGAGCGGCGGTCCGAGTTGCCCTCGCGCAGGACCGGGTTCACGGCCGAGCCCTTGACCGCGTCATAGCGGGCCTTGATGTCCTTCTCCGCGTCCGTCGTGGCCTCGGCCGGGTAATCCGGCACGGCGTAGCCCTTGGATTGCAGTTCCTTGATCGCGGCGTTCAGCTGCGGCTGCGAGGCCGAGATGTTGGGCAGCTTGATCACGTTGGCGGCGGGGGTCTTCACCAGCTCGCCCAGCCAGGCCAGATCGTCCGAGACCTTCTGCGCCTCGGTCAGGAAGTCGGGGAACACCGCCAGGATGCGGCCCGCGACCGAGATGTCGCGCGTCTCGACGCTGACGCCCGCAGCGCCGGCGAAGGCGCGGATGATCGGCTCCAGCGAAGCGCGCGCCAGTTCGGGGGCCTCGTCCACCTTGGTGTAGATGATGTCGGGGGTATCGCTCATGGCCATGCATCCTCTGTCGGTCAAAGCCCCGGGGCGGCCTCGGCAGGCGGGCCCTGGCGCGGGGGATTCGGACAGCGGCGGGTGCCGCCGTTCGCTGAGCGCTTCCTGACCGAAAACCGCGTCCGCGTCAAGCGTTGTGTGCAATGGTATACAATGAATTCATCGCGCAGCCGCGCTGGCCGCGATGGTGCCGGTTTTACAGCGCCTCGTTCAGGAAATCGAGCAATCCCTGCCAGCTTTGCCCATCCGCCCCGGCATCGTAATCGCGCCCGCCCCAGACGGTGAAGGCATGACGGACATTGCCGTAGATTTCCGC
>NZ_JAUCCQ010000181.1:0-5591 GCF_034676075.1 Pararhodobacter sp. | reverse complement strand
CGCGACTTGACGAAGCCGGGACGCTGGGCCAGCGCCTGCAGCAGCAGGAACTCGGTCACCGTCAGCGTCACTTCCTTGCCCTTCCAGGTCACCGCGTGGCGCAGGGGGTCCATCGACAGCGAGCCCCGGACCATGACCTTCGTGTCTTCGGTCGTGCCGACCTCGTTCGTCTCGACCGCCTGCTGGCGGCGCAGGAGCGAGCGGATGCGTTCGATGAGCAGGCGCTGCGAGAAGGGCTTCTTGACGTAATCGTCGGCGCCCATCCTCAGGCCCAGAACCTCGTCGATTTCGTCGTCCTTGGAGGTGAGAAAGATGACCGGCATCTGCGTCTTCTGACGCAGGCGCTGCAACAGCTCCATGCCGTCCATGCGCGGCATCTTGATGTCGAGGACCGCCATATCCGGCAGCTTTCGGTTGAAAGCGTCCAGTGCCGATTGTCCGTCGTTATAGGTTTCGACCTCGAAACCTTCGGCCTCGAGCGAGATCGAGACCGACGTCAGGATGTTCCTGTCGTCATCGACAAGTGCGATCTTTGACATGTGCCTGTCCTTGTAAGCTGCTCACTTGGTCTTTTTTTGGCCTCATTCTGTGGATTTCCACACCGAGAATCAACCGAATAGTCAACAAGACCCCGGGGACTGAGTCCAAAATAGCGCGTTCAGGGTGAAGATTTCGCTTATCGGAACGCCGCTCCACCCTCGCATGCGACAGTTTGCGATAACAGCGGCATGTTGGCGCTAAAGGCGGAAATGCGTCCTGTTCCTCCGCGAAATCGCCATGATATAGGCCAAGTGTCGGTCGAGGAGACCGTTCACCGGACCGCCCGAGGCAGGGGGCTGATCCGGATTTTCCAATTTCGAGGCCTTACGGCGGCCCGACGAAGGAGCGAGCACTATGACTGGACGCGTCAACCCCAAACAGCGGCTCGAGGATCAGGGCATCACCGGGCTGGGCTCGGTCGCCTATAACCTCATCGAGCCTGCGCTGGTGGAAGCCGCCCTGAAACGCGGCGAGGGCACCCTGGGCAAGGGCGGCTCGTTCCTGGTGACGACGGGTCAGTTCACCGGCCGCTCGCCCAAGGACAAGCACGTCGTGCGCACGCCCTCGGTCGAAGACACGATCTGGTGGGAAAACAACAAGCCGATGGCGCCTGACGCCTTCGACCGCCTCTATGAAGACATGCTGGCCCATATGAAGGGCCGTGACTATTTCGTGCAGGACCTGTTCGGCGGCGCCGATGCCGAGCATCGCCTCGATGTGCGCGTTGTGTCCGAACTCGCCTGGCACAGCCTGTTCATCCGCCACCTGCTGCGCCGCCCCTCGCGCGAAGAGCTCGAAACCTTCGTCCCCGAATGGACGATCATCAACTGCCCCTCGTTCAAGGCCGACCCCGAGCGTCACGGCTGCCGCACCGATACCGTGATCACGCTGAACTTCGACAAGCGCGTCATCCTGATCGCCAACACCGAATACGCGGGCGAGAACAAGAAATCGGTCTTCACGCTGCTGAACTACATCCTGCCCGGCAAGGGCGTGATGGCGATGCATTGCTCGGCCAACCACGCGATCGGCAACCCCGACGATTCGGCCGTGTTCTTCGGCCTGTCGGGCACCGGCAAGACCACGCTCTCGGCCGATCCCTCGCGCACGCTGATCGGCGATGACGAGCATGGCTGGTCGGAGAACGGTATCTTCAACTTCGAAGGTGGCTGCTACGCCAAGACCATCAACCTCAGCGCCGAAGCCGAGCCCGAGATTTACGCGACGACCGAGAAATTCGCGACCGTGATCGAGAACATGGTCTTCGATCCGGAAACGCTGGACCTCGACTTCCAGGACAGCAGCCTGACCGAGAACATGCGCTGCGCCTATCCCCTGGACTACATCTCGAACGCCTCGGAAACGGGTCTGGGCGGCACGCCCAAGCACGTGATCCTGCTGACCTGCGACGCCTACGGCGTCCTGCCGCCCATCGCCAAGCTGAGCCCGGCGCAGGCGATGTACCACTTCCTCTCGGGCTTCACCTCGAAGACCCCGGGCACCGAGCGCGGCGTGGTCGAGCCCGTGCCGACCTTCTCCACCTGCTTCGGCGCCCCCTTCATGCCGCGCCGGCCGGAAGTCTACGGCAAGCTCCTGCAGGAAAAGATCGCGGCCTCGGGCGCGCAATGCTGGCTGGTCAACACCGGCTGGACCGGCGGCGCCTTCGGCACCGGCAAGCGGATGCCGATCAAGGCGACCCGCAAGCTGCTGACCGACGCGCTGAGCGGCTCGCTGGAGAAAGCCGCCTTCCGCAAGGACCCGAACTTCGGCTTCGAGGTCCCGCTGGAATGCACCGGCGTCGATCCCTCGCTGCTGGACCCGCGCACGACCTGGGCGGACCCGGCCGCCTATGACGCGCAGGCCAAGAAGCTGGTGCACATGTTCTCCGAGAACTTCGCGCAATACGTCCCCTATATCGACGAGGACGTGAAGGCCGCCGCCATCGGCTGAGCCACCGTCACCGCGATCAGACAAGGCCCGGGTTCCGCCCGGGCCTTTGTCGTCGGCGCAGGCTCCCGAGGTTTTGACCGCCCCCTCGCCCGCGCCGCGTCACGGCGCCGGTGACTTGCCACGGGCCATGGGCTACACCTGCGCCATGATCCGCTTTCCGCTTCTCATCGCTGCCCTGTGCCTGACCGCCGCACCCGCTGCCGCCGAGGTCCGCGGCCCGGTCTCGCCCTCGGTCGTAAACCTGGTCGGCGGCCTGTTCTGCGCACCCGAGACCGCCGGGCGCCGCCCCGCCCCCGGCACCATGGATGGCTGGGTGCATGTCCCGGCCGAACCCATCGTGCTGGTCGCGGAAAGCGATCAGGCGCCGATGGTCCTGGGCATGGGGTTTGGCGTGCGCTACGGGCTGGCGGGCCTGGGGCCGGGAACCGTGACCTATACGGTCACCCATCCGCCGATCCCGCCCACCAACATGAGCGTCGAAAGCTGGAACAGCGAAGCGCCGGTGGCCAGCGGGGATTCCTTCTTCTTCCAGTTCGACCGGCCAGAAGAGATGGTGCCGGGCGAATGGACCTTCTCGGCCGCGATCGCGGGTGAGGTGCTGTTCACAATCGCCTTCCAGGTGCGCCCGGCGTCGGAGCTGCCGGCGCTGGCCCATCTGTGCCGCGCGCCGCAGATGCTGTCCCTCAGCCGAAGAAGCCCCTCCGCAGCAGGTTGAGCGCACTCAGCGCCAGCAAGAGCAGCGTCCAGCGCTTGAAGCGCGCCTGGTCCATGCTGTCATGCGCCTTGTAGCCCAGCCACATGCCGATCCCCGCGGGCACCAGCATGGCGGCCGACAGCTTTGCCGTCTCGGCGTTCAGCACGCCCGAGCGGATATGCGCGACCGTCAGCACCACCGCCCCGATAGCAAAAAGCACCGACATCACGCGCACCATCTCGGTCTTCTCGACCTTGGCGGCCAGCAGGTAGACGATGGTCGGCGGCCCCCAGACCCCCGAGATCCCGCCATAGAGCCCGCCGACGAAGCCGGTCAGCGCCTCGATCGGATGGCGCCAGCGGCGGGGAATGTCGGGCGCCCAGCCGCTCAGCTGCAGCCCGGCGAAGAACAGCACCGCCGCGCCCAGAAGCAGGAACATCACCTGTTGCGGCAGGACCAGCACGAAGGGCGCGGTGATCAGGATCCCCGCCACCGTCGCCGCGATCAGCCGCCAGAAGGTCTTGGCCGCCGCCACTGCCGGAACCCAGCCATGGCGCAGGGCCTGGTGCGCGTTGGTGGCCAGCACCGGCAGGATCAGCGTGGCCAAAGCCACTGGCGCCGGCATGAAGGACGGCAGCACGGCGATCAGGATCAGCGGCATGGCAAAGCCGATGGCGCCCTTGACGAAACCCGCGCCCAGCGTCACCGCCGCTGCCAGCAGAAAGGCCCAAAGCGGCAGACCCGCAACCACCGTATCCATATATCAATCTCCCTGACTCGCTCCCTGTCTATCGCGCGCGGAAAGCCGCCGCACGGCCAAAGTTATCGCGACATATTCATGCGAAAGCAGACGTCATGGCGAATTAATGTTGCGCTGCAATTGCGAAGAGGCTATCGCTGCACCAGCATCTACAGGTTCGCCACAGGAGTCCCTCATGCCCCATGACGGCCAGGACATGACCGCCCCCGCCCCGCTGCTCGCCGATCTTTCGGCCCGCGTCGCCGCGCTGCAGGCGCCGCTCGACACGCTGCTCGCCTCGGCCACGACCCAGCTGCGGGCGATGGTCTCGGACGGCGGCAAGGTGCAGGGAGCGCTCATCGACCGCCACCAGCGCGCGGCGCATGGTCTGGCGTGGCTGGCGACCTATGTGGAATCGATCCGCCAGATGGGCGCCTGGGCCGATCGCCTGACGCAATCGGGTAGTTTCGGCGAGATGGAAGCGCTGATCCTGCAGATCGGCTGCGGCGAGTATCTGGCGCAGATCCTGGGCGGCATCCCGATGAACCAGGGCGAGATCCTGCGCCCCTCGGACATCGGCCTGACCGCGGCCGACCTCGCCCCCTTTGCCGACAGCCCGATCCTGGCCGGAAACTCGCCCGAGGCCCGCGCCCGTCTGGTCGCCCTGATGCGCGAGAACCACGGCCGCGCCACCTTCGGTGCCACGGGGCTGGACGAGGAACTGGAGATGATCCGCGACCAGTTCCGCCGGTTCTCGGACGAGAAGGTCGCGCCCTTCGCCCATGAATGGCACCTGAAGGACGAGTTCATCCCGATGGCGATCATCGAGGAACTGGCCGAGATGGGCGTCTTCGGCCTGACCATCCCCGAGAATCTGGGCGGCTTCGGCCTGTCCAAGGCCTCGATGGTGGTGGTGTCCGAAGAGCTGAGCCGCGGCTATATCGGCGTGGGCTCGCTGGGCACCCGGTCCGAAATCGCCGCCGAGCTGATCCTGGCGGGCGGCACCGATGCGCAGAAGTCCGAATGGCTGCCCAAGATCGCCTCGGCCGAGATCCTGCCGACCGCGGTCTTCACCGAGCCCAACACCGGCTCGGATCTGGGCTCGCTGCGCACCCGGGCGGTGAAGAATGCGAACGGCGATTATGAGGTGACCGGCAACAAGACCTGGATCACCCATGCCGCGCGCACCCATGTTATGACCCTGCTGGCGCGGACCGATCCGAACACCACGGATTACCGCGGCCTCAGCATGTTCCTGGCCGAAAAGACCCCGGGCGACGATGCCAACCCCTTCCCGACCCCCGGCATGACCGGCGGCGAGATCGAGGTGCTGGGCTATCGCGGCATGAAGGAATACGAACTCGGCTTCGACGGGTTCAACGTGAAGGGCGAGAATCTGCTGGGCGGCGAGGAAGGCAAGGGCTTCAAGCAGCTGATGCAGACCTTTGAATCGGCCCGCATCCAGACCGCCGCCCGGGCCATCGGCGTGGCCCAGAACGCGCTGGAAGTCGGCATGCAATACGCCGAGGACCGCAAGCAGTTCGGCCGCGCCCTCATCAACTTCCCCCGCGTCGCCGACAAGCTGGCGATGATGGCGGTTGAGATCATGATCGCCCGCCAGCTGACCTATTTCAGCGCCTGGCAGAAGGACCACGACAAGCGCTGCGA
>NZ_JAUCCQ010000180.1:0-5649 GCF_034676075.1 Pararhodobacter sp. | reverse complement strand
CCTACGGCGGTTGCACCTTCTGCCCGCGCGTGCATCATGCCCGCAACCGAAGGGAGACGCCGATGCCTGAAACCGACTGGTCCCGCCTCAAGGCGCATGAACTCCGCGCGCTGGCCGCGCAGGATGCCGTGGTCATCCTGCCCATCGCCTCGATCGAGCAGCACGGGCCGCACCTGCCCACCATGACCGACACCCGCCTCGGCTACGAGATCGCCATGCGCGCCGCCCGCAAGGCCTGGGACACCCGCCCGGTCGTCGTCACCCCCGTCGTCTGGTCCGGCCTCAGCGAGCATCACATGCCCTATGGCGGCACGCTGACGCTGAGCCAGTCGACCTTCCGCGCCGTGATCCGCGACCTGGTGGAGGCCATCACCCGCCACGGCTTCCGCCATATCCTCATCTCGAACAGCCATGGCGGCAACCAGATCGCCATGCAGCAGATCTGCGACGAACTGGCCCCGACCTCGCCGGCGACGCTGGTCGCCACCACCTATGTCACGGAAGCGGGCGACGATCTGGCCCGCCATTGCCAGGACCAGCCCGGCGTCATGCATGCGGGCGAGGCCGAGACCTCGATGATGATGGTCTGCGAACCGGATCTGGTCGATACCTCGGACCTCGGGAACCTCACGCAGGCCATGGACGGCGCGCGCTTCCTCAAGGCCGGCAAGGCCAGCTACCGCTGGCGGCCTTTCCAGCACGTCACCGCCAACGGCATCGTCGGCAATCCGACCCGCGCCAGCGCGGCCAAGGGCGAGGCGATGCTCGAAGCGGGCGCCGAGGCCGTCGCCGCCCTGATCCGCGACCCCGAAACCTGGGCGCCAGCCCGGGATGTCCGCGGCGAGGGCACGCAGGGAGTGCCCTTCCGGTGACCGACTTCCTGACCACGCCGCAGGGCCGCCGCCTGGCCTATCACCGAACCCCCGGCACCGGGCCGGGGGTCGTCTTCCTCGGCGGCTTCAAGTCGGACATGACCGGCACCAAGGCGCAATTCCTGCAAGCCTGGGCCGAGGAGCGGGGCCGTCCCTTCCTGCGCTTCGACTATTCCGGCCATGGCCAGTCGGACGGCGATTTCCTCGACGGTGCCATCGGCGACTGGTTCGAGGATGCGCTCACCGCCATCGAGACCCTGACCGAGGGGCCGCAGGTGCTCGTCGGCTCCTCGATGGGGGGCTGGATCGCCCTCCTGGTCGCGCGTGCCATCCCCGAGCGGATCGCCGGGCTGATCGGCATCGCCGCCGCGCCCGATTTCACCCAAGACCTGATGGAGCCCTCGTTCACCGAGGCCGAACGCGCCGCCATGGCCGCCACCGGCCGCATCGAGCAGCCCTCGGAATATGACGACGGCCCCTATGTCATCACCCGCCGCCTGATCGAGGAGGGGCGCAACCGGCTGGTGCTGCGCAGCCCGCTGCCGCTGCCCTTCCCGGTGCGGCTGTTGCAGGGATCGGCCGATGTCGACGTGCCGCCCTCGGTGGCGCTGAAGCTCTTCGATCATGCCGAGAGCCCCGACCTGCGGCTGACGCTGGTCAAGGGGGCCGATCACCGCTTTTCGGAACCCGAGAATCTGGCGCTGCTGGCCGAGACGCTCGACCGGCTGCCGGTCTGAGGGATGAAGGCGCGGCTCCTCCTGCTGGCGCTGTTGGGCGATCTGCTGCTGGTCGGCGGCGCGCTGTGGTATTTCGCCCCCCGCACCGACTGGCCCCCGGCGGCGCAGGTTGCGCCGGTGGTCCCGGGCGCCGACCTCGACGCCTGGCTGGAGACGCGCGAAGGGGTGTTCGACGACCTCACCCCCGGCACGCAGAAGCTGATCCATTGGGCGGGCGAGCGCGGCACTGCGACCGATCTGGCGCTGGTCTATCTGCCAGGCTTCTCCGCCACCCGGCAGGAGATCGCGCCCGTCCCTCTGCGCCTCGCCGAAGCGCTGGAGGCCAATCTCTTCGAGACAAGGCTCGCCGGTCACGGCCGCCCCGGCCCGGCGCTGGGCGAGGTGACGGTTGAGGATTGGGCGACGGATCTGACCGAGGCCATGGCCATCGGCGAAAGGCTGGGGCAACGGGTGGTGCTGATCGGCACCTCGACCGGCGGCTCGCTGGCGGTGCTGGCCGCGCTGGACCCGGATTATCGCGAGCGGATCGACGGGATCATCCTGATTTCCCCCAATTTCTCGCCCGCCGACCGGATGGCCTTCGTGCTGGACCTGCCCTGGGCCAGCACCTGGGGCCCCTGGATCTTCGGCACCGAGCGCAGCTGGCAGCCGGCGAATGCGGCGCACGGCCGCTACTGGACCACCAGCTACCCCAGCGCCGCGCTGTTCCCGATGCGCGTGGTGCAAGAGGCGGCGCGCCACGCCCCGGTCGAACAGGCGAGGGTGCCCGCGCTTGTCTTCTATGCCGAGGGCGACCGGGTGGTCGATTCCCGCGTGACCGAGGAGGTCATGGCCCGCTGGGGCGCCCCGGTGACGATGCAGCGGGTCGAGGACGCGAATGACCCGCAGCAGCACGTCATCGCCGGTGACATCCTCTCGCCCGATGCGACGGCGGGGGTGGTAGCCGCCAGCATCGTCTGGGCACGCGGCCTCTGACTTGACGCCCCGGGCTGGGTGACGCATGAGAAAGCGGTGCGGTCCCGTAGCTCAGCTGGATAGAGCGGCTGCCTTCTAAGCAGTTGGTCAGGGGTTCGAGTCCTCTCGGGATCGCCAGTTTTTCCCCCCCCATTCCCGCCCCGGCCCCCGAAGGCCGCGCTTGCTTGCAGTGATTTGTTCATGATATGTTCCGGTGTGTCGCTCGGCCATCAAGGGAACCGGTCATGATTCAGGGAAGCTGCTGTTGCGGGGCGGTTCGGTTCGAGCTTCTGGCTCAACCCTCGACCATGGGCACCTGCCATTGCTCGCGCTGCCGCAAGGCGGGGGCCAGCACCATCGTCTTCGTCAAGCGCGAGGATCTGCGCTGGGTGCAGGGCAGGGAGCATGTGGCGACCTACCAGCCCGAGGCGCCCTACAAATACGCCCGCTGCTTCTGCCGGATCTGCGGCAGTTCGCTGGGCGAGATCCTGTCGGAGGAGTCGAGCTTTCCCATCGCTGCCAATGCGCTGGATACCGAGACCGGGCTCAGGAACCGCTTCCACGAATTCACTTCGGAAAAGCCCGGCTGGGTCCAGATCTGCGACGACGCCCCGCAGAACCCCGGCCATCCGGCGACCTGAGGGAAAGGAAAAGGGCCCGTCGCCGGGCCCTTTGTCTTAACGCGAGAATTTCTTGTATTTGACCCGCTTCGGTTCGACCGCATCGGGGCCGAGGCGACGGATCTTGTCTTCCTCATAGGCCTCGAAGTTGCCTTCGAACCATTCGACCTTGGCCTCGCCCTCGAAGGCGAGGATATGCGTGCAAAGCCGGTCGAGGAAGAAACGGTCGTGCGAGATGATGATCGCGTTGCCGGCGAAATCCTCGATGGCCGCTTCCAGCGCCTGCAGCGTTTCCACGTCCAGGTCGTTGGTCGGTTCGTCGAGCAGGAGGACGTTGCCACCCTCTTTCAGCAGCTTGGCCATGTGCACGCGGTTGCGCTCACCGCCCGACAGCAGGCCGACCTTCTTCTGCTGGTCGCCGCCCTTGAAGTTGAAGGCGCCGCAATAGGCCCGGCTGTTGACCTGGGCGTCGCCCAGTTCGATCAGCTCGGCGCCGCCGGAAATCTCTTCCCAGACGGTGGCGTTGGGGTCGAGCGCATCGCGCGACTGGTCGACATAGGCCAGCTTCACCGTGTCACCCAGCGTGACCGAGCCCGCATCGGGCTGTTCCTTGCCGGTGATCATGCGGAACAGCGTCGATTTCCCGGCGCCGTTCGGGCCGATCACGCCGACGATGGCGCCCGGCGGGATCGAGAACGACAGGTTCTCGATCAGCTGGCGGTCGCCGTAATGCTTGCTCAGGCCCTCGACCTCGATCACCTTGCCGCCCAGACGAGGGCCGTTGGGGATGATGATCTGGGCCTTGCCCACGCGTTCCTTCTCGGACTGGTCGGCCATCTTCTCGTAGGCCGAGATACGGGCCTTCGACTTCGCCTGACGGGCCTTGGCCCCGGCGCGGATCCACTCCAGTTCCTTTTCCAGAACCTTCTGCTTGGCCTTGTCCTCGCGCGCTTCCTGGGCGACGCGCTTGGCTTTCTGTTCCAGCCACGAGGAATAATTGCCCTCGTAGGGAATGCCGCGCCCGCGCTCCAGCTCCAGGATCCAGGACGTGATGTCATCCAGGAAATAGCGGTCGTGCGTGACGCAGAGGATGGTGCCCTTGTACTCGATCAGGTGCTTTTGCAGCCAGGCGATGGTCTCGGCATCGAGGTGGTTGGTCGGTTCGTCCAGCAGCAGCATGTCCGGGGCTTCGAGCAGCAGCTTGCACAGCGCCACCCGGCGGCGTTCCCCGCCCGAGAGGGTCGCGACATCGGCGTCGTCGGCCGGGCAGCGCAGCGCTTCCATCGCCACATCGACCTGACTGTCGAGATCCCAGAGGTTCTCGGCGTCGATCTCGTCTTGCAGCTTCGCCATCTCCTCGGCCGTCTCGTCCGAGTAGTTCATGGCGAGTTCGTTGTAGCGGTCGAGCTTCGCCTGCTTCGCTGCCACGCCCAGCATCACGTTGCCGCGCACGTCGAGGCTTTCATCCAGCGCCGGCTCCTGCGGCAGGTAGCCGACCTTGGCGCCCTTGGCGGCCCAGGCCTCGCCGGAGAAATCCTTGTCGATCCCGGCCATGATGCGCAGCAGCGTCGATTTACCGGCGCCGTTGACGCCGACGACACCGATCTTGACACCGGGCAGAAAGTTCAGGCGGATGTTCTCGAAGCATTTCTTGCCGCCGGGGTAGGTCTTGGACACGCCATCCATGTGATAGACGTACTGATACGAGGCCATCTCACGCTCCAGATATAACGGGGATTTGCACGTTCCCTACAGGGGCGGGGGGCTCGCTGCAAGCCGTGCCTCTTTCCCTCGGCCCCGCCAGCCTCCATACTGCAGGCCTTGCGACTATCCCTGGCTTGCTGTGAAACCCGATCCTATCCCGACCCCACAGCCATTGATCCCGGAGTTCTTCATGCCCTTCGATTCCATCGGCGGCGGCACTATCGTCCTGTTGCTGCTTGCTATTTTCATCATCATTTCGCTGTTCCTGGGCGTGCGCATCGTGCCCCAGTCGCAGAAATACGTGGTCGAGCGTTTCGGTCGGCTGCGCGCAGTTCTGGGGCCGGGCATCAACCTGATCGTGCCCTTCGTCGATACCGTCGCGCACAAGGTCTCGATCCTGGAACGGCAGCTGCCGAACCAGCGGCAGGATGCGATCACCACCGACAACGTGCTGGTGCAGGTCGAGACCTCGGTCTTCTACCGCATCATGGAGCCGGAAAAGACCGTCTACCGGATCCGGGACGTGGACGCGGCGATCCTGACGACCGTCGCCGGTATCGTGCGCTCGGAAATCGGCACGATGGAACTGGATGAGGTGCAGTCGAACCGCGCCCGCCTGACGCAGAAGATCGGCGCGGCGATTGCCGATGTGGTCGATGATTGGGGCATCGTGGTGACCCGCGCCGAACTCCTCGACGTGAACCTCGACGAGGCCACCCGCGCCGCCATGCTGCAACAGCTCAACGCCGAGCGCGCCCGCCG
>NZ_JAUCCQ010000179.1:0-5708 GCF_034676075.1 Pararhodobacter sp. | reverse complement strand
CTGGCCGACATCACGGTGAACGGGCACCCCGAGACGGCAGGCCGCGCCAAGCCCGTTGCCCAGCCCCGCGCGCCCATCGCTCCGCAGATGGTGGTGGCGACCCCGCCCGCGGGGACCAAGACACTGCTGGATCAGAAGGGCGCCAAGGCCGTTGCCGACTGGATGAAGGACCAGAAAAAGCTCCTCATCACCGACACGACGATGCGCGACGCGCACCAGTCGCTGCTGGCGACGCGGATGCGCTCCATCGACATGATCCGCGTGGCACCCGCCTATGCCGCGAACCTGCCTGAGCTCTTCTCGGTCGAATGCTGGGGCGGCGCGACCTTCGACGTGGCCTACCGCTTCCTGCAGGAATGCCCCTGGCAACGCCTGCGCGACCTGCGCAAGGCGATGCCGAACCTGCTGACGCAGATGCTGCTGCGGGCGTCCAACGGCGTCGGTTACACCAACTACCCGGATAACGTGGTCCAGGCCTTCGTCAAACAGGCGGCAGAGACCGGGGTCGATGTGTTCCGTGTCTTCGACAGCCTCAACTGGGTCGAGAACATGCGCGTCGCCATGGATGCGGTGATCGAGACGGGGCGGATCTGCGAGGGGACGATCTGCTATACTTCGGATCTGCTGGACCCGGGCCAGCGGAAATACACCGTTGATTACTATGTGAAGATGGCCAAGGCGCTGGAAGCGGCCGGCGCGCAGGTGCTGGGCGTGAAGGACATGGCGGGCGTGCTGAAGGCCCCGGCCGCGAAGGTTCTGTTCTCGGCGCTGAAAGACGCGGTCGATCTGCCGATCCACTTCCACACGCATGACACCTCGGGCGCGGCCATCGCCACGATCCTCGCCGCCGCCGATGCGGGCGTGGATTGCGTCGATGCGGCGATGGATGCCTTCTCGGGCAACACCTCGCAACCGACGCTCGGCTCGGTCGTCGAGGCCTTCCGCCATACCGAGCGCGACACAGGCCTCTCCATGGCCCGGGTGCGCGAGATTTCGGACTACTGGGAACAGGTCCGCGCGCATTACGGCGCCTTCGAGACCGGGCAGCAAGCGCCCTCCTCGGAGGTCTACCTGCACGAGATGCCGGGCGGCCAGTTCACCAACCTCAAGGCGCAGGCGCGTTCGCTGGGGCTGGAGGAACGCTGGCCGGAAGTCGCCCGCGCCTATGCCGATGCGAACCAGATCTTCGGCGATATCGTCAAGGTGACGCCCTCGTCCAAGGTCGTCGGCGACATGGCGCTGATGATGGTCAGCCAAGGCCTGACGCGCAAGGATGTGGAAGATCCTGCCCGCGACATGTCGTTCCCCGAGTCGGTGATCGACATGCTGAAGGGCAACCTCGGCCAGCCCGAGGGCGGTTGGCCCGAGGCCATCACCAAGAAGGCGCTGAAGGGCGAGGCACCCTCGACCGAACGGCCGGGCAAGCATCTGAAGCCGGTCGATCTGGAAGAGGTCCGCGCCAAGGTCTCGTCCCTCTTCGACGGCATGGTGATCGACGACGAGGACCTGAACGGCTACCTGATGTATCCCAAGGTCTTCACCGACTACATGGAACGCCACAACACCTATGGCCCGGTGCGGACCCTGCCGACCTGGAACTTCTTCTACGGCATGGAACCGGGCGAGGAAATCTCGGCCGAGATCGACCCCGGCAAGACGCTGGAAATCCGCCTGATCGCCCAGGGCGAGACGCAGGACGACGGCGAGGTGCGGGTGTTCTTCGAGCTGAACGGCCAGCCCCGGACCATCCGCGTGCCGAACCGCAAGGCCAAGGCCAGCCTCGCCGTGCGCCCCAAGGCGCAGGACGGCAACGACGCCCATGTCGGCGCGCCGATGCCGGGCTCGGTGGCCTCGGTCGGGGTGTCGGTGGGCCAGAAGGTGAAGCCGGGTGATCTGCTGCTGACCATCGAGGCGATGAAGATGGAGACCGGCCTGCATGCCGACCGCGAGGCGGTGGTGAAGGCGGTCCATGTCCAGCCGGGCGCCCAGATCGAGGCGCATGACCTGCTGATCGAGCTGGAATAACCCACGGGCATCGCACGAAAAAAGGGGGCGCGAGGCGCCCCCTTTCCGTTCACGGCGATGGGTCGGATCAGTACTTCGACCAGAAGCGGTTCACTTCCGCCTCGGCTTCATCCTTGGACTTGCCGTAGCGTTCCTGGATCTTGCCGACCAGCTTGTCCTTGTGGCCTTCGACGACGTCGAGGTCATCGTTGGTCAGCTTGCCCCACTGGATCTTGGCCTCGCCCTTGATCTGCTTCCATTTGCCTTCGATGGTGTCGTTGTTCATCGGTTCACTCCATCCGTAAAGATCGTCGCGGCTCGATCCGCGGCTTGCAAGGAGAACGCGGGCGCCACCGATCCGGTTCCACGAGCCCCGCTCACGACGCCCCTGCCGCGGCGGAAATCCCCGCCTGCCCGGGCGCCGGATCGGCCCGCTGACAGGGCCTCCGACAGGGGCACAGGAAAATCAGCCGGGGCGCGCATTTTCCGCTTGCGGGGGCCGCGGCCATGACCTAAATGACCGGCACCGAAAGGAAGCGGGCGTAGCTCAGGGGTAGAGCATAACCTTGCCAAGGTTAGGGTCGTGAGTTCGAATCTCATCGCCCGCTCCAATTCGGACCAGAGACGGCGGCCTTCGGGCCGCCGTTCTGCTTTCAGGCGACCCGCGGCCGCTGCACGCGCCAGCGCTGCCAGATCTCCAGCACCGCCAGATTGATCAACCAGCTGCCCCAGGCGGTGATGTCGTAGGTTTCGGTCAGGCTCCAGCCCGCGGCCATCAGCGGCGCCATGATCAGCCGAAGGGTCACGGCGGCGAAGGTCAGCGCCACCGAGCGCTGCATCCAGCGCCGGTGCGCGGCGATGTCGCCCGCCCGCGCCCGGCCGATCCCCCAGAGCGTGATGCCGATCCAGAGGACGGCCAGCGTGCCGAAGCCGAGGGCGGCGAAGCGGCTGCCCTCGAACCCCGGCAGCAGGGTCAGTGAGGCGAGGCCGCCCCCCAGGATGGAGAGCCCATAGAGCCGCCCCAGCCAGCGATGCAGCCCCGGCCGCCGCTGCCGCAGCCCCTGCCAGAGCTGGAAGGGGGCAAGCAGCAGCGCCAGCGGCCCGAAGAGGATATGCGCGGCCAAGGACAGCGGGAAATCCGCCAGGTAGTGCGCCATGGCGGGCATCACCAGATCGACCGGCGCCACCAGCACCCGCCATGAAACGAGCGCCACCGACAGCGCCGAAAGCCAGAAGAACCAGGTGAAGGAACGGGGCACGGGGACCTCCTTGACAGTGTAAAGATAGCCCCAGCATAGGCGTCGCCTTTACACTGTCAAGCTCAGATTGACACTGTCAAACCCAGCTGCGATGCTGGGCCATGACCCAATCCTCCCTTCCCACCCGCGACGCCCTGATCGAGGCCGGCCTTGCGCTTCTGATCGAGGGCGGCCCCGAGGGGCTGACCCTGCGTCGCGCCGCGGCTCGCGCCGGTGTCTCGCACGCCGCCCCCGCCCATCATTTCAAGGGCTTGCCGGGGCTCCACACCGCGATCGCCAGCCGCGCCTTCGCGCTCTTCACCGAGGCGATGCTGCGCCGCCTCGCCACAGCCGGGGACAGCCCCTTCGCCCGCCTGCTGGCGATCTGCGAGGGGTATCTCGACTTCGCCCGCGACTCGGCAGGTCTCTTTCATGTGATGTTCGCCTGCCCCGACCTCGACGACCAGGACCCCGCCCTGATCGTCGAATCGGCCCGCGCCTATGGTGTCCTGCGCGAGGGCTGCCTGCCCTTCTCGGGCGGCAGGCCCGATCCGGTGCTCGAGGGGCTGGTGTGGAGCAGCGTGCATGGCTACGCGCTGCTCGGCCCCTCGATCAGCGACGAGGCGCCGTTCAGCGCCGTGCTGGCCCGGATCCTGCCGCAGGGCGCCTGATCAGCGGGGGCCCGTCAGCGGGAACCAGGCGCCCTGCGGATCGCTGCCCTGCAGGATGAAGGCGCCGCCCGGCACCTCCATCGGCCCGTGCTGCACCCGCCCGCCCCGGGCCTCGACCGCGGCCTTGGCCCGGTCGATGCTGGCGACGCCGGTATAAGGCAGCCAGCAGGGCGGCATGCCCGGCTGCGGCAGACCCATCATGCCGCCGATGTCGCGCCCCTCGTGGGCGAAAAGTTGATAGGTCCCCATCTCGCCCATCGGCATCGCGGTCGAGGCCGTCCAGCCCAGATGCTTGGCATAGAAGGCCAGCCCCGCCACCGGATCCCCCGACATCAGCTCGTGCCAGGCGCCGTGGCCGGGCTTGGCGGGATCATAGGCGCCGCCCTGCCCCTCCTCCATCGGCTGCGGCTGCAAGAGGCCGAAAACGGCGCCCTGCGGATCGCTGAGGACGGCAAAGCGCCCGGTGCCCGGGATGTCGGAGGGCGGCACGATCTGGCCCGCGCCATCGGCCAGCATGGCGGCCGCGGTGGCATCGCAATCGCGGACCGCGAAATAGGTCAGCCAATTGGGCGGGATCTCGGGGCTCATCGGCCGCACCATCCCCGCCACCATCGCCGTTCCCTGCCGGGCGAGGAAATATTCGAACCCCTCCATCGGCACCGCCTCGACCTCCCAGCCGATCACCGCGTGGTAGAAATCGGCGGCGGCCAGCGGCTCGGGCGTGGTCAGTTCGTACCAGCAGGGCAATCCTTGGAAATCGTCGCTCACCGGGGCCTCCTGTCCTTGGGATGACGCGCCGCCATGCTGCCGGAGGCACTTGCAAAAAGCAACTGCACAATCCTTAATGAGCGGAAGTCGGAGGATGCGATGGCGCACAAGGGCTATAACGAGGGCTGCCTCGCGGCGCATGCGCTGGACCTGATCGGCGACCGCTGGGCGCTGCTGGTGATCCGCGAGCTGATGCTGGGCCCCAAGCGTTTCGGCCTGATCAAGGCGGGGCTTCCCGGCATCGCCTCGAACATCCTGACCCAGCGGTTGATCGAACTGGAGGCGAACGGCCTCATCGAACGCCGCGCCCTGACGCCCCCCGCCGCGGCGCTGGCCTATGCGCTGACCCCGGCGGGCCTCGATACCCGGCCGGTGATCGACGCGCTCTGCCGTTGGGGCGTGCGCCAGCCCGGCCACGACCCGCGGAAATTCATCTCGCCCACCGGGCTGATGCTGTCGATGGCGGTCATGGTCCGCCCGGTCGCCGCCAGCGCCGAGGCCGCCTTCACCCTGGGCGCCGAAAGCTTCGAGACGCGCCTCGGCCCCGACGGGTTCACCGCCCGTCCCGGCCCCGGCGACGGCCTGCCCCTGCGATTCGCGGGCAGCGGCAACGCGCTCGCCGCCGCGGTCTATGGCAGCGCGCCGCTGAAGGCGCATCTGGCCGCGGGACAGGTGCAGCTGACCGGCGATCCAGCCGCCGCCCAGCGCTTTCTCGACGCCTTTTCGCTGGCCCCGAAAACCGCCGCCTGAGGCCCGAAACACCCCTTGCACCCCGCCCATGGCGATGCTAGATCGCGGCCATCGAGCGGGCGTAGCTCAGGGGTAGAGCATAACCTTGCCAAGGTTAGGGTCGTGAGTTCGAATCTCATCGCCCGCTCCAGAACAAAAAGGCCGGATCCTTCGGGACCCGGCCTTTTTCTTTGCCCCGCTGAAAAGACAAAGAAAAACGGGCCCCAAGGCCCGCTCTTCCGGTCATCTTCGTTCTGGAAATATCCTCGGGAGGATTTTCAAGGAGGGTGGAAAACCC
>NZ_JAUCCQ010000178.1:0-5708 GCF_034676075.1 Pararhodobacter sp. | reverse complement strand
GCACCGGCCCGACCTCGGGGCTGCCGGCGAGATCGGCCATCGACAGGTCGCGGCGTCCGGTCCAGGTCAGCGGCTGATAGCCATGGTCACGGGTCAGCACCCGGTCGCCCGCCACCAACTCCTCGACCGCCACCCGGCCGCGGGTGGTGTCGATCAGCGTGCCGGGGGTGAAGCAGATGCACTTGTTCTCGATCTTCTCGAAGCTCTCGAAATCGAGCCGCGAGCCGTCCTTGAACATCACATAGCCGGTCTTCGAGGTGGCGCCGGGCACGTCCGGGAAGGGCACTTCGCTGGTGATGACCACTTCCGGGGCGTCGTCGCCCTCGGGCAGGATCAGCGTGTCGAAGCTGTCGCCGCCATGGATGTAGCCGGTGGTCGTATCGATCACCTCGACCCGGTCGTCGCCGGTGCCGAGATACATCTTCTCGATTTCCGAGAAGTTCACCGTCGCGCCGTAATCGGTGAAGGTGCCCTTCTCGTCGCCGGTGTAATACACCGTCAGGTCGGCGGTCACCGCCGAGGCGTCGAGCGTGTCGCCCTCGGTCTCGCCCGTCTCGCCGCCGGTGATCACGTGATGGCCGAATTCGTCGAATACGCGGAACACGTCGTCGCCCGAGCCGCCATAGGCGGTGTCGTTGCCGGTCGAGGTGATCAGCGTGTCGTTGCCGAAGCCGGGTTCGGCCGGATCCTCGGGCGTGAGGCCGCCGTGGTCGCCCGGGTTGCCGTCGCCGAACAGCAGGTCATTGCCCTCGCCGCCGATCAGCAGGTCGTCGCCTGCGCCGCCGATCAGCTTGTCGTCGCCCTCGTTGCCATAGAGCGTGTCGTTGCCTTCGTCGCCCCAGAGCGTGTCATTGCCCTCGCCGCCCGAGAGCACGTCGTCGCCCTGGCTGCCGAACAGCCAGTCGTTGCCGGCGCCGCCTTCGATCGTGTCGTCGCCGTAGCCCGCATAGACCGTGTCATTGCCGGCTCCCGCGCTGATCGCGTTGCCGGTATCGGTGACCTGATCGCCGTCTGGGTCGGTATCGCCGTAGCGGATCACGTCATCGCCGTCGGTGCCGTCGTAAACACCGGGGCCGGCGGCAAGCGGGGTGAGGGGAGTGTCGGTTCTCGGCGGCATCTTGCGTCTCCTCGGGTCCGGGCGCGGACCATTGTCTCAAAAAACGCCCGACCATCGGCGGCCTGGCGCAGGAGGGAACGGCACGGACGCCGCCCCCGGGACGATGCATGCAGAGGACACGGGGCACCGCGCGGCTTTCGCCACGGGAGCAAGCGTCGATCTTTACCCCGGTTTAACCTTGGCAGCATCTTGCCAGACCACCCCCATGGTCCGGCCCCCTTTTCGGGTCGAGGTCCAATATAGCAGAGGGGTCTGGAAAACAAAAAGAAATCACCGGAAAGACGGCGCGGGGCAGGGGGCGGTCGCAGGGCCTGCCCGTGCCAGGAGAATAAACTGTTGCAAGGAGGGAAACAGTTTTCGCCCCATTTCGGCCATATTTTCGCCTGCTATGGGCCACCTTTGCGCCATTCTTGCCGAAATTCCGCCATTTCGGCGCCAGATCTGCCGGACATTGTCGCCGCCTCCGAACCATCGTCACACAAGGATGTGAACCCGGTCCGGCGACAGGCCGCGCGACACGCCGTTTCTCGGCCGGGCGCCGATTGATGCGGTTTGACGGGATTGTTCGCATTTTATGAAACTCGTCTGATTCGCGGCTGCGCGGGCGGGTTCGCGCTTGTCGTGCGGTGGCGTCGGCGTGCTATCGCATAGGTTGTGTGGGGGCGACGACGCCCGCTATCGCACACCGGCTTTCCGGCGGTGGGCGGCGTTCAGAAGAGCGAGAGCTGCGCGCCTTCGGGCGGGGCCTCGGCTTCGTCACCCGACAGCGTCGAGAGGGTCACGCCCAGAAGCCGGATACCCTTCGCGGTCGGAAAGAGCGGGTCGAGCAGGGCGAAGCACAAAGCCTCCATCTGCGCGGCCGAGGCCAGCGGCACCGCGAGCGTGCGCGAGCGGGTGATCTGCTGGAAATCGGCGTATTTCACCTTCAGCACCACGGTCCGCGCTTTCAGGCCTTTCCCTTCCGTATGGCGCCAGACGCGGGCGGCGAGTTTCGCCACTTCCTCGCGCGCCGGGTCGGGGCTGTGGATGTCCTCCAGGAACGTATCCTCGGCGCCCACCGACTTCCTCTCGCGGTGCGGCTGGACGGCGCGCTCGTCGATACCGCGGCTGATGCGGTAGTACCAGCCG
Organism: Pararhodobacter sp.; assembly: GCF_034676075.1. Taxonomy (GTDB): domain Bacteria; phylum Pseudomonadota; class Alphaproteobacteria; order Rhodobacterales; family Rhodobacteraceae; genus Pararhodobacter. The sequence continues at coordinate 3,463 of NZ_JAUCCQ010000178.1, read as the reverse complement.
CCCGACTTGCCGAAATGCTCGCGCAGGAAATCCAGCGATTGCGCCTTGAGGTCCGCCCCGGTGACGATGCCCAGCCGCCCCATCTTGGCCGCCGTGGCGGGGCCGACGCCGTGGAACTTGGCGACCGGCAGGGCCTCGACAAACGCCGGGCCGCGTTTGGGGGTGATGACCGCCTGACCGTTCGGCTTGTTCAGGTCGGAGGCCATCTTGGCGAGGAACTTGCAATAGCTGATCCCGGCCGAGGCATTGAGCCCCGTCACCTCCTTGATCCGCGCCCGCACCTTTTCCGCCAGTTCGGTGGCCGAGGCGATGCCCTGCTTGTTCTCGGTCACGTCGAGATAGGCCTCGTCCAGCGACAGGGGCTCGATCAGGTCGGTGTGTTCGGCAAAGATCTCGCGGATCTGGCCGGAGACCTCGCGATAGACGTCAAACCGGGGGCGGACGAAGATCAGCTCGGCGCATTTGCGGCGCGCGGTGACCGAGGGCATGGCCGAGCGCACGCCGAAGACCCGCGCCTCGTAGCTGGCGGCGGCCACGACGCCGCGCGGCCCGGCGCCGCCGACCGCCACGGGCTTGCCCCGCAGCTCGGGATTGTCGCGCTGTTCGACCGAGGCATAGAAGGCATCCATATCGACATGGATGATCTTGCGCTGCGGTCTTGGTGCTTCGGTCTCGTCACTCATGGCCCCGCCCCCAAGGCTGCGGAAAGGATAACGCAGCCGGGCGGGGCAGGGAAGAACAAAAGGGGAATTCAGGCCGGCAGCCGCTCGGCGATCATCTCGCCGATGGGCAGGGCCGAGGTGGCGGCGGGCGAGGGGGCGTTCAGCACATGCAGCATCCGCGCCGTGCCCTCGATCAGGAAATCCTGCACCATCGAGCCGTCCGGCCCCACCGCCTGCGCTCGGATCCCCGGCTCCATCGGTTGCATGTCGGCAAGCGTCAGCGAGGGGCAATAGCGCTGGCAGGCGGCCAGATAGCGGCGCTTGAAGAGGGAATTGCCGATCTCGTCCAGCCCCGGGCGAATGTTCTTCGCCAAGGAGCGCCAGAAGCCCGGGAAGCCCGCCATGTCCAGCATGTCCCGGGCATTCATCGAAAATTTCGGATAGCCCTCGCGGGCGAGGCCGAGCATGGCGTTGGGGCCCACGGTCATCGAGCCGTCGATCATCGGCGTCAGATGCACGCCGAGGAAAGGGAGGCCCGGTTCCGGCACCGGATAGATCATCGCCTGCGCCACGCCCGACCGTTCGGGCCGGAGGCGCCAGTATTCGCCGCGGAAGGGCACGATGCGGTGGCGGATCGGCAGACCGGCCATCCGCGCCACCCGGTCCGATTGCAGCCCGGCGCAGGCGATCAGGCGGCGGGCTTTCAGGGTCTCGGCCCCGGTCGTGACCTCGACGTGGCTGTCAGTCTCGCGGATCGCACTGGGGGCGGTGGCGTAGCGGATTTCGGCGCCCTTTGCGGTGATCTCGTCGGCCAGCGCCGCCAGCACGCGCTTGTAATCGACGATGGCGGCCTCGGGGACCCAGATCGCTTTCAGCCCGGTGATCGCGGGTTCGCGGGCGCGGATTTCGGCCGCGTCGATCAACTCGGCGCTGATCCCGTTCTCACCGGCCCGGGCATGGAGCGCGTCTAGACGCGGGATTTCATCGGCCCGCGTCGCGACGATCAGCTTGCCGCGGTCCTCGAACGGGATGCCATGCTCGCGGCAGAAGGCCTTGGTCCGCGCCGCGCCTTCCCGGCAGAGGCGCGCTTTCAGGCTGCCCGGCGCGTAATAGATGCCGGAATGGATGACGCCCGAATTATGCCCGGTCTGGTGGCGGCCGAGGCCGTCCTCCTTTTCCAGCAGCACGAGGCTCGCGCCCGGATGCCGCGCCAGCAGCGCCCGCGCCGTCGCCAGCCCGACGATGCCCCCGCCGATGACGCAGAAATCCCGCATCAGCGCAGCGGCAGCAGGGTGGCCGCGCTGCGACGGCATTCGCGGCGGGTCAGGGCGGGCGCGCAGGTCTCGGGCTCCAGATCCCGGGTCAGGCAGAGGCGCAGTTCCACCAGATCGCCGCCGGGGCAGGAGGTCACCATCATGTCGCGGTCCAGCGCGGGATTGGCCTCGATGAACGCGGCCTCTACGACATCGGGATTGACGCGCAACTCGCGGTCGATGCCCTCGAAGACCTCGGGCAGGGCGATCCGATCGAGCGCCGTCTGCACCAGCCGGTAGTAATTGGCGGCCGAGAGCCCGGTGCAGCGGCCGTGCTTGTTCCACTGATGCCAGGCCGAGCCCGAGGTGCCGAAGAGCCCGGCCTGCGCCGCCGTTTCCTGCCGCGAGGGCGAGCGTTGATTGGTGTGGCAATACTCCGGCCAGCTGCCGTCATCATGCTGCGGCCAGAGCCCGTGCACCGCCCAGCCGACCCGCCGCCCGTCCTCGCAGCGCGGATCGTCGCGCTCGTCGCCGTCGGTGGCGCAATAGGCCGGGATCCAGCTCAGCGCCAGCAGGTAGGAATCGAACTCGCCGGCGCGGTCCTGCGCGGGCGCGGCCCCCGCGGCGAAAATCGGCAGCAGGGCAACAAAGGCGGCGGTCAGACGGTGCATTTTCTCTTTCCTCGGATCGACGGCGCGCTTATATACGCTCCATTCCCCGAAATCGAGGATGCGTGGCCCGCGGCCGCGGCCGGTCCTTCCGGCGAGTGCCGCGGTTTGCGGTTCTCGCAGGTTGAAGGACGTTTACGATGGCAAAACCCCTGATGGCCAAGGCGACTGCCGTCTGGCTGGTCGACAACACCACGCTGACCTTCAAACAGGTGGCGGATTTCTGCGGTCTGCACGAGCTGGAAGTGCAGGGCATCGCCGATGGCGATGTGGCCACGGGTGTGAAGGGTTTCGACCCCATCGCCCATAACCAGCTTGAAGAGACCGAGATCAAGAAGGGCGAAGCCGATCCGCGCTACACCCTCAAGCTGAAATACAACCCCGCCGCGGTCGGCGAGGAAAAGCGCCGTGGCCCGCGCTACACGCCGCTGTCCAAGCGCCAGGACCGTCCGGCGGCGATCCTGTGGCTGGTCAAGTTCCACCCCGAGCTGGCCGATGCGCAGATCCGCAAGCTGGTCGGCACCACGAACCCCTCGATCCAGGCGATCCGCGAGCGGACCCACTGGAACATCCAGAACATCACCCCCATTGACCCGGTCGCGCTGGGTCTCTGCCGCCAGTCGGAACTCGACATGGAAGTGCAGAAAGCCGCCAAGAAGCGCGAGGCTGAGGGGTCGGTGATGACCGACGACGAGCGTCGCAAACTGGTCTCGACCGAGCAGTCGCTGGAGATGGCGCCGGAACCCCGCCTGCCGCGCGGCATCGCCGGGCTGGAGAACTTCACGCTGGGCGGCTCGGACGAGGACGAGCACAAGAAGCCGGTCGATTACTCGAACGCCGACAGCTTCTTCAACCTGCCGGATGCGGAAGACGAGGACGA
>NZ_JAUCCQ010000177.1:0-5854 GCF_034676075.1 Pararhodobacter sp. | reverse complement strand
CCCCCACGAACCCGCTAGATCTCCATCTCGTCGATCAGCACCGCCAGCGCCGCGCCATGCATGTCGCGGTCGTCGCGGCTGCCCTGCACCACGGGACGCGGGATCGACAGCTTCACCACCCGCAGATCCTCGATATCGAAGCGTTTCACGAGTTGCAGCGGCGTGCCGGTCAGATCCGCCACGCGCTGAGTTTCGAGTTTTCCCGAAACTTCCGCGAAAGCCTCGGGCGTGCCGCAGAAGATGTCGATGGTGATCCAGAACGGCCCGGCGTTCTTGGACCGCACTTTCAGGACTTTGTCGCCCAGACGCATCAGCCGACCTCCGAAACCGTGAGCCGGAAGGCCGACATCGGGTCCTCCAGCGCCATGACGTGATTGAGCGCGAACTCGTAGAGCGGGCCGCGGTCGGTGGTGGCCGGGGAATAGGGGAAGGCGAAGGTCGGCAGTTCCTCATCCTCGGTCAGCGGGTAATGCAGCACCCACGGATTGATGAGCTTGCCGATCTCGGAGGCGATCTCCTGCGTGGCGGCTGTGACGATGCCCAGAACGCCCACCTCGGCCGGCTGGCCCTGCCGGTTCTCCAGCGCGCCCAGCGCGCCGTTGACGCCGATCATGCGGAATTCCAGCGTGTAATCGGGGGGCGTCAGGCCCATCCGCTCGGTGATCTGGGCGGTGAGGAACGCGTGCAGCTTGTCGGCCCATTCCTGGGCATGCGTCACGTAATGCTGCTGGCGCAGGACGGCCAGGATCGTGGTCTGGTAGCCCGCCGCCCGCGCGCCTTCCAGCTTCACGGTATAGGGGCCGGGCACCCATTTCGAGCCCTCGACCCGCACCCGGCGGGCGTCGAGCGCGGTGTAGCGCGCGCCGCGCACGTCCAGATAGCCGCCCGGCTCATAGAGCTGGAACGGATCCGAATTCTCGTAAAGCATATGGGCCGAGACGGAATGCGGGGTGCAGAGCGCGGTTTCGGCCATCGCCTCGACCGTGAAGCCGGTCTCGTCGAAATCGACCAGGATCACGCCCGAGGTCGGGTTCGTCGAACACAAAGCCCCGCATTCGGCGATCTTGGCGCCGTGCCAGGCACCGCCCGCAGCCTCGCCCCGCGCCAGCGGCAGGGCGGCGATGGTCGCGGTATCGGTCACCCGACCGCAGAGGATGATGTCGGCGCCGGTGGCGATGGCCGCCTGCACCTGCTCGACCCCGCCCAGCGCCACGATATTGGCCATGGCGCGCAGGCCGTCGGCGTCGATCTCGGGCGCGGGCGTCAGGGGGGTGACGCGGCCTTCCTCCAGCGCCTGCACGATTCGGCGGGCGGGCTGCTGGGAATAGAGGCGCGCGACGGTCAGTTTCTGGCCCAGTTCGGCGGCCAGCTCGGCGGTGATGGCATACATCCAGTCGACCGTGGCATCGGCCCCGCAGGTGCCCGAAGTGCCGATCACCAGCGGCACGCCGGCTTCGGCCCGGGCCTGCATCAGGTGGCGCCATTCGGCCTTGGTCGCGGCGCGCGAGTATTTCGACTGCCCCGCCCCCAGCGACCAGGGGCCGCTGTCGGTAGAGCCGCCGTCGATGGCGATGATGTCTGGTTTCATGGCAACGCCGCGCGACAGAGCCGCGCGGTCGAAGCCTAGTCCCAGCACGCCCGAAGGCACCAGAACGCGTGTGGTCATGTCAGTCCTCGTTGGCCTCCGGCAGGGAGGGCCGTTTCAGGAAGCGCCGCAGGAACAGCGGCGCCATGAAGCCGATGATCGCCGCAACCCAGAGCCCGATGGAGACGCCGGACGAGAAGAGATAGGTCCAGTCGCCATTCGACAGCACCATGGCGCGGCGCAGGTTGTCCTCCATGGCGTTGCCCAGCAGGATGCCCAGGATGATCGGCACGGTCGGGATATCCAGCTTGCGGCAGATGTAACCCAGGACCCCGAAGGCGACCATGAGCTGCATGTCATAGCTGGAGCCGGTCAGCGAATAGATGCCCACGAAGGCCACCATCGTCACGCCCGGCAGCAGGATATGCGAGGGCACGGTCAGCACCTTCACGAAGATCTTCACCATCGGCACGTTCATGATGAGCAGCACGACGTTGGCGATCAGAAGCGAGGCGATGAGGCCCCAGACGACCTCGGGCCGTTCGGTGAACAGCAGCGGGCCGGGGGTGATGTTGAGGGTCAGCAGCAGCGCCAGCAGGACGGCGGTGGTGCCCGACCCCGGCACGCCCAGCGTCAGCATCGGGATCAGCGCGCCACCGGCAGCGGCGTTGTTGCCCGCCTCGGGCGCGGCGACGCCCCGGACCTCGCCCTTGCCGAAATCCTGCGGGTTCCGGGCCACGCCCTTTTCCAGGATATACGCCAGGAACGACCCCAGCGAGGCCCCGGCGCCGGGCAGGATCCCCGCCACGAAGCCCACGCCCGTGCCGCGCAGCATGGCGCCGGTCGAGCGTTTCAGGTCGTTCCACGGGATACGGACCTTGTCCAGCACCACGCCGATGGCCGAATTCTTGCCGTGGCTCTCGATGAAGAAGAACACTTCCGACACCGCGAAGAGGCCGACGATGGCAACCAGGAAGTCGATCCCGTCCATCAGGTGAAGCTCGCCGAAGGTGAAGCGCGGCATGCCGGTGGTCTTGTCCAGGCCGATCATGGCGATGCCCAGACCGATCAGCGCCGCCAGCGCCGATTTCGCCTGGTTGTTCGACCCCACGCCGCCCAGCGTGCAGAAGGCCAGCAGATAGAGGGCGAAATACTCGGCCGGACCGAATTGATAGGCCACGCGGCTCAGCATCGGCGCCAGCAGCATCAGGCCGACGGTGGCCAGGAAGGCGCCGACGAACGAGGCCACGCCGGACACCACCAGCGCGTCGCCCGCCCGGCCCTGCCGGGCCATCGGGTAGCCATCCAGCGTGGTCATCATCGCCGGTTCATCGCCGGGAATGTTCAGCAGGATGGAGCTGATCCGCCCGCCATACATCGCGCCGTAATAGACCGAGGTCAGCAGGACCAGCGCCGAGATGGCATCGAGCCCCATCGAGAACGAGATCGGGATCAGCAGCGCCACGCCGTTCGACGGGCCAAGCCCCGGCAGGGCGCCGACGATGGTGCCGATGAAGCAGCCGATCACCGCCAGCATCAGCGTCCAGGGCGAGAGCGCGACGCCAAAGCCCATCGCCAGGTTAGACAGGATATCCATGGTTTTCCCCCAGGGTGCGCCGGTTCAGGCGACCCGTGTCACGACGCGCTCAGAACCAGTGGCGCGGAAATCCTACCAGCCCGAGGCCGAGGATCATCTTGAAGAGAACGAAGAGCCCGACCGACAGCCCGACGCCGGTCAGCAGCGCGCTGACGGGTTTGGGGTTGATCTGGTAGCTCAGCACCCCCGCGGCGACCGCCGTCGGGATGATGAAGCCCAGCGGCCGCACCGCCGAGGCATAGCCGATGAGCACCGCCAGCGCGATGGCCAGCTGCAGGATCGTGCCCAGACCCGGCCAGTCGGCATTGGCATCCGGGCGGATCACCAGCACCAGCGAGCACAGGATCACCGCGCCCCCGATCATGTAGGGGAAGACGCGCGGGCCCACCGGGTCGGAGAGAAAGCTGGTCTGAATGTGGGTGGCGCTGAAGAGATACCCCAGCGCCACCAGCATCATGACCAGACCGAAGATCCGGTCAGCCTTGATCATTGCAGGATCCCGATCTCGCGCGAGATCTCCTGGATTTCGGCGATATTGGCGTTGACGAAGGCCTCGAACTCGTCACCCACCAGCGTGTAGGGGGCCAGGCCGTTGTCGTGCATCACCTGCTGCCACTGCTCGCTGTCGGCGACCTGCTGCAGGCGCGCGGTCCAGGCCTCGAACTGCTCGTCGGTGATGTCATGGGGCACGTAGAGGCCGCGCCAGTTCATCGCCACGAGGTCGATGCCCTGCTCACGCGCGGTGGGGATGTCGTAGCCGTCGATCCGCTCGGGCGAGAGAACCGCCAGCGCGCGCACTTCGCCCGACGAGATGAAGCCGCCGATTTCCGAGATGTCGCCGGTCATCGCCTGGGTGAAGCCGCCGACCGTCTGGGTGATCGCATCGGCGCCGCCGTCGAGGCCGATGTAGCGGATCGCGCGGGCATCCTCGAAGCCGGTGCGCGACATCAGCATCAGCACCTTCAGGTGGTCATAGCCGCCCACGGCCGAACCGCCGGCGAAAGCCACCGACGAGGGGTCGGCGGTGACCGCGGCAACCAGGTCGTTCAGCGTCTGATAGGGGCTGTCCGCCGCCACGACGATGACACCCGGGTCGCCGCCGATGGTGCCCAGCCAGCGGACCTGATCCGCGGTCATCCCGGCGAAGGCGTTCTGCGCCAGGCGGGTCGTGGTCGCCGACGAGGCCGCGACGATCAGGTCGCCATCGTCGCCCCGGTCGCTGACCACGGCGGTATAGGCGACGCCGCCACCGGCCCCGGCCATGTTGGTGACCTGCACCGGCGAGGGCACGGCGCCGATCTCGTAGAGGATGCGGCCGATCTGACGGCAGGTGAAGTCCCAGCCGCCGCCGGGGTTGGCGGGGGCGATGCATTCGGTGGCCAGCGCCGGGGTGCCGACGGCCAGCAGAGCGCCCAGCGACAGCGCGGGCAGCGAAAGACGGGTCATGGAGTTCCTCCCAGTTGGTGCCGGGGTGCGGGACGGCGCCGCCGTTACCTCCCCCTTGCGCCGGGCAGGATTCGCTGGGAACCTTGCACAGACCTGTCACGAACTTGTCAGGTCGCAAGAAAAAGAGGCGCCATGCGGTTTCTTCTGATCGAAGACAATGCAGATCTTGCCCGCTCGGTCCGCGAGCGGCTGGAGATGGACGGCCATGCCGTCGATCACGCCGCCTCGCTGTCCGAGGCCGACGACCATCTGGCCGTCGCCCCTTATGACCTGATCCTGCTGGATATCACCCTGCCCGATGGCGACGGCCGCGGCTTCCTGCAGCGCCAGCGCGCGCGCAAGGCCGATACGCCGGTGATCGTGCTGACCGCGCGCTCGGCTGTGTCGGACCGGGTGGATACCCTGGATCTGGGCGCCGACGATTACCTGACCAAACCCTTCGATTTCGCGGAACTGGAGGCCCGCTGCCGCGCCGTGCTGCGGCGGCGGGGCGGCACGGTGACCAATCTGCAAAGCTACGCCGATCTGGTCTTCGATCCGATGGGCGGTTTCGTCTGTGTCGCGGGCGAGAACCGCGACCTTCGGAACCGGGAGCTGCGGCTGCTGGAGGTGCTGCTCTCGGCACCGGGGCGGATTCTGTCCAAGGATCAGCTCTGCGACCGGCTGTTTTCCCTGTCCGAACCCGTCTCCGACAACGCGATCGAGGTCTATATCGCCCGGCTACGCAAGAAGCTGGAGGGCTCGACCGCCCGGATCGAGACGGTGCGCGGCCTCGGCTACCGGCTGACCGGGGGATGAGACCCCGCGCGCCCTCGCTGCGCCGTCGGCTGGTGGTGCAGCTGATCGTGCTTTCGGCCGGGCTGGCGGTGGCGCTTTACGTCGCCGTGCGGCTGGGGGCCGAGCGGGCGTCCGAGGCGACGCTGGACGGCATCCTTGGCGCGGCCACATCGACCATTGCCGAGGAACTGCGCAGCGTCGAGGGCGGGGCCGAGCTGGACCTGTCGCCCGGCACTTTCTCCATGCTGGCGGCGATGGGCGAGGAGCGGATCTTTCACCGCATCGACATCAACGGGCTGCCCGTCACCGGCTACGCCGACCTGCCGCTGCCCCCACAGGCGCCGACCGCGCTGCAGCCCGTGTTCTACGATGCCGAATACCGCGACGCCGACCTCAGGCTGGTGGCCGTCGCCCGCAGCCTGATGATCGAGAACCGCGCGGCGCCGGTG
>NZ_JAUCCQ010000176.1:0-5893 GCF_034676075.1 Pararhodobacter sp. | reverse complement strand
GATCGTGGATGATATCCTGGAGTATGTGGAGAAATGGTTTCAGAAGGAGGGGTGAGGGGGGGCACCACTGAAGTTCACGTCGTGATTTCAAGTTAAAGTAGTGCTGGACAGAAAGATTTCTGGGTGAGACCCTTGAAGGTAGATTGTCAGAGCAAAGGTTGATTCCGTGTTCGCCATGATCTTTAGAATCGCACTCCTCGCAGTGCTCTATTTTTCTCTTTCGCTAGAAGCGATAGCTCAAGATGAACAGATAGAGCTCATTGATCGTGGGATCATAGAGGAAGACGGCCAGCTTTATCAGGTTATAGACGACATGTACCTTCCCTACGAAAGGGTTGGCGAGAGGTCTGTCCGACCATTGCCTGTAAACTCTTGGCCGAATGGAGTTATACCGATTTCGTTCGAGTCAAACTATCCTGACGCGCTTAGGCAAGTATTTTTCGACGCTTGCTCGTGGTGGTCAAATGTATCTAGAGTTCGTTGCGTGAGAAGGACGACAGAAGCGGACTACATTTATGTAGTCTCAGACAATGGGAACTCATCAGTTGTTGGGCGAGTCGGTGGTCGGCAAACACTGAGGCTATTCAACCGAAACCATAGGGGCATAATCGCTCACGAGCTCGCCCACGCACTAGGCTTCCATCATCAACAGAACTCGCCAGAAAGGAACCTCTACGTTCGCGTGCTATTTCAGAATATTCGAGCCGGCGCTGAGCATAATTTCCAGCTTGTTCCTAACGCTCGTGTTTTTGGATTCTACGATTACTGTTCAATAATGCACTACGGTCTGCGTGACTTTTCTAAGAATGGCGAGCCCACAATTGAAATACTCAGAAGCCCTTCCATCCCTTGTGTTCCCGGTCAACGAACCGAAATCACAATGGCAGATGCGATGGGCATGGCAGCAGAGTATGGGCGAGACCCGAATGATAGGCTATTTGTCCCGGTTCCAGATCTGTCAGAGTACGGAGGCCGCGGTATTAGAGATAGTGACTGGGCATACTCTCGATTCGGATTGCGAACGAGAATAGTGTCGGGGCAACATAGAGATGAATGCAGACGAATTACGAACTGTGAGTCGGTTTGCTATACGACAATGCTATCTAGCCAAAATCCGCAACCAGCTACAGTAGCGGAGTTCGGTACCACGGTGCAACTTGTCACCTATGTCCATACCGAGTATATCTTCAATCCACCACCGAATACACAGTGCCAGTAAGAGGTAGGAGTGTCTTTTTACAAAGACATTGTGCGCGTATTGTCCGCGAGCATGGCTCCCGGCACACCTGAGCGCCAAGCACCTATGTCGGAGTAAGACCTCGACCTACGTCGAAACCAATGTAGGGCGCATAGTCATTGCGTACAAACCAACACCTCACCCACGGTGCACCACGAGTTCCCCCACCCCATGGGACATTCCTGCCAAAACCTTAACGCCCCCCTCTAACCCGTTGTAATCCCACACCCCACCCCCTGTCCCACGCGTGGGACACCTCTTCCCCTCTGAGGATTTCCCCGTTATCCCTGCCGAGGGGGCCCCGTCCGGCCCGGGGAGGACATCGTGGATTTCAAAGCCCTCCTCATGGGCCTCGCCTTCGCCTTCATGTGGTCCTCGGCCTTCACCTCGGCCCGCATGATCGTCCAGGACGCGCCGCCGCTCTTCGCCCTCTCGGCCCGGTTCCTGATCTCCGGCCTCTTCGCCATCATCCTCGCCCGGCTGATGGGCGAGACCTGGCGCCTGACCCGCGCCCAGTGGCGGGCCACGATCATCTTCGGCCTCTGCCAGAACGCGGCCTATCTGGGGCTCAACTTCATCGCCATGCAATGGGTCGAGGCCTCGGCCGCCGCCATCATCGCCTCCACCCTGCCGCTGATGGTCGCCGCCGCCGGGTTCCTGTTCATGGGCGACCGGCTGAAACCCGTGGCCGTGGCGGGCCTCGTCGCCGGGTTCGGCGGCGTGATCCTGATCATGGGCGCGCGGTTCGGCGGCGGGCTCGACCCCGTCGGCGTCATCCTCTGCGTGATCGCCGCCATGGCGCTGACCGTGGCGACGCTGGCCTTGAGGGGCGCGTCCTCGGGCGGGAACGTGATGATGGTGGTGGGCCTGCAGATGCTGGTCGGCGCCGCCGCGCTGATCGGCCCGGCGCTGGCTTTCGAGACGCTCACCGTCACCTGGACCCCGCGGCTGGTCCTCGCCTTTCTCTATACCACGCTCATTCCCGGCGTCGCCGCGACCTGGGTCTGGTTCAAGCTGGTGCAGCGGATCGGCGCGATCCGGGGCGCGACCTTCCACTTCCTCAACCCGTTCTTCGGCGTGGCCATCGCCGCGGCGTTGCTGGGCGAGACGCTGAACCTGACCGACGTGATCGGCGTGGCGATCATCATGGCCGGGATCCTGGCGGTGCAGCTTTCCAAGGCCCCGGCCGCGCGCTAGCTTTCCGGCCATGAAACCGCCCCGCTACATCCGCCGCCGCCGCTCGCCGCCCGGCACCGCCCCCGGCACGCTGACCGCCGACCCCGGCGCCCATCCGTCGACGATCCACACCTTCCGCTATTCGCCCGAGGGGGTGGAGGAGAGCGACCAGATCCTGACCTGCAAACCCGGCACGGTGCTGTGGCTGAACGTCGACGGGCTGGCCGATACCGCGCTCTTGCAGCGGATCGGCGAGATCTTCGGCCTGCATCCGCTGGCGCTGGAGGATGTGGTCAACGGCCACCAGCGTCCCAAGGCCGAGGAATACGAGGCGCATCAGTTCATCGCGCTGCGGATGCCGGACCGCCGGGCGGGGCTGGTCGCGACCGAGCAGGTGACGATTTTCCTGGGCGACGGTTTCGTCATCACCTTCCAGGAACGCTCGGGCGATGTCTTCGACCCGGTGCGGGTGCGGCTGAGGAACCCGCAGGGCCAGATGCGCAAGCGCGGCGCCGATTACCTGTGCTACGCGCTGCTGGATGCGGTGATCGACGCCTTCTTCCCGGTGCTGGAGGTTCTGGGCGAGCAGTTGGAAACGCTGGAGGATGAGGTGGTCTTCAAGGCCAGCGCCACCGAGATGGGCGATATCCACGCCATCAAGCGCGACCTGATGACCGTGCGCAGCGCGGTCTGGCCCCTGCGCGATCTGGTCTCGGCCCTGACCCGGGAGGAAACGCCGCGCTTCACCGAGACGACGCGGCTTTACCTCAGAGATTGCCAGGACCACGCGGTCCAGATCATTGAGACGCTGCAGACCTACCGCGAGATCGCCACGGGGCTGGTCGATATCCTGCTCTCCAGCCAGTCCAACAAGATCAACGAGGTGATGCAGGTCCTGACCCTGATCGCCACGATCTTCATCCCGCTGACCTTCATCGTCGGGGTCTACGGGATGAATTTCGACGACATGCCGGAACTGCACTGGCGCTGGGGGTATCCCGCCGTGATGGCCTTCATGGCGGTGATCGCGGGTGTGCTGGCCTGGTGGTTTCGGCGCAAGGGCTGGCTGGGGCCGAAACGCTAGGGTTCCCCGGGGAACAGCGCACCCGGCGGGGGCATGGAACAAGGGGGCAAGCCAGAGACAGGAGCCCCGCCATGAACCGCACGTTGAAATCCATGCTCACCTGGGGCCTTGCCGCCGGTGCCTTCGTCCTTGCCAAGGGCGTGGTGATCGGGGTGCTGGCCGCCACGACCCCCACCGCCGCCGAGCGGGTCGATGCGATCCTGGCGCAGGAGCCGGTCGCGAGCACCTATCAGGCGATGCGGCGGCATTTCCCGATGGAGGCGGTGCAGCTGCGGGGCCTGATGCTGGAAGCCTACCGCGCCGGGACGCTGAACGACGCGGCGCAGCAGGTTCTGGCGCGCGAGGCGGGCGAGATCCACGGCCGGATGGCCGAGGGGCTGCGTGCCGCCACGGATGCCGAGATCGTGGCGATCCTGGACGATTGGCTGACCTCCATCGCGCCCTTCGACAGCGACATTGCCGCCTGTTCGACGATCGCCGCGCGGGGGCTGACCTCGGTGCAGCCCAGCGATCCGCGCCTCGATCCCGTGCAACTGGCCGAGGCGGCCGAGCGGCTTTACGCCACCATGGACCGCTACCGCTTCGCCGTTGACCGGCGGTACGTAGAGGAAGAGGATTTCGACGCCTTCGCCCCGGTCTTTCTGGCCGATGGCGGGACCGATGCCGATCTGGACGCGGTCGAGACGCGCGATCCCGCCGATCCGCAGCTCTGCGGCGCCTATCGCCGGCTTCTGACCAGCCTGCGCGACGCCGGAAGCGACGGCGCCGACCGGATGCGGCTGGAGATCGTCGTGTCGCTGTTTGGCGGCTGAGGGGGCGGGCGATGATCGGCATGGAAACCGCCGTCGCCGCCACGCTGGCCGGTGCCGCGCTGGGCGGACTCTGGGGCGGCTGGGGCCTTGGCCGGCAGGTGCTGGCCCGGCGCCGCGCCGCCAGTCGCCTTGTGGACCAGGCTCTGGCCTTGGAGCCGGGGCGCAGCCTTTTTGCGGCAATGGCGGCGCATTTTCCGGCCGATGCCCGGGCGCTTCGCCGCAAGATGATCCGGATCGCCCGCGGGCCGGGCAGCGTCTGGCAACGGCAGGTCGCTATCGCCAATGCGGCGGCCGCGGTGCGGCGCGGTCTGGGCACGGCGGTGCTGTCGATCCCCGGGGCCGAGATCGACGCCCTGCTGGATGACCAGATCGCCCTCTACCGCCGGTTCGAGGGCGAGCCGCTTCTGGCCTCGCGTTTCGTGGTGCGGGGGATCAAGGCGCTGTCGGGCTCGGAGCCCGACGGTATCCTCGCCGAAAGCGAGCGGATCAGGACCCGGGTCTATCGCGCCATGGCGCAGTATCGCGGGGCGCCCGTGGGGGCGGCGATGCCGGTGGTCGGCGATTACGAGCGTTTGCAGGCGGCGCTGGCCCGGGTCTGGGGCATGGACGACGCCTTTGCGGTGCTGGATCGGCTGGACCCGGAGGACCCGCGGCTGGGTGTGGCCTTCCTCACCATCCTGAAGGCGGTGCGACATGGCGAGTTCGAAGGCGCCGACCGCTTGCGCCGGGCCTGGGTGGTGGCGCTGGCCAATGGCTGAGCGGGTTCCCGACGGAACAGCGGGGTCCGCGGCTTCGCGCTAGACAAGGCATGTCGTCACCCAGAACCCCGGAGGCCCGCCATGCGCCTGAACGCCCCTCTCACCGCCCTGCTGATCGCCAGTGCGATCCCGGCTCAGGCCGAACTCGCACCCGCCGAGATTGCCGAGCGGGTCGCGATGGTGCTGGCGTCGGAACCGGCGCGCAGTGCGATGCCGGGGCTCATGGCCTATTTCCCGGACGAGGCGCAGCACATGGTGGACAGGTTGCGGGAGGTCGTTTCCGAGCCCGACGGGTTCTCGCCCGCCGGGTTCGAGCGGCTGAGCACTCTCAACGCCGAGATCATGGCGCCGATCCTGGGCATGGTGGCGCAGGCGCCCGATGCTGACCTGGTGGCGCTGCTGGATACGCAGATCCGCGTGCTGCAAGGGCTGGCTCGCCAGCCGATGCTCTGCGCCCGGGTGGTGGCGGAGGGGCCGGGCGCGCTGGGGCAGGGGCATTTCCTGCTGACCGAGGGCGTGCTGGAAGATGCCTATCGCCAGCGCCTCGCCATTGCCGATGCCAACCGCGATGCCGTTCCGCACCGGGCTGTGGTCAGCGACGCCGACTACGACGCGATCAGTCAGGTGCTGGCCGATCAGGGGGCGGACGATGCCTGGTTCGACCGGATCGCGGCGATGGACCCGCGGGATCCCGCCCTTTGCCGGACCTTCACCGAATATCTGACCGTCGCCCGCGATGCGGATTTCCCCGGCGCCGACCGTGTTCGCGCCGATCTGGCGACGGTGACGGGGCTTTACTGACCCTTCAACAGCCCGCGCGGCATCG
>NZ_JAUCCQ010000175.1:0-6106 GCF_034676075.1 Pararhodobacter sp. | reverse complement strand
CGAGGCGCTCGGCCTTGCTTTCGATCACCGCCAGCGCGTCTTCGGCCTGGGGACCAACCACGCAGGGCACGCCGCGCTTGAGGATCCCGGCCTTTTCGCCAGCGATCTCGGCCAGCGTCTCGCCCAGATATTGCTGGTGGTCGATCGACACCGGCGTGATCACGGTCAGCGCCGGTTTCGCCACGACGTTTGTCGCGTCAAGCCGCCCGCCAAGACCCACTTCCAGCAGCAGGTAATCGGCGGGGGTCCGGGCGAAGGCCAGGATTGCGGCGCAGGTGGTGATCTCGAAGAAAGTGATCGGCGTGCCGCCGTTCACCGCCTCGCATTCATCCAGAAGCGCCGCGAGGTCCGGCTCCGAAATCAGCTCGCCCGCCACGCGGATCCGCTCATGGAACCGCGCCAGATGCGGCGAGGTATAGGCGTGCACCGTCTTGCCCGCGGCCTCCAGCCCGGCGCGGATCATCGCCTGCGTCGAACCCTTGCCGTTGGTGCCCGCGACATGGATCACCGGCGGCAGGTCGTTCTGGGGATTGCCCAGTTTTTCCAGAAGCGCCCAGACGCGATCCAGCGTCAGGTCGATGATCTTCGGGTGCAGCGCCATCAGGCGTTGCAGGATGACGTCCGAGGATGCAGCGGTCACGATCAGGGCTCACCCGTTTCCGCGGCCGAAGGGGCGGCGGGGATGGAATCGGCGCCCTCGGCCGGGGCGGGAAGCTCGCCTGCCACCGCAGGCGGCAGGCCGGAGAGCATGCGCAGGATGGTGATCAACTCGCCCCGCATCTCCTTGCGGTTGGTGACGCGGTCCAGCATGCCGTGGTCCAGCAGATATTCGGCGCGCTGGAAGCCTTCGGGCAATTTCTCGCGGATGGTCTGTTCGATGACCCGGGGTCCGGCGAAGCAGATCAGCGCGTTCGGCTCGGCGATCTGGATATCGCCCAGCATCGCGTAGCTGGCGGTGACGCCGCCGGTGGTCGGATGGGTCAGCACGCAGATATAGGGCAGGCCCGCTTCCTTGAGCATCTGGATGGCGACCGTGGTGCGCGGCATCTGCATCAGGGACAGGATCCCCTCCTGCATGCGCGCGCCCCCGGCGGCGGCAAAGACCACCAGCGGCGCCCGGCGTTCCACCGCGCGTTCGCAGGCGGCAATCAACGCGTTGCCGACATACATGCCCATGGACCCGGCCATGAAGCTGAAATCCTGCGCTGCGGCGACGACCAGCTGGCGGCCGATCTCGCCCTCGGCGACCAGCATCGCCTCTTTCTCGCCGGTGGCCTTCTGGGCAGCCTTCATCCGGTCGGGGTACTTCTTCTGGTCGCGGAATTGCAGCGGGTCGGTGACCGGCTCGGGCACCGCCACCTCGCCGAAGATGCCGCCGTCGAACAGTGCCTTGAAGCGGTCGCGCGGGCTGATCGGCAGATGGTGCTGACAGGACGGGTTGGTGCAGACCTGAAGGTTATCGGTCAGCTCGCGGTGGAAGAGCATCGTCCCGCATTCGGGGCATTTGGTCCACAGGTTCTCGGGCACCTCGCGGCGCGAGAAAAGCGAGTTGATCGTCGGACGGACGTAGTTGGTGATCCAGTTCATCGGGTCTCCCCCTGCTGTTGGGTCCAGATAGGCCGGGACCCACGGGAATGCAACATCAGCGGCGTCTGAGCCAGAGGCGGCAGACCGCCCAGACCGCGACGGTGACCAGCATGTCGGCGACGAGCAGCGGGCGTGCCATCTCGGGCGCGAGATCGCCCGCCTCGAACAGCGCCAGCCCGTTCAGCGCGCCGGTGACGCTGAGCACCAGCATGGCCAGCACGTTGTTGGCGAAATGCAGGCCCCAGGCCATGCCCAGATTGCCGGTCCGTTGCGTCACATCCGCCGCGATCAGGCCAAAAAGCGCGGTCGAGCCGACGACCAGCCAGGCGTCGGCGCCCCGCTCCTCGGCGTTGTAATGGGCGAGGCCGAACAGGATCGCGGGCAGCGTCAGGTAGATCAGCGGCTGGGCTAAACGGGCGGCAAGCTGGCTTTGCAGATAGCCGCGGAATAGCACTTCCTCGGCCCCGGTCTGGACCAGAACACCCAGCAAAGCGAGCGGCAGGAAGGCCAGCCAGACCGAGACATCGGGCCGCAGGGTCAGGGGCGGCAGCATCGGCATCATCACGAGCGTAAGCCCGCCGCCGATCAGCGCCAGGATCACCAGGCCGGTGACGAAATCCCTGAGCACCGCGGGCGCCCGCCCCAGCAGGCTGCCCAGCCGCCGCCGGTGCAACAGACGGATCGCCACCCAGACACCGATCCAGCCACCGAGGAACCCGCCCAGCAGCAGGATCATCCCCCAGGGATCGGCCCCGGTGGCGACGCGGTAAAGCAGCCGGTCGAAGGGCACGCCCTGATACCAGGCGGCCAGCATCGCCAGCCCCACCATCCAGCCGAAATAGACCGCGCCGGTGATCGCCAGACCCAGCAGCGTGCGCCAGATCTGGCGCCGCGGCCGGGCCGGGGCGACCAGCGGCTCATAGCTGAGCGGGATCCCGGTCAGGCTCACGCCGCGGGTCTTTCGAAAGCGGCGCGGGCGGCGACCGATTTGGCGTGATGGCTGCAGTCCGGCAGATGGTCGTTCACCACCCCGGCGGCCTGCATGAAGGCGTAAATCGTCGTCGGTCCCACGAATTTCCAGCCGCGTTTCTTCAGGTCCTTGGACATGGCCAGCGATTCGGCCGTGGTCGAGACCCCGACAGGGCCCGGGTCACGCGGCTCGAAAGACCACAGATAGGCAGCGAAACTGGTGCCCGATGCCTGCAGGTCAAGCAGCCGCCGCGCGTTGTTGATCGTCGCCTCGATCTTGCCGCGGTGGCGGACGATGCCCTTGTCCTGCAGCAGACGCTCGACATCCGCCTCGGTGAAGGCGGCAACTTTCGCTGCGTCGAACCCGGCGAAAGCGGCGCGGAAGCCGTCGCGCTTTTCCAGGATGGTGCGCCAGCTCAGGCCGGACTGGAACGCCTCCAGCGTCAGTTTTTCAAAGAGCTTGCGGTCGTCGGCGACGGGATAGCCCCAATCGTCGTCGTGATAGGCCACATATTGGTCGGTCGACAGGCACCACCAGCAGCGGGGCTGGCCATCGGGGCCGGGTTCGGTTCGCATAGCACTCTCCGGTTGCGTCGGGTGGCATTGTCGGGGAAATCGGGGCAGGGTCAATCGCTGCAGACGGGGGGCGAGATGGACGGCTGGGGGAATTTCGCACTGGCGATGGCGGTGTTCATCGGCTCGCATGCGCTGACCGCGCGGCCGGGGCTGAAGGCGCCGCTGGTGGCCCGGCTGGGGCATGCCGGCTTCGGCCTCGCCTATTCGGCGCTGTCCATCCTGCTGCTGGTCTGGGTGATCGTCGCGGCGGGGCGGGCGCCCTATGTCGCCCTCTGGGATCCGGCGCCCTGGCAGGTCTGGGTGGCGGGGGCGCTGATGCTGGGGGCCTGCCTCTTGGTCGCGGGGGCGCTGGCCGGGACCAATCCGCTGAGCTTCGGCTCGCGCGCCGCGCCCTTCGATCCGGCGCGGCCCGGCGTCGCCGGGGTGACACGGCATCCGGTCCTCTGGGCGCTGGCGCTCTGGGCCTTTGCCCATGCCATCGCCAATGGCGACCTCGCGCATCTGCTGCTCTTCGGCCCGATGGGCCTGTTCGCGCTGGCCGGGATGGCCGCCATCGACCGGCGCAAGCGGCGCCAGATGCCCGAGTGGGAGGCTCTGTCGCGGAACACCTCGATCGTGCCGCTTGCAGGGCTGCTGACGGGTCGATGGCGGCCGGGCCCCCCGCCCGTCGTGCCGATGCTGGCGGGGGTGGCCGTCTGGGCGCTGCTGATCTGGCTGCACCCGCTGGTGATCGGGGTGGATCCGCTGGCCGGGCTCTAGCCTGGCGCAGGTTACTCCGAACCCAGCATCCGCTTGAACCAGCCCTTTTTCGGCGCCTCACCCTCAGCCGGAGCCTCGGCCTCGGCTTCCGGTGCGTCCTTCGGCCCCTCGACCGCATCGGCGAAGCGGCTGAAGAATTCATCGGCCATCTTGCGGGCGAACCCGTCGATGATCCGGCTGCCCAGCTGCGCCAGCTTGCCGCCGACCTTGGCATCGACGGTGTAGGTCAGCTTGGTGCCGTCGGTCCCGTCCTCCAGCGTCGCCGGCTCCAGCGCCACCTTGGCCTCGCCCTTGGCGAAACCGGCGGCGCCGCCCTTGCCCTCGCCCTGCAGCGTCAGGCTCTGGCCCTCGACGATATCGGCGAAGGTCACGAGACCGGTGAAGCGGGCCTTCACCGGCCCCACCTTCTGCACCACCGCGGCTTCATAGCCTTCGGCGACGCTGCCGGTCAGTTCCTCGCAGCCCGGCACCGCGGCTTTCAGCACCTCCGGGTTCAGAAGCGCGGCCCAGACCACGGCGGGCGGCGCGGCGATCAGGCGGCTGTCGTTCATCTGCATGCTGGTTCCCTCCCAAAGTCGCGGGCACCATAGGACAGCGCGTCAGACAGCGAAAGCAGGCTTTCGTCTGTCAGACCTTGGTCGCATGGGGCGCAGTGCCGGGGGACTTTCGTGGCGGTTTCGGGACGGCGGGCGGGCTGCTATCGTGGGGCCCGGTTAGCCGGAGACAGCCATGCCGCCCCTCGACTCCTTCGCCCGCGCCCTGATCGTCGATGACCACCCGCTGTTCTGCGACGCGCTGGCCCTGACACTGCGCGGCATCGCCGGGGTGGTCGAGGTCGACGCCGCCCATTCGCTGGGCGCCGCGCTGGACCGGCTGGAGGCCCCGCCCCGCCCGGAACTGGTGTTGCTGGATCTGGACCTGCCGGATGTCGAGGGGCTGGACGGGCTGATCCGCCTGCGCACCACGCATCCCGAGATCCCGGTGCTGGTGGTGTCGTCCATGGCCGAACCGCGGCTCATCCGCGCCGGTCTGGCGGCAGGCGCTGCGGGCTTCGTGCCGAAACACGCGGGCCGCGAGAGTTTCCGCGCAGCGCTGGAGGCCCTGGGCCGGGGCGAGACCTGGCTGCCCGAGGGCGTCGCCGACGAAGCCGACGATGGCGCGGCCGAGGCGGTGGGGCGTCTGGCGCAGTTGACCCGGCAGCAGGCGAAAATCCTGGAATTGCTGTGTCAGGGGCGGCTGAACAAGCAGATCGCCTTCGAGCTGTCGATCGCCGAGACGACGGTGAAGGCCCATGTCACGGCGATCATGCGCAAGCTGGGGGTGCAGAGCCGGACGCAGGCGGTGCTGATCGCCCAGCAGGCCCGTTTCGCCCATTTCGTCCCCGAAGGTTAAAGCCGGGTTCCCGGCTCCCAGCCGAGGCCGCGCAGCAGCTCGTCCGCCTCCATCGGCCGCTTGCCCTCGCGCTGGGCGCGGGTGATGGCGACGGCGCCGGTGCCGCAGGCCACGGTCAGGCCGTGGAGGATGGTGCCGGGGGGGCCGGTCTCGTCGGTGGCTTCGGCGTTCAGCAGTTTCAACCGCCCCGCCGGCGTGTCGCACCAGGCGCCCGGAAAGGGCGAGAGGCCGTTGATCTGGCGGGCGATCTGCGTGGCCGGGGCGGTCCAGTCCACCCGCGCCTCGGCCTTGTCGATCTTGGCGGCGTAGGTGACGCCCTCCTCGGGCTGTGGGACGGCCGTGAGGCTGGGCAGCCGGTCCAGCGCCTGAAGGATCAGCCGCGCGCCCAGCGCCGACAGCCGGTCGTGCAATTCGGCGGTGGTCTCGGTCGCGCCGATGGCCATCGCCTCGCGCAGCAGCACCGGCCCAGTATCCAGCCCCGCCCCCATCTGCATGATGCAGACCCCGGTTTCCGCATCCCCCGCCATGATCGCCCGATGAATCGGCGCCGCCCCCCGCCAGCGCGGCAGCAGCGAGGCATGGATGTTTAGGCAGCCGTGTTTCGGCGCGTCCAGAACCGGCTGCGGCAGGATCAGGCCGTAGGCCACGACCACCGCCACATCGGCCCCCAGCGCGGCGAAATCCGCCTGATCGGCGGGGTCCTTCAGCCGGGCCGGGTGGCGCACCGGCAGGCCCAGCTCCAGCGCCTTCGCATGCACCGGGGTCGGACGTTCCTGCTTGCCGCGACCGGCGGGACGGGGCGGCTGGCAATAGACGCAGACCA
>NZ_JAUCCQ010000174.1:0-6130 GCF_034676075.1 Pararhodobacter sp. | reverse complement strand
GGCTCGGACAAGGTGCTGAAGGCGATGAACCGCAAGCACAAGGCGGCGGATTACCTGCGGCTGATCGAGCGGCTGCGCGCGGTTCGGCCGGATCTGGCGCTGTCGGGGGATTTCATCGTCGGCTTCCCGGGCGAGACCGAGGCGGATTTCGAGGAGACGCTGAGCCTCGTGCGGGCGGTGGGCTATCATTCGGCCTTCACCTTCAAATACTCGGCCCGGCCCGGCACGCCTGCCGCCGAACGCCCGGTCCTGCCCGACGCGGTGCTGGACGACCGGCTGCACCGCCTGCAGGCGCTGATTGCCGAGCAGCAGCGCGCGGCGCAGGAGGCGATGGTCGGGCGCGAGGTCGGTGTCCTGATCGAGAAGCCCGGGCGGCTGCCGGGGCAGATGGTGGGCAAGTCCGACCACCTGCATGCGGTGCATGTCGCGGATTGCGCGGCGAAACCGGGCGAGCTGATCCGGGTGCGGATCACCGGCTCGGCGGCCAATTCGCTGGCGGGACGGGCGCTCTGACGCGGGCGGAATTCAACACCCGGGCAGGGATTCGGTCAAGACCGGGCAGCACGGATAGCGGTCGAAAGCGGCATGTGCACCACATGTCGCATTTCTGCATCGCTGCGGAACAAGATTCAGCTTTGGTGCGTTCCATGCCTAGTTGTCATGCGAACGTTGCTTGCGACAGGTGCAATTGAGGGGCAGCATGGACATATCTCAGCCGGACCCGTCCGCAGAGACCGCCAGAGAGGAGACCCGCTTGGGCATAAGTGCGCTGACCCCCCCGCCCACCGCCGGTGACAGCATGCAGACCCTGCTTGAGTTCGCCGACAATCGATTGCTGGTAGACCTGTGCGGCGAATACGACCGCAATCTGGTCAAGCTGGAAGAGGAACTGGGCGTCCAGATCATCCACCGGGGGAACCAGCTGCACATCATGGGTCAGGAGCATGTCCGAGCCCGGGCTGCCGAAACGCTGAAATCGCTCTATGCACGGCTGAAGGACGGCAAGGGGATGGAGCCCGGCGACGTCGATGGTGCGGTCCGTCTGTCGGCGGGCGAGGCCGGTGAGCGGCAGCTGGAGATGTTCCGCACCGGGCAGGTGGAGATCCGCACCCGCAAGAAGAACGTCGCGCCCCGCACCAAGGCGCAGCAGGATTACGCGCGCTCGCTCTTCGAGAACGAGATGAATTTCGGCATCGGTCCGGCCGGCACAGGCAAGACCTATATCGCCGTGGCCGCCGCCGTGCATTTCCTGACCGAGGGGCATGTGGACCGGATCATCCTGTCGCGTCCCGCCGTCGAGGCGGGCGAGAAGCTGGGCTATCTGCCGGGCGACATGAAGGAGAAGGTCGATCCCTACATGCAGCCGCTCTATGACGCGCTGAACGACTTCCTGCCGGCCAAGTCCTTGCAGAAATACATGGAGGAAAAGCGCATCGAGATCGCGCCTCTGGCGTTCATGCGGGGGCGCACGCTGTCCTCGGCCTTCGTGGTGCTGGACGAGGCGCAGAACGCGACCGAGTTGCAGATGAAGATGTTCCTCACCCGTCTGGGCGAGGGCTCGCGCATGGCGATCACCGGCGACCGCAGCCAGGTCGACCTGCCGCGCGGCGTGACCTCGGGGCTGGCCTCGGCCGAGCGGATCCTGCAGGGGATCAAGGGCATCGGGTTCTCCTATTTCACCTCGGTCGACGTGGTGCGTCACCCGCTGGTGGCGCGGATCGTCGAGGCCTATGATCGCCAGTCACCCTCTCAGGTCTGAGGGGCCCAAATCCGAGGGGCGCGGGGCGCCTGAACCATGTCTGTAACGCTCGACATCAACGCGGAAGAGCCGCGCTGGGGGGATCTGAACCCTCTGGCGCGCTCGGCCATTGACGCCACGCTGGCCCATCTGGGCCACTATCCCGCTTGTTTCGAGGTGAGCCTCTTGGCCTGCGACGATGCCCGGATCAAGGGGCTGAACGCGGGTTTTCGCGACAAGGACAAGGCGACGAATGTGCTGTCCTGGCCCGCCTGGGATCTCTCGGCCGAGACGCCCGGCGCCATGCCCGAGGAGCCCGAAACCGGCACGCCCGAGGAGCCCGAGGCGCTGGGAGACATCGCGCTGGCCTATGAGACCTGCCTGCGCGAGGCGGGCGAACAGGGCAAGCCTTTCGCGGACCATGTGACGCATCTGGTCGTTCATTCGGTGTTGCATCTTCTGGGTTACGATCACGAAACCGACGAAGATGCGGCTTTGATGGAGAAAACCGAGGTCGCCATCCTTGCAACCATGGGGATCGCAGATCCATATGCAGGGGACGAGTCGGAGCCGGTCGCACCCGCAACCGGGGCGGATTGATTTTTGAGATGATTCCGGAAAGGACCCATGACTGACCTCACTTCCGGTTCGGTGCCCTCGGCAGAGGCCGATGGCAGCGCGGACCAGAGTCCGGACGGCAGTACCCGAGAACGGGGCCTGCTGGGACGATTATTCGACGCCATCGCCCCGCATGAAGCGGGTGAGGCCGAAAGCGCGCTCAACGCCTCGATGCGGCGGGTTCTGCCGGGGCTTGCCAATCTGAGGCGCCTGCGGGTCGCCGATGTTTCGATCCCCAAGGCCGAGATCGTCGCCATTCCCAAGGATATCGACCGTGACGGTCTGATCGCGGTGTTCCGCGAATCGGGTTTCTCGCGCTTGCCGGTCTATAACGAGACGCTGGACAAGCCGATCGGCCTGCTCTTGCTCAAGGATCTGGTGCTGAAGCAGGGGTTCGATCTGGGCGGCGAAATCGACGTCTCCTCGATGCTGCGGCCCTTGCTCTATGTGCCGCCGTCGATGCCGCTGGTGGTGCTGTTGCAGAAGATGCAGACCGAGCGGACGCATATGGCGCTGGTGATCGACGAATACGGCGGGGTGGACGGTCTGGTGACGATCGAGGACCTGCTGGAGCAGGTCGTGGGTCAGATCGACGACGAGCACGACACCGAGGATGAACACCTCTGGGCCGAGGATGGCGAGGGGGTCTGGCTGATCCAGGCCCGCGCCATGCTGGACGATCTGAAGGATGCGCTGGGGTTCGACCTGCGCCAGGGGCTGGAAGACGAGGACGTCGATACCATGGGCGGTCTGGTCTATCTGCTGCTGGGCCGGGTGCCGGCCCGCGGCGAGGTGATCGAGCATCCCGTCGGTCACGAGATCGAGGTGATCGACGCCGATCCGCGCCGCGTGAAGCGCGTGCGCCTGCGCAAGGCCGGTTCGGCCGAGGAAGCCCCGGCCGCGGTGACGGATGCCGGCTGAACGCCGCTGGCCGGTGATCCTGCAGGCCCTGGCCGCGGGAGCGCTGGCCGCTCCGGGGCAGGCGCCCTGGGGCCTCTGGCCGCTGACGCTGCTGGGGCTGGCCTGGGCCTTCTGGCTGGTGGCGCGCGCGCCCTCGGCACGGGGGGCGTTCGGCCGGGCCTTCCTGGCCGGGCTCGGGCATTTCCTGCCGGTCATGGCCTGGATCGTCGATCCGTTCTTCGTCGAACCCGAGGTGACGGGCTGGATGGCCCCCTTCGCGCTGGGGCTGATGGCGGCGGGCATGGCGCTGTTCTGGGCCTTTCCCGCCTGGCTGGCGTCCCTCGGCACCCCGCGACCCACGGCCCGCGTCTGGCGGTTCGCGCTGGCGATGCTGGCGTTCGAGGATCTGCGCGGGATCCTGTTCACCGGCTTCCCCTGGGCCCTGAGCGGGCATGTCTGGATCGGCACACCCCCTGACCAGCTGGCCGCCCTCGGCGGCGCACTGCTGCTCAGCGCGCTGACCCTGTCGCTGGCGGCGGCGCTGGCGGTGGCGGCTCTGCGCTGGCAGGGCGGGCGGCGCGGTCTGGCCGGGCTCGCCCTGGGGCTTGGCGCGCTGGCGCTGGCGGGTGCCTGGGGCTGGGGCAGCCTGCGTCTGGCGCAGCCCTTGCCCGAGGGGCCGGGGATCCGGCTGCGGCTGGTGCAGGCCAATGTGCCGCAGGACCAGAAATGGCAGCGCGACCTGATCGGGATGTTCTTCGAGCGCCACCTCGACCTCTCGACCGGCGAGGCGCCCGTCGATCTGGTCATCTGGCCGGAGACGGCGGCGCCTTTCCTGCTGGACAACCCCGGCGCCGGGCTGGAAATGGCGGCCGAGGCCGCGGGCGCCGCCCTCGTCATGGGCATCCAGCGGCGCGAGCGCGACGCGGCCGGGATCTCCCGCTATTTCAACTCTCTGGCGGTGATCGGGCCGGGCGGTTCGGTCGGCGCGATCTATGACAAGCACCATCTGGTGCCCTTCGGGGAATACATCCCGCTCATCGGCGAATGGGCGCGTGAACAAGGCTGGGGCGGGCTCGCCCAGCAGCTCCTCGATGGCTACACGCCCGGACCGGGGCCGGAACTGATGGATCTGGGCCGGGCAGGGCGGGCGCTGCCGCTCATCTGCTACGAGGCGGTCTTTCCCCGCGACCTGCGTGGCACCGACCGCCCCGACTGGCTGCTGCAGGCCACCAATGACGCCTGGTTCGGCCACCGCCTCGGCCCCTACCAGCATTTCGCGCAAGCCCGGCTGCGCGCGGTCGAGACCGGCCTGCCGCTGGTGCGGGCCGCCAATACCGGGATCTCGGCGGTGACCGATGCGCGGGGGCGGGTGCTGGCCTCGCTGCCCCTCGACGTGACCGGGGCGCTGGATGCGGACCTGCCCGGCGCCCTGCCGCCCACGCCCTATGCGCGCTGGGGCGACGGGCCCTGGCACGCGCTTCTGGCCCTTGGAATGCTGACTCTGGCGCTGGCGGCGCTGCGCCGCAGGCAGTCGCGAAAAGGCCCCGGACAAAGCGGTTGACGCTGCCTGCAAGGAGGGATAGCCCCATCATACTCCTGTCACAACGGCTTCCTGGCGTGACGGGCGACATCCAATGGAGCACATCCCCATGAGCCGACAGAACTACGTTTTCACCTCGGAATCCGTCGCCGAGGGGCATCCGGACAAGGTCTGCGACCGGATCTCGGACGCCATCCTCGACGCGTTCATGGCCGAGGATCCCTATTCGCGCGTGGCCTGCGAGACCTTCGCCACCACCGACCGCGTGGTGATCGGCGGCGAGGTGCGCGGCCCGGCCTCGGTCATCGCCAGGGTCGAGGAGATCGCCCGCGAGTGTGTCCGCGACATCGGCTACGAGCAGGACGGGTTCCACTGGGCCAACCTCAAGGTCGACAGCTACCTGCACGCCCAATCCGCCGATATCGCCCAGGGGGTGGATGCCGCGGGCAACAAGGACGAGGGCGCGGGCGACCAAGGGATCATGTTCGGCTATGCGACCGACGAGACGCCCGAGCTGATGCCGGCGCCGATCCTCTACGCCCATGCCATCCTCAAGCGCCTGGCCGAGGTGCGCAAGAACGGCACCGAGCCGAAACTGGGGCCGGACGCCAAGTCGCAGCTCTCGATCCGCTATGTCGACGGCAAGCCGGTGGGCGTGACCTCGATCGTGCTCTCGAGCCAGCATCTGGACCCGACGCTGAGCTCGGCCGATGTGCGGGCCATTGTCGAACCCTATATCCGCGCCACGCTGCCGGAGGGCTGGATCGACGCCGCCACCGAATGGCACGTCAACCCGACGGGAAAGTTCGTGATCGGCGGCCCGGACGGGGATGCGGGGCTCACCGGGCGCAAGATCATCGTCGATACCTATGGCGGCGCAGCGCCCCATGGCGGCGGGGCCTTTTCGGGCAAGGACCCGACCAAGGTCGACCGCTCGGCCGCCTATGCCGCGCGCTATCTGGCGAAGAACGTGGTGGCGGCGGGGCTGGCCAAGCGCTGCACGCTGCAGCTGAGCTACGCCATCGGCGTGGCCAAGCCGCTGTCGATCTACGTCGACACCCATGGCACGGGGACGGTGGACGACGCCGCGATCGAGACGGCCGTGGCCCGCAGCATGGACCTGACCCCGCGCGGC
Organism: Pararhodobacter sp.; assembly: GCF_034676075.1. Lineage (GTDB taxonomy): Bacteria > Pseudomonadota > Alphaproteobacteria > Rhodobacterales > Rhodobacteraceae > Pararhodobacter. The sequence goes on along the minus strand of NZ_JAUCCQ010000174.1, from coordinate 199 downwards.
ATCCGTACGCATCTGGGGCTGAACCGGCCGATCTTCGCCCGGACCTCGGCCTATGGCCATTTCGGCCGCGCGCCCGAGGCCGACGGCGGTTTCTCCTGGGAGAAGACCGACCTCGCCGAGGTTCTCAAGAGCGCGCTCTGAGACGGGCCGGGTCATGCGGGGGGCCAGCCCCCCGCGCCCCCCGCCAAAGGGGGTTTTC
>NZ_JAUCCQ010000173.1:0-6132 GCF_034676075.1 Pararhodobacter sp. | reverse complement strand
GCGGGAGGTCCTGAACGCCTCGCCCCCGCTGATCGCCCCCGGCGCCCAGGTCGCCCCCCGCCTCACCCGCGGCCGCCCCCCGCCGCCGCTTGTGGCGCAATGACGGGAGGGTGAGGGGAAAGCCGGATCTCTGGGAGGGACGCGGCGGCCGTGGGACCTGTCCGGTTCGCTGATGCGTCCCATGTTCGTGCCTCGTCAGCCGTGGCGCCTCCCGAACCCGCGCTAGGCCGGGCATGACAAGGGCGCATCCGCTGTCGGTGCGGGTCAGTCTCTCGGCATGTGCAGCGGGAAGGGAGAAAACGGCAGAGGGCTCACGGGGGCTGCGGCCTTGTCCGCACCGATCGCCCCTGGTCCCTTGTTCCGGGCCCCCGACAATTAGAGGGCGGGCACCACCCCGTCCCGCGCAATGGGGCCGGAGAAGGCAGAACCTCTGGCTCTCTCCGCCGCCGACACGGAACCGCCCGCGCCAACCACACACACCTCGCCTCAGCGCTGGGAGCCCAACGAATGCCGCAGCGACCGGCCCCAACGCTCACGCCCTTGCAACGCATCGCAGACGCCCTCCTCGGTGCCTCGGATTGCCATGGTCCCCTCGTCCCCGGCGGCGGCCTCGGCCTTGACGAAGCCCCTGCTCTGGAGGGTGGTGCGCCTCCCCCCGACACCAAGCGCCACCGCCCCAGCTGCCCACGCCCTGCCCCGCCACGGTTCGCCATGAGCCCACCAACAGCGCCGCCGGGCAACTCTCAGGGAACCCTTCGGAGCGGCGGCGGGACGCAAGCTTCGTCGCAGGCTCGGGTCGGCGAGCCACGGAATGCCCGATGCAATCGGGCATGAAGGCGGCGGCGGCAAACAAGGGCGACCACCTCAGCTACCACCTTCCTCTCTTCCCCTCTCGATGCGCCAGCCAACATCACCGTCCGGCATCCCTCATGGAACCCTTCGGAACGGTGGCAGGACGCAAGGCTCGGCGCAGGTTCGCGTCGGCAAGCCACAGAACGCTCCCTTCATTCACTGATGACGGCGGCGGCGCCTCCCAAGGGTAACCGTCCCAGACATCCACGGCCTGCCCTGCCCCGGCCGCCATGGGCGTGCCGCCTCACCCCCGGACATCCCAAGGAAGAAGTCCGGGAGCGGCAGCGGGATGCAGGCATCTTTGGGGAGACGGGTCGGGAGGGCCAGGGCGCCGACAGCGATCAGTCACGCTGCGCTCCGGTTGCGAGACCGAAATGACCCGGCGCTCATGACGGCGCTAAAGCCTGCCTCGGCCCCTTGCTGGAAGGGCATCCGCCGGAGGCAGAAGCGCCCGGTTCCCCCCGCCCCGGGAGAGCGGCGAGGTGATCGCTTCATCCCGTCGCTCGCCGGACAGGTGTGCCCGGATGTGACGGCCCACGGGGTCCCCGTCGCGCGACAGGCATACGTCTCCCGGCGGAACCCAGCCCGTCCGTTGGCCCGATCACCGCGCCGTTGTCGATCACCCCCGGCAAAACCGGCAACCGCTCTCGCTCCCCCCTCTCTTCCAAGACCGCCCCCCTTCCCCGGGAGTAACCCCGGCACGGAACTGCCGCACGGGCTCCGCCCCAGATCTCGGGCGGAGAATGCCTCGACGCCACGCGACGCAGCCCGCGGGGCGAAGCGGGCGGACCCGACCGCCGCCCCGTCCGATCGGCCCCGGCACCCCGGAACCAAGCGGCCCCCGTGCCACGCGCCGATGCGTCCCCCCTCGCGCCCCGTTGATCCCGGCCCGGTTTCTTGCCAGAAGCGCGCAAACGGACGGGGGAAGGCATGGACAAGGTTCTGATCGCCGGGGGCGGCATCGCGGGGCTCGCCACGGCACTGACGCTGCACCAGATCGGCGTGCCCTGCGTGGTCCTCGAATCGGTGCGGACGCTGAAGCCGCTGGGCGTGGGCATCAACCTGCAGCCCAATGCGGTGCGCGAACTCTATGACCTGGGCCTCGGCGCCGAGGCTCTGGACGAGGTCGGACTTCCCGCGCGCGAATGGGCGCTGGTCGGGCTCAATGGCAACGACATCTACAGCGAGCCGCGCGGCACGCTGGCGGGCTATCACTGGCCGCAATACGCCGTCCATCGCGGCTGCTTCCACATGATGCTCTATCGCACCGTGCTGGAGCGGCTGGGCGCGGAGGCGGTGAAACTCGGCGCGCGGGTCACCGGCTACCGACAGGATGCCAGCGGGGTCACGGCGATCCTCGAGGACGGGCGCGAGGAGCGGGGCCGCCTGCTGATCGGCGCCGACGGCATCCATTCGGCGATCCGTGCGCAGATGCACCCCGCGCAGCCGCCGATCCATTGGGGCGGCGCGGTGATGTGGCGCGGCGTGACGCGGGCGAAGCCGATCCGCACCGGGTCCAGCTTCGTCGGCCTCGGCACCCACCGGCACCGGATGGTGATCTATCCGATCTCGCACCCCGGCCCCGATGGGCTGGCGGATATCAACTGGATCGCCGAGGTGACCTGGGACGATCCCGGCGCCCATGCCGCGACCGGCTGGTTCCGGCAGGTCGAGATCGAGGATTTCGCCCATCATTTCGACGGCTGGACCTATGACTGGCTGGACGTGCCGGCGCTGATCCGGGGCGGATCGGTCGCCTATGAAAACCCGATGATCGACCGCGACCCGGTGCCGACCTGGCAGGACGGCCGCGTCCTGCTGCTCGGCGATGCGGCGCATGCGATGTATCCGACCGGCTCGAACGGCGCCAGCCAGGCGATCATCGACGCGCGCACGCTGGGCGCGGCGATGGTGGCGCAGGGCCCGACCGAGGCGGCGCTCGCGGCCTTTGACGCGCAGTTCTGCGGCCCGGTCTCGGCCTTGATCCTGCGGAACCGGGGGGCGGGGCCCTTCGGCCTGCTCAATCTGGTGGATGAACGCTGCGGCGGGGAATTCGACGATATCGACGCGGTGATCCCGGCCGAGGAACGCCTGGCCTTCATGGCGGGCTACAAGAAGGCCGCGGGCTTCGCGATCGAGACGCTGAACGCCGCGCCCCCCACCATCGCCCCCGGCAGCAAGGCCTGAGGGGGCAATCCCCCTCGCCTTTTGCCGCGCGTCTTGGCATTGAGGTGTTAGCGCAACCGGCGGGAGGGCGAGCGATGAAATGGGGCATTCTAGGCGCGGCCAAGATCGCGCGCGAGCATGTGGCACCGGCGATCCACCGGGCCTTTGGCCATGAGCTGGCGGCGCTGGCCACCGGCACGGCCGAGAAAGCGGCGCCCTTCCTCGGTTTGGCGCCGGGGCTCAGGGTGCATGACAGCTACGAGGCGCTGCTCGCCGATCCCGAGGTCGACGCGGTCTATATCCCGCTGCCCAACCATCTGCACATCGACTGGTCGCTGAAGGCGCTGGCCGCGGGCAAGCATGTGCTCTGCGAAAAGCCGGTTGCCTTGGCCGCGCCGCAGATCGACGCGCTGATCGCGGCGCGCGATGCCTCGGGCCTCGTCTGCGCCGAGGCCTTCATGGTCTGCCACCACCCGCAATGGCAGCGCGCGCGCCAGCTTCTGCAGGACGGCGCCATCGGGGAGCTTGCGCATGTCGAGGCGGATTTCAGCTTCAACAACCCCGACCTGTCGAACATCCGCAACCGGCCCGAGACCGGCGGCGGCGCACTGTACGACATCGGCGTCTATCCCTGCATCACCACCCGTTTCGCCACCGGGGCCGAGCCTGAGCGGATCGAGGCCCGGCTCAGGCTGGAGAACGGCGTCGATACCCATGCCCGCGTCTGGGCGGAATTCCCCGGATTCACGCTGGCCTTTCACGTCTCGACCAGGATGGCGCCGCATCAGCGCATCGCCTTCCACGGCACCGAGGGGGTGATGACGCTCACCGCGCCCTTCAATGCCGGTGTGGCGGGGGCGGCGCAGCTTGTCGTGACCCGCGGCTATGACGAGACGCGGATCGAGCGGTTCGAGCCGGTCGACCAGTACCGGCTGATGATCGAGGCTTTCGGCCGCAGCGCGCAGGAAGGCGCGGCTTTCGCCTGCCCGCTGGAATTCTCGCAGGGCAATGCGCGGATGATCGACGCGATCCTGGCGGCAGGACGCGGCTGAGCCGCCGATTTGCGTTTGGGAAAGCGCAGCGGGCGGGGTTAGGCTGGGTTTTCCTCAGGAAAGGACCCTGCCGATGCGCGCCCTGCTGCTGCCCTGCCTGCTTGCCTCGCTCTCGCTGCCCGCCCTCGCCCAGGACGGGCCGCGCGGCATCGCCTTCGTCCAGGCCCCCGAACAGAGTTCCGGCATGGCGACCGGCCGCACCCCGGACGAGGCCTTCGCCGCCGCCACCGCCCAATGCGTCGAGGGCGGCGCGCTGGCCGAGGATTGCCTGCGCACCAATTGGTGTTTCCCGTCGGGCTATTCCATCGATATTTTCGCCCAGCACCGCGAGGGTCCGCATTGGCACGAGGTGATCTGCGGCCTGCCCTCGCGCGAGGCGGGTGAACAGGTCGCTCATGCGCTGTGTGACAGCGCCGCGCGGCCCTATCTCATCGAATGTGCGCTGGTGCAGGTCTATGATCCGGATGGGGCAGCGCTGCTGTCCTATTGAGCACAAAATGAAGCCGCAATGTAACAAATCCTTGCTTTTCCGGCGCCGCACTGCAGAAATCGGCCAAAGTTTCTGACCAAAGCCCGGGGGAATCGGAGATGGCAGCCTTTAAGAAGATCCTCGTCGCCAATCGCGGCGAGATCGCCATCCGCATCATGCGTGCCGCCAACGAGCTCGGCAAGAAGACGGTCGCCGTCTATGCCGAGGAGGACAAGCTGGGGCTGCACCGGTTCAAGGCCGACGAAGCCTACCGGATCGGCGAGGGGCTGGGGCCGGTCGCGGCCTATCTGTCGATCCCGGAAATCATCCGCGTGGCGAAGAAGTCGGGCGCCGATGCGATCCACCCCGGCTATGGCCTCTTGTCCGAGAATCCGGCGCTGGTCGATGCCTGCGTCGAGGCCGGGATCACCTTCATCGGCCCCAAGGCCGAGACGATGCGAGCGCTCGGCGACAAGGCCAGCGCCCGGCGTGTGGCGATCAAGGCGGGCGTGCCGGTCATCCCGGCGACCGAGGTGCTGGGCGACGACATGGCGGCGGTCAAGCGCATGGCCGATGAGGTCGGCTATCCCCTGATGCTGAAGGCCTCGCACGGCGGCGGCGGCCGGGGCATGCGGCCGATCATGGGCCCCGAGGAGCTGGAAGCGAAGGTGCGCGAGGGCCGTCGCGAGGCCGAGGCGGCCTTCGGCAATGGCGAGGGCTATCTGGAAAAGATGATCCTGCGCGCCCGCCACGTCGAGGTGCAGCTGCTGGGTGACAGCTACGGCAATCTCTACCACCTCTACGAGCGCGACTGCACCGTGCAGCGCCGCAACCAGAAGGTCGTCGAACGCGCGCCCGCCCCCTATCTGACCGAGGCCCAACGCGCCGAGGTCTGCGCGCTGGCGCTGAAGATCGGCCAATCGGTCGGCTATCAATGCGCGGGGACGGTCGAGTTCCTGATGGATATGGATTCGGAGAAATTCTACTTCATCGAGGTGAACCCCCGCGTTCAGGTCGAACACACCGTCACCGAGGAAGTGACCGGCATCGACATCGTCAAGGCGCAAATCCGGGTCTCGGAGGGCGAGACGCTGGCCGAGGCCACCGGCACGCCCACGCAGGACGATGTGAAACTCTCGGGCCACGCGCTGCAATGCCGGATCACCACCGAAGACCCGCTCAACAATTTCATCCCGGATTACGGGCGGTTGACGGCCTATCGCTCGGCCACCGGGATGGGCATCCGCCTCGATGGCGGCACGGCCTATGCGGGCGGCGTCATCACCCGCTATTACGATTCGCTGCTGGTCAAGGTTACCGCCTGGGCGCCGACGCCGACCGAGGCCATCGCCCGCATGGACCGCGCTCTGCGCGAGTTCCGCATCCGCGGCGTCAGCACTAACATCGCCTTTGTCGAGAACCTGCTGAAGCACCCGGTCTTCCTCGCCGATCAGGCGACGACCAAGTTCATCGACACCACGCCGGAACTGTTCCACTTCGAGACCCGGCGCGACCGGGGCACCAAGGTGCTGACCTATCTGGCCGACATCACGGTGAACGGGCACCCCGAGACGGCAGGCCGCGCCAAGCCCG
>NZ_JAUCCQ010000172.1:0-6361 GCF_034676075.1 Pararhodobacter sp. | reverse complement strand
CTGCCTGCCGGTGGAGGCGGGGCTGAGCGAGGCGGCGCTGGCGATCCTGGCCGCGCCGCCACCCTATCTGGACCCGCCGCCCTGCCAGCGTCGGCAAAGGGACGCCCGGAACGAATGACTGACATTAAATGTCAGTCATTCACTTCTCAGCGTTTTCAACCGCTTCCACGGCTTTCATCCACAAAGCCTCGGCCCGGTCGAGCGCATCCATGACCTCGGCGTATTTGCGGTTCCAGACGTCGAGGTCGCCCTTGCGGCCGTCCTCGTAGAGCTCGGGATCGGCCAGCTTCTTGGCCAGCTTCTCACGCATGTCTTCCAGCTTCTCGACCCGCTGCTCGCATTTGCGCAGCTCGGCCTTCAGCGCCAGAACCTGCTCGCGCGTCGCCTTGGGCTTGGCGGTTTTCTCGGCCTTGGGCTTCTTCTCGCCTTCGTCGCCACCCAGAAGCAGCGCGCGGTAGCTGTCGAGATCGTCCTCATAGGGCGCGACGCCGCCGTCCTTGACCAGCCACAGCCGGTCCGCCACCAGCGACAGCAGGTGCATGTCGTGGCTGACCAGCACCACGGCGCCGGAATAGGCGGTCAGCGCCTCGACCAGCGCCTCGCGGCTTTCGATATCGAGGTGGTTGGTCGGTTCGTCGAGGATCAGGAGGTGCGGCGCGTCGATGGTCGCCAAGAGCAGCGAGAGCCGCGCCTTCTGGCCCCCGGAGAGCCGCCCCACCACGGTTTCCGCCTGATCCGCCATCAGCCCGAAGCCCGCCAGCCGGGCGCGCAGCCGAGGCTCGCCCTCGGTCGGACGCAGGCGGCGGACGTGCTGAACCGGCGTCTCGTCGAGATGCAACTCATCGACCTGATGCTGGGCGAAATAGCCGACGCGCAGCTTGGTCGAGACGGTCATCTGCCCGCCCCGCGCTTCAAGTTTTCCCGCCAAGAGCTTGGAAAGCGTGGATTTCCCCTCGCCGTTGCGCCCCAGCAGGGCGATCCGGTCGTCCTGGTCGATCCTGAGCGACAGTTTCCGCAGCACCGTCAGATCGCCATAGCCGACCGAGACGCCCTCCATGGCGATGATCGGCGGCGACAGCTCTTCGGGCGGCGGGAAGGTGAAGACGTGCTTCGCGGCCTCGGCGGGCGCGGTGATCGGCGTCATCTTCTCCAGCTGCTTGACGCGGGACTGCGCCTGCCGCGCTTTCGAGGCCTTGGCCTTGAACCGGTCGACGAAGGCCTGCAGATGGGCACGCCGTGCGTCCTGCTTCTTCGCCTCGGCCGTCAGCACCGCGCGCTGTTCGGCGCGGGTCTTGGCGAAGGTGTCATAGCCGCCGGTATAGAGGGTGAGCTTCTTGTCCTCGAGATGCAGGATCGCCCCGACCGCCCGGTTCAACAGGCCCCGGTCGTGCGAGATCACGATCACCGTATGCGGATATTTCGCCAGATACGCCTCAAGCCAGAGCGCGCCTTCAAGGTCGAGGTAGTTGGTCGGTTCGTCCAAAAGCAGCAGATCGGGCTGCGAGAACAGTACCCCCGCCAGCGCCACCCGCATCCGCCACCCGCCCGAGAAATCCGAGCACGGCATCAGCATTTCCTCGGCCGTGAAACCCAGACCCTTGAGGATGGTGGAGGCCCGCCCCTCGGCCGACCAGGCGTCGATATCCGCGAGCCGCGCCTGCACTTCGGCGATGCGGTGGGGATCGGTCGCCGTCTCGGCCTCGGCCATCAGCGAGGCGCGCTCGGTATCGGCGGCCAGCACCGTGTCCAGAAGCGAGGTCGAGGACGAGGGCACCTCCTGCGCCACGCCGCCGATGCGGGCGCGGCTGGGCAGGCTGATCGACCCGCCCTCGGTCACCAGCTCGCCCCGGATCAACCGGAAGAGCGTGGTCTTGCCCGAGCCGTTGCGGCCGACGAGGCCCACCTTGTGGCCACTCGGAATACGGGCCGAAGCCCCCTGGATCAGCGGACGGCCGTCGACGGAATAGGAAAGATCGGTGATGCTCAACATGATGCCGCCGCTTAGCAGAAGCCTCGGCCGGGCACCAGCGGGGGCGCGACAGGCGCCGGGCAATATCAGGGTGCTTGCAATTCCCCGCGCGCTCGCCTTTGGTGGCGCGTCTGACCGAGAACGCCATGCAACGCACCCCTCCCCACCTCGGCACGCTGGTCCTGCTGACCGCGCTGCCGGTCCTCACGCTCAACATGTTCCTGCCGTCGCTGCCGGCGATGACCGTGGCGCTCGGCACAGACGAGGCCGGGCTGGCGCTCGCCGTCTCGGGCTACATGATCTTCTCGGCGGTGCTGCAGCTGGTCATCGGCCCGGTCAGCGACCGGATCGGCCGACGCCCGGTCGCGCTGGCGGCCTTGCTGCTCTATGCCGGGGCCTCGCTGGGTGCGGCGCTGGCGCAATCGGCCGGGGTCTTCATCGCCTTCCGGCTGGCTCAGGCGGCCATCGTCGCCGGCACCGTCATGTCGGCGGCGATCATCCGCGACCTCTATCCGCCCAGCGAGGCCGCGGGCCGGATGGGCGCGGTCAGCGCCTCAATGGCGCTGGCGCCGATGCTGGGGCCGACCATCGGCGGGATCCTCGACACCTATATCGGCTGGCGCGCGGTCTTTGGCCTCTACGCGGCGCTGGGGGGCGCAGGGTTGCTGATCGCCTTCCTCGACCTGGGCGAGACGAAACAGGCGGGCGGGCGCAAGCTGAGGCTCGCCGATTACGGCGCCTTGCTGGCCGCGCCGCGCTACTGGGCCTTCGCCCTTTGCCAGGCGTTTTCGCTGGGGGCTTTCTTTGTCTTCGTCTCGGGCGTGCCCTTCGTCGCGCATGCGCTGTGGGATCTGTCGCCCGCCTGGATCGGCGCCGGGATCGGCTCGATCACCGGCGGCTACATGCTGGGCTCGGCGGTGACCGCGCGGATGGCACCGCGGCTGGGGATCCACCGGCTGATCGTCGCCGGGCGGGTCATCCCCTCGGTGGCGCTGAGCCTGGCGCTGGTCCTGTTCCTGCTGGGCGCGGCCTCGCCCTACCTGATGTTCGGGGCGACGATTTTCGTGGGCATCGGCAATGGCTTGACCGTCGCCAATGCCAATACCGGCGCGCTGTCTGTGCGGCCCGATCTGGCCGGGACCGCCGCCAGCCTCGGCGGGGCGCTGGCCGTCGCGCTGGGGGCCTTGCTGAGCTGGCTGACGCTGGCCGCGCTGGCGGTCAGCGCCTCTCCGGTGGTGCTGCTGGGCATCCTGCTGGCGGCGGTGCTGATCTCGCTGGCGGCGGGGCTGGTGGCGGTCAGACTCGACCGCGCGGTGCTCTGAGGGCGCCCGCCGCTTCAATCCGCGGCTTTTCAATCCCCGATGCCCGTGATAAGGCCCGGGCCTGATTTCATCCGTCCACCGGCGGCCGGGCACGGGGCCCGCCGCGCATCCAGAGAGACCACAATGGCCATCGAACGCACGCTGTCGATCATCAAGCCCGACGCGACCAACCGCAACCTGACCGGCAAGATCAACGCCAAGTTCGAGGACGCGGGCCTGCGCATCGTCGCGCAGAAGCGCATCCACCTGTCGCTGGCCCAGGCCGGCAAGTTCTACGAAGTGCACAAGGACCGCCCCTTCTATGGCGAGCTGTGCGAATTCATGGCCTCGGCTCCGGTCGTGGTGCAGGTTCTGGAAGGCGAAGGCGCCATTGCCAAGAACCGCGACGTGATGGGCGCGACCAACCCGGCCAACGCGGCCGAGGGCACCATCCGCAAGGAATTCGCCCTCTCGGTCGGCGAGAACTCGGTCCACGGCTCGGACGCGCCGGAAACCGCGGCTCAGGAAATCGCCTATTTCTTCTCGGGGCTGGAACTGGTCGGCTGACCGTTTCCACCTTGGCGAAAAGACGAAGGGCGGGGATTTCCCCGCCCTTTTTCGTTATCGGCAGCGCCGGTTGGTCTCGCGTTGGGCAAGGCCGGTTTCGACCAGCAGGCAGCGGTCGCGGGCGTCGTAGTAATAGCCCCGCGCGTAGAACATGACAGCGCGATCCATGTCGCCCTCGGACACGATCCAGGCGCCGCGCAGATAGCGCCCGGCGTAGCGCAGGTTCACTTCGGGGTTCAGCAATTCCTGCGGTTCACCCCGGAAGCCCATGGTGCGCGCGGTCTGCGGCAGGATCTGCATCAGGCCCCAATAGGGCCCGTTGCGGGCATCCGCCCGGTAATCGGATTCGCGCTGGATCACCCGGTGCAACAGGGCCTCGGGGATCTCCAGCTCGTCGGCGGCACGCCGGATATGGCTGCGCATCTGCGGCGTCTCGCCCGGGTACAGACGCGTCGGCACGTCGGGCACCGGGTCGTGGCCGCCGCCGCAGGCGGACAGAAACAGGGTCAGGGCTGTCAGGGCCGCAGTCAGACGCATCATCCGTTCCTTGCCGGTTTGGCGGTTCGCCGCCTGGGGCCCGCCGGGTCGATCACGCCGATCTCATCGAGGATCGCCTCGATCCCTTCAATCCCCCCCTTGGCGCCATGCGCGGCTTTCAGCGCATCGAAACGCAGGCGCAGCGTGTCCTTCTCGGCGCCCTTGCAATCGTTCCAGGGGCGGCCCTGCAGGGCCATGTGCAGCACGTAATAGCCGATGAAATGCGGCCGCTCGCCCGAGTCCAGCAGTCGCTGATAGGCGGCGTCGGCGCCGAGGCTGCGCAGCGTCTCGGCATCGGGGATACCGGCGCGGATCATCGCCTCTTCCGAGGCGGGGCCGAGGTTGGGAATCGAAGAAATCGGGGTCGCCATGCGCCCGACCCTGACCTCAACGCCCCGGTTTTGGCAAGGGTCGGCGCGGGGCCTGTGCAAATGTCAGATTTATTGCAGTGAGCGGGGGATTCCGGGGGTTTTCGGCCACCGGACAGGCGCGGCAACCCGGGATTGCTGCAGCGCGGCACCGTCGGACATTCGGAGGAAGGTGCGCGACGCGCCGGTATCGCAGCTTCGGCGCGATATCACTGCCGGGTTGAGGCTACTGCGCCCGCAAAGCCCTTCATCTTCGATGTCATACATTTATGAATCTCAGGGGATTAGCGCGAAACCTTGAGGAATCTGACCCCTGAACCCGCAAAGGCGCCCTTTCGCCTTCAGGGAGGGCCTTCCCGCCGAAACCGCCCCATCGCCCGCCCCACGGCAGATGCGCGTTCAAACTCAAAATGTCAGGCCTTTGAATGTCTGACATGAAATTCTACAAATCCGCTTGTCCGCCGGTTTCCCCCGCCCTAGCCTGAGGAAAACCCCGGAGAGAGCCATGGATCTTCCCTTCGACGGCGCCATCTCGCGCTACTACGAATCCGAGGCGCCGGAGGCGGTCCGCAAGGCCGTCGCCGAGGGCGGCAAGAAGGACATCCTGACCGAGGGCTTCCCCTACGAGCGCTGGATGAAATCGGCCGAATACGAGGAGCGGATGAAGCCCCTCCAGGTCGAGCTGGTGAAATTCCAGCGCTGGGTCGAGGTCACCGGCCAGCGCGTCGTCGTCATCTTCGAGGGCCGCGACACGGCGGGCAAATCGGGCGCCATCAAGCGGGTGAGCGAGAACCTCAACCCGCGCGGCGCCCATGTCGTGGCCCTGCCCAAACCCACCGACCGCGAGCGCACCCAATGGTATTTCCAGCGCTACATCGCCCAGATGCCCGCAGCGGGCGAGATCGCGCTGCTGGACCGGTCGTGGTACAACCGCGGCGTGGTCGAGAAGGTCTTCGGCTTTTGCACCGACGCCGAACGCGCGCATTTCTTCGGCCAGCTGCCGGGGTTCGAACAGGCGCTGATCGATGACGGGATCCGGCTGATCAAGCTGTGGTTCAACGTCGGCCAGGCCGAACAGTTGCGCCGCATGCTGGAACGCGAGAAGCATGTCCTCAAGCAATGGAAACTCTCGTCCATCGACGTGAAGGGCCTGTCGAAATGGGACGCCTACACCGAGGCGATCGGCGAGACCTTTGCCCGCTCGGATTTCCCCTATGCGCCGTGGACGGTGATCCGCGGCGACGACAAATACCGCGCGCGGCTGGCCGCAGTGCAGCGGGTGCTCCGGGATTTCGACTATGACCGCAAGGATCCCGAGGCCATCGGCGCCCCGGATCCGAAGATCATCGGCGGTGTGGACCTGTGCCCGGGACACGCAGACTGACCGGCAGATCGGCGGGCGGCGACGCGTCCGAGGCCCAGATCAGGGGCCCCTGCCCGGCCAGCGCCGCCCCCGTGGCGTGATCGCCCTGCAGCATCGCCAGCCCGGCGCCTGCCACCGGCCCCAGCGCCCGGATCAGCGCATGGGCCGAGGCCGCAGCGCCCGGCGCGGGCTTCCACAGCATCCCCTGCCCGGCCCCGGCGATCAGCAGCCCCGCGACCCGCGCCAGCGGCACCGA
>NZ_JAUCCQ010000171.1:0-6367 GCF_034676075.1 Pararhodobacter sp. | reverse complement strand
CGCAGCCGGCGACGGGGAGCGTGGCGAGACCGGCGAGCAGCGCGCGGCGGGACAGCAGGGGCATGGAACTCTCTCTGGCAGACTTTTCTGCAGGGTTAGACGGACGAGAGGGGCCGAGGGTTCCAATTTTCTCCGGAAAGTCGGGGCAGGGGTGAGGAGTGATGCGGGAAGGACACACCGGCCCGGGCCGAGGAGGCAGGAAAAAGGGTGCGGAATCTCGCGATGCCGCACCCGGTTACTCGTTACACTGGTGTGTTTTTCTGTGTGCCCGGTCTCGCGCCGCCGGGCTGACCCTTCAGGCGGCGTGGCGCTTTTGCACCGGCCGACCCATGAAGGTCTTGTTGCCGACCTTGACCACGACCAGCCCCGATGGCGTCGTGCGCACGAACTGCCCCTGGATGCTCAGGTAGCGGCCGATCATGATCGTTTTCAGCATGGTTAGTCCCTCGTTCACCGTGCCCCATTTCTGCCACATTCCAGCAGACCCCGCCAGAAAAACGTCACATTTATCGTTTGGCATCAGGAACTTGATTGTTCCATTGCTGGAAATTTGGAAACAATGCTCGGCTACGACCTAGAGTGTTTCGCCTTTCCCTACAGCCAGTCGCGCAGGATCGGGATGAGCGGGATATCGGCCGGCGGCATCGGATAGTCGGTCAGGTCCCGGGCCCGCACCCAGGCCAGAGTCTGCCCCTCGCGCGGGGTGACGATTCCCTCCCAGCGGCGGCAGGCGAAGAGCGGCATCAGCAGGTGGAAATCGGCGTAGGAATGGCTGGCGAAGGTCAGGGGGGCAAGGCAGGAATGCCAGGTCTCGATGCCCAGCTCCTCATGCAGCTCACGGATCAGGGCGGCTTCCGGCGTCTCGCCGGCTTCCACCTTGCCGCCGGGGAATTCCCACAGCCCGGCCATGGATTTGCCCGGCGGGCGCTGGGCGAGGAGGACGCGGCCGTCGGCGTCGATCAGGGCCACGGCAGAGACGAGGAGGGTCTTCATCAGCGGAGCTTTCGCAGGCGGTGGGCGCTGGGGGGTGAGGAGCGTTGGAACGTCCGGTGGACGATCCGACGCGACGCAAGGCCCCCCGGACCCCCCGAGGATATTTGACGCGCAAAGAAGGGGCGGGGCAGGGCCCGTTACCCCTGTTTCTCAGGAGCGGTAATCGGCGTTGATGTCGATGTAGCGATGCGTGAGATCGCAGGTCCAGACCTTGGCGCGGCCCTTGCCGAGGCCGAGGTCGACGCCGATTTCCAGCTCTTCCCGCTTCATGTAGGCGGCGCCGTCCTCTTCCTTGTAGTCGGGATCGACAAGGCCCGCGCTCGCCACCTGGATATTGCCGAAGGTGATGGCGAGCTTGTCGCGGTCGGCGGCGGCGCCGGATTTGCCCACCGCCATGACGATGCGGCCCCAGTTCGGGTCCTCACCGGCGATGGCGGTCTTGACCAGCGGCGAATTGGCGATGGAGAGGGCGCAGCGCTTGGCATCGGCCTCGGAGGCGGCGCCGGTCACCGTGATGCCGACGAATTTGGTCGCGCCCTCGCCGTCGCGCACCACCTGATGCGCCAGATCCAGCATCACCGCGCCCAGCGCCTTCTCGAAGGCGCGGGCGCTGGCCGAGCGGCCGTTGCCGACCGCCGGGCCCTGGCCGGTGGCGGCCACCAGCAGCGTGTCCGAGGTCGAGGTGTCGCTGTCCACGGTGATGGCGTTGAAGCTGCGGTCGGTGTGGCGGCTGACCATGGTCTGCAGCGCCTTCTGGCTGATCGCCGCATCGGTGAAGACATAGACCAGCATCGTCGCCATGTCGGGCGCGATCATGCCCGAGCCCTTGGCGATCCCGGCGATGGTGATCGGGCCGTTCTCGGTCTCGACCAGGGCCATGGCGCCCTTGGGATAGGTGTCGGTGGTCATGATGGCGCGGGCGGCGTCGGTGATGCCGCCGGGGGCGAGGCCCGCGACCAGCCCGTCGAGCGCGGCCTCGATCTTGTCATGCGGCAGCGGCTCGCCGATCACCCCGGTCGAGGAGGTGAAGACGCGGGTTTCCGGCAGGCCCAGCTTCTCCGCCACCGCGGCCGAGAGCGCGTTGACCGAGGCCCAGCCCCGGGCGCCGGTGAAGGCGTTGGAATTGCCCGAGTTCACCAGGATGGCGGCGCCGGTTTCGGCCGGGGCGGGCAGACCGATCTTGGCCTGGCAATCCAGCACCGCCGCCGAGCGGGTGGCCGAGCGGGTGAAGGTCCCGGCGACGACCGAGCCGGGCGCGAGGCGGGCCAGCATGACATCGGTGCGGTTCTTGTAGCGCACGCCCGCCTGGGCGGTGGCGAACTCGACGCCCTTGATGGCGGGCAGCGCCGGGAAGCCGTCCTTGGGGGCGAGCGGCGAGACGAGGGTGACCTTGGCCTTGGGTGCCGGGGCCGGGGCGGCAGCGACCTGCCCCTCCAGCGCCTTGGCGCGGGCCTTCCACTTCTTCGCTTTCTCTTTGTACGTCTTGGCCATAGCCAGCGGGCTCCTGCGGCATGAGAAAGGCCCGCACCCCCGGGAGGGTACGGGCCGGTTGCGGGGCGGAGGATAGACGCCCGGCCGTTACTCGTCCAGAAGGGTCGTCTGGCTGAGGAGCGAGGGGTCCATGCCTTCCGAGAGGTTCTCGGCGGTGCTGGCGGCGCGCAGTTCCTCGATATAGGCGCGGGTCGCCTCGCGCTGGATCTGGGTGACCAGATCCTCGCGCACCTGGTCGAGCGTCGGCGCGGTGGCGTTGCGGGTCTCCAGCAGTTTCACCACATGCCAGCCGAAGCGGGTCTGCACCGGCTCCGACACCTGGCCGGGTTCCAGCGCCTCGACCGCGGCCTGGAACTCGGGGATCATCACGCCCGGGCCGAACCAGCCTAGATCGCCGCCCTGCTGGGCCGAGCCATCGGCCGAGAATTCCTGCGCCACTTCGGCGAAATCGCGGCCCTCGGCCAGCGCGGCGACCACCTGGTCGCGCTCTTCCTCGCTGCGCACGAGGATATGCGCGGCGTGGTATTCGGTCACCGGCTCGCCCTGCGCGTAATCGGCGACGAAGGCGTCATAGGCGGCCTGCACGCTTTCATCGGTGACGGCGGCGGTCGCCACCTGCACCAGAGCCGCATTGGCCAGGAAGTTGCGCGTCTCGTTTTGCAGCATCAGCTGGTCGCGCAGCGACAGGTCGCCGGCTTGGGCTTGCGCCAGAAGCTCCTGTTCGATGAGCTGTTCGACCAGCGCCGGGAACAGGGTTTCGTCGGGCACCTGGGTGAATTGCTGCGGCAGCTGGGCGCGGAGCGCGATGGCCTGACCAAGGGTGATCTCGGTCTCGCCGACGCGGGCGATGACCGTTGCGGCAGTCGGGGCGTCCTGCGCCAGTGCCGGCGCGGCGAGCACCGACAGCAGCACGGCTGCGGCCGCATATCGAGCGTTTTTGAACATGCAAGGCTCCTGAATCGCATCCCTTCGGGCCGCTGTGATTGACACTCAGATGGCCGCCC
The DNA here is from genome assembly GCF_034676075.1 of Pararhodobacter sp. GTDB lineage: Bacteria > Pseudomonadota > Alphaproteobacteria > Rhodobacterales > Rhodobacteraceae > Pararhodobacter. Next base: position 2,879 of record NZ_JAUCCQ010000171.1, on the reverse strand, counting down.
CTTACATGCCAGAACGGATTTTTCACGGGCTGGCCAGCCGCGCCCTGTTTAAGAAAGCAGCCGCCGACCGGCAAGTCCGCCGGTGCAGCCAGCCGGTCACACAAAGGCGAGCGGAGATCAGATGTTGGGGCTTGGAACGATCAGCCGGAAGATTTTCGGCACGGCGAACGACCGCAAGGTCAAGGCAGTCCGCCCCCTCGTCGCAAAGATCAACGCGCTCGAGGATGAGATCGCGGCGCTGGACGACGCGGGGCTGATTGCCAGGACCGAAGCGCTGAAGGCGCGGGTGGCCGAAGGGGCGAGCCTCGACTCGATCCTGCCCGAGGCCTTCGCCAATTGCCGCGAGGCCGCCAAGCGGGCGCTGGGCCTGCGCGCCTTCGACGTGCAGCTGATCGGCGGGATCTTCCTGCATCAGGGCAATATCGCCGAGATGAAGACCGGCGAGGGCAAGACGCTGGTCGCCACCTTCCCGGCCTATCTGAACGCGCTGTCCGGCAAGGGCGTGCATATCGTCACGGTCAACGATTACCTCGCCCGCCGCGACGCGGGCTGGATGAGCAAGGTCTTCGCCAAGCTGGGCCTGACCACCGGCGTCGTCGTCCCGCATCAGCCCGATGACGAGAAGCGCGCGGCCTATCAGGCCGACATCACCTATGCCACCAACAACGAACTCGGCTTCGACTACCTGCGCGACAACATGAAGACCGACCTCGGTCAGATGATGCAGCGCGGGCATAACTTCGCCATCGTCGACGAGGTCGACTCGATCCTGATCGACGAGGCGCGGACGCCCCTGATCATCTCGGGCCCGATGGCGGATCGCGGCAACCTCTATGTCCGCGTGAACGAGCTGATCCCGCAGCTGGTGGACGAGGATTTCACCCTCGACGAGAAGCAGCGCACCGTCAGCTATACCGAGGAAGGCAACGAGCATATCGAGCAATTGCTCTATGCCGCGGGCCTTCTGCCGGAAGGCCAGACGCTCTACGACCCGGAATCGACGACGCTGGTGCACCACGTCAACCAGGGCCTGCGCGCGCACAAGATGCTGCACAAGGATCAGCATTACATCGTCCGCGACGGCAAGATCGTGCTGATCGACGAATTCACCGGCCGGATGATGCTGGGCCGTCAGCTGTCGGAAGGCCTGCATCAGGCGGTCGAGGCCAAGGAAGGGCTGCAGATCCAGCCCGAGACGGTGACGATGGCCTCGATCACCTTCCAGAACTACTTCCGCATGTACAAGAAGCTGGGCGGGATGACCGGCACGGCCTCGACCGAGGCCGAGGAATTCCAGGAAATCTATAACCTGGGCGTGGTCGAGATCCCGACCAACCGGCCGATCGCCCGTCTGGACGAACACGATCAGGTCTACAAATCCGCGCGCGAGAAGTTCCTGGGCATCGTCGCCGAGATCAAGGAAGCCAATGCCAAGGGTCAGCCGATCCTGGTCGGCACCACCTCGATCGAGAAATCCGAGGAGCTGAGCCAGCTTCTGACCTCGGAAGGGATCGTCCACAACGTCCTCAACGCCCGCCAGCACGAACGCGAGGCGCATATCGTCGCCGAAGCGGGGCGTCTGGGTGCGGTGACCATCGCCACCAACATGGCCGGTCGCGGCACCGACATCCAGCTGGGCGGCAATGTCGACATGCAGGTGATGGACGCGCTGGCGGCTGATCCGCAGGCTGATCCGGTGGCGCTGCGCACCCGGATCGAGGCCGAGGTCGCCGAGGAGAAGCAGAAGGTTCTGGACGCGGGCGGCCTCTTCGTTCTGGCCACCGAACGCCATGAATCGCGCCGCATCGACAACCAGCTGCGCGGCCGCTCGGGCCGTCAGGGGGATCCCGGGCGCTCGGTCTTCTTCCTGTCGCTGGAAGACGACCTGATGCGCATCTTCGGCTCGGAACGGCTGGAGAAGGTGCTGTCGACGCTGGGGATGAAGGAAGGCGAGGCCATCGTTCACCCCTGGGTCAACAAATCGCTGGAAAAGGCCCAGGCGAAGGTCGAGGCCCGCAACTTCGACATCCGCAAGACGCTGCTGAAGTTCGACAACGTGATGAACGACCAGCGCAAGGTGATCTTCGGCCAGCGGCTGGAGATCCTGGAAGCCGAAGATCTGAGCGAGATCACCACCGACATGCGCCACGCCGTCATCGACGAGATGGTGACCAAGCACATGCCGCAGGGCTCCTATGCCGATCAATGGGATGTCGAGGGGCTGACCGAGGCGGTGAAGGACAAGCTGTTCCTGGAACTGCCGATCACCGATTGGGCCGCCGAGGACGGCGTCGATCAGGAGCAGGTGCGCGAGCGTATCACCGAGGCCTCGGACAAGCTGATGGCCGACAAGGAAGCCGCCTTCTCGTCCGACACGATGCGGATGATCGAGAAGCAGCTCCTGCTGCAGGTGATCGACGGCAAGTGGCGCGACCATATCGTGACGCTGGACCATCTGCGCTCGGCGGTGAACTTCCGGGGCTTGGCGCAGCGCGATCCGCTGAACGAATACAAGTCCGAAGCCTTCGTGCTGTTCGAGCACATGCTGGGCGCGCTGCGCGAGGATGTGACGCGGCAACTGTCGCGCATCCGTCCGCTGACGGCCGAGGAACAGGCCGTCATGCAGCAGCAGATGGCCATGCAGCAGGCGGCCGAGCGCGCGGCGATGAACCCCGAGGGCAAGCTCGACCAGCCGGTGGACCTGCCGCGTCTGGGCGGGGCGGCACCGGCCGCGGCCGCGCCGACCGGCACCCCGCGCGAGGGTTTCGACGAGACGGATCAATCGACCTGGGGCAACCCCAGCCGCAACGATCCCTGCCCCTGCGGATCGGGCAAGAAGTTCAAGCAATGCCACGGGGCGCTGGCCTGACCCGGTGAGG
>NZ_JAUCCQ010000170.1:0-6405 GCF_034676075.1 Pararhodobacter sp. | reverse complement strand
CAGCCCGATCCGCACGATCCTGTCGCCGCATTCGTTCAACTACATGAATGGCCGCAACCTGTTGCTGACCATCATGGAGCGCGGCGGCACCTTCTATCTGGGACGGCGACCCAGCACCAGCAAGCTGCTGGGCTGGATCCGCGATCTGGGCATCCATTTCACCTTCTTCCCCTCGATCGCGCTGACCCAGCCGGAAAGCCCGGAAGAGGCCGACACGCCGCTGATGGAGGTCTCGCTCAGCGCCTCGCCCCCTTCGGTGCACCGCGAATTCGCGCGGCGCTTCCCGGGCGTGAAGTCCTTCGAGCTCTACGGCATGACCGAGGTCGGCGCGGTGCTGGCGGGCGATCCCGACGATCCGGCATTCTTCGCCTCGGGTCGGCTCGGGGTCGAGATGCTGGGCCGGGCGGTGACGATCCGCGATCCCGAGGGCAACGAATGCCCGCCGGGCGTGGCGGGCGAGCTATGGGTTGCCGGCCCCTCGATGTTCAAGGGCTACTACGGCCGTCCCGAGGCCACAGCCGAGGTCTTCCGCGGCCCTTGGGCGCGGACCGGGGACAGCGTGTTGCGCGGCGAGGATGGCTTCATCCGCTTCATCGGCCGCATCAAGGATATCGTCCGGCGCAGCAACGAGAACATCTCCGCCCTCGAGGTCGAGACGGTCGGGCGCGATGCTGCCTGCATCGCCGAATGCGCCGTGGTGCCCGAGCCCGATGCCGAGCGCGGCGAGGAGGTCAAGATCTTCATCCGCCTGGCCGAGGGCTGTCAGGCCGACCGCGCTCTGGTCGAGGCGCTCGACGCCCATTTCCGGGCCCGCCTCGCGGCTTTCAAATGCCCGCGCTATTACGCCTTCGTCGAGGATTTCCCCCGCACCCCGTCGCAGAAGATCCGCAAGGGGATCCTGCGCAGCGAGCCGCAGCCGACGCTCTTCGCGCTGGATGCGAAGGGGCTGGGCGGCTAGCGGGGGCAGGGCACCGGGTTTGTCGGGGGGGGAAGCGTGGTGGGCCGGTCGCCGGAAGGCGTCCGATCCACCCGCACCACGCCTCGCGGGCCGGAAGCCCTGAGCCGAGGACCGAAGCCGTAGTGCGGGTGGGCCGGGATCGCGGCCTCTCGTCGAGGCGGAAGCGCTCCGGCACGGGCGGGCTGACGGCATTCTCGGCTACACGTCGGTCGCGACCGGCCCGACATCTGCTTCTGCCAACCCTTCCACGGAGCGGAAAGCGTGCAAGGGCAAGCGCAGCCGGGTGTGTGACGTGCCACTCGCGCAGGTGCCGCGGCGGTCAAGGGGGGAAGCCCGGCTGGACTCAGCTTTAGTGGGGGGCTTTGGCGCCGCAGGGCGCGGCTGCGGGAAGGCCTCAGCCCGCGCGTGGATCACGAGGCCGGGGTTTCCCGCAATCCCTCGATGATCGCGTTTATGACGGCAGACACCCTTTGCGGAATGAAGCGGCGCGATGGAAGGACGGCGTGAATGGGCAGCTCTGGCTTGCCCCATTCCTCCAGCACCTCGACCAGCGTTCCGCGCGCCAGATCCTCTTCGACAAGGTGCAGGGGAACGTACACGATGCCGGCACCCGCCAATGCCGCCACGCGCTGCGCCTCGTCATAGTCGAGTTCCAGCGCGCCTTTCACATCCACCAGCACCGGCGCCCCCGCCGGTGTCAGGAAGCGCCATTGATCGCGGGTGGTCAGGTTCAGGTTCAGGATGCAGGGCAGGGTTGCGAGGTCGCCGGGCTTGTCGGGGCTTCCGTGGCGGACCAGAAACGCGGGCGAGGCGCAGCAGACAAAGCGGTAGGTGCCGATCCGCCGTGCGATCAGCCCGCTGGGCTTCAGATTGCCCACGCGGATCGCCAGATCGTAGCCTTCGGCGATCAGGTCGACCCGGCGATCGTTGAGCGAAAGCTCGACGGTCAGCTGCGGGGAGGTCTCGATCAGACCGGCCAGGATCGTCGTCAGCTTCTTCGTGCCCAGCGTGGTCGGCCCCGAGATCCTGACCCGCCCCTTCAACCCGCCCTTCGCATCGCCGATCCCCGACAGCGCTTCGAGCCCGTCCAGAACCTGCGTCGCCTGCTCCAGAAACTCCTGCCCGCGCGGTGTAAGGCGCAGCGTGCGGGTGGTGCGCTCGACGAGGCGGACGCCATAGCGATCTTCCAGCGACTGCACGCGCCTGCCGACCATCGCGGGTGAGACGCCAAGCCGCCGCGCGGCCTCGGCAAAGCTGCCGGCGCCAGCCACCGCCACGAAGGTCTCCAGTTCCGGAATCTCGCTCATTCGATACATTCATGCAATTCAGTACGTAGAATTCGATCTCTACACGCAATTCTGGCGCAGGGCTATCTTCCGGGCTGAACAAGGGCCACTTAGAAGGAATACCCTCATGACAACGGCAATCATCGGTCTGGGAAACATGGGCAAGGGGCTGGCGCAGCGCCTGTCGGGGCAGACGGACCTGCTGCTCGCAAGCCGCAATCCGGACGCCGCGGTGACGCTTGCGGCCGACCTCAAGGGCGCACGGGGTGTCAGCGTCGATGCGGCGATTGCCGGGGCCGATATCGTCATTCTGGCGCTTGGCTATGAGGCCGCCCTGGACGTCGCGGCCCTGCCGGGCCTTGCGGGCAAAATCGTGGTCGATATCACCAACCCGGTGTTGCCCGACTTCTCCGGTCTGCAACTGGGCCACACCACCTCGGCCGCCGAAGAGATCCAGAAGCGCGCCGCGGGGGCCAAGGTCGTCAAGGGCTTCAATACCATCTTCGCAGGGCTGTTCGGGGCCGAGCGCGCAGCGACCGCCAGCGTTCCGGTGTTCCTGGCGGGCGATGACGACGCGGTTGTCGATGCCGTGGCCGCGCTGGTCGAACAGGCCGGCTTCACCCCCGAACGGACCGGCGATCTGGGCGCCGCCCGGTTGCTGGAGCCGCTTGCCATGCTGAACATCCGCTTCGGCTACGGCCTTGGCAAAGGTACGTCGCGGGCGCCGGGCTGGATCGAAATCCCCGGCTGACTGCTAAGAAGCGTTGTTGCAAAACTCTCGCGGTGAAGGATTCACGCCACGAATCCATGCGGTTAGACGGGCGGCATGTGCAAGCCCAGGCCGTCCGCTACCGCAGGACGAGCGGTACTCCGACAACGCTGCAGATCTGGCTGGACAAGGAGATGGCGTGGCACGCGCGGCACGAGGGCCGCCCCGGTACCCGCCATTCTTCTCGGATTGGTCGATGCAGTTCTGCCCGTCGATCAAGGTGCTGTTCTAGCTGCCGCTCAGGCAAACTGCAGGATGATCGCCAGCCTCCCGCGGCTGACCGGGCTGGACTGGTCGGTTCCGGACGACTCGACCCTGAGCCGCAGGCCGGAGACCTGAAGGTCCAGATCGCCTATCGCCGTGTCGGCGGGCCGCTTGACCTGTCCACCCGCATCAAGGTCCTCGGCGACGGTATATGGCAGGCCCGCAAGCACAGTGCGCAAGGCCGTCGTCAATGACGCAAGGTCCATCTCGCCCTGGATGCCACCGCCCCCGACATCCGCGCGGTCGAGTTCACCCCCAGCAGTAAAGGCGGCAGCCCCGTCCAGCCGGATCAGATCCCCGAAGACGAAGCCAGGATGCGATCCCTGAAGGCCTTCGCCGAGCGCATCGCCGCGAGAGACCCCAGCTGCGAGACCGCCGAAATCCACATCCGCGTCGCCCTCTTGAACCGCTCCAACGCCCTCGGCACAGCCGAATTCGTCCGCGTGGCCTAAACCTGTCCGGGAAAGGGGCTCTCACGCCTCAGAACGCCGTTCTGCAACAAAGCCTATCTAGGGCGAAATACGCCGCTTTTCGGCGTTACCCCAGCTGTTACCCCGAACGAAATGAACAAGGCCCCCTTGCGGGGGCCTGCTCATAACCATCTGAAGGATCAGAGGATTTTGGCTCCGGCGGTAGGGATCGAACCTACGACCAATTGATTAACAGTCAACTGCTCTACCGCTGAGCTACGCCGGAACATGGGGGCCGTATAGCAAGGCCCCAGAGCGGCGTCCAGAGGCTCGGTGCGTTTTTTTCGACGAAAATCGACGCCCCCCGGGAAACCGGTATTTACGCCATGAAAACAGGGGTTTCCGGGCCGGGAAGGCCGTCGAAGCGCAGCAATCCGCGGGCGTCGAGGTCGATGAGATGCGCCAGCACGTTGCGCGCCGCGGCGGGCAGGAGGGCGGGCGCCACGTCGTGATAGACCGCGCCGGTGATCGCCGTGAGGGTCGCGGCTCCGGCGCCGACCGCCGCGCGGATCGCCTGCTCGCGCCCCAGCCGATGGGTGCGCAGGGCCTGGACGCGGGCCGGGCCCTCGGCCACCGGCGCGCCATGGCCGGGGTAGTAGCGCAGGGGCCCCAGGGCTTCGACCCGATCGAGGCTGAGCATGAAATCGGTGAGGTCCCCGTCCGGCGGCGAGACCAGGCTCGGCGCCCAGCCCATGACATGGTCGCCGGAAAACAGCGCCTCGCCCCAACGGAAGCAGAGGTGATTGCCGAAATGGCCCGGCGTGTGCAGCGCGTCGAGGGGGCGGCCGCCCGCCTCGATCCGCGCGCCGTCGGGCAGGAGGATGTCGGGGGCGAACCCTTCGTCGACGCCTTCGCCGCCGCCGACCTCGCCCGCCAGCGCCGCCATCCGGGCCGAGCGTCCGGCCTCGGCCCCGCCGAAACCGATCACCGGCGCGCCGGTGGCTTCGGCCAGCGGGCGGGCGAGGGGCGAATGATCCTTGTGGGCATGCGTCACCAGGATCTGCGCGATTCGCTCGCCGGGGGCGAGGGCGGCCAGAATGGCGCGCAGATGGCCGGGATCGGCGGGGCCGGGGTCGATTACACTGACCGCGCCCTCGCCCAGCAGATAGGTGTTGGTCCCGCGCTCGGTCATCGGCGAGGCATTGGGCGCCAGCACCAGGCGCAGGCCGGGTTCCAGGATCACGGCCTGGCCGGGCAGGGGGGCGAAATCGGGATCGGACAAGAGGGGCCTCGCAGGGATGGGAACGGCGGGCGCTGGCCAAGGGCCGCGGCCGGGCCTAGAGTATCGCCATGCTCGGCCGTCTGCTCAAACCGATTTTTCCGCGCGGCCTCTATTGGCGGGCCGCGCTGATCGTTTTCGTGCCGGTGACGACAATCCTGCTGGTTGTGTCCCTGGCCTTCATCCAGCGCCATTACGACGGGGTGACCCGGCAGATGACCGGGAATTTCGTGCTGGTCGCGCATCATCTGCTGGCCGCGGCCGATGCTGCGCCCGATGCGGCGGCCGCCGAACAGGCGGTGGAGCGGCTGGCGCGGGCCTTCGAGCTGGAGGCGGCGATCGTGCCCGAGGCCCCGCCCAGCGCCCGGGCCGAGGATCTGCCGTTCTACGACCTCTCGGGCCGGCTGGCGGTGCGGGAACTGGCCCGCGGCCTGCCCGAGATGGATTCGGTCGCGCTCTATGACGGCGGGGTGACGCTCTGGCTGGCCGGGCGGCACGGCCATCTGGAACTGGCGTTCCAGCTGAGCCGGATCTCGGCCCGCAACCCGCATCAGATGCTGGTCCTGACGCTGGTGATCGGCGTGGTCATGGGCATGATCTCGTTCATCTATCTGAAGAACCAGATGCGGCCGATGCTGCGCCTCGCCCATGTGGCCGAGGCCTTCGGCCATGGCCAGACGCTGCCCTATCGGGTCGCCGGGGCGACCGAGGTCAGGGCCGCGGGCAAGGCCTTTCTGGAGATGCGGGCGCGGATCGAACGGCATATCGAACAGCGGACGCTGATGCTGTCGGGGGTGAGCCACGACCTGCGCACGCCGCTGACCCGGATGCGGCTGGCGCTGTCGATGCTGGAGGACGAGCCCGAGGCCAAGGCGCTGCTGGCCGATGTGGCCGAAATGGAGGCGCTGATCGACCGCTTCCTGGAATTCGCCCGGACCGAGGCGGTGGAGACCGAGGTCGAGACCGACCTCGGCGCGCTGGTGGCCCGGCGGGCGGCGGAGGCCGCGCGAGGCGGTCGGCCGGTGGTGTTCGTGGGCGAAGGGGCGGGGCCTGTGCTGAGGCTCAGGCCGCAGATGATGGCACGCGCGATCGACAACCTGATCGGCAATGCGCTGCGCTATGGCGAGAAGGCCCGGCTCTGGATCGAGGAGGGGCCCGACACTGTCACGGTCTGCGTGGCCGATGACGGCCAGGGGATCGCGCCCGAGAACCGGGAACCGGCGATGCGGCCCTTCGTCCGGCTGGATCTGGCCCGCGGCGCCTCCCGCGGGAGCGGGGCCGGGCTGGGGCTGGCGATCGTCGCCGATGCGATGCGCAGCCACGGCGGACGGCTGGAACTGGGCGAGAGCACGACCCCGGGCTATGGCGGGCTCCTTGCCCGGCTGGCGCTGCCGCGCGGAGGCCCATAGCCGGGGGCTGGTTGGGCCGTCGCGCGGAGG
>NZ_JAUCCQ010000169.1:0-6503 GCF_034676075.1 Pararhodobacter sp. | reverse complement strand
GCGGGGTCGAAGGAATGAAGGGCATCCTCGTCTCGGCCCCGGCCTCGGGCACCGGCAAGACCACGGTCATGCTGGGCTTGCTCAGGGCGCTGAGCGAGGACGGGCTGGTCGTCCAGCCCTTCAAGTCCGGCCCCGACTACATCGACCCGGCGTTCCACCGGGCGGCGGCGGGGCGGGCGTCCTTCAACCTCGATACCTGGGCGATGGGGCCGGGACTGCTGGGCGCCATCGCGGCGCAGGCGGAGGGCGCCGATCTGGTGGTGGCCGAGGGTTCGATGGGGCTTTACGACGGCGTGGCCTTCGCGGGCGCCACCGGGCACGGGTCCTCGGCCGAGACGGCGGCGCTGATGGGCTGGCCGGTGGTGCTGGTCGTGGATGTCTCGGGCCAAGCGCAATCGGCGGCGGCGGTGGCCTTGGGGTTCAAGGCGTTCCGGCCGGACCTGCCTTTTGCGGGCGTGATCCTCAACCGCTGCGCCTCGCCCCGGCACGAGCGGCTGGCCCGGCTGGGGATGGAGGAGGCGGGGATCCCGGTGCTGGGCGTGCTGCCACGGCGCGGCGATCTGGTGCTGCCCGAGCGGCATCTGGGGCTGGTGCAGGCGGTCGAACACCCCGATCTGGAGGTGGCGATTGCCGGCTATGCGGCGTTTCTCAGAGCGCATGTCGATCTGGCGGCGATCGTCGCGGCGGCGGAAGGTGGGTTGAAAACCCACCCTACGGCGTTGCACGTGACGCCGCCGGCGCAGCGGATCGCGCTGGCGCAGGACGCGGCCTTTTCCTTCGCCTATCCGCATCTGGTCGAGGGCTGGCGCCGCGCGGGGGCCGAGATCCTGCCCTTCGCGCCCCTGGCCGACGAGGCGCCGCCCGAGGCGGATCTGGTCTGGCTGCCGGGCGGCTATCCCGAGCTGCACGCCGGGGTGCTGGCGGGGGCCGAGCGGTTCCGGGCGGGCTTGCGGCGCCATGCCGAGGGGAAGCCGGTGCATGGCGAATGCGGGGGCTACATGGCCTTGGGCGAGGCGCTGGTCGACAAGGCGGGCGTCAGGCACCGGATGGCGGGCCTTCTGGGGCTGGTGACCAGCTACGAGAAGCGGAAGATGCATCTGGGCTACCGGCGGGCCGAACTGGTGGCGGGGATGCCGGGGTTCGGGCCGGGGGCGGTCCTGCGCGGGCATGAGTTTCATTATTCGACGATCCTCGAACAACCGGATGCGGTTCTGGCCCGGGTGACGGATGCCGAGGGGGCCGAGGTGGTGGAGACCGGATCGGTGCGAGGGCGGGTTTCGGGGACGTTCTTTCATCTGATCGCGGAGGATGCGGGATGAGGGTGGTCGAGGGTGGTGGGATGAAATCCCACCCTACGCGGGGCATTGGCCTCGCGGCGCGTGATCGGCGTGGGCCGGGGGGCGCCGCCCCCCGCGCGCGGCAAGTGCCGCGCTCCCCCCGGGATATTTGGGGCGCAAAGAAGACGGGGGCCGGGCGATGAACGGGTTCGTGAGCTTCGTGGGGTCCGGGCCGGGCGATCCGGATCTCTTGACCGTCAAGGCGGTGAAGCGGCTGAAGGCGGCCGAGGCGGTGCTGTTCGACGACCTCTCGGCCGGGCCGATCCTGGAGCTGGCCGGGCCGGGGGCCGAGATGGTCGCAGTCGGCAAGCGGGCCGGGCGCCCCTCGCCCAAGCAGGACCATGTGAGCCGGTTGCTGGTCGATTACGCCAGCGCCGGGATGAAGGTGGTGCGGCTGAAATCCGGCGATCCCGGGATCTTCGGGCGGCTGGAGGAGGAGATCACCGCGCTGCGCGAGGCCGGGATCCCGTTCGAGATCGTCCCGGGCGTGACCTCGGCCTCGGCGGCGGCGGCGGCGGCGGGGATCCCGCTGACCCGGCGGCTGGAGGCGCGGCGGGTGCAATTCGTCACCGGCCATGACGTGACCGGCGCCCTGCCCGAGGGGCTGAACCTGGCGGCGCTGGCCGATGCGAAGGCGACGACCGTGGTCTTCATGCCCAAACGCACCTTCTCCCGGCTGGCCGAGATGCTGCTGGCGGCGGGCCTGCCGGGGGAGACCCCGGCGCTGCTCGCCGAGAACGTCAGCCACCCCGACCAGCGGCTGACCCGCGCCACCGTCGGCACGCTGGCCGAGACGCTGGCGGGGGCCGATCCCCGGGCGGCGGGACTGATCCTTTACGGACCGCTGGCGGAATGAGGATCACCCTCTGCACCAGTTGCGCGCTGGGGCGCGGGGGGTTCGCCGAAACCCTCGGCGCCGCCGTGGCGGCAGAGGGCATCGCCGCCGAGATCGCCACCGCAGAATGCCTGTCGGGCTGCACGCGCCCCTCCTCGATCGCCTTCCGGGCGCCGGGGAAGACGGCCTATCTGTTCGGCGACCTGACCGAAGACGACCTGCCGGACCTGCTGACCTTCGCCCGGCTCTATGCCGCCTCGGCCGACGGGACCTTCGCCGATGCCCGCCCGCTGGGCCGACTGCGCTTCAAGGCAATGGCCCGCATCCCCGGCTGAGCCCTGCCGTCTTGCCCGGGGGGCAAGGGGACGGGAAACGCGCGCCTTTCGCGCCCCATGCCCCCGCCGAATCCGGGCAAAGGTCGCGCCCGGGGCCTGACGGGTCGCGATCCGCCTTGACCCAGGGCACCGCTTCCGGCAAGGGTGGAAGGGTCAGGTGCCCCCGATCGGGGCTGAAACGGGAACGGGGTGAAATGCCCCGGCCGCCCCCGCGACTGTCAGCGGAGAGCTGGCTGCCAACGTGCCACTGCCCTTGCGAGGGTCGGGAAGGCGGCAGTCCGCAGCGACCCGCGAGCCAGGAGACCGGCCCGACGTCGCAATGCTGATCGCCGTCGGAGGGACGGCAAGGAGAATGACATGAACGCTACCCAGACCAAGACCCAGTCGCTGCTGGCCCCCGTCCTCGCCATGGCGGTGATCGGGATGACGATGCTGTTCGCCGTGGGCCATGCCCAGTCGGCGACGATGCATGACGCGGCGCATGACATGCGTCACGCCACCGGCTTCCCCTGCCACTGAGGCAGCCCGGTCCCATGTTCCAGAAAATGATGACCGGCGCGTTGATCGCCGGGATCGGCGCGGGTTTGCTCGCGGCCGTTCTGCATTTCGCCTTCATCCAGAATTACATCCTGCTGGGTGAGCAATACGAAACCGGCGAGCTGGTGCATTTCGCGGCGCCCGAAGCGGCGCCCGAGGCCCTGCCCCACGACCATGCCGAGGCCGCCGGTCACGAGCAGGGCGCGCATGAGCACGGCGATGCCGAGGTCTCGACCATCGAGCGCAATGCGCTGACCGTGGGCTTCACGGTCCTCCTTTACGTGGCCTATGGCATCATGCTGACCGCGGGCTTCGCCATCGCCGCGCAATTCGGCAAGCGGATCACCGCGACCGAGGGCGCGCTCTGGGGGCTGGCGGGCTTTGCCGCCTTCCAGCTGGCCCCCGGCATGGGGCTGGCGCCGGAACTACCGGGCTCGGCCGCGGCGGATCTGGCGGCGCGTCAGGTCTGGTGGTGGTCGACGGTGGTGGCCACCGGGCTGGGGATCGCGCTGATGGCCTATGGCCGGTCGGTGATCGCCACGCTGGCGGGTGCCGCGCTGATCGCCGCCCCGCATGTGGTGGGCGCCCCGCTGCTGGAGGGCTATTACGGCTATGCCCCGACCGAGGTCGGCGCCATCTTCTCGTCCCGGGTGCTGGGCGTGGGGCTGGCCGTCTGGGTGGCGCTGGGCTGGCTGGCCGGGCGTCAGTGGGCCCGCGGCGAAGGCGCAAGCGGCGCGGCGGCATGATCGCGCTGGATCTGATCGGCATCGGCACCGGCAACCCCGAGCATGTGACGCTCGCGGCGATCCGGGCAATGCGCGAGGCCGATCTGATCCTCCTGCCCCGCAAGGGCGACGAGAAAAGCGATCTGGCGGATCTGCGCCGCCAGATCTGCACCGCGCATCTGCCGGATCTGGCGCGGGTCGTGGAATTCGACCTGCCGCGGCGCGATGCCGAAGCCTCCTATCTCGATGCGGTGAACGACTGGCACGATGCCATCGCCAGCGCCTGGAAAGCGGCCATCGACGCCCATCTGCCGGGCGGAGGGCGGGTGGCACTGCTGGTCTGGGGCGATCCCTCGCTCTACGATTCGACCCTGCGGGTGGCGGCGCGGCTGGGGCTGCGGCCCCGCGTGGTGCCGGGCGTGACCTCGCTCTCGGTGCTGACCGCGGCGCATGCCATTCCCCTGAACGATCTGGCCGCGCCCGTGGTCATCACCACCGGGCGGCGCCTCAGGCAGGGCTGGCCCGAGGGTGCCGATACCGTGGCGGTGATGCTGGACCAGGGCGGCGCCTTCACTGCGGTCGACGCCGAAGGGGTGACGATCCACTGGGGCGCCTATCTGGGCATGGAGCATGAGGCGCTGATCGCCGGGCCGCTGGCCGAGGTCGGGCCGCGGATCCTCGAGACGCGGGCGGCGCTCAGGGCCCGGCATGGCTGGATCATGGATATCTACCTGCTGCACCGTTGACAGCGCGCCCGGCCCCGGCATCCTGTCTGCCGGAGGTCCGCCCATGCTCAGCGCCGAAACGCTCGCCTTTCTCACCGACCTCAAGGCCAACAACCGCCGCGACTGGTTCGAGGCGAACCGGGGACGCCATGAGACCGCCCTGGCCGAGCCCGCCCGGCTCTTCGCCGCCGAACTGACCGAGAGGCTGACCGCAGCCAGCAGCGCGCCGGTCACCGCGCGGATCTACCGGCTGCACCGCGACCTGCGCTTCGCCCGCGACAAGACACCCTATAACGCGCATCTGCACATCGGGTTTTCCGGCGCAGGCCCCGGCGCCTGGCTGGTCGGGCTGGAGCCGGGGAAGCTGGTGCTGGGCTACGGGGTGATGGGGTTCGAGGGCGCGACGCTGGAAAGATGGCGAGCGGCAGTCGCAGGACCTGAGGGCGCGGCGCTGGAGGGGATTCTGGAGAGGCTCGGGGCGCGCGGCCTGCGCCTCGACCCGCCCGAGCTGAAGCGGGTGCCCGCCCCCTATCCGACCGACCACCCGAGGGCCGCGCTGCTGCGACGCAAATCGCTGGTGGTATGGGACGACGATCAGCCGATGGACAGCGCCTTCGGCCCCGCAGCCCCCGCCCGCATCGCCACCGCCCTGCAGGAATTCGCGCCGCTCCACACCTGGCTCTGCACCGCGCTCGCCTGACCGGCGGGGGAGGTGTTTCGCCCTCGTTGCCCGCTGTCGCGGGCGCCTTGGGCGACCAGCGGGGGGCATTCTGCCGCCCTGCCGCGCCACGGGCGCGGCGTTCTCGGCTGAAACGCGCCACTGGCGCGTTTCCGAGACGCCGATCACCCCTGAGGATATTTGCGGCGCAAAGAAGGGGGGGGGCGGGCTCATCATCTTGCCGGAAATACTCGACTCGGCATGGCCACCCGCGCGGGGATGGGTGGGGCGGGCTGCGCTTCATTCTGCCTCAAATACGCTCTTTCGACCGCGCTGCGGGGGCCGAGGGGGGGGGTGGGGCGATTCGCCTCGGGGGGCCGAATCGCCTCGACCATAGGGGCGGCGAGCGCCGTTGGGGCAGGCGGCGGGCCCCGGTCGGGCGCTGTCATCGGATAACAGCGGGGCGCGCGAGGGGGTGATTTGCCCCCAACGGGCGGCGGTCGCGGGGGCCGTCAACGAGAACGCGCCGGGGCCGGCGGCAGGGCGGGTCGGTGGGGTTGCGGCGTGGTCGGGGACGAATCAGCATACCATCAAGGGCTTAGCCAGGCAGCCTGCGCTTGTTATCGGATAACACACCCCCGGTTATCGCCCCACGGCGCGGTGATTTTGTCTGACCCGGGCCGGGCGGCCAGATTGGTCTCATCGGAAGCACAGATGGCCCCGGACGACCCGGGGCACCGGCGCTCCCCGAGAGACACGACAGACAGACGACCCACACCACCCGACCCACACACCACCCAACCCGACCCATTCAACCCCGGCCATCCACCCCCTCAGGCCACATCCTTACGGAGACCAGACCATGTTCGCCAAATCCTTCAAAACCCTCGTCCTCGCCACCCTGATCGGCGCCACCGCGCTGCCCGCTCTCGCCACCGGCGGCCATAGCGTCGTGGTCCAGCAGAACGGCTGGAACAACCAGGTCGGCGGCGGCCAGTCGGGCCATCGTCAGCGTCTGACCGTGATCCAGAACGGCGGCTCGAACATCGCCGTCGCCACCCAGGACGGCCGCCGCAACGATGCCGCCATCGGCCAGTCGGGCTGGAACAACACCGCCACCACCGACCAATGGGGCCGCCGCAACACCGTCGGCGTCGCCCAGATGGGCAACAACAACGCCGCCGATGTCGGCCAGTACGGCCGCAACAACGTCGCCGCCGTCGTGCAGCTGGGCGACAACAACTCGGCCTCGGCCACCCAGACCGGCGTCGGCAACGTCATCGCCATCGTCCAGCACTGATGTCCCCGGGGGAGCGTCCCCTCCCGCTCCCCCTCCCGCCGCGGGGTTCAG
>NZ_JAUCCQ010000168.1:0-6682 GCF_034676075.1 Pararhodobacter sp. | reverse complement strand
ACGCCCGAGGCGGTCAGCATGATGACATTCGGCCCCGGGGTGAAGAGCCCGAGGAAGACGAAGCCGTAAAGCAGCGGATCAAAGAACATGGCGCCTCAGCGAAAACGGGCGGCGGATTGTCCGCCGCCCGGGTCTCCGTCTATCCGCCCAGCGCCCAGCTTGGAAGCCAGAGCACGATCCAGGGGAAAACCACACAGAGGAACAGCCCCAGCACCTGCAGCGCCACGAAGGGGATGATGCCCTTGTAGATCATCTGGATCTTCACCTCGGGCGGCGCCACGCCCTTGAGGTAGAAGAGCGCGAAGCCGAAGGGCGGAGTCAGGAAGCTGGTCTGCAGGTTCACCGCCACCAGGATCAGGAACCAGATGACGATCGGGTTGGAAATCCCGGCCCATTCCCCGACATGGCCGCCGAAATCCAGAAGCGCGACGATGGGGGCGAAGATCGGCAGGACGATCAGCGTGATCTCGATCCAGTCGAAGAAGAACCCCAGCGCGAAGACCATGGCCATCAGCACGAAGAGGATCGACCAGGGCCCGGCGCTGGAATTCTGGATGAACTCGACGATCAGATGCTCGCCGCCGATGGATTTGAAGACGAAGCTGAAGGCCGTCGCGCCGACGAAGATGCCGAACAGCATCGCCCCGGTCAGCGCCGAGCGGTAGCAGACATCCTTGAACGTCTCCCAGGTGAGGCGCCGGTTGAACCAGGCCAGCAGCACCGAACCCGCGGCACCGACACCCGAAGCCTCGGTCGGCGTGGCGAGGCCGGCGAAGATCGAGCCCAGCACGGCGAGGATCAGGAAGATCGGCGGCAGGAACGAGCGGAAGATCATCCGCCAGAACTCGCCCCTTGTGGCCGGGCCGATCTCGTCCGGCATCGGCGGGGCGAGATGGGGTTTCCAGCGGCAAAGGAGGAAGATGTAGAGCGTATAGAGCAGCGCCAGCAGCAGGCCCGGGATAATGGCAGCGATGAAGACCGTGCCGACCGGCACCGACAGCAGGTCCGACATGATGACCAGCATGATCGAGGGCGGGATCAGGATGCCCAGCGTGCCCGAGGCGGCGATGGTGCCGGTGGCCAGCGGGATCGAGTAATTCGCCTTCATCATCACCGGCAGCGCCATCAGCGTCATCATGACGACCGAGGCGCCGATGATGCCGGTGGTCGCGGCCATGATCGTGCCCATCAGCGTGACCGACAGCGCCAGCCCCCCCGGCACCTTGCGCAACAGGACCTGCAGCGCCTCCAGCAGATCGGTGGCGACGCCGGATTTCTCCAGCATCGTGCCCATGAAGGTGAACATCGGGATCGCCACCAGCACCAGGCTGGCCATGGTCCCGCCGTAGATCCTGAGCGGCACCAGCTGGATCTGATCCAGCCGGAAGACGCCCGCCCAATCGCCCAGCACCGCAAAGAGAAGCGCGATACCGCCGAGGATGAAGGCGACCGGGTAGCCGGTAAACAGCACGATCGCCAGCACGCCGAACATGATCAGCGGCATGTAGTAGATGACATTTTCCATGCGGGGCGCTCCGGTCAGGCGTCGGCGGGTTGGGTGGGGGGATGATCGCCGGCGTATTGGCCCGAAGCCGCACGCAGGCTGGAGGGCCCGAAGAGATAGACCAGACATTTCAGCGCCGCCGACAGCCCCGCCAGCGCCACGAAGACAAAGCCCACCGGCAGCATCCCCTTGATGATGAAGCGATGCGGCAGCCCGGTCAGCGCGTCCGACCCCTCACCGATGTTGAAGGCCCTGAGCGCGTTCTCGGTGCCGTATTCGATGACCACGTAGCAATAGGGCACCAGAAACAGCAGCGCGCCGAACAGCTCGACCCAGGCCCGGGTCCGCGGCCGCAGCGTGTCGCGCACCAGTTCGATGCGGACATGGCTGTCCTTGACGTAGCCATAGCCCAGCGCCAGCAGGAAGAGGACGGCATGCAGGTGCCATTCCATCTCTTGCAACCGGGTCGAGGTGAACATCTTGTACCAGTCGGTGGTGGTGAAATCGGGGTTGTAGCCCAGATATTTCCGCTGGATGACGTCGTAGAGGATGATCAGCATCATCGGCACGAAGAGGAAGGCCGCGGCCTTGCCCACCACGGTGCAGGCATGGGCCAATTGGTCGGACGCCCGCAGCATGTAGGCCGAGGCACCCTCACGCGCGCCGCGCAGTGCCAGCACCGCCATCACCACGAAATACAGCGTCACCGCAAGCAGCAGCGGTGTCGCGTAGGGCACCAGCGGCTCGAAGAAATCGAGCGTCGCCTGCGCGGCTTCCCAGCCCTCGCGCTGGCGGCGCACGATCCGCGCCAGCCCGTTCAGCTGGGTTTGCGTCAGCGCCAGCGGCGTCGCGATCATGACCGAGGACCAGCCCAGCAGCGTCGCCGCCATGAACCAGCCCGGCGCGGCCCGCATCAGCCAGGCCAGCAGATGCGAGACCAGGATCACCCCCAGCGCGTAGAAAACCCACATCGAGGTGGGATCGACCACGATGATGACGGCCGAAGCCGCGATGGTGAGGATCGACAATAGCGTGCCCATGGCCAGCCTGCCCCTTCGTTCGTCGAATATGCGTGCGAAAACGGGGCATCCCGGCGGGATGCCCCCATTTCAGGCCAGGGACAGGTCAGTCCAGATAGGCCAGGTCACGCCACCGGGAATAGCGCTGCCGGAAGTTGGTGTAGCTCTCGTACACCCGGGCGAAATCGGCATCCTCGGCCGCCAGCTCGGTCGCGACCTCGATCCAGGCCGCCTCCAGCCGCCCCAGATCCTCGTCCGACCAGCGGTGGATCTGCACGCCGTGCTCGTTCTCCAGCGTCTCCAGCGCGTCGATCTGGATCGCCTCGCCCTCGGCCAGGCCATAGGCGATGTTGGCGTCGCAGATCGTGTTGATCATCTGCTGCTGATGCTCGGTCAGGCTTTCCCACAGGTCGAGGTTGATCATCAGGTCGAAGAAGGTCGATTGCTGGTGCCAGCCGGGGAAGTAGTAATGCTGCGCCACCTGATAGAAGCCGAGGTTGAGGTCGATGGCCGGCATCGAGAACTCGGTCGCGTCGATGGTGCCCAGTTCCAGCGCCGGGAAGATGTCGCCGCCGGCCAGCAGCTGGGTCGAGACGCCCATCCGCTCCATCACCTTGGCGCCCAGACCGAAGAAGCGCATGGTCAGGCCGCGCAGCTCGTCGGTGTTGTGGATCTCGTTGCGGAACCAGCCCGAGGCCTCGGGCGCGATCACCGCGCAGATCACCGAATGGATGTTGTGGGGCTCGTAGAGTTCTTCCAGGAACTCCTGCCCGCCGCCGAACTTCATCCAGGCCAGGTATTCCGACGCCCGCGGCCCGAAGGGCACGGCCGCCAGCAATTGCAGCGCCGGAACCCGGCCCGCCCAATAGCCGGGCGTCGACCAGCCGGCCTCGACCGCACCCGAGCCCACCGCGTCGAACACCTCGAGCGCGGGGACCACGCCGCCGGGGTTCTGGAAGGTGACCTCGATCTCGCCATCGCTGAGCTGGGTGATCATGTCGGCGATGCGGATGCCGAGCGTGCCAAGCTGCGGCAGCGACCCGGCATAGGTCGATTGCAGGTTCCAGTGCTGCTGGGCCTGGGCGGCACCCGCCGTCAGCCCGGCGACAAGCGCCGAGGTGGTAAGAATTCTTTTCATGTTTCTCTCCCTGGTGTGCGGTTCTTAGCCGGGACGGAGTCTCCCCTTTCCGTCGTCGGCGGCCGCGCGTTTAGCCGAACATGAAGAAAGCGTTGCGTCAAGCATCGTGCCGAGAGGGACGAAGCCAGATCAGCAGGCGCGGTCTCCACGCCTCAAGTGGTAAGATGATTTTACCAACCTGTCCAAGGAAAAATTGGTCAACTTGTGGGCGAGTCGGTCAGCCCCGCGGCGTGACCCGCAGCCAGATCCCTTCGGCCGCGCGGACCGTCAGCTGCGCCTGTGGCACCGGCACGCGGCCCTCGACCGGCGCCAGCCGCAGGTCGCGGGCGATCATCGCCAGAATGAGCGGCCCCTCGACCATGGCCAGCCCCGCCCCGGTGCAGACCCGCGGCCCGGCCGAGAACGGGATGAACCCGTCCCGCGCCGATGCCCGCCCCTCGGCCGTTTGCCACCGCGCCGGGCAGAAGGCGTCGGGCTCCTCCCAGATCGCCTGATGGCGGCCCAGATGCCAGGGGCTCACCACCACCTGCGCGCCCGTCTCGACCCGGCGTCCGCGGAACTCGGCCGGACAGGCGGCCTCGCGCACCATCATCGGCACCGGCGGATAAAGCCGCAGCGCCTCGCGGAACACGTCGCGGGCCAGTTTCAGCCGGCTGACCGAGCCGAAATCGGGGGTCAGCTCCCGCGCCGCCTCCTCGGCCAGCCGGTCCTGAAGATCGGGGGCCAGCGCCAGCAGGTAGAGCGCCCAGCCCAGCGCCGAGGCCGAGGTCTCGTGCCCGGCCAGGAAGAACACCGCCACCTGGTCGACCATCTCGGCATCGTCGAAGGGCCGCCCGTCCAGCGGGTCGGCCATGGTCATGATCTTGGTCGCCAGGTCGTCCGGCGCGCGGCCCTCCGCGATGGCCACCCGCCGCGCCGCCACCAGATCGCCGATCAGCCCCCGGATGCGCCGCGCCGCCCTGAGCGTCGCCCGGCGATGGAACCGCGGCATCCAGCGCGGCAAGGGCAGAAAGGCCGCGAGGTTGATCAGCGGCTGCGTGCCCTGATAGTCGCGAAAAGCACCGAAGACGGCGCTGGCAGTGCGGTCCTCGATCGGCACGGAGAACAGCGTGCGGAAGATGACATCGGCGGTCGAATGGCTCATCTCGGCCTCGACCTCGACCGGCGCCTCCCCGGCCCGGGCGCGCAGCCGCGCCACCGTCGCCTCCCCCGCCGCCCAGATCGCCGGGAAGGTGTCGCGCAGCCGCCCGCCCTCGAAGGCCGGGTCGATGATCCGCCGCTGCCGCTCCCAGAGCGCGCCATTGGTCAGGAAGACGCCCTGCCCCAGCAAGGGCTCCAGCCCCGCCGCCATCCGCGGCGATTTGGGGAAATCCCGCGGCGCCTCGGTCAGCACCCGTTTCCAGAGCGCGGGCTCGTTGACCAGGAAGGTATGCAGGAAGGGGATGCGGAACTCGGCCATCTTGGCGCGGTAGAGGCGCTCGGGATTGGCGCTAAGGATATCGCGCCGGAAACTTCGCAGATACCGGAAGAAGGCGAAGCGCCCCTGCCGCGAGGGGGGCTTGGGCGGGAGGATCACGGCAGGCTCCGGTGCGGAGAATAGACCCGCCGCTCGACCTGCGGCGAAGGCGCGCGGCCGCGGTAACGGTCGGCCAGCAGCACCGGCCCGGCGGTGATCTGGAAGTAATCGTAGTCGCGGGGGCGTTCGAAGGCGGCGAGGTACTGGATATGCAGGCGGAAGAACTGCCGCCGGACCCGGCGCCAGGTCTCGGGCGCCAGCGTCTCGGAAAAGGCGGCCGAAAAGACCAGCGGCTGATGCTGATCCTCCGGCGCCACGCCGCAGACGGCGGGCGGGTCGGTCAGCCAGAAGCAGACGCCATCGCCCCGGGCGCTGACATCGACCCAGGTGACGGCCGGGCTGGCGGCAAGCTGGCGCAGATCGGCGCGCAATTGTCGCGCCTCGGGCAGGAAGGCCTGCATCGGGATCGCCTGGCCAAGCGTCAGCAGCGCCAGCCGCGCGCCGGTCTCCGGCAGCCCCTGCCGCTCGACCGCGGCGACGATGGCCACCGCCAGCGCCGCGCCCGAGGAATGGCCGACCACCAGCACCTCATCGTGGCCCTCGGCCAGTGCCGCCGCAACCTCCTCGGCAAAGCCGTCAAGCCGCGCCTGCAGCGCCGGGCCGAAGGCGCCCCGGTGCTGCGCCACCTGGGCGAAATCGTAGAGCATGTAATAGGCGAAAAGCCTGGTATCGAGTTTGCGGAATCCCTGCATGACGCCCGCCAGCGCCAGCGCGCCAAGCCCGGCGCCGACCAGATGCCCCAAAACCCCGCCGATCAGCGCCTGCGCCCCCCACCAGACCAGCGCCAGCGTTAGAAGCCCCAGCAACAACTGCCCGGTCAGCATCCCCACCGGCCAGGCGCCGGTCAGCATCGGCCCGGGCCGGAGCCGGATCATCGCACCCAGGGCCCCGGTCGAGAAGAAGATCCAGAGTGTACGCACCAGCAGGAGATAGGTCGCGACGACACCCCGGCGCATGGATTGCTGCACCAGATCGGCCCAGACCAGCACCTGCACCCGCGCCTCGGCCGGCTGCTCGCCGATCCGCGTCTCGACCCGCCAGACATAGGCGCCGCTGCCGGTCTCGGCCTTCATGGCGAAATCGTAGCCGCTGATCTGGGCCTGGGCCGCGCCCTCCTTGCGGTAGAACTCGCGGTAGCGGCGGGGCGGAAAGGGATCGTAGCCCGGCACGTAGAAGACCCGCCGCCTGAAGCCCGTCCCGCTCGCCCCGTCCATGCCTGCCTCGCGCCGTTTTCCGAAGGCTACGCGAAAGCAATGGCGCTGGAAACCCGGGGCGACGAAGGAGGGGGGCCGTCTGCCCCCCTCTTGGCCTGACGGCCAATTCACCCCCCGAGGATATTTGAAGAACGAAGATGAAGGTAAAGAGAGTCCTAACCTTGATCTTTGTTCCTTAAATATCCTCGGGGGTTTCTCAAGGGGGTGGAAAACCCCCTTGAGCGGGGGGTG
>NZ_JAUCCQ010000167.1:0-7062 GCF_034676075.1 Pararhodobacter sp. | reverse complement strand
CCCCGCCGCCCGCCCCGCGGCACGGCCCGAGAACAGGCACCCGCCCAGAAACGTCCCTTCCAGCGCGTTGTAGCCGTGATACCCGCCGCCGCCGAAGCCCGCGCATTCGCCCGCCGCGAACAGCCCCTCGATCCGTGCGCCACCATCGTCCAGCACCGCCCCGTCCAGATCGGTATGGATGCCGCCCAATGTCTTGCGGGTCAGCACCGACAGGCGCACGCCGATCAGCGGTCCCTGCGCCGGGTCGAGGATCGCATGCGGTTTCGCGGTGCGGATCAGCTTGTCGCCCAGATACTGCCGCGCCTCGCGGATCGCGTTGATCTGGGCGTCCTTGGCGAAGGGGTTGGCGAGTTGCGCGTCCCGTGCCTCGATCTGCAGGCGCAGCTGCCCGGCGTCGAGCGGCGGGTCGCCCATTGTCGCACCGATCCGGTTCATGCCGGCGACCAGCTCCTCCAGCGTCGCGGCGACGGCGAAATCGGCGCCCTTTTCCTTGAAGGCCTCGACCGGCGCCGGGGCCTTGCCGCCCGCGCCCAGCCGCGCCTTCAGCACCTCGGCCCAGCGGCCGGAGCTGAGGTCCGGGTTCTGCTCGCTGCCCGACAGCGCGAATTCCTTCTTGATGATCCCCTGCGTCAGCACGAACCAGCTATGCGCGTGCCCGGTCGACAGGATGCGCCGCAGCGTCCCCAGCGTGTCGAACCCGGGCAGGTAGGGCGCCTCCATCCGCTGGCCCAGCGCGTCGAACCACAGGGATGAGGGGCCGGGCAGGATACGGATCCCGTGCGCGGGCCAGATCGGGTCCCAGTTGCGGATCCCTTCGCAGTAATGCCACATCCGGCCGGTGTTGATCAGCCCGGCGCCCGCCCCGGCCGCCACCTCGATCATGTCCCCATCGACATGCGCGGGCACCCCGGCCACCATCCGGGCGGGCGGCGGGCCCAGCCGCTCGACCGGCCAGGCGGCGCGCACCCGGTCGAAATTGCCGCCGATGCCGCCCGAGGTGACGATGACCGCGCCCGCCTCGACCTCGAACTCTCCCACCGCCGCGCGCGAGGATTTCTGCCCGCGCGCCACCAGCGTGGGTTCCAGCACCTCGCCCGCCAGCCCGGCGATGCGCCCGCCCGCGCGGGTGATCGCCGTCACGCGGTGACGGAAGGCGAAGCGCAGGCGCCCGGCGGCGGCGTGTTCCCGCGCCATCCGCTCGAAGGGCGCCAGCACTCCCGGCCCGGTGCCCCAGGTGACGTGAAAGCGCGGCACGGAATTGCCGTGGCCATGGGCCTGCGCCCCGCCGCGTTCGGCCCAGCCGACCACCGGGAACCAGCGCATGCCGATTCCGGCCAGCCAGTCGCGCATGCCACCCGCGGCGAAGGCGACATAGGCCTCGGCCACCTTGCGCGGCCAATGGTCCTGCGGCCCGTCGAACCCGGCCGAGCCCAGCCAGTCGCCCAGCGCCAGCGCTTTGCTGTCGCGGATCCGCATCCGCCGCTGTTCCGGCGTGTCGACCATGAACAGCCCGCCCAGCGACCAGAAGGCCTGACCGCCCAGGTTCTGCTCGCCCTCCTGATCCAGCAGCAAGACCCGTTTGCCGCGCGCCGCCGCCTCGCAGGCGGCGACCAGACCCGCCAGACCGCCGCCGACCACGGCCACATCGGCCTGATAGCGCAATGCCTCTGCCATGCTGCCCCCCCCTCGCTCGCACCCCCAGACTAGGGCGACCGCCCGCGGCTGGCCAGCCTCTCGCACGGGGCGGAAACGCCGCTGACGCGGGCCTGTTGCGCGGTTGCGCCGATCGGACGACATTCGTCGCGCGCCGCTTGTCGCATGGGGCGAAGCACAGTAGCGTCGCGCCCAAGCCCCGCTGCGGGGCGGCATCGACATGCGGCGACGGCCGGCATGCCGCGCGCAGCGGATCGAGTGAGTGAGTGACAGTGGCCGGATTGATGAGACCAGCGATGATCGCCCCCGCAGGCATGCGCCGACCTGCGGTCCTGTTGCGCGGGCTGGCCGTCGCGCTTTCCTTGCCGCTTCTTGCCGCCGGTTGCGCCCTCCCGCGCGGCGCCGCGCTGCAATCCGAGATCCTGCGCGGCACCGAAGATCCGTTGAACGGCGTGCAGGTGGTGCCGGTGACCCGCGCCTCGCTGAACGAGCTGCTGCGCTGGCCCGCCGCCCATCCCGAACTGCGCCACAACTGGCGCTCGACCGGCGCCTCGCCCGCGGCCCGCACCATCCGCGCGGGTGACCTGATGACCATCTCGGTCTGGGACAGCCAGCCGGAATCGCTGCTGACCACCGCCGAGCAGCGGATGGTGACGATGAACGACGTCGCCGTCTCGGCCTCGGGTCAGGTCTTCGTGCCCTATGTCGGCGACGTGCGGATCGCCGGCATGACCACCGACCAGGCACGGCGCGAGATCCAGGAGCGCATCGCCCCCATCGTGCCCGACGGCCAGGTGCAGCTGTCGGTGGCGCCCGGCTCGGGGAACACGATCGACGTGGTGACCGGCGTGGCCCGCCCCGGCCGCCTGCAGTTGCCCGAGATCAGCCCAACCATCCTGAGCGTCCTGGCCGAGGCGGGCGGCATCGCCCCCACCCTGCGCAACCCGCTGGTGCGGGTGAACCGGGCGGGGACGGCCATGGCGATCCCGGCGCGGGAGCTTTTCGCGAACCCGGCCAACGACATCCAGATGCGCGGCGGCGACCGGGTGATGGTCGAGGAGGACCACCGCAATTTCGTGGCGCTCGGCGCGGCCGGACGGCAGGAGGTCGTCTATTTCGAGCGCGAGCGGATCAGCGTTCTGGACGGTCTCTCCAGCATGGGCGGTCTGGTTTCGAGCCGCGCTAACCTCGAGGGGGTGATGATCCTGCGGCAATACCCGGCCCGGGCCGTGCGCGCCGAAGGTCCCTATCCGCGCCATCAGGAGGTGATCTTCACCTTCGACCTGACCACCGCCGACGGGCTTTTCGCCGCCGAAGGCTTCGCCATCGAATCCGGCGATGTGGTGCTGGCGACCGAATCGGCGCTGCCGATGTTCGCGCAGGCCATGGCGATGCTGCGGGCCGGGTCGCGGACCGTCGATTCGCTGGGCAATTGAGCGCCCTTCCCGGCTCTTGCCCCGGGCCCTGAAAGGCCGCAGTAAGACAGCGTGATGTCCGAGGCCGCCCTGCCCCCCCTCTCCCAAGCGCCGACCGCCCCGCTGCGGGTGGCCGGGCATTTCGGCGAGCTGATGCAGGGGCGGCTGGGGGTCGGAGGGCCGCTGGCGCTGATCTCGCTGCCCTGTCCGGTGCTGTCGGTGTCGGTCGGCGGGCGGGATGCCGGGCTCTTGGGGCCGCGCCGGGTGCAGGCGCTCTGCGCCGCTCTGGGGCTTGCCGTGCCCGGCGTGCTGCCCGCGCTCTCGGCCTCGATGCCGCCGGGCGGCGGGGCGGGGTCGTCCACCGCGGCACTGGTGGCGCTGGCCCGCTGGCTGGGCTTCGACGGCCCGCCCGAGGCTCTGGCCCGGGCCTGCGTCCAGGCCGAGGGCGCCAGCGATCCGCTGATGTTGCCCCGGCCCGAACGGCTGCTCTTCGCCCCGCGCGAGGGCCGGGTGATCGAGGCCCTGCCGCCCCTGCCCCGGTTCGAGGTTCTGGGCGGTTTCCTGGGCGAGGGGCAGCGCACCAGGGCCGAGGATCAGGATTTCCCCGACATCGCCGATCTGGTCGCCCGCTGGCGTCCGGGGCCGGATCTGCCCACCATGGCGGCGCTGGCCGGTGAAAGCGCGGCGCGGACCCTGGCCCTGCGCGGACCCGCGGGCGATCCCACCGCGGCGCTGGCCGACACGCTGGGCGCGGCGGGCTGGATGATCGCCCATACCGGCAGCGCCCGGGGGCTGATCTTCGCCCCGGACGCGGTGCCCGCCGGTGCCGAGGACAGCCTGCGCGCGGCGGGCTTCTCCCAAATCCTGCGCTTCACCGGGGGTGGTGCATGAGTTTCGCGGCCTCCATGCTCATCGCCATGGCGATTGACGCGCTGATCGGCTGGCCCGACCCGCTCTATCGCCGGATTGGCCATCCCGTCACCTGGATCGGCGCGCTGATCTCCGCGCTTGAGGCACGGCTCAACCACGGCGCCGCCCGCCGCGCCAAGGGCGTGCTGACCGCGCTGGTGGTGATCGGGCTGACCGGCGGGCTGGCCGGGCTGGTTGTGGCGCTGCTGCCCGGCGGCTGGCTCGGGACGCTGATCGCCGGGGTTCTGGCCTGGCCGCTGGTCGCCATCCGCTCCATGCACCAGCATGTCGCGGCGGTGGCCCGGCCCCTCGCCGCGGGCGATCTGGGCGAGGCGCGTCACGCGGTTTCCATGATCGTGGGCCGCGATCCCTCGAAGCTGGACGAGGCAGGGGTCGCCCGCGCCGCCGTCGAAAGCCTGGCCGAGAATACCTCGGACGGGATCGTCGCGCCCCTCTTCTGGGGCGCCGTCGCGGGGTTGCCCGGGATCGCCGCCTACAAGGCGATCAACACGCTGGATTCGATGATCGGCCACCGCAACGCGCGCTATGAGCTGTTCGGCTGGGCCTCGGCGCGGATCGACGATCTGGTCAACCTCGCCCCTGCCCGGCTGACCGGCGCCCTCTTCGCGCTGTGTTCGGCCCGCCCCGGCGCCGCCTTCCGCACCATGGCCAAGGACGCGCGCCACCACCGCTCGCCCAACGCCGGCTGGCCCGAGGCGGCGATGGCCGGGGCGCTGGGGATCCGTTTGTCGGGTCCGCGCGTTTACGGGGACAGGGTGGCGCAGGAACCATGGGTCAACGCCGGTGCCCCCGACCCCGAGGCGAAGGATCTGGCGCGGGGTCTGGGGCTTTATCGGCGGGCGATGCTGGGGCTGGCGCTGCCGCTTGCAATCTTGGCGGTGATGGGATGGTAACTCGGGACCACGGCGGCAATCTGGATGCCGCGCGCAGGGAATACGGCGGGGCGGAGTGGATCGACCTGTCGACCGGCATCAACCGGCGCCCCTGGCCGGTGCCCGCTATCCCGGCCGAGGCCTGGACCGCGCTCCCCACCGAAAACGCCCAGCGCGCGCTGGTCGAGGCCGCGGCCGAGGCCTATGGCGTGGCGGCGGACAGCATCCTGCCGCTGGCGGGCGCGCAGGCGGCAATCCAGCTTTATCCGCGGCTGGGCCCCCCCGGCATCGCCCGGGTGCTGTGCCCGACCTATAACGAACATGCCGCCTCGCTCAGCGCACAGGGCTGGCAGGTGGAGGCGGTCGAGGGGCTGCGCGGTCTGGGCGGTGCCGACCTCGCCGTGGTCGTGAACCCCAACAACCCCGACGGCCGCTGCTGGACGCCCGAAGCGCTGGAAGGGCTGGCCAAGAAGGTCGGCCTGCTGGTGGTGGACGAAAGCTTCGCCGACCCGCAGCCCGAGCTGTCCGTCGCCGCCGCGATCAGCGAGCGGTTGATCGTCCTGCGCTCGTTCGGCAAGTTCTACGGGCTGGCGGGGGCGCGGCTTGGCTTCGTGCTGGGCGCGCCCGCACTGCTGGATCGGCTGCGCGAGATGGCGGGCCCCTGGTCGGTCAGCGGCCCGGCGCTGGCCATCGGCGCCAGCGCCCTGCGCGACCGGGACTGGCAGCGGGCCACCACCGAACGGCTGGCAGCGGATGCCGACAGGCTCGACCGGCTGGCCCAGCGGGCGGGCTGGGCGCTGGTCGGCGGCACGCCGCTCTTTCGCACCTACGCCACCCCGGATGCCGAGGCGGCGCAGATCCATCTGGCGCGGCGGGCGATCTGGACGCGGCGCTTCCCCTATTCGCGGACTTGGCTCAGACTGGGCCTGCCCGACGGCGCCGACTGGGGCCGGGTCGAGCAGGCGTTCAGCGAATGGAGACCCGCATGACCGAGAAAGTCGCCCTGATCACCGCCGCCGGTTCCGGCATGGGCGCCGCCACCGCCCGCACCCTCGCCGCGCAGGGCTGGAAGGTCGCCGTCAACTCCCGCTCGGGCAAGGGCGCCGCACTGGCCGAGGAGCTGGGCGGCATCGGCGTGACCGGCTCGAACCAGGATGAGGCCGTGCTGAAAGCATTGGTCGAGGCGGCGATGGACCAATGGGGGCGCATCGACGCGGTGGTGAACTCGGCCGGGCATGGGCCAAAAGGCCCGCTGTTGGAGATCACCGACGCGCAATGGCTGGAGGGGATGGAGGTCTATTTCCTGCCCATGGTCCGCATGGCCCGCCTGGTGACGCCGATCTTCGAGGCCCAGGGCGGCGGGTCCATCGTCAATATCACTACGGCCTGGATCGACGAACCCTCGCCGATGTTCCCGACCTCGGCCGCAGCGCGGGCAGGGCTGCAGGCCTTTACCAAGCTCTACGCCGATACCTATGCGGCCAAGGGGATCCGGATCAACAGCGTGCTGCCCGGCTGGATCGACAGCCTGCCGGAACAGGAGGCGCGGCGCCAGTCGGTGCCGATGCAGCGCTATGGGACGGCCGAGGAGATCGCCGCGACGGTCGCCTTCCTGCTGTCCGAGGGCGCGGCCTATATCACCGGGCAGAAGATCCGGGTCGATGGCGGGCTGATGAGGTCGCTCTAACCGGGGTTGCATCCGTGCCGCGCGCGGTGTTTGAAGCCTGAAACACCTCAACGACAGGATCAGGCATGAGCGCGCTGCACAGCATCCAGCATCGGGTGACCTTCGGCGAATGCGACCCGGCGGGAATCGTCTTCTATCCCAATATCTATGGCTGGTTCGACCGCTGCTTCCACGACTGGCTGGCGGGCTTCGGCGGGCATCAGGCGCTGTGCCGGGAACTGGGCGCGGTGGGGATGGGGCTGATGGGCTCGGAAGCCGCCTTCCGCCGGCCGATGCGGCCCAATGACCGGATCGAGATCGCGGTGACCGTCCGCGACTGGGGCCGCAAGGCGCTGGTGCTGGATTACACGGTGTCTTTGGACGACACGGTCACCGCCACCGGGACCGAGACGCGCGGACTGTTCATCCCCGGCGAGAAGGGCCTGTCCGCCGGGGATCTGGCGCCGCTCAGGGCGCGGCTCGGGGTGTGAGGATGCGGAGCCTAAGGTGCGTGCGAGCACGCACC
>NZ_JAUCCQ010000166.1:0-7202 GCF_034676075.1 Pararhodobacter sp. | reverse complement strand
GGGGGTGGAAAACCCCCTTTGGCGGGGGGCGCGGGGGGCTGGCCCCCCGCCTCCTGGCGCCGCGGAACGCGGCGCCGGTGGTCGCCCGACGAGCCCGCGCCAGCGGGGGAGGAGGGCGAAACCCCTCCGGCCTCAGGCCGTGCCGATCTCCGCCATGTCGAAAGGCGTCGTCTGGTAGATCTCGTTGATCCAATTGCCGTAGAGCAGATGCGCATGGCTGCGCCAGCGGTTGGTCGGCGGGCGGCTCGGGTCGTTCTCGGGGTAATAGTTCACCGGGACGTTGATGGTCTTCCCGGCCTCGACATCGCGGTCGTATTCTTCCTTCAGCGTGCCCGAGTCATATTCGAAATGGTTGAAGATATAGAGCGCGCGATGGCCCGCATCCTCGACCAGCGCCGGGCCGGTTTCCGGGCTGTCGAGCAGGATCTCCAGCCCGGGGCTGGCCTTGATCTCGTCGCGCCTGAGTTCCGTCCAGCGGCTGACCGGCATCACCAGATCGTCCGAGAAGCCGCGCAGATAGGGCGAGGCCGGGGCGCAATTGCTGTGCCGGATGCAGCCGAAGGCCTTGTGGTCGAGGATATGCTTCGGCACGCCGTGGAAATGGTTGATCATCGCCATTCCGCCCCAGCAGACGCCGAAGGTGGAATGGACGTTGGTCTGGGTCCAGTCGAAGACCTCGCAGAGTTCGTCCCAATAGGTCACCTCCTCGAAGGGCAGGTGCTCGATGGGGGCGCCGGTGATGATCAGACCGTCGAACTTCTCGTCCTTCACCTCCTGGAAGGGTTTGTAGAACTCTTCCATGTGCTCGGCGGCGGTGTTCTTGGTCTGATGTTCGGACATGCGGATCAGGCGGAAGTCGATCTGCAGGGGTGTGGCGCCGATCAGCCGGGCGAACTGGTTCTCGGTCTGGATCTTCTTCGGCATCAGGTTGAGGAGGCCGATCTTGATCTGGCGGATGTCCTGACGGGCGGCGCGGGTGTCCGACATGACCATGACACCCTCGCGCGAGAGGACGTCATAGGCGGGCAGGTTGGCGGGCAGGGTGATGGGCATCGGAAAAATCCGTCGAATTTTCAGCAGAAAGGCGGCCCGGGGGTTCCCGGTCAGGCCGCCTGCGAGGCGCGCTTGTCCAGTGCCGCGCCGATCAGCTCCCGGAAATCCCCGGGCGACTGAACGCGGGCGATCTCGTCGGCGGCGACCCTGAGCCCCCAATTGGCTGCCATCGCCGCGTAGCGGGGCTGGCGATGTGCCAGCGCACGGGCGTAGGTCCAGCGCACGAAGGCGTCCGGGTCCACCGCCCCGGGCATTCGGCCCGTCTCGCTCAGATAGGCGTGCCAGCACTCCAGCAGGAATTCCGGCCGGTAATACATCGGCTTCGGCGCCTTGTCGAAGCGCCGGATCAGGTCCGCGGTATGCGCCTCGGAGCCTTCGATCCAGACCATCAGCGCGTGGCGCGACAGCACGCTCAGCACCGGGTCGGTGCGGCTTTCGGGGTTCACCACCTCGCAGATCGAACCGCCGGAATCGCAGACGAAATTGTCATAGCCATAAAGGTCATGCGCGCGGTCGATGAAATGCGGCGTGTCCAGCAGCGCGGCGATCTCGGCCTCGCGGTGCTGGTTCTGGCGGTGGCGGTATTCGTCGAAGGGCAGGCCCCCCAGCGCCGGATCGCCCGGTTTGCCCAGATAGGTGCTCAGCGGCGCGAGGTTGTCGAAGGTGATGTTCGACGCGATGCGCACCGAATCCGACAGCAGCAGTTCGCGCAAGAGCGGAACCTTCATTGCCTCGCGCTTGAAATTGTCGGCGATGGCCTCGCCCATGTAGCGGGTGCCGATCCGGTAATCGATCGAGTAATGGAACCAGCCGCCGTCCCTCAGGATCGAGGAGATCCGCGTCTTGCCCAGACCCGACATGCCGAACAGCAGCACGCGTTTGCGGGCTGCATCCATCCATTCGGCGCGGGTCTCGTAGATCATCGGAGCATTCTCGGCGGCCATGGGCCTCTATATGCCTCTGTCACTGCCGGGGTTCAAGGCGGGTGATCCCGACGCCGCCGGCGCGGGCCAGATCGGGGTCCAGCGTCATCGGGATATATTCGCCCCGCCGCCAGAGGACACCGAGGTCGTCGTAATGGCGGCTGAGCGGGTGGCCCGACTCGCCGGTCGAGATGATGAACACGCTCGCCTCGGGGTCGGCCATGTCATAGACGCCGCGATAGCCCGCGCCATGCACGTTGAGGAAGGGCTCGCGCGTGCCGGGCGGTCCGCCGGCGGTGCGGCCGCGCATCAGCGTGTGATCCCCGCCCGAGGTCGATTGCCGGATGTTCACGAAATGCCGCAGGATCGGCACGTCGCCCAGCACCGGATGATCATGCGTTGCCTGATGCGCATCGCCCCAGCGCCA
Organism: Pararhodobacter sp.; assembly: GCF_034676075.1. Lineage (GTDB taxonomy): Bacteria > Pseudomonadota > Alphaproteobacteria > Rhodobacterales > Rhodobacteraceae > Pararhodobacter. The sequence goes on along the minus strand of NZ_JAUCCQ010000166.1, from coordinate 4,799 downwards.
GCTCTCGATGGCCGGTCCATAGGTCCGGGTCAGGTCCAGCAGCGCCGCGTCCAGCGCCGTGCGGGCGATGTCGACGCAGGTTTCGACCACCGCCGACTGGATCACGTCGCACCAGACCCCGGCGCCATCGGTGTTGCGGAACACCCGTTCCAGGAATTCGGGCTCCATATGCGTGAACATGTCGACCGAGGGGCCGAGTTCGTCGCGGATCAGCCGGAATTGCAGCTCGCGCATCCAGGCGGCGTAGATCAGCGGTTCCGGCAGATGCTCGGACATCTCGCCGTTCCAGTCGGCCAGCAGTTGCAGCGCCAGTTGCCGCTGCGACTCGGCCGTGCCGGGTTCGGCGGGCTCGCCCTGGAACCAGAGTTCGGCGCCGACCAGCGGCAGCAGCAGGCGCGCCGCCTGGCTGACGGTATCGAGCTGCGCCTCGATGAAGCTTTCGCGCGTGTGGACCGAGCGCTGGCGCATCAGCCGCACCCAGCGCTGGATGCGCACCGTGTCGCCCCAGTTGAAGCTCACATGCAGCGGGAAGGGGCGGTCGAGCGGCTTGTTGTTGGTATTGCCCAAGAGCCCGGTTTCGGGATCGACGAAGCGCGGGTTCGATTCATAGGGGAAGAATCCGTCCCAGCGCGCCGCCGGATCGGCGCCCGGGGCGGGCATCATGCCGCGCGTCGGGCTGGCGGAATCGCGCCGGGGCATGCGGCCGATCATCTGCATGGCGATATGCTCGCGGTCGATCAGCGTCAGGTTCTGCGCCGGGGCGACGTATTGCTCCATCGTGGCGATGGCCTCGTCCACAGTCTGCGCCCGCATCAGCCCGATGGCCGCGCTCATCGAGGTGTCGTCCCCCGCCAGCGCCGTCCAGGACAGCGCCGCGACATGGCCGGGGGGGGTGACCGCGGCCAGCGAGTAATGCGTGCCGGGCAGGATCGGGCCGTTTTCCGACCAGCGCAGCGTGATCGTCACCGGATCGCTGTCGGCGACGGTGATGATCGAGCGCCGGGTTTCAAAGGCCGTCCAGCCGTCCGGCGTGCGGTATTCCTGCGGGTTGTCGGGGTTCAGTTCTTCCAGGAACAGGTCCTGATCGTCCAGATAGGCGGTGGTCAGACCCCAGCCCAGCGCCTCGGACCGGCCGACCAGCACCGCCGGGATGCCGGGGATCGTGCCGCCGGTGACCGCGCCCGAGGTCAGGTCCAGCCGCGCCAGATACCAGATCGACGGCGCGGCGAAGGGCAGGTGCGGGTCATTGGCCAAAAGCGTCCCGCCATTGGCCGATCTGAGCACCCCCGCCGCCCAGGCGTTCGAGGCGCCCGCCATCTCGATGGAGTTGAAGGGCGAAAGCGCCTCGCCCGGGGCCTGACCGGGGACCGAGGGCGCCATGGCCAGCTGCGAGTCGGTGAGGCCCGGAAACAGGCTGGCGAAATCGGGCAGCGCCGCCATCCCGGCCGAGGGATCGCCGGGCATCAGATCGACGGTCCGCTCCTCGCCGATCAGCGCGGAAAGGCGCGAGCGGCGGACCTCGTTCTCCAGATGGCCCGACAGCTGCACCGCCATCAGCTTGACGATGGCAATGGAATCAGCGGGTTGCCAGAGGCCGATCTCACCCGGGAACAGGAAGTATTCCGGCGCGCCACGGCCCAGCGCGCGCTCGTTCACCAGGTTGATCCAGGCGTTCACGCCCCGCGCATAGGCATCGAGCGCGCTCAGCGTGTCATTGTCCTGAACCGCCACCGATTCCTGCGCCAGCGTGTAAAGGTCGAGGCGCCGCATCAGCTCGTCCGTCCTGACCGTGCGCTCGCCGAAAACCTCGCTCAGGCGCCCCTGCACGGTGCGGCGCAGGATGGTCATCTGCCAGAGCCGGTCCTGGGCATGGGCAAAGCCGAGGCCGAAGAACACATCCGCATCCGTCGGGCCGAAGACATGCGGCACCGCCCAGGTGTTGCGCGCGATCTCGACCGTGCCCGAGACGCCGCGCACCTGCCAGGTGGCGTCGTAATCGGGCAGCGAGCGCGACAGGAAATAATAGACGCCGACGACGACCACGACCGACAGGACCACCAGCGCCGTGGCGATCCGCAGAAGCCAGCGGAACAGGGTGAGCATGGCGGGGAGCCTCGTCGTGTTGACCTCGGATGCAGGTTCGTTTCCTATGACCTCGGGCGCGTGAGCGCAATTCAAACCAGCGGCAGCGAGGGGACGACATGGCCAAGGTGGCATTTCTGGGCTTGGGGGTCATGGGCGCCCCGATGGCGGGACATCTGGTCAAGGCGGGGCACGAGGTGACCGTCTACAACCGCACCTTCGCCAAGGCCGAGGCCTGGGTCACGACCCATGGCGGACGCGCCGCGACGACCCCGCGCGAGGCTGCCGCGGGGCAGGATTTCGTCATGGCCTGCGTCGGTAATGATTCCGATCTGGCCGGGGTCTGCCGGGGCGATGACGGTGCCTTTGCCGGCATGGGCAAGGGCGCGATCTTCGTCGATCACACGACCGTGTCCTCGGGCATCACCCGGGCCCTGTCGGGAGAGGCCGCCGCGCTGGGGCTGGGCTTTGTCGACGCGCCTGTTTCTGGCGGTCAGGCGGGGGCCGAGAACGGGGTCCTATCGATCATGTGCGGCGGGACCGAGGCGGACTATGCCGCGGCCGAGCCGGTGATGCAGGCGTATGGGCGCATAGTGAAGCGACTGGGCGAGTCGGGCGCGGGCCAGATCGCCAAGATGATGAACCAGATCTGCATCGCCGGGCTGGTGCAGGGCCTCTCCGAAGCGCTGCGCTTCGGCGAGAAGGCCGGGATGGACGGCAAGGCCGTGGTCGAGGTCATCTCGGGCGGCGCGGCGGGGTCGTGGCAGATGAACAACCGCCATGCGACGATGCTGGACGGCAAGTTCGATTACGGCTTCGCCGTCGACTGGATGCGCAAGGATCTGGGCATCTGCCTGCAGACCGCCGACGAGATCGGCGCGCCCCTGCCGATGACGGCGCTGGTCGACCAGTTCTACAAGGACGTGCAGCAGATGGGCGGTGGCCGCTGGGATACCTCGTCGCTGATCGAGCGTCTGCGGAGGCTCTCGTGATCTTGGAAACCCGCATTGCCCAGGGGCGGGGCGACGAGCCGGCCGATCTGGTGCTGAAGGGCGGCGTGGTCTGGGACATGGTGACCGGCGCGAAGATCCCCGGCGACGTGGCGATCTGCGGCGACCGGATCGTCGGCATCGGCGCTGAGTACGAGGGCAAGCGCGAGGTCGATGTCAGCGGCAAGCTGCTGGTCCCGGGCTTCATCGACACGCATCTGCATATCGAAAGCTCCTGCATCACGCCCTATGAATTCGACCGCTGCGTGCTGCCGCGCGGCGTGACGACGGCGATCTGCGACCCGCATGAAATCGCCAATGTCTGCGGGCTGACCGGCATCCGGTACTTTCTGGAAGCCTCGGCCCGGACGGTGATGGACATCCGCGTGAACCTGTCCTCCTGCGTGCCGTCGACGCATATGGAGACCTCGGGCGCGGTGCTGGAAGCCGCGGATCTGGCGCCGCTGGCCGATCATCCCCGGGTCATCGGCCTCGCGGAATTCATGAACTACCCGGGCGTGATCCACCGCGATCCGGGCTGCATGGCGAAGCTCAGGGGCTTCGAGGGGCGGCATATCGACGGCCATTCGCCCTTGCTGCGCGGCAAGGACCTGAACGCCTATATCTCGGCGGGCATCCGGACGGAGCACGAGAGCACTTCGGCCCCCGAGGCCATCGAGAAGCTGCAAAAGGGCATGCGGGTCCTGATCCGCGAGGGGTCGGTGTCGAAGGATCTGGAGGCGCTGGCCGAGATCCTGACGCCGGTGACCTCGGCCTATCTCTGCCTCTGCACCGATGACCGCAACCCGCTGGACATCGCCGAACACGGCCACCTCGACTACATGATCCGCCGCCTGATCGAGAAGGGCTGCGACCCGCTCGCGGTCTATCGCGCGGCGTCGCTCAGTGCCGCCGAGGCCTTCGGCCTGAAGGACCGCGGCCAGATCGCCCCCGGCAAACGCGCCGATATCGTCGTTCTGGACGACCCGGCGGGCTGCCATGCTGAAATGGTCTTCTGCGGCGGCGTGCTGGCCTCGGACGAGGCCTTCGCCGCGCGCGAGATCATCGAACCCGTCGCCCGCGCCTCGGTCCATGTGCCGCCGCTGAGCACCGAGAGCTTCCGCTACGCCTCGAACAACCCCGAGACGCCGGTCATCGGCCTCTGGCCCGGCAAGATCCTGACCGAACACCTGCGGCTGACCATCCCCGCCACGGATGGCGACAAGCGCCCCGATCCGGCGCAGGACCTCGCCCGGATCACGGTGATCGAACGCCACGGCAAGAACGGCAACATCGCCAATGGCTTCGTGCGGGGTTTCGCGCTGAAACGGGGCGCCATCGCCTCGACCGTCTGCCACGACCACCACAACATCGCGGTGGTGGGGGCCGATTACGCCGACATGAAGCTGGCCGCCGAACGGCTGGGCCAGATCGAGGGCGGTTTCGTGGTGGTCGAGGGCGGCAAGGTGCTGGCGGAACTGGCGCTGCCGGTGGCGGGGCTGATGTCGCTGGAACCCTTCGAGCATGTCCGCGACCGGCTGGTCGAGCTGCGCCGGGCGGCGCGCTCGCTGGGGGTGGAGCTGGAAGAGCCCTTCCTGCAACTGGCCTTCGTGGCCTTGCCGGTGATCCCGCATCTGAAGATCACCGATTTCGGCCTGGTCGATGTCGACCGTTTCGAGGTGATCGGCTGACGGAACCCGCGGCGCGGGGCCCCATTGAGGGCCCCCG
>NZ_JAUCCQ010000165.1:0-7267 GCF_034676075.1 Pararhodobacter sp. | reverse complement strand
GGGCCGCTCCGGGCGCGGGGGTCGCTGTTCAGTGCCAGCTGCCCGGCATCGGGCCCGGCGCCTGCGGTTTCTTCAGCGATTCGAGCAGCCGGAAGGGCAGGCCCAGCACCGGGTTCAGCACCGGCGAGGCCTTGATCCGGGCCTTGGTCTGTTCGAACTGCATCACATTCTCGATGCGGCGGTCGAGGAAGGCCCAGGTCTCCTCGCTGCCGTCGCTGGTATCGCCCAGCCAGAAGAGCACGGTCGCCGAATGCACCGCCGAGAGAATCGCGCGTTTGGAATACCAATTGCCGTCCTCGGAGGTGTCGCCCAGCGTGTTCCAGACCGCATCGGCGGTGTTCCAGACGGCGCGGGCGGCTTCGGGGGCGTTCTGCGGCAGGGCCAGGAGCGTGGCGGCGCGGCGCACCGCCTCGCGGTCGGCCTGTTCCAGCCGCAGCCGCAGGGCCAGGGCCACTTTCTCGCGGAATTTCAGGGCGCTCAGGTCGCGATTGGCCAGCGCCTCCTGCATCTTGCGGTCGCCCTGGCGGTGATAGGCCAGCGCCAGATCGAGCCCGGCGCGGGGATAGAGCGCCTTGGCCAGCGCCGGGTCGATGCCGGTCTCGGCGGCGGCGGCGGCGAGCGTCGCCTCGGACCAGCCGTCAAAGGGGACATGGGCGAGCGCGGCCTCCAGCAGGCGGTCGGCGGCGGAGATTTGGCTGTCGGTCATCGCGGGGCCTCGCGGTTCAGGGCGCTCCTTGCATGTAGGATGCGGGGCGCCGGTGGCCAAGCCCGAAGCGACAGGGCGGCGGCCCGGGGCGCGGAAACGCCGCAGCGAAACCGGCTGATTCCGCGGTTTCCGGCCGCAAAACACCCCGCCGGGGCGTGGACAAGCCGCCCGGGCTTTGCTATGGGGGCGCTTCCTGCACTTATGTCACTTTAGCTTAGAAAGGTGGTGAAAACCACATGCAGGTATCGGTTCGCGACAACAACGTCGAACAGGCACTTCGGGCGCTGAAGAAAAAACTCCAGCGCGAGGGCGTGTTTCGGGAAATGAAGCTCAAGCAGCATTTCGAGAAACCCTCCGTGAAGAAGGCCCGTGAACAGGCCGAGGCGATCCGCCGTGCGCGCAAACTCGCGCGCAAGAAGGCGCAGCGTGAAGGTCTGGTCTGAACCTTTCGCCCTTTCGGGGGCGTGACGGAAAAGACCCCCGGTCCCCCGCGGTCCGGGGGTTTCTTTTTGCGCGGCGGAGGCGGCATGCGGATACTGGTCATCGGCGCGCATCACGGTCTGGGGGCGGTGGTCCTGCGCCGGGCGCGCGCGGCAGGACATGACGCCGCGCCGTTTGAGGGCGATCTCTTCGCGGGCGAGGCGCTGGCCCGCGCGGTGGCGGGGCAGGAGGCGGTAGTCTCGACCCTCGGACCACGGCGCGATTCGCCGGCGGATCTGTGCGCGCGGGGCGCCGGGCGGATCATCGCGGCGATGCGCGCGGCGGGCGTGCGGCGGCTGATCAGCGTCAGCGGCGCGATGGTGGCCGAGGAGGTGCGGCTGGGCCTGATCTATCGCCTGATCCGGGCGCAGGTGCCCGGCGCCATCCTGGCCGACATGCGGCGGGCCGAGGCGTTGGTCAGGGACTCGGGCCTCGACTGGACGCTGGTGCGGCCGGTGCGGCTGACCGACGGCAAGGGGCGCGGGTACTGGCGGGCTGATCCCGGCGCCAGGGTCGGCGGGCTGGCGCGGATCGCCCGGGAGGATGTGGCGCAGGCGATGATCGCCGCGCTGGGCGATCCCGCGACCCACGGCCAGGCATTGCTCTTGCAGCGCTAGAGGTCCAGCGCCGTGGTCTTCACCACGGTCCTCAGCGAGAACGAGCTTTGCATCTTCGCCACCCCCGGCAGTCGGGCGAGGTATTGGCGGTGGATGCGGGCGAAATCCTCGGTATCCTCGGCCACCAGTTTCAAGAGGTAATCGGCGCTGCCCGCCATCAGGTGGCATTCCAGCACGTCGGGAATGCGGGCGACGGCTTTTTCGAACCCGTCCAGCACCTCGTCCGACTGCCCGTTGAGCGTGATCTCGACAAAGACGGTCGTCGGCTTGCCGATCCGCCTGGGGTCGACCAGCGCTACATAGCCCGCGATGAAGCCCTCGGTTTCCAGCCGCTGCACCCTTCGGTGGCAGGCCGAGGGCGAGAGGGCGACGCGTTCGGACAGGTCGGCGTTCGAGATCCGGCCCTCGTGCTGCAGGACCTTGAGGATGCGGCGGTCGGTGGGGTCTAGCTGCATTGCAGCGCAACTTTCATCGGGGTCTGGGGCGGGGCTTTCGAAGAATCTTGCGTCTTATCGCGCGGCCTGGCTGTCGAAATCAAGCAACCGCGGCGGAATCTGGGTAATTCTTCCAAGAGCAGAGCGCAGGAGGGTATCATGCTGATCGGTTGTCCCCGGGAGATCAAGCCACAGGAATTCCGCGTCGGGATCACCCCCGCCGCCGCGCATGAGGCCGTCGCCGCGGGCCATCAGGTCATCATCGAGACCGGCGCCGGGCTGGGTGCGGGCTTCACCGATGCCGATTACCGCGCGGCGGGGGCAGCGATCGTCGAGACCGCGGCCGAGATCTTCGCCAAGGCCGAGCTGGTGGTCAAGGTGAAGGAACCGCAGGCGGTCGAGCGCAGGCAGCTGCGCGCGGGGCAGGTGCTGTTCACCTATCTGCATCTGGCGCCCGATCCCGAACAGACGGCGGATCTGCTGGCCTCGGGCGTCACCGCCATCGCCTATGAGACGGTGACGGACCGCTGGGGCGGGCTGCCCCTGCTGGCGCCGATGTCCGAGGTGGCGGGGAAGCTGGCGCCGCAGGTCGGCGCCTGGTCGCTGCAGAAGGCCAATGGCGGGCGCGGCGTGCTGATCGGCGGCGTGCCGGGGGTGCTGCCGGCCAAGGTCGTGGTGATCGGCGGCGGCGTGGTCGGCACGCATGCGGCGCGGGTTGCCGCCGGAATGGGGGCGGATGTGACGGTGCTGGACCGCTCGCTGCCGAGGATGCGGGCGCTGGACGACCTCTATGGCGGGCAGTTCAAGACCGGCTATGCCAGCGCCGAGCTGACCGCGCGGCTGGTGGCCGAGGCCGATATGGTGATCGGTGCGGTGCTGATCCCCGGGGCGGCGGCGCCGAAGCTGGTGACGCGGGCGCAACTGGCGACGATGAAGCCGGGCGCGGTGCTGGTCGATGTGGCGATTGATCAGGGCGGGTGTTTCGAGACCTCGCGCCCCACCACCCATGCCGACCCGATCTATGAGGTGGACGGCATCCTGCATTATTGCGTAGCCAATATGCCGGGGGCGGTGGCGCGGACCTCGACCCAGGCGTTGGGCAATGCGACCATGCCCTTCATGCTGGCGCTGGCCAACAAGGGCTGGCGGCTGGCCTGCGCCGAGGACGAGCATCTGCTGAACGGGCTGAACACCCATGCCGGGCATCTGACCTATGACGCGGTCGGCAGGGCGTTGGGTCTGCCGGTGATGGCCGCGCGCGAGGCGCTGAGGGTCTAGGCCCCGATCAGGCCGAGGGCGAGTTCCAGCGCGATCAGCACCAGACCCAGCGCCGCGACGAACAGCCAGTAGGCCGAAGCCAGCGCCTGCACCTCGTCCAGATCCTCGATCCCGGGATGGCCGAGGCGCCCCAGCAGGCGCCGCGCGCGGGCATCCTGCCCCGCACGGTCGCGGGCCATGGCGGCGCTGTCGCCCCGGTGGACCAGCGACCAGACGAAGAGTTGCAGCGCATAGAGCGTCAGCGCCAGCGGCAGGAAACGCGGGCGGCCCCAGACGGGCGGCATCAGGCGCAGCCCGGACCCGGCCAGCCCCGCCAGCAGCGCCGCCATGCCCAGAGCGTAACCGATGATGCCGAGCATCCGCCCCTCCCCGTTCCTGCGCTGCAGCATGGCGGCAGGCGGCGGGAAAGACCACCCCGGTTCGAGCCCGCGGCAGCGCGCCGATCACGTCGCCCGGAGGCGCCCCCACATCGCTTGACACGCGGACGGGCGCGGGCCAGAAACCCCTCGCAGCAAAGCGAGGAACGAGCATGGCCGCCACCGCCGAAAAAAAGGACGGGATCTGGGAGACGGTCAAGACCGTTTTCTGGGCGCTGGTCATCGCCGGGGTCTTCCGCACCCTGTTCTTCCAGCCGTTCTGGATCCCCTCGGGCTCGATGAAAGAGACGCTGCTGATCGGCGATTTCCTCTTCGTCAACAAATGGGCCTATGGCTATTCGCGCTATTCCTGCCCCTTCGCGCTGTGCCCGATCACCGGCCGGATCTTCGCCTCGGACCCCGAGCGCGGCGATATCGTCGTCTTCCGTCACCCGGTCTCGGGCGATGACCTGATCAAGCGGCTGATCGGCCTGCCCGGCGACCGCATCCAGGTGCGCGAGGGTGTGCTCTACATCAATGACGAGGCCGTCCAGCTGGAAGACGCCGGTGATTTCGCCGAAACCTACGAGCGTCAGGGTTCGGCCGGGCAATACCCGCGCTGCGAGAATGCGCCGGTGGGGCAGGGCGGCGATTGCCTGAAGGGCCGCCAGATCGAGACGCTGCCGAATGGCGTGAGCCATTACATCCTCAACATCGAGGATAACGGTTTCGCCGACAACACGCCGGTCTTCACCGTGCCGGAAGGCCATTTCTTCTTCATGGGCGACAACCGCGACAATTCGGTCGACAGCCGCTTCCCGCAGGCGACCGGCGGCGTCGGTTTCGTGCCCTTCGAGAACCTGATCGGCCGGGCCGACCGGGTGATGTTCTCCTCGGCCGGGACCTCCATGCTGGCCTTCTGGACCTGGCGCCCCGACCGCTTCTTCCACTCGCTGCGCCTCGACTGACGGCGCGGCGCCAGCCCCCGCTCCCGGCCGGGCCGGGGGTGGGCGCGGCTTGACTCGGCCTGCCCCCAGGCCCAGAAGGCGGCCGTTGCCAAGGGGCTTGGCGAAGGAACAGGCGGGGACAGGCAGCGCCGTGGCCAGCACCAAGACGCATCGCAGGCACGATTGGGCCGAGAGCCTGCGCACCCTCGCGGTGGCGTTGCTGATGGCGGTGGCGGTGCGGACCTTCCTGATCCAGCCCTTCTGGATCCCCTCCGGCTCGATGAAAGAGACGCTGCTGGTCGGCGATTTCCTCTTCGTCAACAAATTCGCCTATGGCTGGTCGCGCTGGTCCTGCCCCTGGGGCCTCTGCCCGATCGAGGGCAGGCTCTGGGGGGCGCTGCCCGAGAGGGGCGATATCGTCGTCTTCCGCCATCCCGTCACCGGCGAGGATTACGTCAAGCGCCTGATCGGCCTGCCGGGCGACCGGGTGCGGATGCGGGGCGGCCATCTGCAGCTGAACGGCCAGCCCGTCGACCTGCGCCCCGATGGCCAGTTCTCCGAGCCCTATCTGCCGCAGGGCAGCGCCCAGAGCCTGCCGCGTTGTTCGAACCGGCCGCGACCCGGGGCCGAGTGCACCGTCGACCGGTCGGTCGAGACGCTGCCCAGCGGCGTTTCCTACCCGGTGCTGAACATCACCGATGTCGCGCGCGGGGATACGACGCAGGAGGTCGTGGTGCCCGCGGGCCATGTCTTCGTCCTTGGTGACAACCGCGACAACTCGCTCGACTCGCGCTTTGCGCAGGCGCAGGGTGGGGTCGGCTTCGTGCCGCTCGAAAACCTGATCGGCCGCGCCGACCGGGTTCTGTTTTCCTCAGCGGGATCGTCGCTCTGGGCCTTCTGGACCTGGCGCGGCGACCGCTTCTTGCATGCAGTACACTGATGGCCAAGGGACTTACGCTTTCCGCCGAGATGATCGCCTTCGCCGGGCGGCTGGGACACGACTTCCAGCGGCCCGAGCTTCTGATCCGGGCGCTCACCCATGCCTCGGCCGGCTCTCCGGTCCGGCCGCATAACCAGCGGCTGGAATTCCTGGGCGACCGCGTGCTGGGCCTGGTGATGGCCGAGGCGCTGTTTTCCGCCGACCGCAAGGCGACCGAGGGCCAGCTGGCGCCCCGCTTCAACGCGCTGGTGCGCAAGGAAACCTGCGCCGACGTGGCGCGGACCATCGACCTGGGCGCGGTCCTCAGGCTCGGCCGGTCCGAGATGATCTCGGGCGGGCGGCGGAAAGAGGCGCTTCTGGGCGACGCGATGGAGGCGGTGCTGGCCGCGGTCTATCTGGACGCCGGGCTCGAGGCCGCGCGCGCCGTGATCCTGCGCCATTGGGCGCAGCGCATCGACCAGGTCGACGCCGACGCCCGCGACGCCAAGACCGCGCTGCAGGAATGGGCGCAGGGCCGGGGCGAGGCGCCCCCCGCCTATGTCGAGATCGCCCGCGAGGGCCCACCCCACGCTCCGGTCTTCACCATCGAGGTCCGCACCGCAGGCGGGCTCAGCGCCCGGGCCGAGGCCGGGTCGAAACGCGCCGCCGAACAGGCCGCGGCCAAGACGCTGCTCGATCAGGTCAGCGCCCCGTGAGCCTGCCCGACAACCGCAAGGGCGCGCTTTTCATGACGCTGGCCATGGCGGCTTTCGCCGTCGAGGACAGTTTCCTCAAGGCCGCGACCGTCTGGGTTCCCCCCGCCACCGCCATGATGGGCTTCGGCGCGCTGGGCATGCTGGTCTTCGCCGTGATCGCCCGGCTCAGGGGCGAGGCGGCGCTGCCCCGTATCACCAAGGGCTTGGCGATCCGCTCGGGGTTCGAGATCGGCGGGCGGCTCTTCTATTCGTTGGCGCTGGCCTTCGCCGGGCTCGGCGCCACCTCGGCCATCCTGCAGGCGACACCCTTGGTGGTCATCGCCGGGGCGGTCTGGGTCTTCGGCGAAAAGGTCGGCTGGCGGCGCTGGACGGCGATCGGTGTGGGCTTTCTGGGCGTGCTGCTGGTGCTGCGCCCCACCGGTGAGGCCCTGCAACCCGCCGCGCTCTTCGCGCTCCTCGGCATGGCGGGCTTTGCCGGCCGGGATCTGGCGACCCGCGCCGCGCCGCTGACCGTGACCAACGCGCAGCTGGGGGTGCTGGGGCTGGGCATGCTGTTCCTGGCGGGGCTGGTGGTGCAGCTGGTGACGTTGAGCCCCCTCGCGGTGCCGCCGCCTGCGGCTATGGGCGCGATCCTCGGCGCCACGATCTTCGGCTGCATCGCCTATGCCGCGCTGACCGTGGCGATGCGCACGGGCGAGGTCTCGGTCGTTACCCCCTTCCGCTACACGCGGCTGGTCTTCGCCCTGATCCTCGCCGTGGCGATCTTCGGCGAGCGCCCGGACCTGCCGATGCTGTTGGGCTCGGCGCTGATCGT
>NZ_JAUCCQ010000164.1:0-7326 GCF_034676075.1 Pararhodobacter sp. | reverse complement strand
GGAGGGTTTTCCACCCTCCTTGAAAATCCTCCCGAGGATATTTTCAGAACAAAGATGTGTCTGTCAGGCCAGGTGCAGGCTGACGCGGCGGTTCTGCTTGCCCTTCTTCTCGACCTTGCCAAGCGTGACGCGGCCGATCTCGGCCGTCGAGGCGACATGCGTGCCGCCGCAGGGTTGCAGGTCGACCTGCTCGTCGGCCGTGCCGATGCGGACCAGCCGCACCCGGCCCTGCCCCATCGGCGGCTTCACCGACATGGTCTTCACCAGATCCATATTGGCCGCCATCTCGTCATCGGTGATCCATTCCGTGGTCACCGCCAGATCCCGGGCGATGAGCGCGTTCAGCGCCGCTTCCAGCGCTTCCTTGTCCTCGGGCGCCTCGGGCATGTCGAAATCGAGGCGGCCCTTCTCGGCGCCGATCGAGCCGCCCGTCACCGGCAGCGGGATCACCACCGAAAGGAGGTGCAGCGCGGTATGAACGCGCATGTGGCGGTAGCGGCGGTCCCAGTCGAGATGCATCTCGATCCCGGCCCCTGCGGGCACCGAGGCGCCGGGCTCCAGCACCAGCGCCACCTCGGTCGCACCCTCCTTGCGGGTGTCGGTCACCGCCAGCCGCCCGTCCGGCCCGTCGATCCAGCCGGTATCCCCCGGCTGGCCGCCGCCCGCCGGGTAGAAGACCGAGGCGCCGACCACCAGCGCGCCGTCCTCGGCCAGCCGCGTGACCGTCGTACGGCAGGAGCGGGCGTAAGGGTCGGTGCGGAAAAGGGGGTCGGTCATCGGGTCTGCTCGCGGAACGGGGGATCGACCTCGTCGGCCGAGAGACCGGCGCTGTCGGCGGTGTCGCGGTCGGGGCGGGGCTCGGGGTTCGTGGGCTCGGCCTCGGGTTCGGGCTTGCCGGGCTTGGTCATCGACAGGCCCAGCGTCTCGGGGTTCCTGAGCCAGATGTCGCGCTGGGCATAGGGGATCTCGATCCCCTCCTCGGCGAAGCGGGCGGCGATCTTGTGGTTCACCTCGGTCGCGACGCCCACCTTCATGCCGACATCGCGCAGGATCGCCCGGATGCGGAATTCCAGCGCATCGGCACCGAAGCCGAGGAAATCGACCCCGGGCGCCGGATCCATCACCACCAGCGGCTCGCCCTCGATGATCTCGCGCAGGATGCGCTCGACCTTGCGGGTATCGGTGCCATAGGCCACGCCGACGGTCATCACCACCCGGCCGGTGCGCGACGACTTGGTGTAGTTGGTGACCGCGCCGGAAATCAGGTCGGCGTTGGGGACGATGACCTTGGAGCGGTCGAACGTCTCGATCATCGTCGAGCGCACCGAGATGCGCTGCACGATGCCCTGGGTCGGGCCGACCTCGATCCAGTCGCCTTCGGAGACCGGGCGCTCGATCAGCAGGATGATGCCCGAGACGAAGTTCGAGACGATGTTCTGAAGCCCGAAACCGACGCCGACCGACAGGGCACCGGCGACGATGGCGAGGCCCGAAAGGTCGATGCCCGCGACCGAGAAGGCGACCAGCGCGGCGGCGGTGATGCCCAGATAGCCCACGCCCGAGACCAGCGCCTTCTGCGCGCCGCGCTCGATCGAGGTCTTGGGCAGGACCGAGGTGCCCAGCGCGCTCTGCAGCGCCCGGGTGGTCACATAGCCGAAGGCGAAGACGACGAGGAACCAGATCAGCGAGGCGGGCGAGATCCGGGCGCCGCCCAGACTCGTCCCCTCGGAAAAGCGGGTCCAGAGCTCGATCAGATCGGTCTCGCGCGCGCCCCAGATCAGCGACAGCGGGATCAGCGACAGCAGCGACAGAACCAGCCCCGAGAGCGCCGGCACCAGACCCTGCGTCGCATTCTCGCTTTCGCCGACGATGGCGATGTAGATGGCGATGATCAGCCGGTGCAGCACCATGACCAGCGCGATGACGGCCAGCGACTTGACCGGCGGATAGGTCAGCATCGCGGCGGCGGCGATATAGCCCGCGGCGCCGAGGATGGGCGAGATGACGCCGAACAGGAACAGCACCCGCGTGCCCAGTTTCAGCATCCGGTCGAAGAAGGGCGAGGCGTCGACCTCGACCCCGTTCTCGATCAGCTTGCGCGGCTCGTGCCGCCGCAGGATGCGCGAAAAGCGCAGCATGGTCAGGGCGCAGAGGATGACCAGCGGATAGGTCAGCGCCGCCAGCGCCGAGGCGGACATCCATTGCGGGGCGAGGATCGGGGTGTAGATCGCCTCGACCGCGGCGAGGAAGCCGAAGATCAGCGCCATGCCGCGCGCCCGGCGGCGGTCGGCAGCGCTGAGGTTCAGGTTCAGCCGCGGGTCGTCGATGATCGGGAAGACATGCAGCGACAGCCAGCGGGCGAAGAAGATCGCCATGCCGGCCGGGACCATGGCGTTGGTGATCTCGATGATGGTGGGCCCGGTCATCCGGGTCAGGCGGATCGCCGTCGCCAGCAGCATCAGCCCGAGGAAGGGCACGATCAGCTGCGAGAGCGAGACGAAGAAGGCCACCACCGACCGGCCGCGCAGGATCGAGGCGTTCTGCAACAGCCGCAGCGTCAGCTTCTCCATCCAGTGCCGGCCGCGCAGCAGCATCAGCCCGGCCAGCAGCAGGGCGCCCAGGGTGATCGGCAGATCGCTCAGCATCTCCTCGTAATGCGCGGGGTCGCGAAAGGCGTTGCGCGCCTCGGAGGCGATGGTCGAGCCCGAGGTCATCAGCGCATCGAGCCCGTCGAGCCAGGTCGCCGGGTTCAGCGGCGTCGGGCCGAGGGTCATCAGCGCGTCGGCCTGACGGGCGCGCAATTCGCGGTCGATCTGGCGGATGATCGTCTCGGCGCGGGCAAAGGCCTCGTCCGCGGCCCTGAGCGGCGCCTCGCGCTGGGCGAGGACGTCGTTCAGCTCGTTGCGCCGCGCGGTGACATCGGCGGCCTCGGTTTGCCCCTCTGCCGGAACCGGGCCCAGCGCGGTGATCTGGCCGCGCAGCGCGTCGATGCGTTCCTGCAAGACCACCTGCGCGTCCTGGAACTGGGCGCGCTTGTCGACCACCTGGGCGCGGATCGCGTTCAGCTCTTCCTCGCTGGTGGCGGCGTTTTCCAGCGCCTGTTCGGCCAGCGTGGCCAGCGTGTCCCAGCTGTTATAGTCGATCTCGACCGCCGGGCTGCTGGCGATTGCGCCCGAGCTTTGCGCCATCAGCGGCGCCGGGGCGACCGGCACGGCCAGAAGCGCGGCCAAGGCCAGCAGCAGCACCCGAAGTGACAGGAAGCGCAGAAGCGGGGCGATGGTCATGCTGAACGATCCTCCGGCCATGGGCTCAGGTGGCCCGCATGTCGGGCAGGCCGCGGGCCGCACGGTCGAGCCATGCCGGAACCGGCAGGTTCTTTTCGCGCAGGAAGGCCGGGTTGAAGAGCTTGGACTGATAGCGCGTGCCATAGTCGCAGAGCACGGTGACGATGGTATGCCCCGGCCCCATCTCGCGCGCCATGCGGATCGCTGCGGCGACGTTCACGCCGGTCGAGCCGCCCATGCAGAGCCCCTCGTGTTCCAGAAGGTCGAAGACCACCGGCAGCGCCTCGGCATCGGGGATGCGGTAGGCCATGTCGGGGGTGAAACCTTCGAGGTTGGCGGTGATGCGGCCCTGGCCGATACCCTCGGTGATCGAATTGCCGGGGTTGTCCTGCCCGGTATAGAGCTTGAGCAGCCCCGCGCCCTCAGGGTCGGCCAGCGCCACTTTCACGCCCTTGGGCTGCAGCGCCATCGCCACGCCCGCCAGCGTCCCGCCCGAGCCCACGGCGCAGGTGAAGCCGTGGATCTTGCCGCCGGTCTGCGACCAGATCTCGGGGCCGGTCATCTCGATATGCGCCTGGCGGTTGGCCACGTTGTCGAACTGGTTGGCCCAGATCGCGCCATTGGGTTCGGTCCGCGCCAGTTCGGCGGCCAGACGGCCCGAGTATTTGACGTAGTTGTTGGGATCCTTGTAGGGGACCGCCGGAACCTCGACCAGCTCGGCACCCGCCAGACGCAGCATGTCCTTCTTTTCCTGGCTCTGCGTCTCGGGAATGACGATGACCGTGCGGAAGCCCATCGAGGATCCGACCAGCGCCAGACCGATGCCGGTATTGCCCGCCGTCCCCTCGACAATCGTGCCGCCGGGTTTCAGGTCGCCCCGCGCCACGGCGTCGCGGATGATGAACAGCGCGGCGCGGTCCTTGATGGACTGCCCGGGGTTCAGGAACTCGGCCTTGCCGAGGATCTCGCAGCCGGTTTCCTCGCTGGCGCGCCGCAGGCGGATCAGGGGAGTGTTGCCGATCGCTTCGGCCAGATTGCGGCGGATCATGCGATATTTCCTTTCAGGAGCGGACGGTTGCGCGGTCAGTGAAGGCAGCCGCGACGGTTGAGCGAACGGGCATAGAGCCAGCCGAAGAGCGGGAAGGCCACCAGCACCGGCAGGATCACCGCCAGCGGCACGGGCAGCATCAGGACCGGCGGCGCGGCAAGGAAGACGCCCAGCGCCAGCGCCACCTCGAAGGCCATGGCGAAGAAGAACAGCAGGACCGAGGCGTCGTCCTTCAGCATCAGGAACAGCGCCGCCACCAGCCCCAGCCAGACGCCCAGCGCCCAGGTCACCTGCAGCCAGAGCGCGTCAAGCGGCATCAGCGCCATCAGCGCGGGCCAGCCGGGGGCGCCCAGGACAAAGCGGTCGATCACGTAATCCGCCGCCAGCAGCCCATGCCAGACCAGCAGGATCAGCGCGACAGGCACCAGATGCGAGGGGGCGGGTTCGGTGGATCGGGCCATGGTCTCCGTCTCTTCTGCCGGATGGAGGGCCGCCGGTCATCGCGCGACCGGGGCCCCTTTAGCGTTCAAAGTGGCGCGGACCCGGGGCGGTGTCCAGCCCCGAAGCCCCCGCGAGAGGGGCTCAGCGCGCCGCCTCGGCAAAGAGCGGATCGGCGGTCAGCTGGCTCGCCAGCGAGACCGGGACGCCGCGGGTGATCATGCGGCGAAAGACCGCCTCACCCCGGGAGCCCTGCGTCACCCCGGGTGGCAGCGCCGCCTGCCCCCCGTCACGCAGCGAGGCGGTCTGGCGGGCCAGCGGCCGCGTGTCGCGGGCCGTGCTGCCCGGGCAGCCTTCGAGCAGGCCGTCATGGGCGGGGTTCCCCGCCGCCGCCATCATCGTCCCGGCCTGGGTCAGAAGCGCGCATTCGGCGGCGATACGCGCGGCCGCCGTCGGCGCGGCGCGGGGCGCGGGCGCACCGGCGCTGCAGGCGGCAAGCGTCAGGGACAGCAGGCAAAGCGGGGGCAGGAGGGCAAGGGATCGCATGCCCTGCTTTCTAGTGCGCGGACCCCCGCCTGTAAATCGCGCCTCACGCGACTGTTGGTTGGGCCCCCCCCACCCGGCAGGCAGACTGCGCCCCAACGGACAGGAGAGCGGATGCGCTGGGGCTGGATCTTCGTGGCACTGATGGTGCTGGTGGGCTTGATCCCCATCCTGTCGCTGAGCGCGCTCACGGCCTTGTCCACGCTCGCCGGTTGCCGCAGCGCGCTGGGCTATAACGATCCCTGCCACTGGGCCGGGCTGGATTGGAGCGGCCTCCTGCATGGGCTGGACATCGCCGGGCGTTTCTTTTTCCTGACGGCACCGATCGCGCTGGCGGGATTCGTGCTGGGGATCGCGCTGGCGCTGGTCCTGCTGGTGCGGCGCGCGCGCGATTGAACCGAGAGCGCGGCGCGCACGACCCATCGGGTAAACCGTTCATCAGGGAAGGGACAGCCCATGCTTTTTGACGACGACGGCGATGGCGACCACGGCACCGGCCTGTTCGAGAATACCCCCCGCCCCCGGCGCGAGCCCGAACCGCTCAGCCCCGGGATGCGGCTGGCCTGGCGGCTGGGGACTTTCCTGCTGCTTCTGGGCTTCGTGCCGCTGGTGGTCTGGGTGCTGGCCCGGCAGATCGGCTGGGGCAACGCGGCGCTGGGGCCGCTCACGCTGATC
Source organism: Pararhodobacter sp. (assembly GCF_034676075.1). Taxonomy (GTDB): domain Bacteria; phylum Pseudomonadota; class Alphaproteobacteria; order Rhodobacterales; family Rhodobacteraceae; genus Pararhodobacter. The sequence continues at coordinate 1,338 of NZ_JAUCCQ010000164.1, read as the reverse complement.
GCCCTGCCCGTCTCGGCCCTGGGCGGGCTGATGATCGTGGTGCTGGTCCTTCTTTCGGCGCTGGGGGCGATCCGCCGGGGCAAAGACCGCTCCTGACACCCGGCCGCGCCGGTTCGGGCTTTCCTAAGCCCCCGGCCGGCGCTAGGGAGGGGCCAGGAACCCGCAAGCCCAAAGGCGTGGCCATGCTGAAAACCCGGATCATCCCCTGCCTCGACGTGGCCGATGGCCGCGTGGTCAAGGGGGTCAACTTCGTCAACCTGATCGACGCGGGCGATCCCGTCGAGGCCGCCAAGGCCTATGACGCGGCGGGCGCGGATGAGCTGTGTTTCCTCGACATCCACGCCACGCATGAAAACCGCGGCACGATGTTCGATCTGGTGACCCGCACCGCCGAGCAATGCTTCATGCCGCTGACCGTGGGCGGCGGGGTCAGGACGCATCACGACGTGCGGGCGCTGCTGCTGGCCGGGGCGGACAAGGTCTCGTTCAACTCGGCAGCCGTCGCCAATCCCGATGTCATCGCCGAGGCCGCCGACCGCTTCGGCAGCCAGTGCATCGTCTGCGCCATCGACGCCAAGACGGTGGAACCCGGCCGGTGGGAGATCTTCACCCATGGCGGGCGCAAGCCCACGGGCATCGACGCCGTGGAATTCGCCCGCACCGTCGCCGCCAAGGGCGCGGGCGAGATCCTGCTGACCTCGATGGACCGCGACGGGACGAAAGCGGGGTTCAACCTGCCCCTGACCCGCGCCATCGCCGATGCGGTGGACGTGCCGGTCATCGCCTCGGGCGGGGTGGGCACGCTGGACCATCTGGTCGAGGGCGTGACCGAGGGGCATGCCTCGGCGGTGCTGGCGGCCTCCATCTTCCACTTCGGCACCTACACCATCGGCGAAGCCAAGGCGCATATGGCCGCCGCCGGGATCCCCGTCCGACTTTGAAACCGTGAGGCTGTGATGAGCGCGATTGCCAGACTTGCCGCCACCGTCGAGGCCCGCAAGGGCGCCGATCCCGAAACCAGCTGGACCGCCAAGCTGCTGGCCAAGGGCCCGGAGAAATGCGCCGAGAAATTCGGCGAGGAGGCCATAGAGGCCGTCATCGAGGCAGTGAAGGGCGACCGCGCCCGGCTGACCGCCGAAGCCGCGGATGTGATGTTCCACCTGCTGGTGATGTGCACCGCCCGGGGCGTGACGCTGGCCGATATCGAGGCCGAACTGACCCGGCGCGAGGGCACCTCCGGCATCGCCGAAAAGGCCGCCCGGAAATAGGGTCGCACAATGACGAAGGGGGGCCCTGCGGCCCCCCTTCGCATTTCTGGCACCGGCCTCAGCGGCGGGT
>NZ_JAUCCQ010000163.1:0-7552 GCF_034676075.1 Pararhodobacter sp. | reverse complement strand
GCGTGTTCGTCCGCCAGATAGGGGTAGAGGTCGGTCTGATAGATCTCCTGCCCGCCGCCATAGATCACGGCGGCGGCGATGCCTTCCATCGTCTCGGGCAGCGCCTCGCCCCGATAGGGGCGCAGCACCTCATAAGGGCGGCCCGTCCGCTCAAGAAACAGCCGCACACGATCGGGCATCGGCCCGTCGTAGCCGTGTTCGATCAACAGGATGCGGCTCATTGGCAGAGATCGTCGACCAGTTTTTCCATGAAGGCCTGACCGGCGGCGAATTGCTCCAGCGTCAAGAATTCGTCGGGCTGGTGCGCCTGGGCGATGTCGCCCGGCCCGCAGACCACGGCGGAATACCCGCGCACCTGGAACTGCCCGCCCTCGGTGCCGTAGCTCACGACATGCTGCCCGTTGTCGCCGGTCAGGCGCCGGGCGAGTTCCTCGGCCGGGCCGCCCTGTTCCGGGGTCAGCGGCGGCACGCCGAAGACGGAACTGAGGTCCATCCCGGTTTCCGGGCGGATCGCCTGCATCCCCGCCTCGATCTCGCGCGCGGCCTCGACGATCTTCTCGCCCCAGCCGGTATCGCCCGGCACCTGCCGCACCGAGATCAGGAAGTCGCAATCCTTGGCGGTGATGTTATGGGCGGTCCCGCCATTGATCACGCCGACATGCAGGGTCGAGAACGGCGGATCGAACACCGCCGCCATCTCCGAGGACACCGCCGCCGCATTCTCGGCGTTGCGGTCGTTGCACCAGTCGATCAGGCGCGCGGCCTCCATGACGGCGCTGACGCCATAGGGCTGCAGCGAGGAATGCACCTCATAGCCCCGGACATGGACCTTGATCCCCACGCCGCCCTTGTGGCCCGTCACCACCTTCATCATCGAGGGCTCGCCCACGATCACCGAGTCCGCCCGCGGCAGGTCCGAGGCGATCATCGCCTCGACCAGATCCGCCACCGCCATGCAGCCGACTTCCTCGTCATAGCTGAGCGCCAATTGCAGGGGCTTCGTCAGCGGCGCTTTCGCGGCCCGGACCAGCGCCCAGATCGCCAGCGCGTCGAAGCCCTTCATGTCGCAGGTGCCGCGGCCATAGAGCTTGCCGTCCTTCTCGACCACCTGCCAGGGGTCGGTGGTCCAGGCCTGCCCGTCCACCGGCACCACATCGGTATGGCCCGACAGGATCACGCCGCCCGGCGCCTCGGGCCCGACCTGCGCATAGAGATGCGCCTTGGTGCCGCAGGGCGACATCACCCGGTGGCTGTCGATGCCATGGCCCGCCAGATAGCCCTGCAACCAGTCGACCAGCGGCAGGTTGGTGTCGCGGCTGACGGTGGGAAAGGCCACCAGCCGTTCGAGGATCTCGCGCGGACCGAGGGGTCGGTCGCCGGGGCTGGTCATGGGAATCTCCGCTTCTCGTTCGGGTCTGGAGCCCGGGATCTGCACCCGGGCCGGGGTCGTCAACGGGCGCATCCTCGCGCCGCCCGGATCAAGAGGTCAAGCGCTCAAAAGGCGCAATCTTCTGACGTGACGGCAGGCAGTTTCGCGCCCCCAACTTCGCATTCCGCCCAATAGATGAGCAAATCCGCCCGTTCTACAAGCGTATAACAGCGCGGATTTCATCTTGCCGTACCAGATGAATGTTGCCAATCTCACCCCATAACAACCCGAGTCAAAAATGGCCGGGATAAGAACAAACAGGGAGATGCGCATGCCCGACGGGGCAACGCCGGTTCTTGATGTCAAGAACCTGAAGACGGTTTTTGCCACGCGATCAGGCGAGGTGCATGCCGTCAATTCCGTCAGCTTCGACCTCCGGCCCGGCGAATTGCTCGGCGTGGTGGGGGAATCGGGCTCGGGCAAATCCGTGACCATGATGTCGCTTCTGGGCCTCCTGCCCTCGCCCCCGGCCGAGGTTCGCGAGGGAACCGTCATGCTGGGCGGGCGCGACATCCTGAAGATCGGCGCCGAGGAATTGCGCAATGTCCGGGGCCGCGAGGTGGGCTTCGTCTTTCAGGACCCGATGACCTCGCTCAACCCGGTCTTCACCGTGGGTTTCCAGCTGTGCGAGCCGCTGCGCAAGCATCTGGGCATGTCCAAGGCGCAGGCGCGCAACCGAGCGGTCGAACTGCTGGAGCTGGTCGGCATCCCCGATGCAAGGCGCCGGCTCGGCGATTATCCGCACCAGTTCTCGGGCGGGATGCGGCAGCGGGTGATGATCGCCATCGCCCTGGCCTGCGACCCCAAGGTGCTGATCGCGGACGAGCCGACGACCGCCCTCGACGTCACCATCCAGGCGCAGATTCTGGAGCTGGTGAAGGAGTTGCGCCAGAAGCTGGGCATGGCGATCATCTGGATCACCCACGATCTGGGCGTGATCGCCGGCATCGCCGACCGGGTGATGGTGATGTACGGCGGCCAGGTCGCGGAACATGGTCCGGTGCGCGAGGTCTTCGCCAACCCGGCGCATCCCTATACCCGGGCCCTGTTGCAGACCATGCCGAAGATGCACGGCGCGCGGGACGCCAAGCTCAGGGTGATCGAGGGCCAGCCGCCGATGCTGACCCGCCAGCCCGCGGCCTGCCCCTTCCGGGCCCGCTGCGCCCATGCCTTCGATCGCTGCGGCCGCGAGAACCCGGCCCGGCGCGACATCGGCCATGCCCATGACGTCGCCTGTCACTGGGACCACACCACTGCCGATCCCCTCACCGCCGCCGAGGCCCCCGCATGACCGAAACCCCGATGACCGACCGCCGCAAGCTGGTCGAGGTTCGTGACCTCAAGATGCACTTCCCCATTCTGGGCGGCATCCTGCGGCGGCAGGTGGGGGCGGTAAAGGCGGTGGACGGGATCTCGTTCGATATCTTCGAGGGCGAGACGCTGGGCGTGGTGGGCGAATCGGGCTGCGGCAAGTCGACGGCCGGGCGCGCGGTGCTCAGGCTCTACGAGGCGACGGCGGGCTCGATCCGCATCGACGGCGAGGATATCGCCACCCTCCCGGCCGAGGTGCTGCGCAAGAAGCGCCCGGCGATGCAGATGGTGTTCCAGGATCCGCAGGCCAGCCTCAACCCCCGGATGACGGTGGCGGGCATCATCGGCGAGCCGCTGGACGAGCACACCAACTGGGACCGCAAGAAGAAACTCGCCCGGATCTACGAGCTGATGGATGCCGTGGGCCTGAACCGCGACTTCGCCAACCGCTATCCGCATGCCTTTTCCGGCGGGCAGCGGCAGCGGATCGGCATTGCCCGGGCCCTGGCGCTGAACCCGCGCTTCATCGTCTGCGACGAACCGATCGCCGCGCTCGACGTGTCGATCCAGGCGCAGGTGGTGAACCTGTTGGAAGAATTGCAGGACCAGTTCGGCCTGACCTACATGTTCATCAGCCATGACCTGTCGATGGTGCGCCATATCGCCGACAGGGTGGCGGTGATGTATCTGGGCAAGATCGTCGAACTGGCGCCGGTCTCGCGCCTCTACGACCACCCGCTCCATCCCTATACCGAGGCGCTGCTCTCGGCCGTGCCCGAGCCCGATCCCTCGCTCGAGCGGCGCAAGGACCGGATCGTGCTGAAGGGCGATGTGCCCTCGCCGGCCAACCCGCCCAAGGGCTGCAATTTCTGCACCCGCTGCCCCAAGGTCATGGAGATCTGCCGCACGCAGGAGCCCGAGACCATCGAACCCGTGCCCGGCCATTTCGTCGCCTGTCACCTGGTTTCCCAATCCCAGACCGCCGGACGAACCGGCGGCGTCGAGGCCGAGCACAATCAAATGAAAACCCAACAAGGAGAGGTTGCATGAAACGCAGAAGTGCCCTGTACGGGGCGGCTGCCGCACTGGCGCTCGCGCCCATGGCGGCTTGGGCCGACCGTGGCGAGGACGGACACCTGAACATCATCTACTGGCAGGCGCCGTCCATCATGAACCCGTATCTCTCGGGTGGCACGAAGGACGTCGAGGCCTCGTCGCTGGTCATCGAACCGCTCGCCCGCTACAACCAGAACGGCGAACTGGTGGCCTGGCTCGCCGAAGAGATCCCGACGGTCGAGAACGGCGGCGTGGCCGAGGATCTGACCTCGATCACCTGGCGGCTGCGCGAAGGCCTGCTGTGGTCGGACGGCACCCCCGTCACCTCGGCCGACATCGCCTTCACCGCGCAGTATTGCAGGCATCCCGAGGGCGGCTGCGCCCAGGCGGCGCGCTATCAGGACGTGGAAAACGTCGAGGTCGTCGACGAGCGCACCGTGACCGTGCATTTCTCGGTGCCGAAACCCGTGCCCTATGGCCCGTTCGTCTCGGCCCAGTCGCCGATCCTGCAGGCGGCGCAATTCGCCGATTGCCTCGGCGCCCGCGCGCCGGAATGCACCGAAGCGAACTTCTATCCGATCGGCACCGGCGGCTTCCGGGTCGTGGATTTCCGTCCCAATGACGTGATCCAGATGGAAGCCAACCCCAATTACCGCGATCCCGCCCTGCCCCATTTCGCCACGCTGACCCTCAAGGGCGGCGGCGATGCGGCCTCGGCCGGGCGCGCGGTGATGGAAACCGGCGAAATGGACTACGCCTGGAACCTGCAGCTGGCGCCCGACGTGATCGCCACCATGGCCCAGGGCGGCCGCGGTGTCCCGGTCTCGGCCTTCGGCACGCTGGTCGAACGGATCGAGATGAACCTCACCGATCCCTCGCCCGACCTGCCGCCGGAAACCCGCTCGACCCGCGCCGTGCCACACCCGATCCTGTCGGACATCCGCGTCCGCCAGGCGCTCAGCATGGCCATCGACCGCGAATTGCTGGTGGAAATCGGCTATGGCCAGGCGGGTCGTCCGACCTGCAACCTGGTCCCGGCCCCGCCGATCTTCGCCTCGACCGCCAACGACGCCTGCCTGGTGCAGGACCTCGACGGCGCCCGGGCGCTGCTCGATGAAGCCGGCTGGACGGTCGGCGGCGACGGCATCCGCGTGAACGCCGACGGCCGCCGCCTGGTCCTCGACTACCAGACCTCGACCAACGCCGTGCGTCAGGACTTCCAGGCCCTGATCCAGCAATGGTGGCGCGAGATCGGCGTCGAAGCCAACCTGCGCAACATCAACTCCTCGGTGTTCTTCGGCGGCGACCCCGGCTCGCCCGACACGTTCCAGAAGTTCTATGCGGACGTGGAAATGTACGCCAACAACTTCAACGGCACCGACCCCGAGTCGTATCTGGGCGCCTATCGCTGCGGCGTCGAGCCCCGGCCGGAAACCCAGTGGCAGGGCGAGAACATCAACCGCTTCTGCGATCCGGCCTATGACGAGCTGCACCTGCAACTCGCCCAGACCGCCAGCATCGAGGAACGCGGCCGCATCGGGCGTGAACTCAACGACATCCTGATGCAGAACTTCGTCATCGTGCCGCTGGTCGACCGCGGCCGGGTCTCGGCCCATTCGGTGACCCTGGGCGGCGTGCTGCTGAACACCTGGGATTCCGAACTGTGGAACGCGGCCGACTGGTATCGGACCGAGTGATCTGAGCCCGGACCCGCCCCGTCAGGGGGCGGGTCCTTTCCTCACGGAACGCTGAACCAAGGCGCCGAACCCCATGTTCAACTACACGCTGCGACGATTGCTGCTGGCAATCCCGACGCTTTTGTTCATCGCATTGGCCATCTTCCTGCTGCTGGAGCTGTCTCCGGGCGACCCGATGGCCGACATGCCGCTGACCATCCCGCCCGAAGTGCGCGAACAGATGCGCCTGGCGCTCGGCCTGGGCGAGGCTTGGTACATCCGCTTCTTCAAATGGCTCTACCTCTTCTCGGTCGTGGAACCCAGCCACGTGCTGGCCAACATGACCGGGCTCGACTGGCTGGCGATCGAGGGGCAGCGGATCATCTCGTTCCAGACCCGCTCGCCGGTCGGCGACATCATCGCCCAACGCCTGCCGCAGACGCTGTGGGTGGTCGGGCTCAGCTATATCTTCGGGATCATGGTGGCGGTGCCGATCGGCATCTATTCGGCCTACCGGCAATATTCCTGGTTCGACCAGGCGGGCACCTTCATCTCGATGGTCGGCTTCTCGCTGCCCACCTTCTTCACCGGGCCCTTGCTGATGCTGATCTTCTCGATCTGGCTGGGGTGGTTCCCGATCATCTACGACACCACCCTCGTGGTCGACAGCTGGTACGATTTCGGCCTGCAATTGCGACAGATGGCGATGCCGGTCTTCGTGCTGACGCTTTACAACGCCGCGCAGATCACCCGCTTCATGCGCGCCTCGATGCTGGACAACCTGACCCAGGATTACGTCCGCACCGCCCGCTCGAAGGGCATGACGGAGAAGGTCGTGGTCCTGGTGCATGTGCTCCGGAACTCCATGATCCCGGTGATCACCGTCATTGCCCTGGGGATCCCGACGATCTTCACCGGCGCCATCATCACCGAGCAGATCTTCCGCGTGAACGGACTCGGCGCACTGTTGATCACCGCCATCTATGCCTCGGACATCCCGATGGTGCTGACGCTGTCGGTGGTCTTCGCCATCCTCATCGTCCTCTTCAACCTGATCGCCGACCTGCTCTATGCGGTCTTCGACCCGAGGATCCGCTATGACTGAGACCGCGCCCGAGAAATCCCTCGACGTCGCCGCCTTCCGCCCGCCGCGCAACCAATGGTGGGACGTCTGGGACCAGTTCAAGGTGCACAAGGGCGCGCTGGCGGGCTCGCTGGTCTTCGGGCTGATCGTGCTCTTCTGCTTCGTCGGACCCTGGCTCTGGCCCTATGACGCGACCTTCATCGACATCCGCTCGCGCAATCAGGGCATGAGCCTGGCGCATCCGTTCGGCACCGACCAGCTGGGCCGGGACATCATGGCAAGGATGATGGCGGGCGGTCAGGTGTCGCTGGCAGTGGGCATCGTCGCCATGCTGCTGTCCATCGTCATCGGCGCGCTGATCGGCGTGCTGGCGGGCTATTTCCGCCGCATCGACGGGCTGCTGATGCGGTTGACGGACCTGTTCCTGGCCCTGCCCCTGCTGCCCTTGCTGCTGGTCATGTCGATGCTGTTCCGCCAGCCCCTGAGCGCGGTCTTCGGGGTCGAGATGGGGATGTTCCTGCTGATCGTCACCGCCATCGGCATCACCTCGTGGATGCGCACGGCGCGGGTCGTGCGCGGCGATGTGCTGGCGCTGAAAGAGCGGGAATACGTGCTGGCCGCACGCTCCATCGGCACGCCCCCCCGGCGGCTGATCCTGCGCCATATCCTGCCCAACGTGCTGTCGCCGGTCATGGTCTCGGCCACGCTGATGATCGCCACCGCCATCATCACCGAAAGCGCGCTGAGCTTCCTCGGCATGGGCTTCCCGCCGGATTTTCCGACCTGGGGGCGGCTGGTCTATGACGGGATCGACTATCTGCAGCAATATCCCTCGCGGGCCATGCTGCCGGGGGTGTTCATCTCGCTGACCGTGCTGAGCGTGAACTATATCGGCGATGGCTTGAGGGACGCGCTGGATCCGCGGATCCGGGGCCGGTGAGGGAAAAGGGGGGGGGGGGGGGGGGGGGGGGGGGGGGGGGGGGGGGGGGGGGGGGG
>NZ_JAUCCQ010000162.1:0-7573 GCF_034676075.1 Pararhodobacter sp. | reverse complement strand
ATCGCCGCGCCGCCGCGCCGTTCAGCCTCGCGCGGGGAGAGCAGCGGCAGGCCCAATGCGTCGGCATGGTCGATGATCTGGTCGACCATCGTCCGGTTGCGGGCGGCGATGGCGCCCTGATCCTGCGCCGTGAACCACTGGATCGCGGGCAAGGAGGCGATGGCCGCGACCGATCCCGGCGTGCCGCTGTCGAAGCGGCGCACATCGGGGGCGTACTGAAACTTGTCGAGATCCCAGGAGAAGGGGTTGTTCTGGCTGAACCAGCCGCGCGCCTCGGGCTGCAGATCCGCCACCAGTCCCTTGTCGACATAGAGGATCCCGGCGCCCGGCGTGCCGCAGAGCCATTTGAGGCTGGTCGAGACGACGAAATCCACCCGCGGCTCGGTCACGTCGAAGGGCAGAAGCCCCGCCGCCTGGGTGATGTCGGCGACCATCAGGCTGCCCATCGCCCGCCCATGCGCGACCAGCGCCGGGTAATCCATCCGGGCCGAGGCGGTGGAGGTGACCCAGGTCAGCAGCGACAAGGCGACGTCGCGGTCCCACCGGGCGATGAAATCCTCGGTCTCGACCCAGGCCTTGCCCTCGGACCGGGGGACGGTGACCAGCGTGAAACCGATTTTCGGCGCCAGCCCCGCCAGCAGGAAATGCAGCGACGGGAAGCAATCGGCGCCGACCAGCACCTTCTTGCCCCGGAGCCAGCCCTCGGGCAGGGCGCGCATCAGCTTGTGCATGCCCTCGGTCACGTTGTCGACATGGGTGATCGAGCCCTTCGGCGCCTTGATCAGCCGCCCCCAGGCGTCGAGGTATTCCTGACGCTTCCTCAGCACATAGCCCCATTGCCGGTCATCGGGCGCGGCCCAGACGGCCGAGAATTCGGCCATGGCGCGGGCCATGTCCTCGTCCTTGCCGGGATAGATGCCGATGGAATGATAGAGGAAATATCCGGCGGCCTTGGTGTTGCGGCGCATGCCTTGTCCTTTTCGTCAGAATCCGAGGGCCGCGGGCAGCCAGAGGCTGAAACCCGGAACGGCCGCGATGAGGCCCAGCCCCGCCAGATTGACCAGCAGGAAGGGCATGTTGGCTTTGATCAGCGCACCAAGGCCGCACCCGGCGATCCGCTCGGCGGCAAAGAGGCAGACGCCCAGCGGCGGGGTCAGCAGGCCGATGTTCAGGTTGAGGATGGCGATGACGCCGAAATGCAGCGGGTCGATGCCCGCATGCACGGCGGCGGCCGACAGGATCGGGCCGAAGAGGATGATGACCGTGGTCGGGTCGATGAACATCCCCAGCACGAGGAGAATGGCGTTGAAGACCAGCAGCGTGCCCAGATAGCCCATCTCCCAGCCGCCGATCCAGCCCGCAACCATGCGCGGCACGTTCTCCATGCCCATGACCCAGGAAAACGCCGCGCCGCAGCCGACGATGATCAGGAGCTGCCCGGAAAAGAGCGCCGAGCGTTGGAAGACCTCGCCCAGCGTGCCCAGCCGCAGGCTGCGGTAGACCAGCGTGGCGACCACCAGCGCGTAACCGGCGGCGACCGCCCCGGCCTCGGTCGGGGTCATCAGCCCGCCCATCAGGCCCGCCAGGATGATCACCGGGATCATCAGGGGCACCAGCGCCTGCCCGGTCGCGCGCACAGCCACGGCGGGGCTGCGGTCCATCTCGACCCGGGGGAAGTTGTGGCGCCGGGCCTGGACGGCGACCAGCAGCATCTGCACCAGCCCGATCAGCAGCCCCGGGATCAGTGTCGCCGCCATCAGCGCGCCGATCGACAGCCCGGTCATCGAGCCATAGATGACGGCGACCAGCGAGGGCGGGACCATCGGCCCGATGATCGACGAGGACGCAGTGACGGCCGCGGCATAGGCGGGCGTGTAGCCCTGCTTGACCATGGCCGGGATGAACACCCGGCCCAGCGCCGCTATATCGCCCAAAGCCACGCCGGTGATGCCGGAAAACAGGATCGAGGCGCCGATATTCACCTGCGCCAGCCCGCCCCGCATCCAGCCGAAGAGGACATTGGCGAAATGGATCAGCCGGTCGGTGATCTTGCCGGCATTGACCAGTTCCCCGGCCAGAATGAACAGCGGAATGGCCATCAGCACGAAGACATCCATGCCCTGCCAGATCCGTTCGGCGGCGATGGGCAGGAAGCGCCATTGACCGCCATAGGCGACCCAGGCCAGCATCGAGGTCAGCAGCGACCAGGCCACCGGCAGGCCCAGCAGCATCAGCAGCAGGAAGCTGCCCAGCAGCACCATCAGCGTGTCGGTCATGCCGGGGTTCTCCGCTCGAAAAGCCGGGCCAGCGCCAGGATCGCGGCAAGGCCGAAGGCCACCGGCATGGCGCCATAGGGCCAGGACATCGGGATCCGCAGCCCGTCGCTGCGCTGGCCCGCGGCGAAGGACACGATGTCGAGCCCCTGCCAGAAAATCACCAGACAGATGCCGAGCGTCAGCGCGTCCAGCAAAGCCTCCAGCGCCCGGCCGAGGAGCGGCGCTGCCGATCCCAGCGCCAGCGGCACGAAGTCCACGCGGATATGGCTGCCTTCCCGCACCGCGACGGCGGTGGCCAGCAGCGCCATCCAGACCATCGCGTAGCGGGCCAGTTCCTCGGCGAAGGCCGGCACGCCCAGCGCGGTGTAGCGCAGCGCGACCTGCGCCAGCATCAGCAGGAACAGCCCCGCGAGGCAGAGGGCCGCGACGATGCGCAGCCCCCTGTCCAGGGCGCCGACGAAGGAGGCCAGCGCCTTCATCGTCACTGGGCCGCCGCGACCGCGGCCAGCGCGGCGTCGATCAGGTCGGGATGGTCGACGTTGCCCTGCAGCCATTCGATGGCGGCGGGCTGCATGACCTGCCGGAAGGCATCGCGCTGCGCGTCCGTCATGCGGACCACGGTGACGCCCGCCTCTTCGGCGCGGGTGATGGCCGAGGCCTCGACCGCGCGCGAGGTCTCGCGGTTATAGGCGATGGCGACAGCGGCGGCGTCCAGGATCACCTGCTGGTTCTCGGGCGAGAGGCCCGAGAAGAAGGCATCCGAAATGCCCAGCGGTCCGAAGGCATAGACATGGCCGGTCATCATCAGATGCGATTGCACCTCGTAGAGCCGGATCAGGTTGAAGGTGGACACGGAATTGTCCTGCCCGTCCACCACGCCGGTGCTGAGCGCGGTGTAGAGCTCGCCAAAGGCGACGGGGCTGGCCGAGGCGCCCATCGCCTCGACCGGGATCGTCGCCAGCGGGCCCAGGACGCGCATCTTCAGCCCTTCCATGTCGGCGGGGCTTTCGATCAGGCGGCTGGCGCTGAAATGCTTGAAGCCGCCCGATTCCCACCAGCCCAGCACGCGGATGCCGGTGGCCTCGCGGATATCCTCGGCCATCTGGGTGCCGAAGGGGCCGTCGAAGACCTGCCAGGCCACCTGTTCCGAGGGGAAGAGGTAGGGCATGTTCAGGACCATGATGTCCGAGAAGATCGAGGCGTAATTGCCGTCGGCGGCGTCGGTCATCTCGATCACGCCGCGACGCATCTGCGCCAGCCGGTCATTGGGATTCCCCAGCGCGCCGCCATAGACGATGTTCACCGACATGTCCGAATTCGCCTCAACCTCTTCGGCGAAGGTCCGGTACATGCCGTTGACGAAGTCGAAGCCCTCGATGTTTTCGGGCAGCGACAGGCCGATGGTGATGGTCTGCGCGGCGGCGGGCAGGGCCAGACCGGCCGACAGCAGCAGCGCGGCAAGGGAGGGGACAAGCGGTTTCATGGCGTTTCCTCTGTTGGGGGGGGGCGGGGAGGGGGTCAGCGGGTGTAGGCGCGCTTGGCGTGGCGTTCGAGGCGGCCGGTCAGCCGGACGAGGGGCCACAGGATCGCGATATAGATCAGCGCCGCCCCGATCAGGGGCGAGGGATTGGCAAAGAGCGCCTGCGCGTCCGTCGCCTGTTTCAGCAGGTCCGACAGCGCCACGACCGAGGCCAGCGCCGTATCCTTGATGACCGAGACGCAATTCGAGGCATGCGGCGGAATGACGATGCGGATCGCCTGCGGCAGGATCACCTTGCGCATCGTCACCCAGAAGCCGAGCCCGAGGGCCGAGGCGGCCTCGAACTGGCCCTTGGGCGTGGCCTCGATGCCCGAGCGGACGACCTCGGCGGTGAAGGCGGCCAGCACCATGGTCAGCGCCGTGGCGGCGGCCGCGAAGGACGACAGCGTGATGCCCGCGAAGGGCAGCGCGTAGTAAAGCAGGATCAGGAGCACCAGCACCGGCACTGCGCGCACCAGATCGGTATAGAGCACGGCCAGCAGGCGCAGGGGCTTGGGCGCATAAAGCCGGGTGATGGCGATCATCACGCCGAGGGCCGAGCCCAGCACGATGGCCGTGACGCCCAGGCTGAGCGTGTACCACAACCCCCGCAGCAGCATCGGCAGCGCGCGTTCCAGAACACTCAGGTTGAAGAAGATATCGACCGCGCTCATGCCATCCCTCCGCTCGGGTCAGGCGGGGGGCTTGGCCGCCCCCCGGCCGGCGTCTCAGTAATTGCCGGGGGTCGGGATCGGCAGCGGCGTGACGGTCAGGCTGCCCTCGGCCGGGGCCACACCCATCCAGCGCTCGAAGATCGCGGCCATGGTGCCGTCTTCCTTCATCGCGCTGATCGCCTCGTTGACGGGCTCCAGCAGCGGCGAATCCTTGGCCATCATCATGGCGAAACGCTCGCCGGTGACGATCTCATGCGCGACCTCCAGCCCGGTCATCTGCTGGAAGGCATAGCGCAGGCCGACCACATCGTTGACCACCGCGTCGATGCGCCCGGCCATCAGGTCGGTCAGCATGTTCGCCGTGGTGTCGTAGCTGTTGTTCGCGGCAAAGCCGATCTCGTCCGCGCGCTCGTTCAGCCAGGCTTCGGGGAACGAGGTGGCGATGGTGCCGATCCGGCGGTCGCGCAGGTCCTCGAGGCCGTGAATGTCGCTGCCCGCCCGCACGCCGATGCCCATGGCGCCCTCGACATAGGGCTGGGTGAAGCTCTGCGATTCAAGGCGTTCGTCGGTGATGGTCAGGGACGAGATGACGATATCCACCCGGCCCGAGGCGGTGGCGACGAAGAGCGCGCGGAAGTCATAGCCCTCGATCTCGGCGGTGCGGCCGATGCGGTTGGCGATCTCGGTGACGATATCGACCTCGAACCCCTCGAAAACGCCCTCGGCGTTGCGGTTCTCCCACGGCGGGTTGGCGGGGTAAGAGCCGACGCGCAGGACATCCTGCGCAAGGGCGGGAAGGGAGGCGAGCGACAGGGCAAGGCCGGTCGCGGCGCCAAGGAACAGGCGGCGGTGAAGCGTCATCAGGTTTTCTCCCCGTGGGTGGTGGCCGGGCCCTGTCGGGTGGCCGGTTGAGCCGGGCGGATGTTTCCGTTCACCGGGTGGTTTCTGGCGCAAGTCCCCGGACCGGCAGATCGGTAATCAGCATGTGGCCGGGGGCATGGGTGATGGCGAGATCGGGCGCGGCATGGGCGATGGCCCGTTCGAGCGAGACGCCGCAGGCCCAGAAGACCGGCACCTCGCCCGGTCTGATGTCGGTCAGGCCGATCCCGTCGATCGGGCGGCCGAGGTCGGCGCCGATCACGACGGGGTCGCCGACATGGACCGGCGCACCATGCGATTGCGGATGCGCGCGGGTCACCGCCTCGGCCAGTGCGACCTGACCGGCGGGGACGGCGCGCATCGAGACCACGAGCCTGCCGCCGAACGGACCCGAGGGCGTGAGCGGCAGGTCGGTGTCGAAGGCCGAACAGGTCAGCCCCGGCGCATGGCAGCGCAGGGTCACGCCCGCGGCCACCAGATCCGCCTCGAAGCTGAGCGAACAGCCGATGGCGAAGGCGGTCAGGTCGTCGCGCCAGAGGTCGGTGATGTCGGTGGGCATCGCCACCGGCGCGCCGTCGCGGAACACCCGGTAGCGCGGCAGGTCGGTCCTGAGGTCGATATCCGCGCCCAGCTCGGGCAGCGTGGGATCCCCGGCCCGGCCCCGGGCCAGCAGCGGGAAGGCGGCGGGATTGGCCCGCAGGAAGGCCTCGAAATCCTCGGCGAGCCGCGCGGGGATCAGCGCCAGATTGGCCTGCGCCAGCCCCGGCGCCATCGAGCCGGTCGGCCCGCTCAGACGCCCCGCCCGCGCCTCTAGCCTGAGGGCGCGGCCCGCCGTCATGCGCCGGTCCCCGCGAAGGCGGTTTCGAGCTGCGCCTTGATCAGCAGGATCTCGGTCTCGTGGGTGGTGCAGGTGCGCGCCCAGCGCTCGTCCGGGCTGCCCGCCGCGCGCAGGGCATGCAGCGCGATCTGGCAGCGGCCTTCGGGATGGCCCAGATCGGGGCCGGGGGTCACGCGGATATAGATGCGGGGCGTGCGCGCGGTGAGGCTGCCGACGCCGAAATCGATCAGCCCCAGCGCCGGGACCGGCCGGATATCGACATGCGCGGCGCTGCCATCAAAGAGCGAGGTGCCGCGGTAGACCCCCTCGGCGACCTCGGTCAGGCCCAGGGAGCCCAGCGACCAGCCGCCGACGAAAGCGGGCTCGGACAGGCGCGCGAAGGCGAAGGCGGCCGGGACCTCGGCCAGAATGGCCGTCATATGGGCGAGATCCGGGCTGGGCATCGGCGGCTCCTCTCTGGTGCTGGGTCGAGGATGGCAAACAGTATGCAATTGTCAATCCATTTCTTTTAAGATTAAAATTGTTCGGCGCGATATTCTTGGTTTTGCCGCGATTTCTGCGTGACAAAGGCTGCCCCGCGGGTAGATTCAGTATACTGTTTGACCCGTAATGCCTGCTCCCTGACCGAAAGAAGGCTCATGTCCCGTTCCAGCCAGCGCCCCAGCCACCGGCAGCGAATCCATGACACGATCCGCACCAGGATCCTGACCGGCAAGATCGGCGCGGCCGACAGGCTGGTCGATACCGCCATCGCCGCCGAGATGGGCGTGTCGCGCATGCCGGTGCGCGAGGCCCTGATGCAGCTGGTGAGCGAGGGCTATCTGGAGGGCACGACGCGCGGCTATTCGCTGCCCAATTTCACCCATGAGAAGGTCATGCAGGTCTTCGTCCTGCGCCGCCTGCTGGAGCCCCATGCCGCGGCCAGCGCCGCCCAGGCCTGCACCGAGGCGCATGTGGCGCGGATGCGGGCGGCGGTGGACGAGGCGATGGGCACGCTGGAGAAGGACGATTTCGAGACCTTCTACCGCGCGTCCGAGGTGTTCCGGAACACCTGGCTCTCGGCGGTGCCGAATGCGGAGCTGGGTGCGGCGATCCAGCGGCTGTCGGGGCAGGTGCAGGCGGTGCGGCTGGCAACGATGCGCGACGGCGAGGCGCATCGCACCATCATCGCCGGACAGCGCGACCTGCTGGCGGCCTTCGCCGCCCGCGACGCCCTGGCGGCCGAGGCGCGGATCCTGCGTTTCGTGCTGGAGGGGGAGGGGAGCTATCTGCGGCTGAGGGCCGGCTGAGGGGTTTCGCCCTCGTGCCTCGGGCGACCAGGGCGGGGGGCTGCCGCCCCCCGCACCCCCTGCTTCAAGGGGGGCACGCCCCCCTTGAAAATCCCCGT
>NZ_JAUCCQ010000161.1:0-7622 GCF_034676075.1 Pararhodobacter sp. | reverse complement strand
AGCTATCGGTTGCATGGCAGGCTGGGGTTCCGCGTCTCGCGGCTGGCGCGGCTCATGCAGGCGCGGCACGAGGCGGCGCTGCCCCCGGGGCTGACGCGGTTGGGCGCGGCCGTGCTGGGGGGCGTGGGGGATGAAGGTGTCGTGACGCCTTCGGATCTTGCCGCCTATGTCGGCATCACCCGCCCGGCCATGTCGCGGCTGTTGCGCGGGCTGGAGGCGAAGGGCTTCATCGCCCGCGCCGCTGCCGGGGGCGAGGACGGGCGGCAGACCGCCGTGGCCCTGACGCCCCGGGGCGCGGCGGTGCTGGCCGAGGTGCGGCGTGCCTCGGACGCCCTGCAGGCGCATTTCGCGGCCAAGCTGACGCCCGAGGACCTTGCCGCCCTGACCCGCGCCCTGGCCCGTCTCGCCGAGGGCGAGCCCGATCCCACCGATTTCTGAGGTCCCGACGATGCCGCTTTTCGCCCATGCCGACCGTCCCGTGCACCTCGGCCCCTTTCCGCTGGAGCGGTTGCGGCGCAGGGCGGGGGTGTCACTGGAGGGTTTGCCCTTCTCGCAGCCGCTGCGGTTCGACCATCCCGATCCGTTCTCGCTGACCCATGCCATGGCCCGCTACCAGACCATGTTCGACACCGTGCGGCAGGGGCCGGTGGTGCATGAGGCGGCGGGGATCCCCGAGGATCCGGTCGAGCGGTCGGCGCATCTGAAGGCCGCCGGCTATTATTTCGACGCCTCGATGATGGGGATCTGCGCGCTGCAGCCCGCCCACCACCTGCCGGAACCCCACCGCAACCCGATGATCGACGCGCTGCGCGAGGAGTTGGAGCGCGGCCAGCCCAAGACCCATGCCGCCGGGATCGACGCGATCTATGCCGACATCCTCGACGCCGCCCGATCGCCGCACGGGCCGGTCACCCATCACCGTTTCGCGCTGCTGATCGCCGTGGGCTATACCCGCGACCCGGGGCAGGGCGAGCCCGGCTGTGACTGGCTGCACGGCACGCAGGCCGAACGTGCGGCGCTGCTGGCCAACAACACCGCCGTCGTGCTGTCGTCCTATCTCAGGATGCTGGGTCATGACGCGCGGGCGCATTCCATGTCCACCTCCGAGGTGGATCTGCCCCGTCTGGCGGTGTCGTCGGGGCTGGCTTTCATCGACGGCGGCGCGGCGGTCAGCCCTTATCTCGGCACCCGCTACGGCCTCGCCGCGGTGACGACGACACTGGAGCTGGCGCCCGATCGGCCGCTCGACGGCGACGGGCGCAGCGCGCGCAGCCATGGGCCGGGCTGGTGGACCGGCGCCGCCGCCCCCCGCCGGGCGGCGACCGCCGAGCCCTTCGCGCATCGCGAGTTCCGCAAGGGGCCCTATCCCTTCGAGCGGTTGAAACGGGTCGAGGAACCGACCACGCTGATCGACCACGCCCGCGTGCCGCGTTTCCCCAAACGCGCCGATTTCTTTGCCAGGGCGCTCTACGGCGACATGGGGAAATCGGTGCAGGAGGGGGCTAAGGGCGGCCGCTACGTCGCCAAATCGCCGATCGGCGCCTGCGCCCGCCGGGCGCTGGGCGCCCTGTTGCTCCTGCAATTCGGGGAGGCCCGAGGGCCGGAATCAGCCCCCGATGCCGAGCGCAACGCCGAGAACCTGAAAGCGGCGGGCTATTACCTCAGCGCCGATGCCGTGGGCCTCTGCGCCGTGCCGGACTGGGCCTATTACTCGCATAACTCGGCCGGCGAGGCCTTGCAGCCCTACCACCGGAACGCCGTCAACATGCTCTTCGACCAGGGGCATGAGACGATGGAGGGCGCCTCGGGCGACGACTGGATCAGCGTCGCGCAATCCATGCGGGCGTATCTCAGGTTCTCGCTGCTGGGCGGCGTGGTGGCCGAACAGATCCGCAGGCTGGGGTATTCGGCGCGGGTGCATTCGGTGCTGGATGGCGACGTGCTGCAACCGCCGCTGCTGCTGCTGTCGGGGCTGGGCGAGGTCAGCCGGATCGGCGAGGTGATCCTCAACCCCTATCTCGGTCCGCGCCTCAAATCCGGCAGCGTGACCACCGACATGCCGATGGCCGCCGACAAACCCATCGACTTCGGTCTGCAGACCTTCTGCAACGCCTGCAACAAATGCGCGCGGGAATGCCCGTCGGGCGCGATCACCGCCGGGCCGAAGCTGATGTACAACGGCTACGAGATCTGGAAATCCGACGCCGAGAAATGCGCCCGCTACCGGATCACCAATCAGGCGGGCGGCATGTGCGGGCGCTGCATGAAGACCTGCCCGTGGAACCTGCAGGGCCTTTTCGCCGAGGCGCCGTTCCGCTGGCTGGCGATGAACGCGCCGGGCTCGGCCAAGGCGCTGGCGGCGCTGGATGACCGGCTGGGGCGCGGCGCCATCAACCCGGTCAAGGCCTGGTGGTGGGATATCGAGCTGGACAAGGCGGGCAGGCGCTACATCCCCGCGGCGCAGACCAACCGGCGCGAGCTGAACCGCGAGCTGGACCTCAAATATGAGGACCAGACGCTGGCGGTTTACCCTGCCGATGTCATGCCGCAGCCCTTCCCGATCACCCAGCCCCTGAACCGCGAGGAGGGGATCGCCCGCTACCGAGCCATGCTGACGCCCGAGGAATACCGCAACCGGCTGGCGAGGGGCCAGACCGACGGACTGGTGCCGGGGACAAGGCCGCCGGAGGCGCCGCCGGTCTTCCCCATGCTGATCACCCGGCGCGAAGACCTCAGCGATGACACCATGCGGTTTGAACTGACCCGCGCCGATGGCCAGCCGCTGCCGCCCTTCGAGGCCGGTGCCCATGTCGCGCTGATGATCGCCCCGGAATACCAGCGGGATTATTCGCTGGCCGGGAATCCGGCGGATGGCACGAAATACGTCCTCGGCATCCAGAAGGAGGCGGCCGGGCGGGGCGGCTCGCTGCTGATCCATCGGGTGTTCCGCGAGGGGCGGCGGGTGTTTGTCACCCCGCCCGCGAACCTCTTCCCGCTGGATGAGGGGGCGCCCTTCACCCTGCTGATCGGCGGCGGGATCGGGGTGACGCCGATGCTGACCATGGCCCACCGGCTGCACGCTCTGGGCTGCGACTTCCGCCTGCATTACCTCGCCCGGGGCACGGCACCCTTCGGGGCCGAGATCGCCGCCGCGCCCTGGGCCGAGCACGCCCAGACCCATGTGAAGACCGACGGGCCGCGCGTGGACCTCGCCACCCTGATCCCGCCTTACACGCCAGGCGCCAAGCTCTACACCTGCGGCGGGGGCGGCTTCATGGATGGCGTCTTCGATACGGCCCGCGCGCAGGGCTGGCCCGAGAACGCGCTGTCCCGCGAATATTTCGCGGTGCCCGAGGCGCCCGATTGGGTGAACCACCCCTTCACCTTGCGCCTGACGAAAAGCGGCCGCGACGTGCCCGTGGCCCCTGACCAGTCAGCGACCGAGGCGCTGGCGGCGGTGGGCATCACCATCCCCACCAAATGCTCGGACGGGATCTGCGGCGTCTGCGCCGTCACGCATCAGACGCCCGAGGGGATCGAACACCGCGACTATGTGCTCTCGGCCAAGGAGCGCGAGAACCGGGTGATCCTGTGCTGTTCGCGGGCCCGGGATGCGGAGGGGGTGCTGAGCGTCGATCTGTGAACCCCTGCACAGGATGCTTGCGCCCGCGCGCCTTTACGGGAGGGCCACGCGCGCTTAGCTGAGGGCAAACAGGAGTTCTCAATGAGCGACATTTCCCTCGGCCTCGACACGTTCGGCGACATCAGCACCGGCGCCGATGGCCAGCCGAAACCCATGGACCAGGTGCTGCGCGACGTGGTCGAGGAAGCCGCCTATGCCGATGGGCTCGGCATCGACTTCATCGGCCTTGGCGAACACCACCGCGACGATTTCGCCATCTCGGCGCCCGAGATCGTGCTGGGCGCCATCGCCGGCCGTACGAAGCGCATCAAGCTGGGCACCGCGGTCACGATCCTGTCGACCGACGACCCGGTGCGGGTGTTCCAGCGCTTCTCCACGCTGAACGCGGTGTCGAACGGGCGGGCCGAGCCGATCCTCGGCCGCGGCAGCTTCACCGAGAGCTACCCGCTCTTCGGCTTCGACATGCAGGACTACGACCAGCTCTTCGAGGAGAAGCTGGATATCTTTGCCCGCCTCCTGCGCGAGGACAGCGTGACCTGGCAGGGCAAGACCCGCGCGCCGCTTCGCAACGCGACGGTCTATCCGCGCCTTGGCCAGCCGATGACCACCTGGGTCGGCGTCGGCGGCAGCCCGGAATCGGTGGTGCGCGTGGCGCGGCAGGACCTGCAGCTGATGCTGGCGATCATCGGCGGCGATCCCCTGCGCTTCAAACCCTATGTCGAACTCTATCACCGCGCCGTGGCCCAGTTCGGCACCGAAGCGAAGCCGATCGGCGTGCATTCCCCGGGCTTCGTCGCCGCGACGGACGAGGAAGCGCGCGAGACGCTCTGGCCGCATTATCAGGCGATGTTCGGCCGGATCGGCCGCGAACGCGGCTGGCCGCCCACGACCAAGGACCGGTATCTGGCCGAGGTCGCCCATGGTGCGCTCTTCGTCGGCTCGCCCGAGACGGTGGCCCGCAAGATCGTGCGTGCGGTCAAGGGGCTGGGCGTGCAGCGCTTCGACCTGAAATACACCACCGGCCCCGTGCCGCATGAAAAGAACATGGAAGCCCTGCGGCTTTACGGCGAGCAGGTCATCCCCATGGTCAAGGACATGCTCGCCGCCGGGTAAAGGCGCGCGCATCGACACTTTTCCTCGGTCCCGCCGCCCCCTGCGGCAGGGCCGGGCTGAGCGGTATTTCGCCTCTTCACGCGGGCGTGCGTTCATTTTTTTCCCGAAACATGGAACCCCTCGCCAGTCCGCGCGTTATTTCGCCGGAACTCAACAGGAGACCTTTTCATGAAATCCGTGATCCTCGCCACCGTCGCTACCGCCAGCCTGGCGCTCGGGGCCTGCACCATGTCCCAGAACGAACGCACCGTGGTCGGCGGTCTCGCCGGCGCTGCGGGCGGTCTGATCCTCGCCGATGCCTTTGACGCCAACCCCAACTGGACCGTCGTCGCGGCCTTGGGCGGCGCCGCCGCGGGCGCGCTGGTTGCGCGCAACACCGCCAGCGGCCAGTGTGCCTATTCGAACGGCAACGGCACCTATTACACCGGTCCCTGCGTCTGATCCCTCGGGACGTAGAATCGGAGACGGGCAATGGGCGGGTTCCTTCGGGAGCCCGCCCGCGGCTTTTCCGGCCCCTCAGAACAGGCTGAGCTGATCGCCCGGCCGCGGCGGCGGGCGGAACTTGCTGCAATCGAGCGGGGGCAGGCTCTGGGCATAACCCAGCCGGCGCCGCGCGGCGACCACCCGGGCGCGCAGCAGATCGGCATAGGGTCCTTCCCCCCGGAAGCGGCTGTGGAAATCGGGATCGTTGTCGCGCCCGCCCCGCATCTCGCGCAGCAGTTTCATGACCTTGCCCGCATGGTTGGGCCGGTGCCGCGCCAGCCAGTCCTGAAACAGCGGCGAGACCTCGCGCGGCAGTCTCAGCAGCGCGTACCAGGCGGTCGTGGCGCCCGCCTCGCGCCCGGCTTCCATCAGCGCCTCGATCTCGTGATCGGTCAGCCCCGGGATGACCGGCCCCATCATCAGCCGCACCGGCACCCCGGCGGCCGAGAGCGCCCGGATCATCGCCAGCCGCCGGGCGGGAGAGGGCGCGCGCGGCTCCATCGCCCGGGCGAGCCCCGCGTCCAGCGTCGTCACGCTGATCCCGACCTCGGTCAACCCCTCGGCCGCCAGCGGGCCCAGCAGGTCGAGGTCGCGCTCGATCAGGGCGCCGCGGGTGGTGATGCTGACCGGATGGCGCCAGTCCCACAGAACCTCCAGCACCGCGCGCGTCACGCGGTATTGCGCCTCGATCGGCTGCCAGGGATCGGTGTTGGTGCCCAGCCCCATCGGCCGCACGACATAGGATTTCCGCGCGAGTTCCTTCTCCAGCACCCGGGCGGCATCGGGGCGGGCGATGAGCTTCGTCTCGAAATCGAGCCCCGGCGACAGGCCCAGATAGGCGTGGCTCGGGCGGGCGTAGCAATAGATGCAGCCATGCTCGCAACCGCGGTAGGAATTGACCGCCCGGTCGAAACCCAGATCCGGCGACTGGTTCCAGGCGATGACCGAGCGCGGGCGCTCGATGCTGACCTCGCGGCGCTTCAGGCGCTCCTCCTCGGGCAGGTCCCAGCCGTCATGCTCCCAGGCGCGGACCTCGCTGTCATAGCGCGGCGCGGGCTGCGCCAGCGTTCCCCGCGCGGGCGCGCGCAGGGCGGGATCGGTCGGGGGCAGGGGAGGCGGGCGCGGCGGCATGAATCAAACTTGAACATAACATGAACAATTTTCAAGTGCCGGATGGAAACCTGAGCTTGCTGTCGTCTTTCATCCGGGGCATGTCGGGATTGGATCAGTTGCCGCCCGCTTCCTGCCGCATCTACGGATCCAGAGACCTCTATCCGGAGACCCCGCCATGGCCGAGGACGACGACATCATCCTGTCCGAACTGAACGACGAGGAACTCGTCGCCCAGATGATGGACGACCTCTACGACGGCTTGAAGGACGAGATCGAGGAAGGCGTCAACCTGCTGCTGGAACGCGGCTGGACGCCCTATGACGTGCTGACCAAGGCGCTGGTCGCCGGCATGACCATCGTCGGCCACGACTTCCGCGACGGGATCCTCTTCGTGCCGGAAGTGCTGCTGGCGGCGAATGCGATGAAGGCGGGCATGGCGATCCTGAAGCCCCTGCTGGCCGAGACCGGCGCACCGCGCATGGGCAAGATGGTGATCGGCACCGTCAAGGGCGACATCCACGACATCGGCAAGAACCTCGTCGGCATGATGATGGAGGGCGCGGGCTTCGAGGTGGTGGATCTGGGGATCAACAACCCGGTCGAGAAATACCTCGAGGCGCTGGAAAAGGAAGACGCGGACATCCTCGGCATGTCGGCGCTGCTGACCACGACCATGCCCTACATGAAGGTCGTGATCGACACGCTGAAGGAAAAGGGCATGCGCGAGGATTTCATCGTCCTCGTCGGCGGCGCCCCCCTGAACGAGGAATTCGGCCGCGCCATCGGCGCCGACGCCTATTGCCGGGATGCGGCGGTGGCGGTCGAGACTGCGAAGGCGCTGGTCGCACGCAAACACAATCAGGGCGCCGCGCGCGCCTGAGAGCCCTAAAACGGGGCGCGTCCTCGAACGGGACAGGGGGCCTCTGCCATCGGCAGGGGCCCTTTTGCTGTCGCGCGCTCCGATCTGTCCGAGCGTCCGGTCCAGCCTCGGGGGGCCAGCCCCCCGAACCCCCCGGGATATTTAGAGAACAAAGATGAGGGTTAACGAATCCCTAATCCCATCTTTGCGCCTCAAATATCCACGGGGTTTCCAAAGGGGGGCGTGCCCCCCTTTGGCGAGGGGGCCAGCCTTTACGCTTTCTCCGGGGGCGAGCAGCCCCCGCTGCTTTTTCGTTCTCCGGGGGCGAGCCCCCCGGCATGGTTACTCCTCGGCTGCGGACATTACCGGTTTCGCCGCCAGCGCCCCGTCGGCCATCCCGGCGATACCGCC
>NZ_JAUCCQ010000160.1:0-8460 GCF_034676075.1 Pararhodobacter sp. | reverse complement strand
AGCGCTGGAAGAGGCCGTCGGCGATCATCGCCCGGGCGCCGCCGAGGCCTTCCTCAGCCGGCTGGAAGATGAACACTGCGGTGCCGGCGAAATCGCGGGTCTCGGCCAGGTAGCGGGCGGCGCCGAGCAGCATCGTCGTATGGGCGTCATGGCCGCAGGCGTGCATCACGCCGGGGGTCTTCGAGGCATAGGGCAGGTTCGTCTGTTCGTGGATCGGCAGCGCATCCATGTCGGCCCGGATCCCGATGGTGCGGCCGGGGCGGCTGCCCTTCAGGACCCCCACCACGCCGGTCTTGCCGATCCCGGTCGTGACCTCGATGCCCAGCCGTTCCAGTTCGGCGGCGACGATGCCCGCGGTGCGGACTTCCTGAAAGCCGAGTTCGGGGTGTTCGTGCAGGTCGCGGCGGATGGCGGTGAGGTCGGCGGCGAAATCCTGGATACGGGTCGGGATGGTCATGGGGCTCTCCTGCTGGCGCGTCAGGCTGACCCGGGCGCGGCCGGATGGCAAGGGGTGCCCCATGGGCGCGGGTCTCAATCCCGGGGCGCGATCCCCAGGGCCAGCGCGGCGCGGATCGCCGCGGGCGGACAGGGCTGGGGCCAGGTGACGACGGGCTGATCCCCTTGCCCCTCGACCCTGGTTTCCAGCCGGAGCGCGCCCTCCGCCGTGCTGGCGCTGGTGGTGTGGCGGCTGGCCTCGGGCCCCGCGCCATTGTCGACCCAGCCCTCGCAGGTCCAGGCATCGGCGCCGTCCGGGGCGCAGGTCATCGCCGCATCCTGCCTGAGCGCCCCGCCCTCGCCCGGCAGGTAACTCAGGCTGCCGCCGTCGCTCAGGACCAGCGAGAAACCGGTGACACAGAGCGCGGCAAGCTCGGCCTCGGGAAGGTTCGGCTGGCCGGGGAAGGACCAGAACCCGGGCTGGAGCTGGGCGGCGGCGGGGAGCGGGAGGAGGAAGGCGGCGGCGAGGAGGAGGGGCTGGCGCATGGCGGTCTCCACGATGGGGTGGAGAGAGGGTGCCTGAGGGAGGTGGGGGGTGTCTAGGTGGGAGTTTGGGGGCTTCCAATGCAACTGCAACAAAGTCACAAGGCAACGTTATGGCAACTGACGTTTCATATGCACCGACCTCCTACATGTCACAGTATAGCGCGCAAGTGAGGTCAATCTATCGCTTGACAGCGATCTACTTCTTGCTTTTTCCTTATTTTTGTTCGGGCAGAGGTGTGCATGCGCGGGCTAAGATGCTTTCCTTGTAAGAGTAGAGGTTTCCGAGGACCCGTGTTGCAAACATTCCGAGATGCAAAAAAAGTCATCGCTGAGTTTTACACGAAGTTTGGGGTGGTTACCGGTTTCACGCTTCTCACCTCGCTTGGGCTGTTCTTGTATATACTTGGATATTCGCATTCGTATGCATCCTCAAGCACTGGCAGCAACGCGCCTTGGTGGGCGCGAGGCGCAATCGATTTAGGACGCATGATACTGATCGGCGCCATAATCAGTGCGTTTATTAGATTCCTACATACCTTCCAAGCCATTAGAGATGTGGTTATAGATGTTTTCTTTGCCGACGAATTGCTCAAAAGGAGGAAAGATCTCGATACGGTTTGGGCAAAGCTCAGCAAGCATATTTTCTTGCCAGATTTTGCCGCAGATGAAAGAAATGACGGGAAGTTGCAAGACGATATCGTTGAACAACTTCGGATACGGATGAGCCACAACACTACATTCCATGTGAAGTCGATTGATCGCACCATAACTGTTAGCTGGCATGACCGCGAACAGAATCTTGTGAAAATCGTCGACGCATCGAGGGAGGAATTTGTTCCATTCCGTAAAGGTGGAGAGGTTCACTGGCAACACGTCTTCTATGCTGGCGACAATGCGACGGCTGGAAGCTATTCTCCGGAAATGTCTGTGGTTGTAGACGGAAGAACGGTGGAGCCTGAGGTAGAAGGCAGCGCCTCGGATAGGGTTCTCAAATTCTCCTATCGGATGACAGGGCGGGACCTTTACGCCGTAACAAAGAAGACGACTCGACAATGGAATATTTCGTCCGACCCGCTCATTGTTTATATATCGCGTCACGTCGTCTTGTCCCTTCGATTGCAGATAAATTGTTTGGAGGACGACATTGTTCCGTTCTTCGAGGAGCACCACCTGATTAACAAATTCTCCAGTCAGAGCAACGACGCGATAGACAGAAGGCCATCAGATTACGCCACGAGTTGCAGCTCTCCGATCCTGCCTGGGGAGGGGTATACGATTTGCCTCATACGCGTCCACAAACGGTAAAACACTCTCCACTTCTTGACTGACAATCAAACTCTCCTATGTTACGTACTAAGTGAGACTGTGTCTTGCCCCTACAGAAAGGTCGCATCAATGGTGATGTCGAAGGAAACTATCGTCTAAGCTGTTGTTTTTCAACAAAACCATCCGCCTCGGCGGATGGTTTTGTTTCGGCACCTTGGCGCCAGGAAACACGCGGGCTCCCACACGCCCCCCCTTCCCTTCCCCCATATCAGGTGCTCATATACCGCCCGACCTGAGCACCGGAGGGGGAGCCCGTCATGACCATTGCCACCACCCATGTGGGCAGCCTGCCGCGGGGGGATCGGCTCTCGGCCTTGCTGATCGCCAGGGACAAGCACGAGGCCTATGATCCGGCCGAGTTCGAGGCCACCGTCGAGGCCGCCATCGCCGAGGCGATCCGGCGCCAGCGCGAGGCGGGGGTGAGCATCGTCTCGGATGGCGAGCTCGGCAAGGTCGGCTATTCGACCTATATGCAGGAGCGGCTCTCGGGCTTCGGCGGCCATATCGACCGCAAGCCCGCCAAGGACATGGCCGCCCATCCCGCGCTGGCCAAGAAGCTGAGCGCGATCATGGGCAGTCAGGAATTCACCCGGGCGTCGTGCATCGGCGAGGTCAAGCTGGTCAACCTGCAACCCGCGCTCGACGATATCCGCCGCTTCAAGGAGGCGCTGGCGGCGCGGGGCGACACCGGGAGGGCCTTCATGAACGCGGCCTCGCCGGGGCTGATCACCGCCTTCCAGGTGAACAAGTATTACCCCAGCCACGAGGCCTATCTGGCCGACCTCGCCACCGCCATGCGCCCCGAGTACGAGGCGATCCTCGACGCAGGCTTCGACATCCAGTTCGATTGCCCCGACCTCGCCATGTCGGCGCATACCGGCTATCAGGACCTGAGCCAGGACGAGTTCGTCAAGGTGGCGGCGGCCAATGTCGAGGCGCTGAACGCCGCGACCGAGGGCCTGCCCAAGGACCGCATGCGGATGCATCTGTGCTGGGGCAATTACGAGGGGCCGCATGACCACGACATCCCGCTGGAGAAGGTGATCGACGTGGTGCTGGGGGCAAATCCCTCGACCATCCTCTTCGAAAGCGCCAACCCCTGCCACGAGCATGAATGGACGGTCTGGCGGGATGCGAAGATCCCCGAGGACAAGGTGCTGGCGCCGGGCGTCATCGATACCTGCTCGAATTACGTCGAACACCCGCAGCTGATCGCCCAGCGCCTGCAGCGGTTCATCGATATCGTGGGGCAGGACCGCGTGATCGCCTCGACCGATTGCGGCTTCGGGACCTTCGCGGGATATGGGAAGATCGACCCCGAGGTGACGTGGAAGAAGTTGCGGAACCTGCGCGCGGGGGCGGATCTGGCCTCGGCGTAACGGTGCGTGCGAGCACGCACCCTACGGGGCCCGGTCGAGGGGCGCGAAGAGCGGCGGGTCAGGCCGGTTTCGACGCTTTCCCCGCGACATAGGTTTCCGCAACGGTGCGGTCGTCGCCGAGGATCAGGAGGGCGAAGAGTTCGTCCTTGAGGTCCTGCGCGGCCTCCATCCGCAGGGCGAGGTCGGGGGTGGCGCGGCTGTTCAGCACCACCAGATCGGCCTCGCTGCCCGGCTGCAGGGTGCCGATGCGGTCGGCGAGGCCCAGGACTTCGGCATTGCCCCGGGTGATCCACCAGAAGGCGGTGAAGGGGTCGAGGCTGCGTTTTTGCAGCTGGGCCACGGCATAGGCGGCGCCGCCGGTTCTGAGCATCGACCAGCTCATCCCGGCGCCGATGTCGGTGGCGATGGCCGAGGTAGCACCGCGCCGGGCCAGCGCGGCCTCGTCGAAGAGGCCCGAGCCGAGGAAGAAGTTCGAGGTCGGGCAATGGACCGCATGCGAGCCGGTCTCGGCGATGCGGTCGCGCTCGGCCTCGGTCAGGTGGATGGCGTGACCCAACAGCGCCTTCGGCCCCAGCATCCCGTAGCGGTCGTAGATGTCGAGATAGCCCTTGGCCTCAGGGTATAGCGAACAGGCGAAGGCGATCTCCTCCAGATTCTCGCTCAGATGGGTCTGAACGTGGCAGTCGGGATGCGCGGCGATCAGCGCCTGCGCGGCCTCCATCTGCCCGGGCGTCGAGGTGATGGCGAAACGGGGCGAGATGGCATAGAGCGCGCGGCCCCTTCCGTGCCAGCGGGCGATCAGCGCGGCGCTGTCGTCATGGGCGGTCTGCGGCGTGTCCAGCAGCCCCTCGGGCGCGTTGCGGTCCATCAGCACCTTGCCGCCCAGCATCCGCATGCCACGCTTTTCAGCCTCGGCGAAATAGGCCTCGACCGAGGCGGGATGGACCGAGCAGAAGGCCGAGGCGGTGGTCGTGCCGTTCCTGAGCAGCAGGTCATAGAAGGCCGTCGCCATCCGCGCCGCATGGGCGGGATCGGCGAATTTCGTCTCGGCCGGGAAGGTATAGGTGTTCAGCCAGTCCAGCAGCTGCGCCCCCCAGGAGGCGGTGATCTGGCCCTGCGGGAAATGGATATGCGCGTCGATGAAGCCTGCGGTGATCAGATGCGGGCGGTGATCGGTCACGGCGATCCCCGCCGGGGCCTGCGCGAAATCCCCGACCCAGGCGATCAGCCCGCCCCGGACATGCACCGCGCCATCCTCGAAGACCTCGAAGGCGGCGGTATCGCCGACCCCTTCGGGCCGCCGCAGGAAGCGCAGCACGCGCCCGCGCAAGATGCGTTCATCCATGTCCATGCTCCTTTGACCGGCGCCGCAGGATAGGGCCGCATCCTGCCACGACAATCCGGCAAAAGCGTTTGACTGTTTGGCGTGAGCGTTGAAAATCGCCGGGGAAACACCTGCTATTGTCAACGGAATGGGCGGATAGCGCGGGAGGAACGCCAGCAATTGCCCTATCTGGAAAGCCTCAAGGTCTTTGTGCGGGTGGTCGAGCTGGGCTCGATCACCTCGGGCGGGCGCGACCTGCGGCTGACGCCCGCCGTGGCCTCGAAGCGGATCAAGGAGCTGGAGGCGCGGCTGGGCACGCGGCTTTTGAACCGCACGACGCGCAAGCTGGTGCCGACCGAGGCGGGACGGCTCTTCTATGAACATGTGCGGGGCGTCGTCGCCTCGCTGGAAGAGGCCGAAGCCTCGCTCGCCGGGTTCGAGGGGCGGCCGCGCGGCACGGTGCGGGTGACGGCGCCGCTGGGGGTCGGGCGGCGGCTGGTGGCGCCGCTGGTGCCGCGGTTCTGCGATCTGTTCCCCGAGGTGGATGTGCGGCTCAGGCTGTCGGACCGGCGGGTCGATCTGTTCGAGGAAGAGCTGGACGTGGCCTTCTTTCTGGGCACGCCGCCCGATTCCGCGCTGAAGCTGCGCAAGGTGGCCGATTGCCCGCGACTCTTGTGCGCCGCGCCCGAGTATCTGGCGCGCGAGGGCATTCCCGAGGCGCCGGACGACCTGCTGGCGCATAATTGCCTGCTGCTGCGCTATCCCCGCTCGCCCGAATATTACTGGCAGCTGGAGACGCCAGAGGGGCTGGTGAAGCTGGAGGTGAAGGGCCGGTTCGACGCCGACGAGGGCGATGTGTTGCTGAGCTGGGCGCTGGATGGCCGCGGCATCGTCATGAAGCCGCGGTTCGAGGTGGCGGCGCATCTGGCCTCGGGCCGGCTGGTCGAGGTGCTGCCCCTGACCCCGCCGCCCCCGGCGATCCTGGGCTGCCTCTATCCGCACCGCAAGCTGCAGGATCCCAAGGTGCAGCGCTTCATCGACTTCCTGCTGCGGCATATGCGGCTGGCGCTGGAACACCCCTGACGATCGGTTAACACCCTGTTTCCCGGTGCCCAACAATTGCCCCGTTTCCGGCCGAGAATTCGCACATTCCCCGCCTAGACCAGCGGCCTACCGAGTATGCGTTCCCGCTGGAGATTGCCCCCATGGCCAATACGCTCAACGACCTGATCCTCACCGATGTGGCGGGCTTCGCCCCGGGCGATACGCTGTCGTTGGGCAGCGGGTTGACGGGGATCACCGATTCCGCGGTGGCGACCGCCTGGGGCGACCCGTCGCGCATCGCGGTGGGCGACAATTTCTACAGCGACCGGGGGATCGGCTCGATCACCGGCCTCTCGACGGTCACCGCCGATGTCACCACCCTCGACGCGCTGGGCAACCCGGCGACCAGCCCGCAGACGCTGCTGGTCGTCTCGGTCACCGATTCCGTCAGCGGGCTGACCAGCCAGATGCTGCTGCCGCTCGATGCGGCGGGCGATCTGGTGCATATCACCCAGATCTCGATCACCGCGGTCGATACCACGCCCGGCATGACCGATGTCGCCTTCGCCGATCTGGCGCAGGACGACACCGTGACGCTGGCCGGCCCCGGCACGGTCGATGGCGCCGAGACGGGCGAGGTGATGGACACCGGATATGCCGATGGCGACGGCGACACGATGGACCAGAGCGGCAACGCGATCGAGGCCAATGGCGGCGACGACACGGTCTATGGCGGCGCGGGCGACGACACGATTTCCGGCGGCGACGGCGCCGACTGGCTCTTCGGGCGCGAGGGCAATGACCTGCTGTCGGGGAACGCGGGCGACGATTCCCTCTGGGGCGATGCCGGCGACGACACGCTCTTCGGCAACGAGGGTGACGACAAGCTGATCGGCGGCGAGGGCAATGACCTCATCATCGGCGGCGAAGGCAACAACGTGATGTATGGCGACAGCGTCTTCGGCGATACCGGCGGGCGCGAGCCCGGGGACGCGACCGAACCGGGCTACGGCAACGACACGCTGGTCATGGGCAATGGCGACGACACCGCCTATGGCGGCTCGGGCGACGATTCCTTCCGCGTCTTCGACGGCTTCGGCAATCATGTGATTGTCGGCGGCGAGACGGGCGAGACCGATGGCGACAAGATCGAAGCCACGCTGATGACCGAAAGCACCACCGTCACCTATACCGGTGACGAAGAGGGCACGATGGCCTCGGGCGGCAATACCGCCAGCTTCACCGAGATCGAGCGCATCCAGCTGGGCTCGGGCGACGACCGGGCCGAGGTTCAGGCCTTCACCAACGGATTCGTGCATGGCGGCTCGGGCTTCGACCAGCTGGTGCTGCCCGATCCCCTGCCGGGCGAGACGCCGCCGCAGGTGACCATCACCGACGATATCGACAACGGCGACGGGACCCATTCCTATTCCGGCTATGTGATCTTCGACGACGGCTCGAAACTGCAGTTCAAGAGCTTCGAGGAGATCATCTGCTTCACCCCCGGCACGCTGATCGACACGCTGCGCGGCCGCGTCGCGGTCGAGGAATTGGTGGCCGGCGACAAGGTGCTGACCCGCGACCACGGCTATCAGCCGCTGACTTGGACCGGGCGCCGCGACCTGTCGATGGCCGATCTCGCCGGCAGCCCCGAGGTCGGGCCGGTGCGGATCGCCGCAGGCTCCCTCGGCCGCGGCCTGCCGGAGCGTGACCTGACCGTCTCGCCTCGCCACCGAATGCTGGTGACCGGCGCCCGGGCGGAACTGATGTTCGGCGAGCGCGAGGTGCTGGTCGCGGCGCAGGATCTGCTGGGCCTGCCGGGCGTGAGCCGCGCCGGGCTGGAGGCCGTCAGCTACATCCACGTGATGTGCGAACGCCACGAGATCATCCGCGCCGAAGGCTCCTGGACCGAGAGCTTCCAGCCGGCCGAAGCCGTGGTCGACGCGCTGGAGGAAGGCACCCGGGCCGAGCTGCTGGCGCTGTTCCCGGCGCTCGCCACCGAAGAGGGCCGCGCCGATTTCGCCGCCGCCCGCCCGGTCCTGTCGGGCGCCGAAGCGAAGACCCTCTTCGCCGCCTGATCCCAGCGAATACCCGGCGATTGCCAAGGGCCGCCCCTCAAAGGCGGCCCTTTCCCTTTCAGCACGAAGCGGCGGGAGGCACGCTCCCACCCGCCCACCCCGCGCGCCTCCCGCCGCGGAGAGGGCAGCGCGGGTGGTGAGCCCCGGGGGCCTTCTGCCCCCGGACCCCCGAGGATATTTGCAGAACGAAGATTACAGGTTGGCGCCCGCTTGATCTCCATCTTCGTGCTGCAAATATCCTCGGGTGGATTTTCAAGGAGGGTGGAAAACCCTCCTTGAAGCAGGGGGTGCGGGGGGCGGGCTCCCGGCCGCGCCACGGGCGCGGCGT
>NZ_JAUCCQ010000159.1:0-8534 GCF_034676075.1 Pararhodobacter sp. | reverse complement strand
GCCCTCTTCGCCCCGATCCGCGCAACGCCCAGCACATCCAGCACCTTCGCCTCGATGTCCGCCGCGGTCAGGCCGGCCGCTTCGTACATCTGGTCGGGCGAGGCCTGGTCGAGGAAGGTGTCCGGCAGGACCATCGAGCGGTATTTGAGGCCGGTGTCGAAGACGCCTTCCTCGGCCAGCAGCTGCGCGACATGGGAGCCGAAGCCGCCGACCGCGCCTTCCTCGATGGTGATCAGCGCCTCATGCTCCTGGGCGAGGCGCAGGATCAGGTCGCGGTCCAGCGGCTTGGCGAAGCGGGCATCCGCGACGGTGGGCGAGATGCCGCGGGCGTCCAGCGCCTCGGCGGCTTTCATCACCTCGGCCAGACGGGTGCCGAAGGACAGGATCGCCACGCGCTTGCCCTCGCGGATCATGCGGCCGCGGCCGATCTCCAGAACCTCGCCGCGTTCGGGCATCTCCACCCCCACGCCCTCGCCCCGCGGGAAGCGGAAGGCGATGGGGCCGGTGTCATGCGCGGCGGCGGTGGCGACCATGTGCACGAGTTCGGCCTCATCGGCGGCCGCCATGACCACGAAACCGGGCAGGTTGGCCAGATAGGCCACGTCGAAGGACCCGGCATGGGTGGCGCCATCCGCCCCCACCAACCCGGCGCGGTCGATGGCGAAGCGGACGGGCAGGCCCTGCAAGGCCACATCGTGCAC
This sequence comes from Pararhodobacter sp., assembly GCF_034676075.1. Lineage (GTDB taxonomy): Bacteria > Pseudomonadota > Alphaproteobacteria > Rhodobacterales > Rhodobacteraceae > Pararhodobacter. The sequence goes on along the minus strand of NZ_JAUCCQ010000159.1, from coordinate 7,833 downwards.
GACCTGATCATAGCCGCGCTGCAGGAAGGTCGAATACATGGCGCAGAAGGGCTTCAGCCCGCCGGCGGCGAGACCGGCGCAGAAGGTGACGCCGTGCTGTTCGGCGATGCCCACGTCGAAGGTGCGGCTGGGAAAACGCTCGGCGAACAGGTTCAGCCCGGTGCCGTCGGGCATGGCGGCGGTGACGGCGACGATCTTGTCGTCCGCCTCGCCCTCGCGGATCAGCGATTGCGCGAAGACCTTGGTGTAGCTGGGCGCGTTGGACGGCGCCTTCTGCTGCTTGCCGGTGATCACGTCAAACTTGGCCGTCGCATGACCCTTGTCCGCCGCCATCTCGGCCGGGCGATAGCCCTTGCCCTTCTTGGTCAGCACATGGATCAGCGTCGGCCCGGTGGCCCGGGCGTGCAGCGTCCGCAGGACCGAGAGCAGCGTTTCCATGTCATGCCCGTCGATGGGGCCGACGTAGTGGAAGCCCAGCTCCTCGAACATGGTGCCGCCGACGGTCATGTGCTTGAGCATGTCCTTGGCCCGGCGCGCGCCCTCTTGCAGGGGCGGGGGCAGCAGGCCCAGTGCGCCCTTGGCGGCGGCCTTGAGGTCCTGCAGGGGCTTCTCGGCATAGAGCCGCGACAGATAGGACGACAGCGCCCCGGTCGGCGGCGCGATCGACATCTCGTTGTCGTTCAGCACCACGAACAGCCGCTTGCCCAGATGACCGGCGTTGTTCATCGCCTCGAAGGCCATGCCCGCGGACATGGAGCCGTCGCCGATCACCGCAATCGCATCGCCCAGCGCGGGCTCGGGCGTGCCGCCGAGGTCATGGGCGACCTTGAAGCCCAGAGCGGCGGAAATGGAGGTCGAGCTGTGGGCGGCGCCGAACGGGTCATAGGGCGATTCCGCGCGCTTGGTGAACCCGGACAGCCCGTCCTTCATCCGCAGGGTGCGGATGCGGTCGCGGCGGCCCGTCAGGATCTTGTGCGGATAGCTCTGGTGCGAAACGTCCCAGATCAGCCGGTCGCGCGGTGTGTCGAAGACCGCGTGCAGCGCCACGGTCAGCTCCACCACGCCCAGCCCGGCGCCCAGATGCCCGCCCGTCTCGCTGACAGCGCTGATCGTCTCAGCCCGCAGTTCATCCGCCACCTGCTTGAGCTGCGCATCCGACAGCCGCTTCAGATCGGCCGGGCTCTGCACGCGGTCGAGGAGGGGCGTGGCTGGGCGGGTACTCATGGGCGCTCCGGGTTACTTGTCGCGGCTGATAACGAAGCGGGCCGCTTCGCGCAAGGAATCGGCCCGTGAGCCATAGGGTGCCAGAGCCTCCCCGGCCTGGGAAATCAATTCACGGGCACGCGCCCGGGCCGGTTCCAGCCCCAAGAGCGAAACGAAGGTCGCCTTGCCCGCCGCGGCGTCTTTTTGCAGGCGCTTTCCGGCGGTCGCCGCATCGCCCTCGGTATCAAGGATGTCGTCGGCGATCTGAAAGGCAAGGCCCAGCGCCGTGGCATAGGCGGCGAGCGGCGCGGGATCGGCGCCCGCCAGGATCGGCCCGGTCAGGCAGGACCAGCCGAAGAGCGCGCCGGTCTTGCCCTGTTGCAGCTGGACGATCTGTTCCAGCGTCAGCGGCAGGGCGGCGGTCTCGGCGGCGATGTCCAGCGCCTGACCCAGCACCATCCCCTCGGCCCCGGCAGCCCGGGCCAGCGCGGCGGTCAGCCCCGCGTGCCCCGTCTCGGCGCAGAGCTGGAAGGCCAGCGATTGCAGCGCGTCCCCGGCAAGGATCGCGGTCGCCTCGTCAAAGGCCACATGCACCGTGGGCCGGCCGCGGCGCAGATCGTCGTCGTCCATGGCAGGCAGGTCGTCATGAACCAGCGAATAGGCATGCATCGCCTCGATGGCGGCGGCGGCATTGAGCGCAACCTCGCGGGCGATGCCGTGCAGCGCGCAGGATTCGAGGACCAGATAGCCCCTCAGCCCCTTGCCGCCATGCAGCCCGTGGGCCATCGCCGCCTTAACCCGGCTCTCGGGCAGGGCATCGAGCGCCCGCGCCAGCCGCCCGGCCACGGCCAGCGAGGCGGCGGTCAGATCGGCGGGAAAGCTCATTTGGCGTCGAAGGGAGCGGTGCCGTTGGGCTCGCCATTCTCGGCCAGCGTGATCTGTTCGATCCGGGCCTGAGCCTGGGCGAGCTTGGCCTCGCAATGCTTCTTCAGCTTGGCGCCGTGGTCATAGAGGTCGATGGATTTCTCCAGATCGACCTGGCCGCTTTCCAGCTGGCCCACCACCTGTTCGAGGGCGCGCAGGGCCTCCTCGAAGGACATTTCGCTCACGTCTTTCATGCGCCCCGCTCCCTCAGCACCCGGATATGCGCCGCGGTCGAGGCCGCCAGCGCGTCGAGGTTATAGCCCCCTTCCAGGACGCTGACCACCCGGCCCCCGGCGTGCCTATCGGCCAGATCGCAGATCCGGTGGGTGATCCAGCTGAAATCCGCCTCGGTCAGGTTGAGCTGGGCCAGCGGGTCGTCGCGATGGGCGTCGAACCCGGCTGACACGAGGATCAGTTGCGGGTCGAAGGCCGCGACCCGGGGGAAGACAATCTCCTCCCAGGCCTGGCGGAAGACGGGCCCCTCGGTGCCCGGAGGCAGCGGCAGGTTCAGGATGTTGCCGTGCGGGCCGGTTTCCTCGGCCCGGCCGGTCCCGGGCCAGAGGGGGAATTGATGCGAGGAGACAAAGAGCGCGCGAGGCTCGTGCTGCAGCAGATCCTGCGTGCCGTTGCCGTGATGCACGTCGAAATCAAGGACCGCGACGCGGCTCAGCCCGTGATGATCGAGCGCGCGCTTGGCGGCGATGGCCACGGTGCCGAAGAGGCAGAACCCCATCGGCGTCGCGGTCTCGGCATGGTGGCCGGGCGGGCGGATCGCGGCGAAGGCGTTCCGCGCCTCGCCCGCCATCACCGCATCGAGCGCCGCGTTCAGCGCGCCGACCCCGGCCAGCGCCGCCTCCCACGACCCGGGCGAGACCCAGGTGTCGGGGTCGAGCTGATGGGTGCCGTCGGCCGGGATACTGGCCTTGATCTGCGCCACATAGGCCTCGGGATGGCAGCGCAGCAACTCGGCCTCGGGCGCGGGCGGGGCCTGACGGCGCTCCAGCGTGGCGAATTCCGGGGCCTCCAGCACGGTGAGGATCGCGCGGAGCCGCTCCACCCGCTCGGGATGGCCCGGGGGCGTGACATGGGTCAGGCAGGCGGGGTCGGTGAAGAAGAGGGTGCTCATGGGCGAAGGCTATCCCTGCCCCTTGCCCGGTTCAAGCGCGGCGGGGTGCCGCCAGAAGAGCGTATTTTCAGCAGAATGAAGGGGCGGGCGCGGGGTGGGCCGGGCGTGAGTATTTGCGGCAAGATGATGGGCGGATGCGATGCGGATAATTTTAATCAAATTCGCGCATCTTTGCGCCGCAAATATCCTCGGGGGGTGAATGCCCGCAGGGCAGAGGGGGGCAGACAGCCCCCCTTTCCCCGGACCCTGCCCGGGCCCCGGTCAGAGAACGTAGCGGCTGAGATCCGCCGAGCGGGACAATTCGCCGATATTCGCCTCGACATAGGCGGCATCGACCACCACCGCCTGCCCGCCGCGGTCCGGGGCGGCGAAGGAGAGTTCCTCGAACACCCGTTCCATCACCGTATAGAGCCGGCGCGCGCCGATATTCTCGACCGAGCGGTTGACCTCTGCCGCGATGGCCGCGAGCGCACGGATGCCGTCTTCGGTGAAGCTGACGCCGACCTCCTCGGTCTGCATCAGCGCCGTGTATTGCAGCGTCAGCGCGTTGTCGGTCTCGGTCAGGATGCGGACGAAATCGTCCTCGGTCAGCGCCCTGAGTTCCACGCGGATCGGCAGGCGGCCCTGCAATTCCGGCAGCAGGTCCGAGGGTTTCGCCACATGGAAGGCGCCGGAGGCGATGAAGAGGATATGGTCGGTCTTCACCGCGCCGTGCTTGGTGGAGACCGTGGTGCCCTCGATCAGCGGCAGCAGGTCGCGCTGCACGCCCTCGCGGCTGACATCGGCGCCGCGGGTTTCGGCGCGGGCGCAAACCTTGTCGATCTCATCGAGGAAGACGATGCCGTTCTGCTCGACCGCTTCCAGCGCCGCGGCTTTCACCGCCTCCTCGTCCAGCAGCTTGTCGGCTTCCTCGCTCAGCAGGATGTCGTGGCTTTCGGCCACCGTCATCCGCTTCTTCACCGTGCGACCGCCGAAGGCCTTTCCGAAGAGGTCGCCGAGGTTCATCCCCTGCGCCTGCATGCCCGGCAATTCCAGCATCGGCATCGAGGGGGCGGTTTCCGCCAGTTCCAGCTCGATGATCGTGTCATCGAGTTCACCCGCCCGCAGCTTCTTGCGGAACAGGTCGCGGGTGCCGGTGCGGGATTCCTTGCCGGCGACGGCATCGAGCACGCGCTCCTCGGCATTGGCCTGGGCCCGGGCGCGGACCTCGTCGCGCATCGCCTCGCGGGTCATCACCATCGCCGCATCGACCAGATCGCGGATGATCTGCTCGACGTCGCGGCCGACATAGCCCACTTCGGTGAACTTGGTCGCCTCGACCTTCAGGAACGGCGCCTTGGCCAGCTTGGCCAGGCGGCGGCAGATCTCGGTCTTGCCGACGCCGGTCGGGCCGATCATCAGGATGTTCTTGGGGTAGACCTCGTCCCGCAGATCGGCGCTGAGCTGCTTGCGCCGCCAGCGGTTCCTCAGCGCCACGGCGACGGCGCGCTTGGCCTCGGCCTGGCCGATGATGAAGCGGTCCAGCTCGGAAACGATTTCGCGGGGGGTCAGGTCAGTCATGGGGCGTCCTTGGTCGGCTGCGAGGGTCAGATACGCATCCGCGCGGCCGGTTTGAAGGGGCTTGTCCGAGAGAGGGATGATTGTATATACATTTTGTATGGACAATGAGCGCCGTTAGGCAATCGGAAACCAGGGTAGCCCATGCTGCACCCGTCACGGGACGCGGGATGCGATGTTCGAATGGGACGAGGCAAAGAGGCGGGCGACGATCGAGAAGCATGGCATCGATTTCCTCGATGCCGCTGAGATTCTGAACGGGCCGCATTACGTGCTGGACGGCAACAGCCAGGTCGAGATCCGCAAGATCGCGGTCGGCTGGCTGGACGGCAGGCATATCGCGGTCGTCTACACCCTGCGCGGGGAGGCCATCCGGCTCATTACCGCGCGGAAAGCGAGGCGAGATGAGCGAGAGCGATATCAAGCGCTATTCCCTGGAACAGATCCGGGCGATGAAAAGCCGCACTGATTGGGCGCGGCTGGACCGGGAAGGCGATTACGAAGGCGAGCAGGAATTCGAGGTCGACTGGACCTCGGCCCGCTGGGTCACGCCCGAACCGAAGCAGATGATCTCGCTCCGGCTCGACCCCGATATCCTCGCCTTCTTCAAGGCCGAGGGGCGCGGCTATCAGACCCGCATCAACGCCGTGCTCCGCGCCTATATGGAGGCGCAGAAGCGCTGATCACTTGCGGATCTTTTCGACCGTGAGATTGCCGTTGGTGTAGACGCAGATCGAGGCGGCGATCTCCATCGCCTTGCGGGCGATCTTTTCACCGTCCCAATCCGTCTCCATCAGCCCCCGCGCCGCGGCGGCGGCGAAATTGCCGCCCGAACCGATGGCGGCGATGTCGTATTCCGGCTCCAGCACGTCCCCGGCGCCGGTCACCACCAAGAGTTCCGCGCCGTCGGTGACGATCAGCATCGCCTCCAGATTGCGCAGGTATTTGTCGGTACGCCAGTCCTTGGCCAGTTCGACGCAGGCGCGGGCCAGCTGGCCGGGCATCGCCTCCAGCTTCTTTTCCAGCCGTTCCAGCAGGGTGAAGGCGTCGGCGGTGGAGCCCGCGAAACCCACGACGATCTCGCGCCCCGGCGGGCCGATGCGGCGCACCTTGCGGGCCGAGCCCTTGATGACCGTCTGGCCCAGGCTCACCTGCCCGTCGCCCGCGACCACCACTTCGCCGCCCCGGCGCACCGCCAGGATCGTGGTGCCGTGCCAGCCGGGAAACTTGTCTTCTGCCATGGGTGAAAACCTTTCGCTGTCTGCCGCCCTATATGGAGCCCGACCCCGGCCGTCGCAAGCCGCTGGCCTCTGGCGGGTCCCCTTGGGCGCCGTTAAGCTGGCCCGATGCAGCCCGTTCATCCCCCCGTCACCCTGCCCGATCCCGACGCCACCGGGGCCCTGGCCCGCCGTTTCGCCCCCCGTCTGGGGGCGGGCGATGTGCTGCTGCTGGAAGGGCAGATCGGCGCCGGCAAGACCGCCTTCGCCCGGGCGCTGATCCAGGCGCTGGGGGTGGCGGAGGACGTGCCCTCGCCCACCTTCACCCTGGTCCAGACCTATGACGCGGGGGTCGAGATCTGGCACGCCGACCTCTACCGGCTGTCCCATCCCGACGAGGCGGTGGAACTGGGCCTGACCGAGGCGTTCGAGACTGCGCTCTGCCTGGTGGAATGGCCGGAAAAGTTGGGGGCGGATCGGCCGGAACAGGCTCTGACATTGCGGTTTTCGGTGGTTGGCGAGGGGCGTGAGGTCGCTTTCCTTGGCCCGCCGGAATGGGAGGCCCGCCTTGCCGATCTTTGACCCCGCCCCCGGCCTGCGCGTCTTCGGCATCCCGCCCGGCGCCGATTTCCCGCTGCATCTGGCCCGCGGCCTGCGCGAGCGTTTCGCCGGTCAGCCGCCCGAGGCCATCGCCCGGGCCGAGGTGCTGGTCAACACCTCGCGCATGCGCAACCGGCTGCGGGAGGCGCTGGTCTCGCTCGGGCCCGGCTTCCTGCCGCGGATCCGGCTGATCACCGATATCGCCCCGCCGGGGGAGGATGCGCCGTTGCGCGCGCGGCTGGAACTGGCGCAGCTGATCCGGCAGCTGTTGCTGGCGGAACCCGATCTCGGCCCGCCTTCTGCCGCCTTTTCGCTGGCCGAGAGCCTGTTTCGCCTGCTCGACGAGATGCAGGGCGAGGGGGTGACGCTGGAGGCGCTGAACGGCCTCGACGTCTCTCAACATTCGCTGCATTGGGACCGCTCGCTCAGGTTCATCCGGCTGATCGCGGGGTTTCTGGGCCCTGCTTCCGGCGGTCAGGCGCGGCTGCGACAGGCGGCGCTGGCCCTGGCGGCCGACTGGGCCGTCACCCCGCCCGCGCATCCGATGATCGTCGCCGGCTCCACCGGCTCGCGCGGACCGACGGCGCTGCTGATGCAGGCGGTGGCGCGTCTGCCGCAGGGGGCGTTGGTGCTGCCCGGCTTCGATTTCGACCTGCCGGGGCCGGTCTGGGGCAGCCTCGACAACCCGCTGCATTCCGAGGATCACCCGCAATTCCGCTATGCCCATCTGCTGGACCTGCTGGGCGCGGAGCCTGACGTCGTGCAACGCTGGGGCGCCGCCGATGCGCCCGATCCGGCGCGCGGGCGGCTGGTCTCGCTGGCGCTGCGGCCTGCGCCGGTGACCGACCAATGGCTGCGCGACGGTCCCAACCTGCGCGACCTGCCCGCTGTGACTGAGAACCTGTCGCTGATCGAAGCGCCGAGCCCGCGGGCCGAGGCGCTGGCCATCGCGCTGGCGCTGCGCCAGGCGGCGGTGCAGGGGCTGAAAGCGGCTCTCATCACGCCGGATCGGACGCTTGCTCGCCGCGTGACCGCCGCGCTGGACCGCTGGCATCTGCGACCCGACGACAGCGCCGGGCGCCCGCTGGGCCTGTCCGCGCCGGGTCGCTTCCTGCGGCAAAGCGCCGAGCTGCTGACCGGATCGGTCACGGCCGAGGCGCTGATCGCCCTGCTGAAACACCCGATCGTCCATTCGGCCGAGGGGCG
>NZ_JAUCCQ010000158.1:0-8540 GCF_034676075.1 Pararhodobacter sp. | reverse complement strand
CCCCCGCTTCAAGGAGGGTTTTCCACCCTCCTTGAAAATCCTCCCGAGGATATTTTCAGAACAAAGAAGGGGCAGGTATTACCCTGCCCCTTGGTCGTTTTGCCGCCGATGCGACGGCTCAGACGTAATCGGCGCGGCTGAGGCCGTATTTCGCCATCTTCTCGTTCAGGGTCCGGCGCGGCAGGCAGAGTTCCTCCATCACCGCGACGATCGAGCCCTTGTGGCGGCGCATCGTGTTGTCGATCAGCGTGCGCTCGAAGGCCTCGACGTAATCCTTCAAGGGCTTGCCCTCGGTGGTCAGCGCGCTGCCCGAGGCCTCGTTTTCCGCCATCACCAGCGACACGACCGAGCCGGTGCCGCGGCGGCTTTGCAGCACGCTCTGCTCGGCGATCGAGACCAGCTGCCGGATGTTGCCGGGCCAGGGCGCCTGCAACAGATAGGCCGCGTCCTGAGCCGACAGATCGGGCGCCGGGCAGCCGTATTCCTCGGCGTAATCGCTGGCGTAGCTCTTGAAGAGCGCGAGGATATCCTCGCCCCTGGTGCGCAGCGGCGGCAGGGTCAGCTTCATCGCCGCCAGCCGGTAATAGAGGTCGGGCCGCAGCACATCCTCCAGCGTCCGCCCCGGCTTGTGGTCGTTGCAGATGGCGACGATCCGCGTAGCGGGGGGCGCAGGCTGGTCGTTGATGAAGGTCAGCAGGCGGCCCTGCAACGCCGGGCTCAGCGATTCGATGTCCTCAAGGCAGAGCGTGCCGCCCCGCGCTTCCTCGACCATCGGCAGGCCGCCGGCCTCGACCGGGCCGAAGAGCTTGGCGGCCAGCGCCTCGTCCTCGATCCCGGCGCAGGAGACGGCGACGAACTTGCGCCCGGCCCGGGGGCCGACGGCGTGCAGCGCATGCGCCACCAGCGTCTTGCCGGTCCCGGTCTCGCCGTCGATCAGGACGTGGCCGTCGGCCTGGCCGTAATCGAGGATATCTTCGCGCAGGCGCACCATCTCGGGCGACTGGCCGACGAGGCGGCGCATGATCGTGCTGCCGTCGGACAGCTCATGGCGCAGCGCGCGGTTTTCCAGCGCCAGACCGCGCGCCTTGAGCGCGCCGCGGGCGAGATCGGCCATCCGTTCGGGATCGAAGGGCTTTTCCAGGAAATCATAGGCGCCGAGGCGCATCGCCTCCACCGCCATCGGCACGTCGCCATGGCCGGTGATCAGGATCACCGGCAGGCCCGCATCCATGCCCATCAGCCGCTTCAACAGCGCCATCCCGTCCATGCCCGGCATGCGGATGTCCGACACGACGATGCCGGGGAAATCGGCGCTCAGCACCGCCAGGGCCTCTTCGGCGCTGCCGAAGGTCTCGGGCTGGAACCCCGAGAGCGACAGCCACTGGCTGATCGAGGCCCGCATATCCTGTTCGTCGTCGATGACCGCGACACGGGTTGGTGTGCGGCCGGCCAGCGGCGCGGTGGCGGGGTCCAGCTTGGGGGCGCTTTCCGGAGCGCTCATGCTCTCTCTCCTGATCGTCATGTGGCGGCGGATCGACGACCCGCTGAGCCAATATAGGGGTTATGCCGCCGATTGTCCGGCGTTGGCCAGTACCGGTAACGCAATATCGAACGCGGCGCCGCCCTCGGGCAGGTTCCGCGCGGTCAGCCTGCCGCCGTGATCGGCGACGATGCCCGAGGAGATGGCGAGGCCAAGGCCCACGCCCTCGCCCGCCTTTTTCGAGGTGTAGAAGGGCTCGAACACCTTGCCGATATCGGCGATGCCGGTGCCGTTGTCCTTGATGGTCAGCGTGACGGTATCGCCCTGGGTCAGGATCAGGTCGATCTGCGGCGCGTTGACGGCGCGGGTCGCATCGACCGCGTTGCGCATCAGGTTGATGATGACCTGTTCCAGCCTGAGCCGGTCGCCCATCACCGTGACGGGTTCCTTCGGCAATGTCCGAACCACCAGCACCCGGCGTTCGCGCAGGCGCGGTTCCATCATGGTCAGCGCCTCGGTCACGCAATCGCGCAGGTCGAGCGGCTCGAAGGCGTCGCCGCCCTTGCGGGCGAAGCTTTTCAGCTGGCGGGTGATGGCGCCCATCCGGTCGATCAGGTCGTCGATGCGCTGGAAGCTGACCAGCGCCTCCTCACCCCGCCGCCGGGTCATCAGCAGCCGCGCGCCCGCCAGATAGGTCTTCATCGCGGCCAGCGGCTGGTTCAGCTCATGGCTGACCGCGGCCGACATTTCGCCCAGCACCGCCAGTTTCGAGGATTGCGCCAGCGTCTGTTCGGCGACGTTGAGCTCCTTCTGCACCTTCTCGCGGGCGGCGATCTCGCGTTGCAGGCGCAGGTTCAGCTGCCTGAGTTCCAGCGATTCCTGTTCCAGCCGCGCCGATTGCGACCAGGCACGGCGCGAGAAGAGGTAGAAGACCATCGCCAGCAGGAGGGCGAAACCCATGATGACCAGCGCCAGCACGCCGTTCACCTTTTCCCGCACACCGTCATAGGTCGTGTAGCTGATCAGCCGCCAGCCGCGGTGCTGGACCCGGGTTTCCGAGCGCAGCACCGCCTCGTTGGACAGGAACGCATCGGGCCCCCGCCCCGCCAGATCGGCGGTGTAGCGAAGCGCGCGCTCGATGGCGGTGGGGGCGTCGCGCATCGACAGCGCCTCGGCCTCGGTCCGGCCGCGCCAGCGGGGCTGCGTGGACAGGATGATCCGCCCCTCGCTGTCGATCAGCGCCACCGCATCCAGAAGCCCCGACCAGGAGCGTTCGAACTTCGCCAGATCGACCTCGACGGTGATGACACCCAGGATCTGCCCGCCCTCGCGGATGGCGCGGGCATAGGCGAAGCCATAGCCGCCGGAATCCCGGGCCTGCACCGCGAACAGCGTCTCGTTATTGCCGCTGGCATCGACCAGACGGCGCGAATCGACGAAGAGCGCCTCGTTGCCCCGCTGGGTCCCCAGGCGGTTGCGGTCGGTGGCGGCCACCACCCGGCCCGCGGTGTCCAGAAGCTCGATCGAGGCCGCGCCGACCTCTTGCTGCAGTGAGATGAAGATCTGCGAGATCGTCGTGTAATTGCCCGAACGCAGCGCCTCGCGCAGGACCGGATCGCGCGACAGCAGGATCGGCACGACCTGGGTGCGCTGCAGCTCGGCCTCGATGTTCCCGGCATAGAGGACAAGGCGCAGCTGGGCCCGGTTGCGGGTGTCGACGGTGAAGCTTTCGCTCAGCCAATCGTCCATCACCCAGACCACGGCGACCGCCACGATCATCAGCAGCCCGACGATGGCCTTGCCCCACGGGGGCAGGCCAAGCCGCAAGGGCGCCGCCGAGGCGGGGGTCGGGGAAGTGTCGCTCATGGCGGCATACTAGGGGCGCGCGTGCGGCGCCTCAAGGCGCCGCGGCACGGGGTCGCCTCAGGTGAGCGCCAGAGCGCCCATAACCCCCTGGAACAGCGCCGAACCATCGGTCCCGCCATGCTGGGCGTTCACCGCGCGTTCGGGATGCGGCATCATGCCGAGGACGCGGCGGTTCTCGGACAGGATCCCGGCGATCGAATGCTGCGAGCCGTTGGGATTGTCGACATAGCGGAAGGCCACGCGGTCCTCACCCTCCAAGAGCGCCAGCGTCTCGGCGTCGGCCTGATAATTGCCGTCGTGATGGGCAATCGGGATGATCGCCGTGGCGCCCTTGGCATAGCCCTGGGTGAAGGCGCTGTCGGCCGTCGCCACTTCCAGCGCCACGGGCTTGCAGATGAACTTGAGCCCGGCGTTGCGCATCAGGACGCCCGGCAGCAGGCCGGTTTCCACCAGCACCTGAAAGCCGTTGCAGACCCCCAGCACATAGCCGCCCTTCTGGGCATGGGCCACGACCGCCGAAGCGATCGGCGAGCGGGCGGCGATGGCGCCGCAGCGCAGGTAATCGCCGAAGCTGAAGCCGCCGGGGATGCCGACCACATCGGTGCCGGGCGGCAGGGCTGCGTCCTTGTGCCAGACGCGGGTCACCTCGGCGCCGGCGGCCTCGAAGGCGACGGCCAGATCGCGGTCGCAGTTGGAACCCGGGAAGGTGATGACGGCGGCCTTCATGCGGCGTCTCCTGTGGGGGCTGGGGATGGGCCTGCCATACTGCGTTGCCGCGCCCAAGAAAAGGGAAAACCGGCCCCCTGCCCGACCCATGCGCCGGGTCGCTACCCGCGCCTGTCGCCTGCCTCTGTCCAAGACCGGGGAATTAGTCCTAAGGTGGCATATCGCGGTCTGGCGGCCCGTGCTTACATGCCGCCATCCGAAGGGAGGGATACATGACCAAGGTTACACTGACCGTTAACGGCCGGTCCATGTCGGGCGAGGCCGAGGGGAGGACGCTTCTGGTGTCGTTCCTGCGCGAGGAGCTGGGTCTGACCGGTACCCACGTGGGCTGTGACACCAGCCAATGCGGCGCCTGCGTCGTGCATGTGGACGGCAAGGCGATGAAAAGCTGCACGGTTCTGGCGCAGGACGTGAACGGCGCCAGCGTGACGACCATCGAGGGTATGGCCAACGAGGATGGCTCGCTCGGCGTGGTGCAGCAGGCGTTCCAGGACCACCACGGCCTGCAATGCGGGTTCTGCACGCCGGGCATGGTGATGTCCTCGGCGGCGCTGCTGGCCGAGAACCCCAAGCCCAGCGAAGCCGAGATCCGCCATTATCTCGAAGGCAACATCTGCCGCTGCACGGGCTACCACAACATCGTCAAGGCGGTGCTGGCGGCCTCGGGGCAGGATGTCTCGACGCTGGGCGTCGCCGCCGAATAACCGACACACGCCGGATGATGGGCGCATCGCCCATCCTACCGAACCCGGCCGCGTAGGATGGGCGATCCGCCCATCCCGGCCCGACATATCAGGGAGGATTCCATGCCCAAAGACGGTGGCATCGGCGCCAGCACCAAGCGGCGCGAAGACATCCGCTTCCTCACCGGACGCGGCGTTTATACCGACGACCTCAACCTGCACGGCCAGAGCTTCGCGGTCTTCTGCCGCTCGACCGTGGCGCACGGCAAGATCGTGTCCATCGACACCGCCGCGACCGAGGCGATGCCCGGCGTTCTGGCGGTCTTCACCGGCGAGGATTTCAAGGACGTGGGCGGCAACCCCGCCGGCTGGCTGATCAACAGCCGCGACGGCACGCCGATGCGCGAACCGAAGCGCCCCGTGCTGGCTCATGGCAAGGTCCGCCATGTCGGCGACGCCTATGCCGCCGTGATCGCCGAAACCTATGCCCAGGCCAAGGACGCGGCCGAGCAGCTCGCCGCCGATACGGTGATCGACGAACTGCCCGCCATCGTCGACATGAAGGCCGCCGTGGCCGACCCGTCGAACCGCGTGCATGACGAGATCCCGGACAACCTCTGCTTCGACTGGGGCTGGATCGAGGACAACCGCGCCGCGGTGGACGAGGTCTTCAAGTCCGCGCCCCATGTCACCACGCTGGAGCTGGTCAACAACCGCCTCGTGCCCAACGCCATGGAGCCCCGCGCCTCGATCGGCGAATACTTCCCCGGCACCGGCGATTACAAGCTGACCACCACCTCGCAGAACCCGCACCTGACCCGGCTGCTGATCGCCGCCTTCGTCATGGGCATCCCGGAGAACAAGCTGCAGGTCGTGGCGCCCGATGTGGGCGGCGGTTTCGGCTCGAAGATCTATCACTACGGCGAGGAAGCCGTGGTGCTGGCCGCCGCCAAGAAGCTGAAGCGCCCGGTGCGCTGGACGGCCGAACGCTCGGAGAGCTTCCTGTCCGACGCCCATGGCCGCGACCATGTGACGAAGATCGAACTGGCCTGCGAGAAGGACGGCACCTTCCTCGCCTTCCGGACCGAGACGCTGGCCAATGTCGGCGCGTATCTGTCGAACTTCTCGACCGCGACGCCGACCTTCCTGCACGGCACGCTGATGGCGGGGCCCTACAAGGTGCCGAAGGTCTACGTGAACGTGAAGACCGTCTTCACCAACACCGCGCCGGTTGACGCCTATCGCGGCGCCGGGCGGCCCGAGGCGACCTTCAGCCTTGAGCGCGTCATCGACAAGATGTGCCGCGAGCTGGGCCTCGACCAGTTCGAGGTGCGGCGCAAGAACTTCATCACGCCGGACATGTACCCCTACACCACCCCGGTCGGGCTGGTCTACGACACCGGCAATTACCATGCCACGCTCGACAAGGCGCTGGAGATGACCGACCTCGCCGGGTTCGAAGCCCGCGCGGCGGAGTCGAAAGCCCGCGGCAAGCTGCGGGGTCTGGGGCTCAGCACCTGGATCGAGGCCTGCGGCATCGCGCCCTCGAACCTCGTGGGGGTGCTCGGCTCGCGCGTCGGCCTCTATGACGCGGCGACGGTGCGGGTGAACGCGACCGGCAACATCTCGGTCATGACCGGCGCCCACAGCCATGGCCAGGGCCATGAGACGGTCTTCGCCCAGATCGTCGCCGAGAAACTCGGCGTCGACGCCAATTCGGTCGAGATCGTCCACGGCGACACCGCCAAGATCCCCTTCGGCATGGGCTCCTACGGCTCGCGCTCGCTGGCGGTCTGCGGCTCGGCCATCGACCGGGCCATGGGCAAGATCATCGCCAAGGGCAAGAAGATCGCCGCCCATATGCTCGAAGCCGCCGAGGGCGACATCGAGTTCAAGGACGGCACCTTCTCGGTCGCGGGCACCGACAAGGCCAAGACCTTCGGCGAGATCGCCTTCTCGGCCTATGTCCCACACAACTACCCGCTGGAGACGCTGGAACCGGGGCTGGAGGAAACCGCCTTCTACGATCCGGGCAACTTCACCTATCCGGCAGGCGCCTATCTCTGCGAAGTCGAGGTCGATCCCGACACCGGCAAGGTGCAGGTCGTGGCCTTCCACTGCGCCGACGATTTCGGCAACATCATGAACCCCCTGATCGTCGAGGGTCAGGTTCATGGCGGGGTCGGCCAGGGCATCGGTCAGGCGCTCTGCGAGAACACGACCTATGACGAGAACGGGCAGCTGACCTCGGCCTCGTTCATGGATTACGCCATGCCGCGGGCGGATGACGTGCCGTTCTACGACGTGGATTATTCCTGCCAGACGCCCTGCACCCACAACCCGCTGGGGGTGAAGGGCTGCGGCGAGGCCGGGGCCATCGGCTCGCCACCTGCCGTGGTCAACGCGGTCATCGACGCGCTCCACCGGGGCGGTTATGACCATGTGACGCATATCGACATGCCCGTCTCGCCCGCCCGGGTCTGGGCGGCGATGCAGAAGCACTGAGGGAGGTCCCGATGTACAATTTCGACTTCGTGAAACCCAGCACCCTGGACGAGGCGGTCGCCGCGCTGGGGGGTGAGGACGCGCAACCGCTGTCGGGCGGACAGACCCTGCTGCCCTCGATGAAACAGCGCCTCAACGCGCCGGGGGTGCTGGTCTCGCTGACCGGGATCGCCGCGTTGAAGGGCGTGTCGCTGGAAGGCCGGCTGGTGGTCATCGGCGGCGCCACCCCGCATGCGGTGGTGGCAGCCGAGGCCGCCTCGGTCTATCCGGCACTGGCGGCTCTGGCCGGCGGCATCGGCGACCCGGCGGTCCGCAACCGCGGCACGATCGGCGGCTCGCTTGCCAACAACGACCCCTCGGCCTGCTATCCCTCGGCGGCACTGGGGTCGGGCGCGACCATCGTGACCAACAACCGCGAGATCGCTGCCGACGATTTCTTCACCGGCATGTTCGAGACGGCGCTTGAGCCGGGCGAGATCATCACCGCGGTGAAGTTCCCGGTGCCCGAGAAGGCGGCCTATGCCAAGTTCCAGCAGCCCGCCTCGCGCTTCGCCCTGACCGGGGCCTATGTCGCGAAATACGGCGACGGGGTGCGGGTGGCGATCACCGGCGCCTCGGAGGGCGGCGTCTTCCGCTGGACCGAGGCCGAGGAGGCGCTGAGCCGCTCCTTCACCGCCGAGGCGCTGAACGGCCTCTCGCTGCCCGCGGACGGCATGATGGGCGACCTGCACGGCACGCCCGCCTATCGCGCGCATCTCTGCGCCGTGATGACCCGCCGCGCCGTGACCGCAGCCCGCTGAGACACACCGGGCGGCAGGGAAACCCCCTGCCGCCCGGCCTTTGCTACGCCCGGCCCCTCTGCGCGCGCCGCGAGGGCTGCGCCTTAGCTGCACAGGCCGAGACCCTGTTGTGCGGATGGTATCTCGGGGCGAGAGAGCCCCTGAGCGCGCCCCGCCGCCAGCCCCAAGCCTCGCGCCTCGTGATCCATCAGGCACACATCCTTTTCCCCACGACGGCCTCCCCATGGGGAAACGACGCGGGGCCAAAGCATCATCTTGCCAAAAATACTCACCCCTCCCGGAGGGCTGCCAAACCTCGACGGCCCCTCTCAGTCGTTCCCCCTGAGATAAGGGCGCCCCCTGCTCGCCGCGCTGCGACAGCAAGTGTCCGCCAATATCTGCCCTAAGAGCGCCATCCAGACGGCGAGGGCCCCACTCGGCGCCAAGAACGGGATTGGATCTCAAGTCACCTAGACGGAGCCTTGAGACCGCATCACAGGC
>NZ_JAUCCQ010000157.1:0-8548 GCF_034676075.1 Pararhodobacter sp. | reverse complement strand
CCCCCGAACAGGTGCAGCAGGCGCTGGGCCCCGAGGCGCTGAACAACCTCGCCGCGACCACCGGCCTCGACCCGCAGGCGCTGCTGGCGCAACTGGCGCAGCACCTGCCCGGCGCGGTCGATACGATGACCCCGGGCGGGCGGATGCCCTCGTAATCAGGCGGTCGTCTTCAGGCGGTGGCGAAGCGCAGGATTGCCGCTTCGCCCTGCGTCAGGCAGCGCCGCGCCGTCTCGCCAAAGCGCGCGGGATCGCCCACCAACCCCGGCGCTGCCTTCTCCAGACTGCGCGCGTGCCATTTCAGCACCGCCGGATCGGCCATGCCGGGGTGGAAACTCTCGCAGGGCTGACCGTTGGCGGTCAGGATCTCGTGGCGTTCCAGCATCAGATGGATGTAGCGCACCGCGGGCAGCGCGAAATCGCGCCGGATGCCGCGCCCGTCCTCCAGATGCGCCGCCGCGACCAGCACCTCGCCCGCACCCAGCCCCTCGGGCGAAGGCATCAGCAGGCGGTGCGCTGGCGAGACCAACAGGTCGCTGTCAGGCCGCCCGCCGGGCAAGGCACCGGCGGCGATGCGCAGGGGCCTGAGATGGGGATGCAGATAGAGCTCCGCGCCCGACAGCCGCGTCTCGCCCCGCCAGACCACGGGCTGCGCACCAT
Source organism: Pararhodobacter sp. (assembly GCF_034676075.1). Lineage (GTDB taxonomy): Bacteria > Pseudomonadota > Alphaproteobacteria > Rhodobacterales > Rhodobacteraceae > Pararhodobacter. The sequence continues at coordinate 7,891 of NZ_JAUCCQ010000157.1, read as the reverse complement.
TGTCACGGGTCAGGACCGTCTCGCCGGGTTCCAGCGCCTCGACCGCGCGCGGACCTTCGGGCGTGGCGATCAGCGTGCCGGGCAGGAAGCAGATCACCCCGCCCCGCCGCGACAGCGAGGGCGCGAGGTTCAGCGCGGCGATCCAGAGTTCGGTATCGGGGGCGGGCAGCAGCGGGTGGAACACCGCCAGCCGCCGCCCGTGCCGCTCGACGATCCGGGCGGGATAGAGCCGCGCGCCATCGGTCAGCACCAGCGAGCCGCCGCCGGGCGCCTCGTCCTGCAGATCCTCGCCCGCGCCCTCGGGCATGGCGGCCAGCGACAGGCGCTGCATCCGGCGCCGGGCGCGTCTGCGCGGGTCTTCCCGGTCGGCCGGGCGATCGAGCCACAGCGCCGCCACCCCGGCATCGAGCCGTTGCGCCACGCCGCGCCAGCGCCAGGACATGCCCACCGCCAGCAGGTCCGGCGGCAAACCCCACTCCTCTCCAGGCGCAGTCTGCGCCCATTCCACGGCATACACGCCGCTGAACCCGGATACACTGCTCATTGTTTTGCCTGTTTGTTTCCGTAAGCGTAACAAACAGCGAGTCACCGGGCGAGCCTTATGTGCCCCCTTTCCCGCGCATTCCGCGCCTTGTGTTGCCGTCAGGACTCAATCCGCCCGGCGCGGGCGGGGGACCGGGCTCCAGAGCCGGTGACCCGAGGCCTCGACCGCCGTCCGCATCCCGCCCGCGGCATCGAAGGCCAGCGCGCCCGTGGCCCGCAGGGTCCGCGGGTCCCAGAGCGTGCAGGTCCCGGCAGGCGTCCCCTCCATCCGCTGATCCGTGACGATGACCACCCCGTCGCGGCAGGCCGCCGCCAGCGCCGCCGCCCCGCGCCGCCCGGTCAGATGCAGCCAGTCCGCCCCGTTGAAGGCAAAGCGGACGCCGCCCGGCACCGGAGTGAAGCCCGGCCGCGCTGCGGCGCGGTCCTGCGAGGCCGCGTCGCCATCCGCCTCCAGCCAGTTGCGGGCGACGAAGCCCGCGCCGCGCGGTTTGCTGAGCGCCCGCCCCTCGGGCGTCATCAGCCCGACCAGCGCGCCGCCCCCCTCGACCAGCAGCGCGGGCCTTGTGCCCTGCCCCCAGAACGCGAGCGCCGCGATGGCCAGCGCCGCCCCGGCCAGCCGCGAGCGCCCGGGCCAGAGCACCAGCCAAAGCGCCCCCAGCGTGAAGGCCGGCAGCAGCCAGCCGGGCGGCGCGGGCACCTGTCGGACGGCGCCATCGAGCCCGCCGACCCACTCGGCGACGAACAGGATCCAGCGCGTCCCCTGCGCCATCAGCCAGAGGCCGACGCCCTCCAGCCCCAAGGGCCAGAGTACCGCCGCCAGCACCGCCGCGGGCATCACCAGCACCCCCATCAGCGGCACGCTGACGATATTGGCCAGAAGCCCGTATTCGGCGATGCGGTGGAATTGCGCCGCGGCATAGGGCGCCGTCGCCAGCCCCGCCACCAGCGAGCACAGCGCCGCCCCCGCCAGCGGCGCCAGCGCCCGCCGCCAGCCTCGGGGACGCGGGGCGCCCTGCCGCCGCTCGCGCAGCCAGCGGAACACCGCGACCAGCGCCACGGTCGCGGCAAAGGACATGTGGAAGCCGACCGACAGCAGCGCCTCGGGCCGCCAGGCGAGCAGGATCAGCGCCGCCAGCGCCACCGAGCGCATCGACAGCGCGCGGCGTTCGGCCAGCACCGCGCCCAGCATCACCGCCACCATGACGAAGGCGCGCTGCGTCGCCACATTGCCGCCCGAGAGCGCCAGATAGGCCGCCGCCGCGACCAAGGCGACCAGCGCCGCGATCTTGCGGATCGGCAGACGCAGGGCCAGCACCGGGAAGAGCGCGAGGAAGGCCCGGAGCCCGCCATAGACCACACCGGTCAGCAGCCCCATGTGCAGCCCGGAAATCGCCAAGAGATGCGCGAGGTTCGAGCGTCTGAGATCCTCGGTCGTCTCGATCCCCACGCCCGAACGGTCGCCGGTCAGGATCGCCGCGACGAAGCCCCCCGTCTCGCCCGGCAGCCGGTCGCGGATGCCTTGCGCCAGGCGCTGGCGCAGCCGGGTCAGGGACAGCGCGAGGCCCGGCTCGGGATCCTCCAGCGCCAGCACCGGGCTTTGCGTGTAGCCGACCGCGCCCAGCCCCTCGAACCACGCGAGCCGCCGGAAATCGAACCCGCCCGGCTCGACCGGCCCGCCGGGTGGACCGAGGCGGCCGGTCAGCATCACCCGCGTGCCCGCCACCGGGTCCAGATCCAGCGCCCCATGGACCGAGACGCGCACCGACTGCGGGACCCGCGCCGGGTCGATCCCCGGCAGCACCACCCGGTCCAGCGTCAGCCGCACCGCGTCCGAGACCGAGCGGTCGACCTCGACAATCCGTCCCTCGACCGGGCCATATCGGTGCCAGCCCAGCACCGGCGCCGCCACCGATTGCGCCCGCCAGGCCGCAAGCAGCAGCCCCGCCGCCACCAGCGCCCCGGCCAGAGCCAACGGCCGCAGCCCATCCGGCGCCCGGCGCGCACCGATCAGGCAGACAGCGCCCGCCAGCGCGACAGCGGCCAAGAGCGGCAGGCCCGGTTCGTCCTTCAGCGCGAAATAGAGGCCGACGCCGACGCCCAGCGCCACCGGCGCCAGCGGGAACAGCGCCCCCCGGGCGGCCGATACGGCGGCCGAGACCCGCCGAACCGCCCCGGCCCCGAGCCCGCGCGCATCGGGCAGCGGCAGATCCTCGGCGGCTCGGGCGGGGCTCCACACTTGTTCTCGCCCCCGTCATTGCCTAGAGGTTTCGTCCAGCCTATCTCCCCCTTGGTTTCCGAAAGGTTAACAACAGATGAACGCCGCTGTGGTCACCCGTTTCGCCCCCTCGCCCACGGGTTTCCTGCATATCGGCGGGGCCCGGACGGCGCTGTTCAACTGGCTTTATGCCCGGGGCCGGGGCGGGAAATTCCTGCTGCGCATCGAGGATACCGACCGCGCCCGCTCGACGCCCGAGGCCACGGCGGCCATTCTCAGCGGGCTGACCTGGCTGGGCCTCGACTGGGACGGCGAGGCGGTGAGCCAGTTCGAACAGGCCCCCCGCCACGCCGAGGTCGCGCTGGAAATGCTGGCCCGCGGCCATGCCTATAAATGCTTCGCGACGCAGGATGAGATCGAGGCCTTCCGCGAAGCGGCGCGGGCCGAGGGCCGCTCGACCCTCTATCAATCGCCCTGGCGCGACGCCGATCCCGCGACCCATCCCGACCTGCCCTATGTGATCCGTCTGAAAGCGCCCCGCGACGGCGAGACGGTGATCGAGGATGCGGTGCAGGGCCGGGTCGTGTTCCGCAACGACCAGCTCGACGACATGGTTTGTTTACGCTCGGATGGTACGCCCACCTACATGCTCGCCGTGGTGGTCGATGACCACGACATGGGCGTCACGCATGTGATCCGGGGGGACGACCACCTGAACAACGCCGCGCGCCAGACGCAGGTCTATCAGGCGATGGGCTGGGACGTGCCCCAGTTCGCGCATATCCCGCTGATCCATGGCGAGGATGGCAAGAAGCTGTCGAAGCGCCACGGCGCCCTGGGGGTCGAGGATTACCAGAAGATGGGCTATCCCGCCGCCGCCATCCGCAATTACCTCGCCCGCCTGGGCTGGAGCCATGGCGACGACGAATTCTTCTCGGACGCGCAGGCGGTCCAATGGTTCGATCTGGGCGGGATCGGCAAGGCGCCGGCGCGTCTGGACCTGAAAAAGCTGGACCACCTGACGGCGCAGCATTTCACGGCGATGGACGAGGGCGCTGCACTGCAGGAACTCGAGGCCTATCTTTCCGCCATCGGGGCCGCACCGCTGACCCCGCGGCAGCGCGAAGGCGTGGCCCGGGCCATGGGTCCTTTGAAAGAGAAAGCCCGCAACTTCAGCCAAATCCTTGAACGGGCTCACTTTGTCCTGACGGAACGACCGATCGCCCGGGACGAGAAAGCGGAAAAATCCCTGGACGCGGTATCCCGTCGTATACTGGGTGAATTGACGCCGCATCTGCAAAATGCTAGCTGGGAGCGCGAAAGACTCGAAGCCATCGTGAGCGACGTTGCAGCGACCCACGGCCTCGGACTCGGCAAGATCGCCCCCTCGTTGCGGGCGGCTCTGGCCGGTCGGGCCGTGTCACCCAGCGTGTTCGACATGATGCTTGTTCTGGGACGTGATGAAACCCTTGCGCGGCTCTCGGACGCCGCTGCAGGGGGCTGACTACCCCGCGGCCCGGGGCTGGGCCGCCCAACGCTGGTTAATAAGGAGCGAGGGACGCGATGGCAGACACCAAGGGAAGTGCAACACTCACGATTGGCAACAAGGCAATCGACCTGCCGATCCATTCGCCCACCGTCGGCCCGGACGTGCTGGATATCCGCAAACTCTACGCGCAGGGCGACGTTTTCACCTACGACCCGGGCTTTACCTCGACCGCGTCCTGCTCCTCGACCATCACCTATATCGACGGCGACAAGGGTGAGCTGCTCTATCGGGGCTATCCGATCGAACAGCTCGCCGAGAAGTCGCACCACCTGGAAGTCTGCTACCTGCTTCTCTACGGAGAGCTGCCGACCGCCCAGCAGATGGTCGATTTCGAGACCCGTGTGACCCGTCACACCATGGTGCATGAGCAGATGCACTATTTCTTCCGCGGCTTCCGCCGCGACGCGCACCCGATGGCCACCATGGTCGGCGTGGTCGGCGCGATGTCGGCCTTCTACCACGATTCGACCGACGTCAACGATCCCTGGCAGCGCGAGGTCGCGGCGATCCGCATGGTCGCCAAGATCCCGACGATCGCCGCCATGGCCTACAAATATTCGATCGGCCAGCCCTTCGTCTATCCGAAGAACTCGCTCGATTACGCCGGCAACTTCCTGCACATGTGCTTCGCCGTCCCGGCCGAGGATTATGTGGTCGACCCGATCCTGGCCAAGGCCATGGACCGGATCATGATGCTGCACGCGGACCACGAGCAGAACGCCTCGACCTCGACCGTGCGTCTGGCGGGTTCCTCGGGCGCCAATCCCTTCGCCTGCATCGCCGCCGGCATCGCCTGCCTCTGGGGCCCGGCCCATGGCGGCGCCAACCAGGCCTGCCTGGAAATGCTGCGCGAGATCGGCACCGTGGACCGGATCCCCGAGTTCATCGCCCGCGCCAAGGACAAGAACGACCCGTTCCGCCTGATGGGCTTCGGTCACCGCGTCTACAAGAACTTCGACCCGCGGGCGAAGGTCATGAAGGAATCGGCGGACGAGGTTCTGGGCCTCTTGGGCATCCACGACAACGAGACGCTGAAAGTCGCGAAAGAGCTGGAGCGCATCGCGCTCGAGGATCCCTATTTCGTCGAGAAGAAGCTCTATCCGAACGTCGACTTCTATTCGGGCATCATCCTCGAGGCGATGGGCTTCCCCACCTCGATGTTCACGCCGATCTTCGCGCTGTCGCGTGCAGTCGGCTGGATCGCCCAGTGGAAAGAGATGATCGGCGACCCGGAACTGAAGATCGGCCGCCCGCGCCAGCTCTATACCGGCGCGCCGCGCCGCGACTATTCCGAAGTCGAAGAGCGCTGAGCCACCCGACCCAAGCCTTGCAACGCCGCCCTCCGGGGCGGCGTTTCGCGTTCCGGCGCCTCGCGCCAGCCGCCGCCGCCGCGTTGCAGCGATTCCCGTCTTGACATTATCTTTCGCCCATCTATTCCCTTCGGGTAAGAAAGTTGCGCTGCGACTGCATCCATAGCGGAGGCTCCGATGACTCAAGACACCGTCAAGAAAGACAAGCCCTGGCTCTTCCGCACCTATGCCGGCCATTCCACCGCCAAGGCCTCGAACGAGCTGTACCGGACCAACCTGTCCAAGGGTCAGACGGGCCTGTCGGTCGCCTTCGACCTGCCGACGCAGACCGGTTATGACAGCGACCACGAACTCAGCCGCGGCGAAGTCGGCAAGGTCGGCGTGCCCATCTGCCATATCGGAGACATGCGCGCCCTCTTCGACGGCATCCCGCTGGAACAGATGAACACCTCGATGACGATCAACGCGACGGCCCCCTGGCTGCTCGCGCTCTATATCGCCGTGGCCGAGGAACAGGGCGCCGATGTCACCCAGCTGCAGGGCACGGTGCAGAACGACCTGATCAAGGAATACCTGTCGCGCGGGACCTATATCTGCCCGCCGAAACCCTCGCTTCGGATGATCACCGATGTCGCGGCCTATACCCGCGAGCATCTGCCGAAGTGGAACCCGATGAACGTCTGTTCCTACCATCTGCAGGAAGCGGGCGCGACGCCGGAACAGGAGCTGGCCTTCGCGCTGGCCACGGCGATTGCGGTGCTGGATGACCTGAAGGGCAAGGTCCCGGCCCAGCATTTCGGGGAAATGGTCGGGCGCATCTCCTTCTTCGTGAACGCCGGCATCCGCTTCGTCACTGAACTCTGCAAGATGCGCGCCTTCTCGGAACTCTGGGACGAGATCTGCCTGGAACGCTACGGCGTCGAGGATGCGCGCTACCGCCGCTTCCGCTATGGCGTGCAGGTCAACTCGCTGGGCCTGACCGAGCAGCAGCCGGAAAACAACGTCTACCGCATCCTGATCGAAGCGCTGGCCGTCACCCTGTCGAAGAACGCCCGCGCCCGCGCCGTGCAGCTGCCCGCCTGGAACGAGGCGCTGGGCCTGCCCCGGAAATGGGACCAGCAATGGTCGCTGAGGATGCAGCAGATCCTGGCCTATGAGACGGATCTCCTGGAATACGGCGACCTCTTTGACGGCAACCCGGTGGTCGCGGCCAAGGTCGAGGCGCTGAAAGAGGGCGCCCGCGCGGAACTCGCGCTCATTGACGACATGGGCGGCGCGGTGCAGGCCATCGACTACATGAAGGGCCGCCTGGTCGAGGCCAATGCCGAGCGCATCGGCCGGATCGAACAGGGCGAAACGGTGGTCGTGGGCGTCAACCGCTTCACCACCACCGAACCCTCGCCGCTGACCACCGGCGACGGCTCGATCATGGTCGCGGATGCCGATGCCGAGGCCGACCAGATCGCCCGCCTGACCGCCTGGCGCGCCGCGCGCGATGACGCCGCCGTCAAGGCCGCGCTGGCCGAGCTGCGCGAGGCGGCGCTGTCGGGCGCGAATGTCATGCCCGCCTCGATCAAGGCGGCGAAGGCGGGGGCGACCACGGGCGAATGGGGTCTGGTGGTGCGCAAGGCCTTCGGCGAATACCGCGCGCCGACCGGCGTGTCGCGCAACCCCTCGAACCGGACCGAGGGGCTGGAGGAAATCCGCGCCGCGGTCGATGCGGTCAGCTCGACTCTGGGCCGGAAGCTGAAATTCGTGGTCGGCAAGCCGGGGCTGGACGGCCATTCCAACGGCGCCGAACAAATCGCCGCCCGCGCCCGCGATTGCGGGATGGACATCCATTACGAAGGCATCCGCCTGACGCCCGCCGAGATCGTCTCGGCCGCCGAGGCGGAAGCGGCGCATGTGGTGGGGCTGTCGATCCTCTCGGGCAGCCATGTGCCGCTGGTGGCCGAGGTGATGGAACGGATGCGCGCGGCGGGGCTGGCGGAGGTGCCGGTGGTGGTCGGCGGCATCATCCCCGAGGAAGACGCCATGGCGCTACGGGCGATGGGCGTGGCCGCGGTCTACACGCCCAAGGATTTCGAGCTGAACCGGATCATGATGGACATCGTCGGCCTGGTCGAGGCCCGGCCGTTCGCCGCGGAATAGGAGGAGTTTCGCCCTCGGTGCCCGCGCCTTCGGCCCGCGCGCCTCGGGCGACCAACGGCGCGGCGTGCCGCCGCGCCGAAGAAGGGGGGCTTTCTGCCCCCCTCTGCCCTGCGGGCATTCACC
>NZ_JAUCCQ010000156.1:0-8583 GCF_034676075.1 Pararhodobacter sp. | reverse complement strand
AGGGCAGAGGGGGGCAGAAAGCCCCCCTTCTTCGGCGCGGCGGCACGCCGCGCCGCTGGTCGCCCGAGGCGCCCGCGACAGCGGGCAACGAGGGCGAAACCCCTCCCTAGCGGTCGAGCCTGAGCAGCCGGTCGACCGAGAGCCGACCCGGGCCATAGGCCAGCACCGCCAGCAGGCTCGCGGCCCAGGTGCCGTGCAGGACCCAGGCCTCGGGATAGACGAAGATCTGGATCACCGCCGTCATCGCCAGAAGCCCCGCTGCCGACAGTCGCGTGCACAGGCCGGCGATGATCAGCACCGAGAAGGCGTGTTCGCCCAGCGTGGCCAGCACCGCGGCCCAATCCGGGGGGATCAGGGGCAGCGCGTATTCGTGTTCGAACAGGTAGAAGGTCGAGGGTTTGATCGAGAGCCCCTCGACCTTGGTCCTTGCCGAGAGCCAGAAGGTCACGCCGACGAAGATCCTTGCGGCGAGTTGCACGAGGTCGGTGGGGATCAGTCGGCCGAGGCGGGCGTGCAGCGGCAGGATCCGGGTGCGCAGGGTCATGGGGTTTCTCCGATCTCGGCGATGAGGTGGTGGCGGATCAGCAAGGTCAGCAACGGGGTCGGGTCGGTGGTGGCCTCGGCCAGCGGCTGTCCGTTGAGGAGCGCGCAGAGCAGCGCGTGGCTGTCGCGGCCGAGCGGTTCGACTGTGACGGAAAGGCCCGGCGTTCGGGCGATCAGCGCGTGTTCGGGCCCTGTGGGCAGGGGCGCGGGCGTCGCGCCGGGCTGGTTCTGGCGCCACAGGCTGACCGCCGGGCTTGCAGCCGCGAAGGCCTGCACCGAGGGCGCGAGCCGCAGGATCAGGCGTCCGGGATCGGCCCGGCCCAGCGCGGCGGGATCGGCGGCGGGCACGTCCGGCGCGTGATAGGCGAGGCCTCGCAGCCATTCCAGCCGGGCGACATCGGGCAGATAGGGCAGCGATTGCGCGGGCGGGAAGCGGGTCAGGAAACCCGGAAAGGCCGCGCCCCAGTCGAGGAGGACGGGCGAATCGGGCGGGTGCCCGGCCGCGAAGACCCGCGCCATGGCGGCGAAGAATTCGGCGCCGACCAGCCGCTCGACCACCGGGAAACGGGCGGCCAGCGCCCGGGTCAGCCCGTGCTGGACGTTATTGCGGTAGATCGCGAAGCGGTGGTCGCGGGATGACGCCGGGCCGAGGCCCTCGGGGGTCGCGGGTGTCCAGAGCGCCGCGGCGATCCGCGCCTCGGTCGTCGCGTGGTCAGCTTGGGTGAGCATGGCGTGCCTCGGGTTTGGCGGGGTTGGTGGAAGTCATGCGCAGATGCGGGCGTATCGGGGGGTGAACCGCTGTGTCGGGGTTGAAGACAGGAAGGGGTATTCAGGGAGGGTGAGCATGCGGGGATCCCTGCGCGGGAGAGCTTGGCGGTCGTCGCATGGACGGGCATTGGGGAAGGGCTATGGATTTCTCCCGGCAGAGGGTGGGACGGAAAGGGGCTCTCGCTGCGAGGGCGGACGAGGGTGCATTCGGGTGGCAGGTCCTCGCCCGGCGTGCTGACGAGAAGATGATGGACCGAAGGGGGGATGGTAGGGATCCGCCGGGCTGAGGAGCCGGATCCGATCCGTTGCGCGGAGAGGCCTTCGCAGGCGCTGGTGGCGGCGCCGCGGTACTTGCGATGGGGAGGGGATGGCGTTTGCGGCGCGTCCGGGGTGCTCCGCCTCTGCCGGGCGCGCGAGGTGGGTTGATCGCCGGGCACCGGTAGGTCTTGCGCCCGCTTGTCCGCAAGGGCCGATTCTTTGGCGGCAGGCGCGAGCGGGGAGCGATCAGGCGGCGCGGACATGGGGGGCCTTGGCCAGCAGCGTCGCGGCGCGCTGGGCTTCGGACAGGAGTTGCGCGAAGGCGGGCACGTCGTTGTCCCATTCGATCAGCGTGGGGCGCGGGCCGGTGCGGGCGATGACCTCGGCATACAGCGACCAGACCGGATCGGCCACGGGGCGCGAATGGCTGTCGATCAGCAGGGGGCCGTCCTCCAGCGCCTCGGCCTCGTGCCCGGCGAGGTGGATCTCGCCCACCAGATCCAGCGGGAAATCGGTCAGATAGGCGCGGGGATCGGTCCGGTGGTTCACCGCCGAGACGAAAACGTTGTTCACGTCGAGCAGCAGCCCGCAGCCGGTGCGCCGGGCAATTTCGCGCAGGAAATCCGGTTCCGCCCAGGTGCTGGCGGCGAAGGTGACATAGGTCGCGGGGTTTTCCAGCAGCATCCGGCGGCCCAGCGCCTCCTGCGTCTGGTCGATATGGGCGCAGATCGTCGCCAGCGTCTCATCCGTATAGGGCAGCGGCAGCAGGTCGTTCAGCCAGGCCGCCCCGTGCGAGGACCAGGCGAGATGTTCGGAGAAACTCTCGGGTTGATAGCGGTCCAGCAGGCGCTTCAGCCGGGCGAGATGCTCGCCGTCCAGGGGCCCCGCGCCGCCGATCGACAGGCCGACACCGTGGATCGAGAGGGCATGCGCCGCGCGCAGCCGTTCCAGCATCGCATGAGGGGCGCCGCCCGCGCCCATGTAATTCTCGGCATGCACCTCGTAGAAGGCGACGGGGGCGCCGAGCGCCTCGCGGAAATGCTCGGGCTTGAAGCCGAGGCCGGGGCTGTCGGGGAGGGCGGCGGGCATGGCGGGCTCCTGTCAGGGAAGGGGCCGCCCCGGGGCGCGGGGCGGCCCGGGGATCACATCATGACCGGCATGTAGGTGTCGGCGACCGCCATGTCGAAACCCGCGGGCAGGTCGCGGTTGATGCCGGGGCCGTAGCCGCCCGCCTCGAGCTGTTCGGCGGTGGCACCCATCCGGGCATGGCCCATGCCATCGGCGGGCAGTTCCATCGTCGCGCAGGTGCCGGCGGGGACCAGCGTCCAGGCGTTGCCCTGATAGTCGATGGTCGAGGTGCCGGCGCAGCTGGTGCCCGGGCCCGCCGCGCAATCGTTCTGTCCGGCCATCGAGACGCCGAAGCAGCGCTCTTGCGCCATGTCGTCGGCCTGGGCGGCCCCGGCGGCGAGCGCCAGCGCGGCGGCGATCGAGGCGGCGAGGATCGGGGTTTTGGTATTCATGGTTGGGATCTCCCGGTTGAAGGCCCCGCATCCGTTGCGGGCCTGACCTTCAGGACGCGGCCGGGGCGGGCGGCGTTACGCCTGCTCACGCAGCCGTGACATCGGTGCGTTTTTCGTCGATCTTGGCGGCGGGCGGTGTAACAACTCGGCCCATTGCACCGTATCGGAGGTCGCGTGCCCCCTTTGGACGACCCAAGCTGGGAAGCGCTGATGCGCGCCGCCAACCGCGGCGATCAGCGGGCCTATGCGCGGCTTCTGGGGGCGGTCACGCCGGTCGTGCGCGGGATCGTCCGGGCGCGGGGCGGGACGCTGGGTCCCGAGGCTTGCGAGGATGTGGTGCAGGAGGTGTTGCTGACCATCCACCTGAAACGGCAGAGCTGGCGCGAGGATGCGCCGCTCAGGCCCTGGCTCTATGCCGTGACGCGGCATAAGGTGGTGGATGCGTTCCGCGCCCGCGGGCACCGGGTGGAGATCCCGGTCGAGGACGTGGCCGAGATCCTGCCCGCGCCGCCCGGCGAGGACCCGTTCGAGGCCCGTGACATGGCGCGGGTGATCGGGCGGCTGGAGCCCCGGGCGGCCGAGATCGTGCGCGCCATCGGCATCGACGGCGAAAGCGCGGCCGAGGCCGGGGCGCGGCTGGGCATGAGCGAAGGCGCCGTCAGGGTGGCGTTGCACCGGGCCTTCAAGTCGCTGGCCCGGCTGCGGGAAAGGATGATCGAATGAAGACCGACGCGCTGATTGCGGCCCTGGCCGCCGATACCACGCCCCGGGTCGCCCCGGGCGCGCGGCTGGCGCGTACGCTGCCGGTGGCCTTCGTGGTCTCGGTGGTTCTGCTGCTGGTCTTCTGGCATGTCCGGCCGGATCTGGCCGAGGTGCTGACCTCGGCCCCGGTCTACAAGACGCTGGTGCCGCTGGCGCTGGCGCTGGCGGCGCTGTGGCTGGCGCGCGGCATGGCGCGGCCCGAGGCGCGCGTCGGGGCCGAGGCCTCGGTCGTCGGGGTGATGGGGCTGGGGATGCTGGGCGCGCTGGCCTATGGGCTGGCGACCAACAGCCCGGCCGAGATCGCCGAGCTGCTGGACACCCGCGATTTCGAGAATTGCCTGATCTCGGTGCCGGTGCTGGCGGCTCTGCCGCTGGCGGGCGCGCTCTGGGCGATGCAGGCGGGGGCGCCGCGCCACCCGGTGCTGGCCGGGGCGGTCGCGGGCCTGTTGGCGGGGGGGATCGGGGCGGCGGTTTATTCGCTGCATTGCCCGCATGACCCGCTGATGTATTTCCTGCCGGCCTATGGCGGGGCGATGCTGATCGTCGTGGCGCTGGGGGCGGTGATCGGCGGGCGGGTGTTGCGCTGGTAGGATGGGCAATATTGCCCATCCTGCGGGGGGGGGGGAGGGATGGTGCGTGCGAGCACGCACCCTACAGGAGGTTCTCCCCTTTGCCGGTAGGGTGCGTGCTCGCACGCACCGACACTCGGCGCGTCAATCCGGAAGCGGGATGAACTCCTCCGTATCCCCCGGCGGCAGCGCGAACTGGCCCTTGCCCCAGTCGCCCCGGCGCCAGGCCTCTTTCGCCTCTTCGATCTTCTCCTTCGAGGAGGAGACGAAATTCCACCAGATATAGCGCGGCCCGTTCAGCGTATCGCCGCCCAGCAGCATCAACCGTGCGCCCGCCGGTCCCGCCTGCAGCGTGATCGCGTCGCCCGGGCGGAAGACCGCCATCTGCCCCGTCTCCAGCACTTGCCCGGCCACGGTGACCGAGCCCGCCAGCACATGCAGGCCCCGGTCCTCGTGATCCATCGGCAGCGGGATCCGGGCGCCCGCTTCCAGCACCGCATCGGCGTAGAACACGCCGCCGAAGGTCGAGACCGGCGCCTTCTCGCCCCAGGCGGTGCCGAGGATCAGCCGCACGCGCTTGCCTTCGGCCTCCAGCATCGGCAGGTCGCCCTTGCCGAAATGCTCGAAGGCCGGGGCCATGTCCTCGCGCTCCTCGGGCAGCGCCAGCCAGGTCTGCACGCCGAACAGGTCATGCGGCCCTTGGCGGACCAGCGGGTCGGTGCGTTCGGAATGGGTGATGCCGCGGCCAGCGATCATCCAGTTGACCTCGCCCGGGACGATCTTCTGATCGGTGCCGAGTGAATCCTTGTGGATGAAATGGCCGTTGAGCAGATAGGTCACGGTGCCGAGGCCGATATGCGGGTGCGGCCGCACGTCGATCCCCGCGCCGGTGACGAATTCCGCCGGGCCCATCTGGTCGAAGAAGACGAAGGGCCCGACCATGCGGCGCTGGGCGGCGGGCAGGGCGCGGCGCACCTCGAAGCCGCCCAGGTCGCGGGTGCGGGGCACGATCAGGGTTTCGATCGCGTCGGGATCGGTGGTCAGGGGGCCGGGGTCGAAGGCCGGGTTCCAGCTCATGATGTCCTCCTTTGCTTGCCACAAAGATGGACTGCCGGGGCGGTTTCGCAAAGCCCCGCACACTGGCTCTGCGCGGGCGAACAGGCTCAGTCGCGGCGGAAGAGGCCCCGGGGCTGCGGCGGCGGCAGCACGGCCCCGGCGCGGCGCACCACGGGGATTGCCGCGGAAGCTTCGGGATGGGGCGGCAGGCCGCCGAAGCGGCGCCAGAACCGCACGCCGCCAAGCTGCCGCCAGGTCGGGGCGGAGAGCCCGACCCCCGCCATGAAGCCGCCGATATGGGCCCAGAAAGCGGTGCTGCTGCCCGAGGGCGTGGCCAGCCCCCCCGCCACCTGCACCAGCAGCCAGACGCCGAGCAGCGCCCAGGCGGGCACGGCAAAGGTCCGCAGCCCGACCACGTAATAGACCAGTAGATCGACGCGCGCCCGCGGGAACATCAGGAAATAGGCCCCCATGACCCCCGCCACCGCGCCCGAGGCTCCGGCGATCGGCACCCGGCTGCCGGGGCCTGCCAGAAATTGCAGCGCGAAGGCGATCAGCCCGCAGGCGAGATAGAAGCCGAGGAACCTGAGCGGTCCCATCTCGGCCTCGACATTGTCGCCAAAGACCCGGAGGAACAGCATGTTCAGCCCCAGATGCACCCAGCCGCCATGGATGAACATGGCGGTGATGGGGGTGAGCAGGCCCTCACCGGCGCCGAGTCTGGCCGGGACCATCCCCCATTCCAGGTAAACGGCGCGCACCGAGGAATCGCTGCCCAAGGGGTAGAAGGCCATGAACAGGGTGATGTTCACGGCAATCAGCGCCCAGGAGACGACGGGGACATGCCCCGAGGGGTTGTGGTCACGGACCGGCAGCATCCTCTAGGGGTGCAGCGTGCTTAACAAATGGTCAATCCCCGGATACGGCAACAAGCAGTTGCGCATTTCCGCCCGATGCCGTGGTGTCGATGCACAGGTGCCGTTCGGTCAGGGCATGGGCGCTGTCGGGTCTGGTGGTGATCAGGGGCAGGATCGGTCCCGTCCGGCGCGACAGCGCCAGAGCATAGGCCCGGGCCTCGGCCGCCTCGCCCCACCAGATCACGCCGCTGAAGCCGTCTGCCGTTTCCAGCCACTCGGGCGCAACCGTGCCGCCCGCCGCGACCGCTACGCCCCCCAGCGCGCGGATCGCCTCGGCCTGCGCGGCCTCCGCCTCAGCACCGGGGCCGAGGCAGAGGACCGGCGCGCGGGGATGCAGGCTCAGCCGGTTCGATTCGCCGGTCGGGCCAGGCATGTCATGGGTGGCGATGGCCTCGGCCGGGACCGGGGTTTTCAGGGCCTTGGTGAGGGCTGTCAGGTCGGCCGGGGCGCCTGCGGCGCTGGCTGTCGGCGCAGGCAAGGGCGCGGCGAGGCGCGCGACATACTCGGGCCCACCCGCCTTGGGGCCGGTGCCGGACAGCCCCTCTCCCCCGAAGGGTTGCGAGCCGACCACGGCGCCGATCTGGTTGCGGTTGACGTAGAGGTTGCCGACGCGCAGCGCCTCGACCACCTCCTGCACCCGGTTGTCGATCCGGGTATGCAGCCCGAAGGTCAGGCCGAAGCCGCGGGCGTTCACCGCGTCCAGCACCTTGGGCAGGTCGCGGCCCTTGAAGCGGGCGACATGCAGGACCGGGCCGAAGATCTCGCGCGGCAGGGCCTCGATGCCCGGGACCTCGATCACCACCGGGGCGACGAAATGGCCCTGATCGGGGGCGCGCAGTTCGTGCAGGACGCGCCCGGCGCGGCGGGCCTCGGTCACATAGGCGCGGATTTCGCGCGCGGCCTCCAGGTCGATCACCGGGCCCACGTCGGTCGCCAGCTGCCAAGGATCGCCCAGCCGCAGCGCCTCCATGGCGCCGCCCAGCATCTCCAGCATGCCCTCCGCCACATCCTCCTGCACATAGAGGCAGCGCAGGGCCGAGCAGCGTTGCCCGGCCGACTGGAAGGCGCTCGCCACCACGTCGCGCACCGCCTGCTCGGGCAGGGCGGTGGAATCGACCACCATGGCGTTGAGCCCGCCGGTTTCGGCGATCAGCGGCGCGCCGGGGGCGAGGTTGGCGGCCATCGCCCGGCGGATCGCCTGCGCCGTCTCGGTCGAGCCGGTGAAGACCACGCCATCGACCCGCGGGTCCGAGGTGAGCGCGGCGCCGACCTCAGCCCCCTCGCCGGGCAGGAGTTGCAAGGCGGTGCGGGGCACCCCGGCCTCGTGCAGGAGCGCCACGGCGGCGGCAGCGATCAGCGGCGTCTGTTCGGCGGGTTTCGCCAGCACCGCGTTGCCCGCGGCCAAGGCCCCGGCAATCTGGCCGGTGAAGATGGCGAGCGGGAAATTCCAGGGCGAGATGCAGGTGATCCGGCCCCTTGGCGCCATGCCCGCGTCGATCCGGGCGGCGTAGTAGCGCAGGAAATCAACGGCCTCGCGCAGCTCGCCCACGCAATCGGGCAGGCCTTTGCCGGCCTCGCGTGCCAGCAGGGCGAAGAAGCGGCCGAAGTCGCGTTCATAAAGGTCGGCGGCGCGGGTCAGGACGGCGGCGCGCTCGGCCGACGGGGCGTCCCAGACCTCAGCGGCCCCCAGCGCGGCCCCGACATCGGCCCGGGTGGCCTGCGCGACATGGCCCACGGTCTCGCCCGGGCGGGCCGGGTTGCCGACGGGCAGCGTCGTACCGCCTTGCGCCGGGACCGCCAGCAGCGGCGCGGCGGTGAAGATCGTGGTGGCAAAGGGCGTCCGGGCGGCCTCGATCGCCGCGAGATCCTCGGCATCGGTCAGGTCGAACCCCTGCGAATTGCGCCGTTCGGGGGCAAAAAGGTCCGGCCCCTTGGTCAGCGCCCTTGGGTGATGGGCTGCCAGCGGATCGGCCACCACCTGCTCCGGCGGCACCTTTTCGTCGACGATCTGGTTGACGAAGGAGGAATTCGCGCCGTTCTCCAGCAGTCGACGCACCAGATAGGCCAGCAGGTCCCGATGCGCGCCGACGGGCGCGTAAATCCGGCAGCGCGTCCCCTCCTCGGTCAGCACGAGGTCATGCAGCCGCTCGCCCATCCCGTGCAGGCGCTGGAATTCGAAGGCATCGCGCG
>NZ_JAUCCQ010000155.1:0-8644 GCF_034676075.1 Pararhodobacter sp. | reverse complement strand
CTCAAGGGGGTGGAAAACCCCCTTGAGCGGGGGGCGCGGGGGGCTGGCCCCCCGCTTCCTGCGGGACCTCGACGCCGGTGAGGGGCTTGCCTCGGGGCGGTGGCTCGCCCAGGGTTCTTGCGCTGGGTCAAGGCGGGCGCGGTGCAGGCGGTTAGAACAGGCGCATGGATGAGGCACAAACCACAGGGGCGGTGTTCCGGGTCTCGGGGCTGACGCGGGTCTATCGGACCGGCGCGGTCGAGGTGCAGGCGCTGCGGGGCGTCGATCTGGCGCTGGCCGAGGGCGAGCTGGTGGTGCTGCTGGGCGCCTCGGGCTCGGGCAAGTCGACGCTTCTCAATATCCTCGGCGGGCTCGACCGGCCCAGCGGCGGGCGGGTGTTCTTCCGCCAGACCGAGCTCACGCGCGCCTCGGACCGGGCGCTGACCGCCTTTCGCCGCGACCATGTGGGCTTCGTCTTCCAGTTCTACAACCTGGTCCCCAGCCTGACCGCGCGCGAGAATGTGGCGCTGGTGACCGAGATCGCCCGCCATCCGATGCGCCCCGAGGAGGCACTGGAGCGCGTGGGCCTCGGCGCGCGGATGGATCATTTCCCGGCCGAACTCTCGGGCGGCGAGCAGCAGCGGGTGGCCATCGCCCGGGCCATCGCCAAACGCCCCGACGTGCTGCTTTGCGACGAGCCGACCGGGGCGCTCGACAGCGCGACCGGGGTGCAGGTGCTGGAGGCGCTGACCGCGGTCAATGCCGATCTCGGCACCGCCACCGTCATGGTCACGCATAACGCGGCGATCCGGAAGATCGCGCATCGCGTGGTCCGCATGGGCGACGGCCAGATCAAGGCCGACGAGCGCAACGAGACCCGACTTGAGCCCCGCGAGGTCAGCTGGTGAGGGCGCTCGACCGCAAGATGCTGCGCGATCTGCGGCGGGTCTGGGCGCAGGCCCTGGCCATCGCCGCGGTGCTGGCCTGCGGCATCCTGATGATGGTCGGCATGTCGATGACCCGGGCCACGCTCAGCGGCACGCAGGCGGCCTATTACGAGCGCGCCCGCTTCGCCGATGCCTTCGCCTCGCTGACCCGGGCCCCGGCCTCGCTGGTGGCTGAGGCGCAGGCGCTCGACGGCGTGGCGCAGGCCGAGGGGCGGATCGGCTTTCAGGCGGTGCTGGATCTGGCGGGGCAGGAGGCCCCGGCCTCGGCGCGGATCGTTTCGCTGCCGGCGACCGGGGCGGTGCTGAACCTGCCGGTGCTGCGCCGGGGACGCCTGCCCGATCCGCTGCAACCCGACGAGGTGGCGATCAACGAACCCTTCGGCGAGGCCAATGGCCTGCTGCCCGGCACCAGTTTCCGCGCCGTGCTGAACGGGCGGTTGAGGGAGCTGACCGTCACCGGCTGGGTCCTCTCGCCCGAATTCGTCTACACGATCGCGCCGGGCGCCATGATGCCCGACGACCGGCGCTATGGCGTGGTCTGGATGGGGCAGGCGGCGGCCGAGGCGGCGATGGACATGGGCGGCGCGGTCAACGAGATTGCCCTGCGCCTGACCCGGGGCGCCGATGAGCGCGCGGTGGTCGAGGCGCTGGACCGGCTGATCGACCCTTACGGCGGGACCGGCGCCTATGGCCGTGACCGGCAGATGAGCCACGCCTTTCTCGACGGCGAGATGAGCCAGCTCACGGTCATGGCCTCCTCCATCCCGCCGATCTTCCTGCTGGTCGCCGCCTTTCTGGTCAACATGGTGCTGGGGCGGCTGATCAAGATGGAGCGCACGCAGATCGGCCTTCTGAAGGCCATCGGCTATGGCTCGGCCGAGATCGCCTGGCATTACCTGAAACTGGCGCTGCTGATCGGTGTCACCGGCGCCGGGCTGGGGGTGCTGGCCGGGCAATGGATCGGCACCGGACTGATCGCCCAGTACCAGCAGTATTTCCGCTTTCCGGTCTATCTGCGCGACCCGGCCACCGGCACGATGCTGCTGGCGGGCGGGCTGGGGCTCGCCACGGCGGCGCTGGGCGGCCTGCAGGCGGTCCGGGCCTCGGTCCGGCTGCCCCCGGCCGAGGCGATGTCGCCCCCGGCGCCGCCCGCCTTCTCGCGCGGATGGCTCGACCGGGCGGTCAGCGCGCTGCAGGTGCGGCAGACCAGCATGATGATCCTGCGCTCGATCCTGCGCTGGCCGGGCCGGGCAGCGATCACGCTCTTCGGCGTCATGACCTCGGTCGCGCTGCTGGTTGCCAGTTACTTCATGATCGATTCCGTGCAGATCATGGCCGACACGCTCTTCACCCAGTCGAACCGCCAGCAGGTGACGCTGGTCCTGTCGCGGGCCCAGCCCGAACGCGCCGTGCTGGACGCGCTCAGCCTGCCCGGGGTGCGGCAGGCCGAGGGCGCCTTTTCGATGCCGGTCCGGCTGGTGCATGGCCATCGCGAACGGCTGACCGCGGTCTCGGCCCATGTCGAGGGCGAGGCGCTGGCGCGGCTTCTGGACGACAACGGGCAGGAAGTGCCGCTGCCCGCCGAGGGGCTGGTCCTGCCCGAGCGGCTGGCGGCGGCGCTGGACGTGGCGGTGGGCGACAGCCTGCGGCTGGAGATGCTGGCGGCGCCGCGCGCGGTGCTGGAGCTGCCGGTCGCCCGGATCATCGCCCAGGGCATGGGGCAGGAGGCGCATATCGCCGCCGCCCCCCTCTTTGCGGCGATGGGCGTGGCACCGCAGGTCAACCGCATCCATCTGCTGGCCGACCCCGAGGCACTGCCCGCCCTCAACACGGCGATCAAGTCGGTGCCCGCGGTCGCGGGTCTGACCGACTGGCACGAGGTGCGCCGCCAGTTCGACGCCACCTTGCAGACCAGCATGGTGACCATGCTGACCATGCAGACGATCATCGGGCTGATGACGGCGGTGGGCGTGGTCTATAACGCCGCCCGCATCCAGGTGTCCGAACGCAGCCACGAACTGGCCTCGCTCAGGGTGCTGGGTTTCACCCGCTGGGAGGTGGGCTTCGTGCTGGTGGGCGAGATCATGCTGCTGACGCTGCTGGCGATTCCACTGGGCTGGGCGCTGGGCTATGGGCTGGCGGCGGGGCTGGTCGGGGCGATGTCGAGCGATCTGATCTCGATCCCCTTCGTGATCACCCGGCGCACCTATGCGATGGCGGCGCTGGCGGTCTTCGCGGCCTCGCTGGGGGCGGTGCTTCTGGTGCGGCGGCGGCTCGACCGGGTGGATCTGGCAATGGCGCTGAAGGCGCGGGAATGAGGAGAGGCGGATGAGCTGGACACGGCGGATCGCGGTCGCGGGCGGCGCCCTGGTGCTGGCGGGCGGGCTGGGCTGGGCGCTCTGGCCCGCGCCCGCGGCGGTGGATTTCGCGACGGTGACGCGGGGCGATCTGCGCGTCACCGTCTCGGCCGAGGGGATCACCCGGGTGCGCGAGCCCTATTCGGTCACCGCACCCATCGCCGGGATCGTCGAGCGCTCGCCGGTGGCGGTGGGCGATGCGGTGGTGCGGGGCGAGACGGTGCTGGCGGTGATCCGCCCGGCCGCGCCCGCGCTGATGGACGCCCGCAGCCGCGCCCAGGCAGAGGCGGCGGTGCGCGAGGCCGAGGCGGCGCTGGCACTGGCCGAGACCAATCTGCGCGGCGCGCTCAGCGCGGTCAGCCGGGCGCAGGGCGAGTTGCAGCGGGCGCGGGCCCTGCGCGCCTCGGGCACGATCTCGCAACACGCGCTCGAGGATACCGAGACCGCCTTCACCGAGGCCTCGCAGGCGCTGGCCGCGGCCCGGCAGGAACGCGACCTGCAACAGGCGGTGCTGGGCCGGGCCCGGGCGCAGCTGATGGAACCGGGGGGCGACGAGGGCGTGACCTCGGCGGTGCCGCTCTTCGCGCCGATCTCGGGCACGGTGCTCTCGGTCGAGGACCCCTCGTCGCGGCTGGTCGCCGCCGGGGCGCCGCTGCTGGCGCTGGGGGATCTGGGCGATCTGGATCTGGAGACCGACCTTCTGTCCACGGATGCCGTGCGGGTGGCCGAGGGCGCCCCGGCGCTTGTCGAGCGCTGGGGCGGCGCGGGGCAGCTCGACGCCGTGGTCCGCCGGATCGAGCCCGCTGCCTTCACCCGCGTTTCGGCCCTGGGGATCGAGGAGCAGCGCGTGCGGCTCAGGCTCGATTTCACCACCCCGCCCGAGGCGCGCCCGGGGCTGGGCGACCGCTACCGGGTCTTCGTGCGGGTGGTGGTCTGGGAGGGAAGCGACCTGCTGCTGGTGCCGCAGGCCGCGCTCTTCCGGGTGGGGGGCGGCTGGGCGGTGTTCCGAGCGCTGGACGGCCGCGCCGTGGAAACCCCGGTCGAGATCGGCCAGCAGGCCGAGGGCATGGCCGAGGTGCTGTCGGGGCTGGAGGCGGGGGCGGTGGTGATCCTCTACCCCGCCTCGACGCTCAGCGACGGCGCGGCGGTGGCGGCGCGTGCTGACTAGGCTCGGCGCCCGTCGCGGGCACCCGGGGGGCCAGCCCCCCGGACCCCCCGGGATATTTGAGGCGCAAAGAAGGGCTTAAGTTCTTCTTAACCTTGATCTTTGCGCCTCAAATATCCTGCGGGAGGGTCCGGGAGGGTGCAAAACCCTCCCGGGGTCGCGGCGGGCGCCGCGCTCAGAGGATGAAGCGGAAGGTCCGGTCCAGCGGCAGTTCCCGCGCCCGCGTACCGGTCAGGGCGAAGAGCGCATTGGCCAGGGCCGGGGCGGCGGGCGGGGTGCCGGGTTCGCCGACGCCGCCGATATGCGGATTGTCCTGCAGGATCCGCGTCTCGATCCGCGGCGCGCCGGGCATGCGCAGCCCGTCGGTGTCGGGGAAGTTGCGCTGTTCCACCATCCCGTCGGCGAAGGTGATCTGTCCGTGCACCGCCGCCGAGAGCCCGTAGATCAGCCCGCCCTCCATCTGCGCCCGCAGGTTCTGCGGGTCGATGGCGATGCCCGCGTCGCAGGCGATCCAGGCCCGGGCGATGCGGATGCCCGCGTCCTCCTGCACCACCTCGATCACCTGCGCCACCGGCGTGCCGAAGGACCAGACCATCGCCACGCCCATCGCCGTGCCGGGGGCCCGGGGGCGGTCCCAGTCCGACATCGCGCGCACCGCCTCCAGCACGCCCGCCGCCACCGGGCTTTCGGGCCGCGCCAGCTCCAGCCGGAAGTCCAGCGGGTCGCGGCCTGCCTCATGGGCCAGCTCGTCGATGAAACTCTCCATGACGAAGCCGTTGTGGCTGGAGCCGACCGAGCGCCAGGGGCCGATCGGCAGCGGCATGTCGGTGGTGTAGCCGCGGATGCGGTAGCGCGGGATGGCAGAGGGCTGATCGAACAGCCCCTCGACCAGCGCCCGGTCCGGCCCCATCGCCGAGAAGCCGAAATAGCGCGGCAGCAGCTGGCCCATGACGCCTTGCCCGGCGATCTGGCCGTCCAGCAACGTCGCCCGCCCGCCGTCGACCTTGCCGCGCATCCGGGCGATCACCGCCGGGCGATAGAAGTCATGCGTCATGTCCTCTTCCCGCGACCAGGTGAGTTGCACGGGCGTGCCGGGTATCTCTCGCGCCACCCGCGCCGCCAGGACCGAGAAATCGTATTCCCCGCGCCGCCCGAAACCGCCGCCCATGGCGGTGGTGTTGACGGTGACGGCCTCGCGCGCGATCCCCAGCGCCTCGGCCACGCGGCGCTCTTGCAACAGAGGCGACTGGTTCGGCGACCAGAGGGTCAGCCTGTCCCCGTCCCAGAGCGCGGTGGCGTTCTGCGGTTCCATCGGCGCATGGGCCAGATAGGGCAGGCGGTATTCGGCGCTGATCTCGGTGCCCGGCTGATCCTCGTCGCCGTCGTCGCGCATCGTGGAATTGGGGCTGTCGTCGAAGGCGGCCTCGATCGTCGCCATGATCGCCGCCTGATCGGCGGGGTAGGGGGCCTCGGACCAGTCAGGCGCCAGCGCCTCGGCGCCCTGGAACGCCGCCCAGGTGTTGCGGGCGATCACCGCCACGCCGGTGCCGAGGTCGATGACCCGCTCCACCCCCGGCACGGCCAGCGCCGGTGCGGTGTCGACGCTGCGCATCGTACCGCCCAGACGCGGAGTCATCCGCACGGTGGCGAATTTCATCCCCGGCAGGCGGGTGTCGATGCCATAGGCCTGGGTGCCGGTGACCTTGGCCGGCATGTCGACGCGCGGCACCTCGGTGCCGATCAGCCGCCATTCGGCGCGCGGCCGGGGATCCACCTGCGGCGGCTCGATCCGCGCGGCGGCCTCGGCCAGATCGGCATAGGCAAGCCGCGTGCCGTCCGGGGCGACCACGGCGCCCGCTTCGGTCCTGAGCCGGGCCACCGGAACGTTGAGCCGGGCGCTCGCGGCCAGTTTCAGCGCCTCGCGGGCCGAGGCCCCGGCGTGGCGCATCTTCTCGTAGCCGTCGCGGATCGAGGTGGAGCCGCCGGTGATCTGCGTGCCGAGGAGCTTGCCGACCTCGCCCACCGCGCCGCCGATGCTGCGCATCCAGTCGGACATGGCGTAATCGGGCACCGGGAACAGCGATTCGCCCATCGCCGCGTTGTAATAGGCAGCGGAAGCCGGGCCATGGGCCACGCGGACCGCCTGCCAGTCGACGTCCAGTTCCTCGGCCACCAGCATGGCCAGCGCGGATTGCGCTCCCTGGCCCATGTCGGCGCGGCCCGAGACGACGGTGATGCCGTCCTGGTCGATCACCAGAAAGGCGTTCATCGCCGCGCCCTGGGACGGGTCCAGCGGGTTGGGGATCGGCTGGCGGACCTTCCAGACGCCGAAGGCCACGCCCCCGGTGATGGCGGCGGCGCCGACCAGGAAACCGCGGCGGGTGATGGTGCCGAGGCGGCTCATATCGCGTCCTCCCGCATCTGGGTGGCGGCGTCGTGGATGGCGGCGCGGATCCGGTTGTAGGTGCCGCAGCGGCAGAGGTTGCCCGCCATCGCCTCGTCAATCTCGGCGTCGGTCGGATCGGGGGTGCGGGACAGAAGGTCCGCGGCCTGCATGATCTGGCCAGACTGGCAATAGCCGCATTGGGCTACCTGATGGCGCAGCCAGGCGGCCTGCACGGCATGCATCGCCGCCGGATTGCCCAGCCCCTCGATGGTGGTGACCTCGCCCCAGACATCGCCCAGCGCCACCTGGCAGCTGCGCATCGCTTCGCCGTCGATATGCACGGTGCAGGCGCCGCAGGCCCCCACGCCGCAGCCGAATTTGGTGCCGGTCATGCCCAGTTCGTCGCGCAACACCCACAGCAGCGGGGTGTCGTCGGGTGCGTCGATCACCTGGGCGGTGCCGTTGATGGTCAGGGTCGTTGGCATGGGAACCTCCCGAATCGGCCGTCCGCTTACGTTTTGACACTATTGCGCAAAAATGTCAGTGTGTAAATTGACAAACTGAACGGAAAGTGTCATCGCTTCAGCATGGCCAGCCAGACCTTGCCGATTGATGAAGACGATCCCCGCCGCGCCGCGATCCTGGCTGCGGCGGTCGAGGTCTTTGCGCGCTATGGCTTCAAGCGCACGGCGATGGAGGATATCGCCCGTGCGGCCGGGGTCTCGCGCGCGGCGCTCTATCTGCATTACCGCAACAAGCAGGATATCTTCCGCTCGCTGGTGCAGGGCTATTTCGAACTGACCGAGGCGCGGATGCAGGCGGCGCTGGTGCCGGGCCTCGACCCGGAAACGGCGCTGCGCGGGGCTTTCGAGGCCAAGCTCGGCCCCGAGATGATGCCGCTCATCGAATCGCCGCATGGCGAGGAGCTGATCGACGCCAATTTCGTCACCGCCGCGGATCTGGTCGAGGCGGCCGAGGCACGGCTGGCGGGCATGATCGCCGATTGGCTGCGGGCCGAGGCCGAGGCGGGGCGCGTGACGCTGGCGGCCTTCGACGGCGAGGCGGCCGCGATGGCCGAGGCCATCGTTGCGGCGCTGCACGGCCTCAAGCATCAGGTGCCCAGCTATGCCGCGCTCAGGATCGCGATGGCGCGGCTGGCGCGGCTTATCGCCCGGGGCCTCAGGCCCTAGAGCACCGATACCCGCGTGCCGGGGCCGACCCGTTCGGACAGGTCGATGACATCGTGGTTGATCATGCGGAAACAGCCCGACGAGGCGGCGCGGCCGATGGAGCGCCAGCTGGGCGTGCCATGGATGCGGATGCCCTCGTCATGGCCGGTCGCCATCGTGCGCAGGTACAGCGCGCGGGCGCCCAGCGGGTTGCGGGGACCGCCCGGCTGGCCCTCGGCCCATTGTTCGAGCGCGGGGTCGCGTTCGATCATCGAGGGCGTCGGCGTCCAGGTCGGCCAGCGGGCTTTGCGGTAGATCTCGGCCTCGCCGCGCCACAACATCCCCTCGCGGCCGACCGAGACGCCGTAGCGCAGGGCGTAGCCGTTCTCCAGCACCAGATGCAGGGCGCGCTGGTCGGGCAGGATGACGATCTGGCCGGGTACCTGATCCCCCTCCCAGGGCACGACCTGACGGCGCAGGCCCTCGGGGACTTCCTCGATCGGTACGGCGGGGACGGTGAAGCGGCCATCGGCGCGGGTGGCGTAGTCGAGAACGGGAAGCTCGGGCGGCGGCGGCGCGACCATGACGCAGCCGGCGACGGGGAGCGTGGCGAGACCGGCGAGCAGCGCGCGGCGGGACAG
>NZ_JAUCCQ010000154.1:0-8872 GCF_034676075.1 Pararhodobacter sp. | reverse complement strand
CCCCCCCCCCCCCCCCCCCCCCCCCCCCCCCCCCCCCCCCCCCCCCCCCCGTTTTCACTTTCCGGGGACTGTCCCCCGCCTCCTGCGGCACAGGCGCATGACCCCTTTCCGTTCCCGACCCGCGGGCTATGTTGCCCCCGACGGCAGCGGAGGCGAGATGGTGAGGTTCCTGTGGATGGCGGCGGGCGGGGTCGCGCTGCTTCTGGGGCTGGTGGGGATCGTGCTGCCCCTGCTGCCGACCACCCCCTTCCTGCTGCTGGCGGCCTTCTGCTTCGCCCGCTCCTCGCCGCGGCTCGAAACCTGGCTGCTCGAGCATCCCCGCCTCGGGCCGCCGATCCGCGACTGGCGGGCCGAGGGCGCCATTTCCCCCCGCGCCAAGGCGCTGGCGATGATCGCCATCGCCCTGACCTTCGGCCTCAGCCTGGCGCTGCAGCTTCCGGCCCGCGTCCTCTGGATCCAGGCCGCGACCCTGGGCGCCGTCACCTTCTTCATCCTCAGCCGGCCGAACCCCGGCCGGGACTCCGGTCCTTGACACCGGCCCCGGGGCAGCGTTTCGTGGCACCCTGATTTCGGCGGGGGCCCCTCTTGATCCAGCAATTCCTGAGACTTGCCCGGCTGCTCGACCGGCTGACCCTGGCGCTTGCCTCGCTCGCCGGGGCGACACTGGTGCTGATGGTGCTGGTCAATGTCGTCCTGCGCTACGGCTTCGGCACCGGCTCGATCAAGATGCAGGACCTTGCCTCCTACGCTTTCGCGGTGTTCCTGATCCTGGCCGTGCCGCTCTGCCACGCCCGCGCCGGCCATGTCCGGGTCGAGGTCCTGTCCGAGCGCCTGCCGCCCGCCTATCTGCGCCGCGCCGATGCGCTGGCCTGGGCGCTGTTCCTGACCCCGGTCTTCGGCCTGATCCTCTGGGCGGGCTGGGGCGACATCGCCTTCTCCTGGTCGATCGGCGAGGGCTCGACCACGCCCGGGGGCCTCGGCGGGCTCTATCTGGTCAAGACGGCGCTGCCGGTCGCGGCGGCGCTGATGATCATCCAGGGCCTCGCCGCCCTCTTCGAGAAGCGCGGCGCATGAGCGGGCAGGAAATCATGCTGCTCGTGCTGTTCGCCGGGCTCTTCGCCGGGATCCTGTCGGGCATCCCGGCCATGCTGGCCATCGCCGGTGTGCCCTTCGTGCTGGCGGTGGGCGCGGCGCAATTCGGTCTCTTCAACCTCGATTTCCTGGCCAATTTCCCCTCCCGCGTGCAGGGGATCATGGCCAATACGCTGCTGATGGCGGTGCCGCTCTTCGTGCTGATGGGCGTCTTTCTGGAACGCGCCAACCTGGCCGAGCGGATGCTGCGCGTGCTGGCCCGCCTGCTGGGCGGCTCGCCCCTCGGCATGGCGCTGTCGGTGCTGGCCTTCAGCACCATCATCGCCGCCTCGACCGGCATCATCGGCGCCACCATCGTCATGCTGGTGATGATCGCCCTGACGCCGATGCTGGATTCGGGCGTGCCGAAGCGGCAGGCGGCGGGGCTGATCTGCGCCTCCGGCACGCTGGGGCAGATCATCCCGCCCTCGATCCTGCTGGTGCTGCTGGGCGACCAGATCGGCAACACCTATCTGGAGGCGCAGCAGCGGCGCGGCAATTTCGCGCCCGATCCGGTGTCCGTGGCCGACCTCTTTGCCGGGGCGCTGGTGCCGGGGCTTCTGCTCGTCGGGCTCTATGCTCTGTGGCTGCTGATCACGCTGCGCCCGGGCCGCGCCAAAAGGGTCGGCACGAACGAGCCGGTCGCGGCCTCCGAGGTCGTCTTCACCTTCCTGCCGCCGCTTCTGCTGATCCTCGCCGTGCTGGGCTCGATCCTCGGCGGCATCGCCACGGCGACCGAGGCCGCCGGGCTCGGCGCGGTCGGCGCCGGGCTGATGGCGGCCTTCTCGACCACCACGCAGCGTTGGGAGCGGGCGGTGATCGGCATCGCCGGGCTTGCCGCCTTCGCGCTGGTGGCGCTGAAAGTGGCGGGCGTTGGCCGCAGCGGGCTGGGCGAGGCGGCGTCTGTCGCCGCGGCGCTGCTGCTGGCGGCGGGGGTGCTGGTGGCGATCTGGCGGCTGATCCGGGGCCGGATGCTGGGCGGCGCGATGGTCGAGACGATCAAGATCTCGGGCATGGTCTTCGGCATCGTCATCGCCGCCTCCATGCTGTCGCTGGTGTTCCGCGGCTTCGGCGGCGAACGCGCGGTCGAGCATCTGACCCGCGAATTCCCGGGCGGCGAGATGGGCGCGCTGCTCGCCGTCATGGTCATCGTCTTCCTGCTCGGCTTCATTCTGGAAGCGATCGAGATCATCTACATCGTCGTGCCGCTGCTGGGCCCGGCGGTGCTGGCGGGCGACATCTCGCCCGTCTGGTTCGCCGTCTTGATGGCGATGAACCTGCAGACCTCGTTCCTGACCCCGCCCTTCGGCTTCGCGCTCTTCTATTTCCGATCCGTGGCACCGCCGCAGATCACGACGCTGGACATCTATCGCGGCGTGGTGCCCTTTGTTCTCATTCAGATCCTGGCGCTGGCCATGGTCTACCTGTTCCCGGGGCTGGCCACCTGGCTGCCCCACCAGATGTTCAACTGAGGAGGATTACCATGGAACGCAGAACCTTCCTGAAGGGCGGCGCGGGTCTCGCCGCCGCGGGCGGCCTCGCCACCCCTGCGCTGGCGCAGGAGCGGATCGAATGGGCCATGCCCTCGTCCTTCCCGAAACCGGCGCCGGGCGTCGGCACCAATGCCACCCGCTTTGCCGAGCTGGTGCAGAGCCTTTCGGGCGGGCGGATCGTGATCGAGGTCTTCGGCGCGGGCGAGCTGGTGCCGCCCTTCGCGGTCGAGGATGCGGTGCAAGCGGGCAATGCGCCCATCGGCCACGGCACGCCCTATTACGCGGCCTCGAAGACGGCGGCGGCGCATTGGTTCACCGGCGTCCCCTTCGGCCTGACCGCGAACGAGCATTACGCCTGGCTGAAATGGGGCGGCGGTCAGCAGATCTGGGACGAGATCTATGCCGAGCGCAACCTCAAGCCCTTCTATTCGGGGAACTCCGGCACCCAGGCGGGCGGCTGGTTCAAGAACCGCATCGAGTCGCTGGCCGACCTTCAGGGCCTCAACATGCGCATCGCCGGTCTGGGCGGCGAGATGATGCGCAAGCTCGGCGTCAACGCCATCCTGATGCCGGCGACCGAGATCTTCCAGTCGCTGCAATCGGGCGCCATCGACGCGGCCGAATGGGTGGGTCCCCTGCTGGATCAGGCCTTCGGCCTGCAGCGCATCACCAACCTGTGCTACACCCCCGCCTTCGCCGAACCGGGCGCCGCGCTGCAGGTGGTGGTCAATACCGAGGTCTGGGCCGGGCTCGCCGACGATCTGAAAGCCATTGTCGAGGCGGCGGCCCTGCAGGCCTCGATGGAGACGCTGGGCCAGTTCGACTATTACAACGTCGGCGCCATGCAGCAGCTGACCGAGGCGGGCGTCGAATTCCTCGCCTTCCCCGAGGACGTGGTGGCGGCGATGAAAACCGCCTGGGCCGAGGTCAAGGAAGAGCAACGCGCGGCCTCGGCCGATGCGGCGCGGGTTCTCGAAAGCTACGAGGCCTTCGAGGCGGGCGCGATCCCCTATGCCAACGCCTTCGTCGGCCGCTACATGGCGGCGCGCTGAGCGGGAAAAAGAAGGAGGGGGGCCGTCTGCCCCCCTCTTGGCCCAAGGGCCAATTCCCCCCCCGAGGATATTTGAAGAACGAAGATCAAGGTTAAGAGGGCGCTAAGCCGCCTTCTTTGTTCTCCAAATATCCTCGGGGGTTTCTCAAGGGGGTGGAAAACCCCCTTGAGCGGGGGGGCGCGGGGGGCTGGCCCCCCGCACTCTGCGGTCTCCGCGGGCTGGCGCCCGCTTTCCTCATTGGCCAGCGAGCTGGTCGATCATCCCGCGGAACTGCGCCAGCTGGTAGCCGTATTTGCCCGCCGCCGCGATCAGGTCATCCGTGGGCACCCGGCCCGCATTGGCCAGCGCCCAGACGATGGACGAGCGGTTGCCTGAGGCGCAATAGGCCAGAACCGGCCCCTCGGCATCGTCGATCGTGTCGCGCTGGATCTCGACATTCTCCATCGTCAGCTGGCCGGGGAAGACCGGGTTCACCACGAAGCGCAGGCCCGCCGCCTCGACCGCCGCGCGCATCGCTTCGGCGTGCAGATCCTCGGGGATCTCGGGGTCGGGGCGGTTGCAGATCACCGTCCGGTAGCCTGCCGACTTGATCGCGGAAAGGTCCTCGGGGGTGATCTGCGGGGTGACGCTGTAGCTGTCGGTGAGCGGGCGGATATCCATGGCGGGCGCGTCCTGTCTGGGTCTGGGTCAGCCGAGGGCCTGAGCCATGGCGTTGAAGCGCAGGCGGAAGGCCGGGGCCACATACATACCGGCAAACATCGACACGAGGAAGACCGCGCCGCCGACGCCGCCCCAGCTGATCGAGGCCATGGCCGGGCCGGGGCAGAGGCCGACAAGCCCCCAGCCCGCACCGAACATCAAGGAGCCGATCATCAGGTTGCGGTCGATCTCGGCCTTGGGTTTGCCGGGCAGGTCGCTGCCCAGAAGCGAGCGGGCCCGCCGCGCCGCCACGGCCCAGGCCAGCATCATCGGCAGGATGGCGCCGCCCAGCACGAAGGCGAGCGTCGGATCCCAGTCGCCGAAGATGTCGAGCCAGCCCTGCACCTTGGTGGTGTCGGTCATGCCCGAGATCAGGAGGCCCGCGCCGAACAGGCTGCCGGCGATCAGAGAGGTGATGTTGCGCAGCATGTCAGATGGACCCGAAGAGATGGCGGAAGACGATGACGGCCAGGCCGCCGGCGACAAGGTAGAAGATGGTGGCGGCGATACCGCGCAGCGAGAAGCGCGAGATGCCGCAGACGCCGTGCCCCGAGGTGCAGCCATTGGCCAGCCGCGTGCCCACCCCGACCAGCAGCCCCGCTAGCACCACGGCGGGCATGTTGTCGGTGATATGGGTGTCCACCGGCGCGGTGAAGAGCGGCTTCAGCAGGGCGGGCATCAGCGCCAGCCCCGCGACGAAGGAAAGCCGCTCGGCCCAGGTGCTCCAGCCGGTGCGGTCCACAAGGCCGCCGACGATGCCCGAGGCGCCCATGATGCGGCCGTTCACCAGAAGGTAGAAGGCCGCGGCAGCGCCGATCATGAGACCTCCGGCGAGGCCCCAAATCCAGTCGATTTGCATGATGATTTCCCGTTTCCGTGCCCGTTTTGCGGGGGCATCTGGTGGTTTGGCGTGGTGGTTTGCTGCGGGCAAGCCGCTCGGGTCGGGCCGGGGGCGCTGCCGCCCCCTGCCCTGCCTTCGTGTCAGATCCCGTTGACCGGCACCTTCAGGTAGCTGATCCCGTTATCCTCGGCCGGCGGCATCTGGCCCGCGCGCATGTTGACCTGCAGCGAGGGGATGATCAGCCGCGGCATGGCCAGCGTCGAATCCCGCTGCGTGCGCATCGAGACGAATTCATCGGCCGGCTTGCCGGCGCCCACATGGATGTTGAAGGCCTTCTGCTCGGCCACCGTGGTTTCCCAGGCGTATTCGTCGCGACCCGGGGCCTTGTAATCATGGCCGACGAAGATGCGGGTCGCGTCGGGCAGCGCCAGGATCTTCTGGATCGACTGGTAGAGCGTCTCGGCCGAGCCGCCCGGGAAGTCGCAGCGCGCGGTGCCGAAATCGGGCATGAAGAGCGTGTCGCCGACGAAGGCCGCATCGCCCACCACATAGGTCAGGCAGGCGGGCGTGTGGCCGGGCGTGTGCAGCACGTCGCCCCGCAGCTGGCCGATATGGAAGCTGTCGCCCTCCTTGAACAGCCGGTCGAATTGCGAGCCGTCGCGCTGGAATTCGGTGCCCTCGTTGAACACCTTGCCGAAGGTGTTCTGCACCACGGTGATGTTCTCGCCGATGCCGATCTTGCCACCCAGCTTCTCCTGGATATAGGGCGCGGCGGACAGGTGGTCGGCGTGGACATGGCTTTCCAGCAGCCATTCGACCTCGAACCCCCTCTCTTTCACGAAGTTTATCACCGCGTCGGCCGAGCGGGTATCGGTCCGCCCCGAGGCATAGTCGAAATCCAGCACCGAATCGACGATGGCGCACTTGCTGCTGGACGGGTCGCGCACAACATAGGTGATGGTGAAGGTCGCTTCGTCGAAGAAGCCATAGACTTCGGGTTGCATGGGGATCTCCACATTCCGTTTGCTGCATGTAATATACAGGTCGGGATTCACATTACAAGATTTGAATGTGAATATTTGACATGGATCATGCAGGATTCTGCGCTTCATGCCAGTCTACCGTCACAAGCTCAGAGGAGAAGCCCGATGTCCGAGTTCACTGCCAAGGAAGTGTCGCATCACAAGGGGCGTCTGGTCGCCCGGCTGGCCGAACTTGATTCGCGCCTGCACGGGATCGAGGACGAGCTGATGTCGCACCAGTCCCGCGATTGGGAGGAACTGGCCACCGAGCGCGAGAATGACGAAGTGCTGACCTCGCTGGGCGACGAGGGCAAGCAGGAACTGCGCGCCATCCTCGCCGCGCTGAAACGGCTGAGCGAGGGCGAGTACGGTTTCTGCGTCACCTGCGGCGCCCGGATTGCCGACGAGCGGCTGGATGTCCTGCCCGCGACACCCTTCTGCCGCGATTGCGCGCCCTGAATCCGGGCGGCACGGGCGGGAAAAGACCCCCTGAAGTGTTGCGGTAGACGCTGACGTTTCGTCTAATGGCGAAAAAGCCGTCAGGAGAAGCCGTGAACCGCCAGAATGCCCCGCTCGCCGCCCCGGGCCTCGTGCAGCGCCGCGATCGCGAGGGGGTGGCGGTGCTGCGCCTGAACGGGCCGGACGGCAACCGGATGAGCCCGGCCTTGGTCGGTGCTCTGGCGGCATCGCTGGAGGCAGTTCTGGCCGATCCGGCGGTCGAAGGCGTGGTGCTGACCGGCGGCGCGCCGGGGTTCTGCGCCGGAGCCTATGCGGATCTGCCCCTGCCCGGCCCCGATCCGCAGACCCTGCCGCCGGTGATGGCGGCGCTGGCCGATCTTTGCGACCGGATCGAAGGTGCGGCGAAGCCCGTGGTCGCGGCGCTGAGCGGGCGCGTCGCGTCAGGCGGGCTGGCACTGGCCCTGGCGGCCGGGGCGCGGATTGCCGCGCCGGGAACGGTGTTCCTCTGCCCCGAGGCCCGGCTCGGCCGCCTGCCCCCGGGCGGGGCGGCGGTGCGGATGGCCTGGCAGATCGGCGCGGGACCGGCGCTCACGCTGATCGGTGGCCGGGCGATGGGCGCCCAGAACGCCCTGGCGGCGGGGCTGGTCGAGGCTGTGGCGGACGACCCGGTTGCCGCCGCCATCGCCCGGGTGCTCGACCTCGGAGCGGCGCCGCGCAGCCGCGCCCGCCCCGGGCTTGATGATCCCGCCGGTTTTGCCGGGGCGCTGGCCGAGGCCCGCGCCGCCCTGCCCGCCCCCCTGCCCCCGCACCGCCTGCCCGACCTCTGGCTGCTCGACGCGCTGGAAGCGGCGCAGCTTCTGCCGCCCGAACAGGCTTTGGCCTTCGACCGGGCCCGGGCCGAGGACGCGACCCTGCGCCCCGAGGCGCGGATGCTGGCCCATGTCGCGCTCGCCGCCCGCCGTGCGCAGGAACCCGAACCGCGCCCGGTCGAGGGCGCCGTCTGCCTGGCGCTGGATGCGCCGACCGCCGCCCGGCTGGTGCCGATCCTCTTGCGGGAGGGGGTGAGTGTGCTGGTCATGGGCCGCGACCGCGAGACGCTGGCCGCGACGCTGGAACGGGTGGCCGAGGCGCAATTCGCTCAGGTCCGCGCCGGGCGTCTGACCCAGGCCGAGGCCGAAGAGGATTGGACCCGCGTCGCCGGGCGCCTGCGCCTCGACCCCGATCAGCCGCCGGCGGTGGCGCTGGCCGATCCGGCGCATCTGGCCTGGCTGGAGGCGGCGCTGCCTGCCGACGTGCCGCTCGCCGCCTGGGAGCCGCCCGCGGACTGGCTGGCCGGGCTCGCCCATCCGGCCCGGGCGCTGGCGCTGCTGCCCGCGCCGACCCGGCCGGTGCGGCTGTGCGAACTGGTCGAACGCGGAACCGAAACGGCGCCGGTGCAGGCCCCCCTCTCGGCGCTGGCGCTGCAATTGCGGATGACCGCGCTGAGGGTGCAGGAAGGGCCGGTGCTGACACCGCTGATCCGCGCCGCCGCCCGCGCCGCCGCCCGGCTGCGCGCCGCGGGCGCGAGCCCCGAGGCGCTGACCGCGGTCGAGATCCTGCCGCAGGGGCTGGCCGAGGGTCAGGCGGCCGAGATCCGTGCGGAGCTGCCCCTGCCCCTCGACCGGCTGATCCTTCTGGCGGTGGCGAACGAGGGGATGCGGCTGCTGGCGGCGGGCCGGGCGCTCAGGCCCTCGGATCTGGATCTGGCGCTGGTGATGGGCGCGGGCTGGCCGCAATGGCGCGGCGGACCGATGGCCGAGGCCGATGCGCTGGGGCCGATGGTACTGCGCCACGAATTGCGCATCGCCGCGGCGCTGGACCCCGACCTCTGGACGCCCGAGCCGATCCTCGACGAGATGATCCGCCGCGGCTGGCGTTTCGCGGATCTGAACGAGACGTCTCCGGGGTGAGTGGGGTCCGTCGCGAGGTGGGATGAAATCCCACCCTACGGGCCGGTGTAGGGTGGGATTTCATCCCACCTCACGCGCGCCCGCACCGCGCGTTTCGCCACCTTTTTGCCCGACGCAACGCTCTGCCACATCGAACCCGCGCTCGCGTGACTTGTGGTTCTGCAGGGCCCGGCGCCGGTGCGTGCGAGCACGCACCCTACGAGTCACCCCCATCCCGCCGTAGGGT
>NZ_JAUCCQ010000153.1:0-8970 GCF_034676075.1 Pararhodobacter sp. | reverse complement strand
CTCTCCGCGGCGGGAGGCGCGCGGGGTGGGCGGGTGGGAGCGTGCCTCCCGCCGCCGGGCGCGACGCGACGACACCCCTCTGCCCCCGATTGCATAGAAACCGCAAAGGCGTCACACTCCTCGATAAATCGCGCCGAAATGCGCAGGGAGGACACCTATGACCCGTCAATTCGCCAACGCCGCGGACCGCGACGCCATCGAGGCTGAACAGCCCTGGGAGGCGCGTGACGTCCCGGCGACCGTCTATGACCAGCTGACCCGCACCGCCCGCGCCCATGGCACGCGCAAGGCGATCAGCTTCCAGATGTTCTCGGACGACGGCGCCAAGGCGGAAACCCTGACCTGGAACGAGTTCCTCGCCCAGGTGACGCGCGCCGCCAACCTGTTCCGCAGCCTCGGCGTCAAGGAGGGCGAGACCATCGCCTATATCCTGCCGACGGTAAACGAGACCGCTGTCACGCTGCTGGGCGCGATGACTGCGGGGATCGTCAACCCGATCAACCCGCTTCTGGAGGCCGAGAAGATCGCCGGCATCCTGCGCGAGACCAATGCCAAGGTCGTCGTCACTCTGCGCGCCTTCCCCAAATCCGACGTGGCCCAGAAAGTGGCCGAGGCCCTGCGCCACGCGCCCAACGTCAAGACCGTGCTGGAGGTCGATCTGCTGCATTACCTCAGCGGGGTGAAGAAGCTGATCGTGCCGCTGGTCCGGCCCAAGAACCCGGTGCACCACAATGCCCGCGTTCTCAGCTTCTACCGCGAAATGCAGAAGCAACCCGCCGACCGGCTGACCTTCGCCCAGGCCACGGGCGATGCGGTCTGCGCCTATTTCCACACCGGCGGCACCACCGGCCTGCCCAAGGTGGCGCAGCACCGCCATTCCGGCGTCCTCTACAACGGCTGGCTGGGCGCGAGCCTGCTGATGTCGGAAGAGGACGTCGTCCTCTGCCCGCTGCCGCTGTTCCACGTCTTCGCCGCCTATCCGATCCTGATGTCGGTGGTGACGGCCGGCGCCCATATGGTCATGCCGACCCCGGCGGGCTATCGCGGCGATGGCGTCTTCGACAATTTCTGGAAGCTGGTCGAGCGCTGGCAGGTGACCTTCATCATCACCGTGCCGACCGCCTTGTCGGCGCTGATGCAGCGGCCGGTCAATGCCAATATTTCCACCTTGAAGAGCGGTTTCTCCGGCTCGGCTCCGCTGCCGATAGAACTTTACCGCCGTTTCGAGGAAGCGACCGGCGTCGCCATCGTCGAGGGTTACGGGCTGACCGAGGCCACCTGCCTCGTGTCCTGCAACCCGGTCGACGGGCAGAAGAAGGTGGGCTCGGTCGGGATCCCCTTCCCCTACACGAACTGCCGCATCCTGCATCATGGCGCCGATGGCACCGTCACCAAGGAATGCGCGACGGATGAGGTGGGCGAGATCTGCATCTCGAACCCCGGGGTGATCCCGGGTTCGACCTATACCGAGACGGCCAAGAACAACGGCCTCTACGCCGATGGCAAATGGCTGCGCACCGGCGACCTCGGGCGGATCGATGCGGACGGCTATCTGTGGATCACCGGCCGGGCCAAGGATCTGATCATCCGCGGCGGGCATAACATCGACCCGGCGATGATCGAGGAGGCGCTGCTCAGCCATCCGGCGGTCGGTTTCGCCGGGGCCATCGGCCAGCCCGACGCCAAGGCGGGCGAACTGCCCTGCGCCTATGTCGAGCTGGTGGCGGGCAAGAGCGTGACACCCCGCGAACTGGCCGAGCATGCCGCCAACCGCATCCCCGAGCGCGCCGCCGTGCCGAAGCACGTGGAGATCCTGGCCGAACTCCCGAAGACCGCGGTCGGCAAGGTCTTCAAGCCCGACCTGCGGCGCATGGCCATCACCCGGGTCTTCGACGAAACGCTGAAGGAGGCCAAGCTCGACGCCTCGGTCGCCGAGGTGATCGAAGACAAGAAGCGCGGGCTGGTGGCGACGATCCGCACCGGCGAGGGCGTCGATCAGGCGAAACTGACCGAGGTTCTGGGCGAATTCGCCGTGCAGTGGGACAAGATCTGACCCGGGACCTGCCTCGGGCGCAGGCGCTGGCCGTCCGTCAGGCGGCGGTCAGCTGCGCCCCGTCGTGCCCGGCGATCCGGGCGGGGACGATGGCGCCGACTGGCTGGTCCTGAGCGAAACTCACCTCGGTGAATTGCTCGGTCCGGCCCATGCGGGGGTTTTCCATCAACACCTGATGCTGGCGGCCGATCTGCGCCGCCAGATGCGCCACCGCCAGTTCCTCGCCCAGGGACCGCAGCCTTGCGGCGCGTTCCTTGATCAGGGGTTTCGCCACCTGCGGCATCCGCGCGGCGGGGGTGCCCTTTCGGGGGGAATAGGGGAAGACATGCAGCCAGGTCAGGCCGCAGTCCTTCACCATGGCCAAAGTGTTGGCGAACATCTCGTCGGTTTCGGTCGGGAACCCGGCGATGATGTCGGCGCCATAGATCAGGTCGGGGCGGGCGCGGCGCATGTCCTCGCAGAAGCGGATCGCGTCGTCCCTCAGGTGCCGGCGCTTCATCCGCTTCAGGATCATGTCGTCGCCCGCCTGAAGGCTCAGGTGCAGATGCGGCATCAGCCGGGGCTCGGCGGCAATCGCCTCGATCAGCGCCGGATCGGCCTCGACCGAATCGATGGAGGAGATCCTGAGCCGCGGCAGATCCGGCACCAGCTTGAGGATCCGCCGCACCAGATCGCCCAGCTTCGGCTCGGCCGGCAGGTCGGCGCCCCAGGAGGTGAGGTCCACCCCGGTCAGCACGACTTCGTTGTAGCCCGCGCCGACCAGCCGCTTGATCTGTTCGACCACCACGCCTGCGGGGACCGACCGCGAATTGCCGCGCCCGTAAGGAATAATGCAGAAGGTACAGCGGTGGTCGCAACCGTTCTGCACCTGCACATAGGCCCGCGCCCGCGTCCCGAACCCGTCGATCAGATGCCCGGCGGTTTCCTTGACCGACAGGATGTCATCGACCTGCACGCGCTCGGTCTCGCCGATCAGATCGGGGGCGAGGCCCTTCCAGGTCTCGGCCTGCATCTTCTCGTGGTTGCCGATGACGCGGGTCACTTCCGGCATCTCGGCGAAGGTCTCGGGCTCGGTCTGGGCGGCGCAGCCGGTGACGATGATCGTGGCGCCCGGGTTCTCGCGCGCGATGCGGCGGATCTCCTGACGGGCCTTGCGCACCGCCTCGGCCGTCACGGCGCAGGTGTTCACCACATGCGCATTCGCAACGCCGGCCTGCGCCGCCAGATCCTTCATCGCCTCCGTCTCATAGGCGTTGAGGCGGCAGCCCAGCGTGGTGAAGACCGGCGCGCTCACAGCGTGGCCAGAAAATCGGCGGGGATCGTGGCGGTGAAGACCTCGGCCACCGGGCCGGTCAGCCAGACGCCGTTGTCCTGCCAATCGACCTCGAGCCGCCCGCCGTCCAGATCCAGCACCACCTGCCGCCCGGTCAGCCCCCGCAAAGCCGAGGCCACCGCCGCTGCGCAGGCGCCCGAGCCGCAGGCCAAAGTGACGCCCGCGCCGCGTTCCCAGACCCGCATGCGCAGATGGTCCTCGCCCAGCAGGCTGATGAATTCGACATTGGTGCGCTGGGGGAAGAGCGGGTCATGCTCGACCGCGCGCCCTTGCTCTTCCAGCGGGACGGCATCCGCGTCATGGGTCAGGAAGACGCAATGCGGATTGCCCATGCCGACACCGACAGGATCGCCCGGCAGCGGCAGATGCAGCGTGTCCTGCGGACCGGACAGCGGGATCTCGCGCCAGTCGGTTAGCGGCGCCCCCATGTTGACCCAGACCCGGCCATTGCGCAGCACCGCTTCCAGAAGCCCGCGCTCGGTGCGGATGGTCAGCCGGTCGCGCCCGGTCTCGCGCAGGACCAGCCAGGCGACGCAGCGGGTCGCGTTGCCACAGGCGCCCGCCCGGCTGCCGTCCGAGTTCCAGAAATCGAGGGCGAAATCGGCCTCGGGATCGTCGTGCAACTCGGCCAGCTGGTCGAAGCCCACGCCCCGGTGCCGGTCGCCCAGCCTCTTGGCCAGCGCCGGTGTCGTCACCCGGGACCGGCCACGCGAATCGATGACCACGAAGTCGTTTCCGGCTCCGTGCATCTTGCGGAAGGTGAGGGGTTCGGCCGAGGGTGTCATGCGCGGGCATATAGGCGAAAACCTTGCGCCCTTCCAGTGGGAGCACGGGAATGCGGATCGCGATCTACGGGGCGGGGCTGATCGGGGCCTATGTCGGCGGGCGACTGGCGGCGGCGGGGGGCGATGTGGTGCTGATCGGCCGGGCCCGGAGCCGCGCGGCATTGGCGGGCGGGCTCACGCTGACCGACTACCGGGGCGCGCGGATGACCACCGGCCCCCTGCCCTTTGCCGAGGGGCCGGAGGGCGCGTCGGGGGCCGATCTGGTGCTTATCTGCGTGAAGTCACAGGCCAGTGCCTCGGTCGCCCGCGACCTGCGCCCGCATCTGGCCCCGGGGGCGCTGGTCGTCAGCCTGCAGAACGGCGTCAGTAACGCCGCGGTGCTGGCCGAGGGGCTGGGCCGCCCGGTCCTGCCCGGCATGGTCGGCTTCAACGTCGCCGAACAGGGGCCGGGGCATTTCCATCAAGGCTCGCAGGGCGGATTGCATATGGGGGTGGATCCGCGCCTGCCGCTGGATCTGTTCGCCCGGGCCGGGTTGCCGCTGACGCTGCATGCCGAGATGGCGCCGGTCCTCTGGGCCAAGCTGCTGATGAACCTCAACAACGCGGTGAATGCGCTGTCGGGGCTGCCCCTGCGTGAGGAACTGGCCACCCGGGATTTCCGCCGCTGCCTGGCGCTGGCGCAGGAGGAATTGCTGGCGCTTTGCGCCGAGGCCGGTCAGCCGCTAGCCCGCCTGACGCCCCTGCCCGCGGGCTTCCTGCCGAAGGTGCTGCGCCTGCCCGATCCGCTGTTCCGCCTGATCGCCGGCAACATGCTGAAGATCGACCCGCTGGCGCGCTCGTCGATGGCCGACGATCTGGCGCTGGGGCGCCCGCCGGAACTGGACGCCATCAACGGCGAGGTGGCGCGGCTCGCGGCACGCCTGAACCGGGAGGCCCCGATCAACGCCCGCCTGACCCAACTGGTGGAAGACGCCACAACCACAGCCGACCGCTGGTCAGGCGAGGCGCTGCTGGCCGACTTGCAGCGGGCGCGTGCCGGTTAAGACACGGATCGGACAGGAAAACAGGGAGAGCCTGGAGGCGGGTACCGGAATCGAACCGGTCTTCACGGATTTGCAATCCGCTGCGTAACCTCTCCGCCAACCCGCCGTTGCCCGAGGCCCCCCTGCTTTAGCCGCTTCGCCCCATGGGTGCAAGAGGGCGTCAGGCGCCCCAGACACGGCGCAGGAAGGCCAGCCAGTTGCCGTGGCAGAGCTTCTCGATCAGCGCGGCGCCGAAGCCCGCGCGCTCCATGGCGGCGATCAGCGCCGGGAGGTCGGCGGCGCTGGCCATACCTTGCGGCAGCGGCGCCCCGTCGAAATCCGAGCCGAGGCCCACGTGATCCTCGCCCGCCCCCTCGATCATCGCCTCCAGCTGACGCAGGCAATCGTCGAGGCTGGCGCGGCCGGTCTTCCAGCCCTCGGGCGAGAGGAAGACGGTCGCGTAGTTCAGCCCCGCCATGCCGCCCGTGGCCCCGATCGCGCGAAGCTGCGGCGCGGTCAGGTTGCGGGTCGCGGGGCAGAGGTCCCAGGCGTTGGAATGGGTGGCGACCAGCGGCAGGCCCATGTCGCCGATCTCCCAGAAGCCCTTCATCGTCAGGTGGCTGGTGTCGACGACGATCCCCAGTTCTGCGCAGCGGGCGATCAGGCGGCGGCCGTCCGCGGTCAGGCCCGGGCCGGTGTCGCCGTCGCGGTCATAGCCGAAGGGCACGCCCTCGCCCCAGATCGTCGGCCGCGACCAGACGGGACCCAGCGAGCGCAGGCCCATCCCGTGCAGCGCGTCCAGCACCAGCAGTTCCGGGTCGATGCATTCGGCGCCTTCCAGATGCAGGACAGCGGCGATGTCGCCCGCCGCCATCGCCGCCTCGATTCCCGCCACATCGGTGCAGAGCCGGATCAGACCCGCGGCCTGCAGGCGCCGGGCGATGCCGACCTCGGCCATCACCGATTGCAGCGCGGCATTCTGCTCCATCGGGCGTGAGAGCGGCATGGTGCCGCCCCGGAAACCCGAGAAATCGAAGGCCCGGCGGGTCTGCGGCGAATAGAGCGCGAAGAGCCCGCCAGCGAAACCGCCTGCCCGGGCCGACGGGGCCGAGATATGCCCCT
The DNA here is from genome assembly GCF_034676075.1 of Pararhodobacter sp. GTDB lineage: Bacteria > Pseudomonadota > Alphaproteobacteria > Rhodobacterales > Rhodobacteraceae > Pararhodobacter. The sequence goes on along the minus strand of NZ_JAUCCQ010000153.1, from coordinate 2,655 downwards.
CGTCGCGGGCAAAGCGCTGCACCGGATCGCCGCCCGCGCACCACAGGCGGCTGAGCACATCGTTATGTCCGTCGAAAACCTGCATGGCGCCTCCTTGGTCGGCCTGAGCCTAGGGGCTGGGGCGGGAAAGGAAAAGCGCCTCCTGTCAGCGCGGGCGCGACGCGACGGGATGCTTTTGCCGGACTTGCGTTGCTGCTAGCGTCGGCGGTCACAAGAACAGGAGTTGCCCATGACCGTGCATATCGGTGCCAAACCCGGAGACATCGCCCCCACCGTTCTGCTGCCGGGCGATCCCTATCGCGCGCGCTGGGCGGCGGAGACCTTTCTGGAGAATCCGCGGCTGGTGAACGAGGTGCGCGGCATGCTGGGCTATACCGGCACCTGGCAGGGTCATCCGGTGACCATCCATGGTTCGGGCATGGGGATGCCCTCGATCTCGATCTACGCCAATGAGCTGATCCGCGATTACGGCGCACAGACGCTGATCCGCGTGGGGTCCGCCGGGGCGATGCAGGAGCGGGTCAAGATCCGCGACGTGGTGCTGGCGCAGACGGCGACCACGCTGTCCACCCCCTCGCGCGGGATCTTCCGCGAGATCAACTTCGCCCCCTCGGCCGATTTCGGCCTGCTGGCGGCGGCGCATCGCGTGGCGACGGCCAAGGGCATCGCCACGCATGTCGGCAATATCTATTCCTCGGACGTGTTCTATGACGAACGCCCCGATCTCAACGAGATCATGGCGCGTCACGGCGTGCTCTGCGTCGAGATGGAGGCGGCCGAGCTTTACAACCTCTGCGCCCGGCATGGGGTGCGGGGGCTGGCGGTGCTGACCATCTCGGACCATCTGATCACGCATGAGGCTCTGCCCGCCTCGGACCGGCAAAGCTCGTTCGGCGAGATGATCGAGATCGCGCTGGGCGCGGCCTTTTCCTGAGACAGGGCGCGGTGAGCCCGGCCGCGATCCGTGAGGAACCCTTCGCCCTGGGTCCGCCCGGGGCGGTGTTGCGCGGGTGTCTGGCCCTGCCGCCCGAGCCCGCGCTGGTGGTCACGATCAACGGCGCGACCGGGGTGCCTGCGCGGTTTTACCAGCCCTTCGCCCGCTGGCTGGCGGCGGAACGCAACGCCGCCGTGCTGACCTGGGATTACCGGGATTTCGGGGCCTCGGGCGCGCCTTACCGCTCGCCCGCCTGCATGACGGATTGGGTGCTGCACGATCCGGTGACGGTGCGCCAGGCGCTCAGGGCGCGGTTCCCGGGCCAGCCGCTCTGGCTGATCGGTCATTCGCTGGGCGGCATCGCCGCGGGGTTTCAGGCGGATATCGGCGATCTGGACCGGGTGATTACCGTCGCCGCCGGGCACGGCCATATCAGCGACCACCCGCCGGGGATGCGCATCCGGGCCTCGCTGCTGTGGTACCTGCTGGGGCCAGTGAGCACCGCCGCGCTGGGCTATCTGCCCGCGCGCTGGCTGGGGTTGGGGCTGGACCTGCCGAAGGGGGTCTTCTGGCAATGGAGGCGCTGGTTGCTGGACAGGGGCGGGCCGCCCGCCGACCCGGCGCTGGGAGGCCTCAGGCGCCCCGGGATCACCGGGCCGCTGACCATGATCGCCCTGTCAGATGACACGATGCTGCCGCCCGCCTCGGTCGAGCGGATGCGGGCCTGGCACCCGGGGGCCGAGATCGACTATCGGCTGATCCGGCCGGGCGACGCGGGCCTTGCCGCCATCGGCCATATCCAGGCCTTCCACAGTCGCAACGCAGTGCTCTGGCCGCGGCTGATCGCCTAGCCCAGCGCCGCCAGCACCTGCGCGGGGGCCGAATCCGGGGCCAGATCCCTGAGCGGCCAGAGCATCAGCGACAGGCCGCTGGGCGCGGTGATGCCATAGGGCTCGCTGAGCCGTCCCTGCGCCAGCGCCGCCTCGGCCAGGGGGCGGGCGATGACCAGCAGGCCCGCGCCATTCGCCGCTTCCTCCAGCGCCAGCGCCGCCGAGCCATGCACCGGCCCGCGCGGGCGGAAGCCGGGAATGCCCGCGGCCTCGACCCAGGGCGTCCAGTCGCCTGCGGGTCCGGCTAGGCTGAGGGTCAGAGCCGGGTCCAGCGTGGCGAGCGGGGGCGCGGCGTCGGGGGCGGAAACGGCGATCAGCGGCGCCTCGGGTCCCGAGCCCGGCAGCAGGAACAGCCCCAGATCGGCCAGCCCTCGCGCCGCCTCGGGCGCCTCGACCGGGACCGGCACCACCTGAAAGCCCGCGCGGCGCAGCCGGGGCAGCCGGGGCGAAAGCCAGAGCTGCGCCAGATCGGCCGTTGTCGCGATCCGCACCAGACCCGGCGCGGCCTCGCCCTCGAGCCGCTGCATGGCGGCGTCCAGTTGGCGGAAGGCGCGGGTGAAATCGGGCAGCACCCGGGCGCCCAGATCGGTCAGGGCCACGCCCCGCGGGTGACGCTCGAACAGTGCGGCGCCGAGCGATTGTTCCAGGGTTTTCAGATGGGCGGTGACGGCGGCCGGGGTGACGCCCAGCTCGCGGGCGGCAGGCGTAAAACCGCCCAGCCTCCCGGCGGCTTCGAAGGCACGCAACGCTGTGAGCGGCGGCAGTTTCGGGCGCGGGGGCTGGGCGGCCATTTGCTTGATATTTTCTTGCCTAAGTTTTTCTTAGCCTAAT
>NZ_JAUCCQ010000152.1:0-9040 GCF_034676075.1 Pararhodobacter sp. | reverse complement strand
TTCTTGCGCGGGGGCGCGGCCATCATCCGGGCCGAGCGGGGGTCTTCCAGTTTCAGCGCCGAGGTGCCCTCGGGCATCTGCACATAGGTCGTCCCCGAGATCACCGAATGCGGATGCAGGTGCGAGCTGTGCATGCCGCCTTCGGGCAGGATGTTGATCCAGATGTCTTCCAGCACCAGCTTGCGGTCGTCGAGGTCGAACTCCAGATCCTCGGCGAAGGCGGCGACGTGTTTGTCCAGCGCCTTGACCATCTCGGCGAAGATCGGGAAGCGCCAGGGCAGGTCGGTCAGCGAGGCATAGCTGGTATAGCCGGGATAGCCCTCGGCCTCGCACCATTCCTGGCCGGCCTCGTCATCCTCGGCGATGGAATAGCACGAGGCCACAAGTTCATCGTGGTCGACCGTCGGCCGATAGGCCGAGAGCGGCGCGCGGTAGAGGCGGGTGACGAAGAGCGATTCGATGCTCGCCTTGTCGGAGGCTTTGGGGGCGGAGGCTTTGGGCTTGGCCATGCGTGTTGTCCTGGGCTGGGCGTGGGCAGGGGCCCGCGCGTCTGATCCCCGGATTACACGCAAGTGCCGGTCGCCTGCAAATTCCGCGATGACGGGGGCCCCGCCACGCGCCGATCAATAGCGGATCGCCGACAGCTGCTCGGGGTCGATGACCAGATTCCGCACGCCGTGGGCGTGGTCTTCTTCGAAGATATTGTGCCCCAGCCAGGCGTCCAGCGACCGGATCGACACCCTGAGGACCCGCGGCCGAACGCTCCAGGTCACCTGATAGGGCGAGCCGGTCTCGTTATAGGCGGGCCCGGTGGTGGAGCCGGTATAGAGCACGGGTTCCCCCAGGGTCATCGGCAGGTTCGGCGCCTGGGCATAGCCGCGCTGCGTCGCCACCTGCGTCAGTTCCAGGAAATTCGCGGCACTGTCGTCGTTGACCAGCACCATGACCACCGCCTCCACCCGCAGTTCCGGGTTGCCGGTGGCGGGATCGAGGCAGGCGCCCAGCGTCGGCCCGGGGCGCACCTGCGCCGTGGTATAGACGAAATGCACCTCGATCGTGTCGCCCGGCACCAGCGCGCCGTGGTCGGTGGCGCCGACCGGATGGGCATAGGGGGCAAGTTCCGCCGCGCTGAGGTCGCCGGTATAGAGGTAGCCGGACCCGTTCCCCGCCCCGTCGCCGTTCCCGGCATAGGCGGTGAATTCGCCGCCCCGGTGTTCGGCGCCTTCATGCAGGTGGATGTTGCACAGGTTCATCCGCATCGGATCGGGGGCAAGGCCGAAGACCCTGAGATTGGCGCCGATCGGCATGTCGATGTCGCGGGGCGATTGCGGGCCGAAGCCCTGGCTGCGGAAGGCCGCGGTCAGCGCCGCGCGCTGCGCGTCGATCACGGCATCCTCGACCACAGGGACTTCATGCACGGCCGCATGCGCCTCGGCCACGGCAGGGGCGGCGCCATGCGAGGCCTCCTGTGTGGCGACCGGCGCATAGACCTCATGCGCGGGGGCGCCATGGGCCGCATCCTCGGCCAGGGCCGGAACGGGGAGAAAGGCGAGCAGGGACAGGGCAAAGAGGCGGACCATAGGGCAACTCCGGGTCAGAATCGGCCCGAGAAGCCTGCCGCCAAAGAGTTACCGCCGCGTCGACGCCCTGGCCCCGGGGCCGGAAAAACGCCTGCATTTTTCAAGAAGTCGCCGCCGACGCCCGCCCCGGAAGACGGTCGGGGCACCGAAGCGCCCCGACGAGCCGACTCACAGCGCCTCGACCATCGCCTCGCCGCCGGAAATCTCGCAGCCCTTGCCGGTCTCGGGGTGATAGACCTTCACCACGCCGTCCTCGACCATCATGGCATAGCGCTTGGAGCGGCCCTTCAGCCCCACCGGCGCCGCGTCGAACAGAAGGCCCAGCTTCTCGGTCAGTTCGCCCATGCCGTCGGACAGCATGGTGATCCCGGCCTTGGCCGCGCCGGTATCCTCGCCCCAGCTTTTCATCACGAAAGCGTCGTTGACCGAGAGGCAGACGACCTCGTCCACGCCTTTCGCTTTCAGCGCGTCCATGGAGCGGATGAAGGAGGGCACATGGGCGGAATGGCAGGTCGGCGTATAGGCGCCGGGCACGGCGAAGATGACGACCTTGCGGCCTTTGGTCAGGTCGCTGACCGAGACCGCCTCGGGCCCTTCGGCGCCGATCTTGCTGAGCGTGGCCTCGGGCAGCTTGTCGCCAACGGAAATGGTCATGTAGGGCGTCTCCTGTCTGGGTTTGCGCGAATGGCTGGGATATATCTCCCCCGGGCGCAGCATCCAGTGCGCGTGAGGCGAAGGCAAGCAGGGAGACAGGCATGGCGGGAATCGTGGTGATCGGGGCAGGGCAGGCGGGATCGTCGCTGGTGGCAAAGCTGAGGGGGCTGGGCTATGCGGGCGAGATCACGCTGATCGGGGACGAGCCGGTGCCGCCCTACCAGCGTCCGCCGCTGTCGAAGAAATACCTTCTGGGCGAGATGGATATCGAGCGCCTGTTCCTGAGGACCGAGGCGTTTTACGCCGAGCAGAACATCACCCTGAAGCTGGGCGCGCCGGTCACCGCCATCGACCGCGCGGCGAAGACGGTGACGGTGGGGGGCGAGGTGATCGGCTACGAGCAGCTGGCGCTGACCACGGGTTCGGACCCCCGGATGCTGCCCGCGGCCATTGGCGGGACGCTCGGCGGGGTCTATGGCGTGCGGCGGCTGTCGGACATCGACGCGATGGCGCATGAATTCGCGCCGGGCAAGCGGCTCCTGGTCGTGGGCGGTGGCTATATCGGGCTGGAGGCGGCGGCCGTGGCGGCGCTGAAGGGCCTCAAGGTCACGCTGATCGAGGCGGCGCCGCGCATCCTCGGCCGGGTCGCCGCGCCCGAGACGGCGGATTTCATGCGCGCCCTGCACCAGAGCCACGGGGTCGAGATCCGCGAGGGGCTGGGGCTGACGCGGCTGACGGGCGACGGCCATGTGACCGGCGCCGATCTGGCCGACGGCAGCCATATCCCGGTCGATTTCGCCATCGTCGGCATCGGCATCACCCCCGGTCAGGATCTGGCCGAGGCCGCGGGTCTGGTGATCGAGAACGGCATCCGCACCGATGAGCAGGGCCGCACCTCGGACCCGTCGATCTGGGCGGCGGGCGATTGCGCCAGCTTCGTCTATCGCGGCGCCCGGATCCGGCTGGAGAGCGTGCAGAACGCCATCGACCAGGCCGAGGCTGTGGCGGCCAACATGCTGGGTGCGGGCAAGACCTATGTGCCGATGCCGTGGTTCTGGTCGGATCAATACGACCTGAAACTGCAGATCGCGGGCCTCAACACCGGCTATGACCGGGTGGTGGTGCGCGAGGCGGGCGCGGCGCGCAGCCATTGGTATTACCGGGGCGAGACCTTCCTCGCCGTCGATGCGATGAACGACCCGCGCGGCTACATGGTCGGCAAGCGGCTGCTGGACGCGGGGAAATCCCCCGATCCGGCGGCGGTGGCCGATCCGGCGACCGAGCTGAAGACGCTTCTCTGATGCGGATCGTCGGCGGCTCTGCGCGGGGGCTCCAGCTGGCCGAGGTGGGGGCGGGCGATCCCGCCGCCCATCTGCGCCCGACCTCGGACCGGGTGCGCGAGGCGCTTTTCAACATGCTCGGGCAGGGGAAATGGGGCGATCTGGTTCAGGGCCAACGGGTCCTCGACCTTTTCGCCGGGACCGGCGCGCTGGGGCTGGAGGCTTTGTCGCGCGGCGCCGTGCAAGTGACGCTGGTCGATGACGGGGCTACGGCGCGGGCGCTCATTCGCACCAACATCGAGAAGATGCGCGCCATGGGCACGACCCGCCTTTACCGGCGCGACGCCACCGATCTCGGGCCCAACCGCGGCCCGGGCTTCGGCCTCGTGTTCCTCGACCCGCCCTATGGCAAGGGGCTGGGCGAAAGGGCTCTCGCCTCGGCCCGGGAGGGCGGCTGGCTCGCCCCCGGCGCCACGCTGGTCTGGGAAGAAAACGCCCCCCAGCCCGCGCCCGAAGGCTTCACGCTGCTCGACCAGCGCCGCTATGGCGAGACCTGGATCACGATCCTGCAAGCGCCCTGAGCCCAGCTTCTGCCACATCATCTTGTGTACGATGAGAACTGGGTTTCCCAAGGGGGTGAGCGGCGTCTCGGAAACGTGCCAGTGGCACGTTTCAGCCGCGAACGCCGCGCCCGTGGCGCGGCCGGGCAGGGGGCTGGCCCCCCGGCGCTGCCCCTCACAACCCAAAAACCACAAGCGCCCGGAATCCCCACCCTTTTTCTGGACCTGCGCGCGCGGCCGGGTTATCCTTCGGGCAAAACGGGGCGATACGATCCCGTCGAGCAGAGGCATTCATGGATTTTCCCCAGCGGTTCTCGAACCTGCCGGCTTACGCATTTCCGCGCCTGCGCGCGCTTCTCGACCCCCTTCCTGCGGGCGGCGAGCCCATCGCCATGACCATCGGCGAGCCGAAGCACGCCATGCCCGCCTTCGTGGGCGAGGTGCTGGCGGCCAATCTGCAGGGCTTCAACCGCTACCCGGCCAATGACGGGACCGAGCCGCTGCTGACCGCGATCTCGGGCTGGCTGAAACGCCGCTATGGCGTCACCATTGCCAATGACCGGCTGATCACCGCCAACGGCACGCGCGAAGCGCTGTTCAACGCCGCCGTGGCGCTGTCGCCGGAAACCAAGAACGGCCAGCGCCCGGTGATCCTGACGCCGAACCCGTTCTATCAGGTCTATGCCATCGCCGCGCTGAGCGTCGGCGCCGAACCAGTCTATATCCCGGCCACCGCCGCGACCGGCCATCTGCCCGATTACACCGCGCTGCCGCCCGCGCTTCTGGACCGGGTGACGATCGCCTATCTCTGCTCGCCCGCCAATCCGCAGGGCGCGGTGGCCAGCGCGGATTATTGGGCCGAGCTGCTGGCGCTGGCGGAAAAGCACGATTTCCGCGTCTTCGCCGACGAATGCTACGCCGAGATCTACCGCGACACGCCGCCGCCCGGCATCCTCGAGGTCGCGGCGCGGATCGGTGCCGATCCCGAGCGCGTGGTCTCGTTCCATTCGCTGTCCAAACGCTCGAACCTGCCGGGCCTGCGCTCGGGCTTCGTGGCCGCGGGGCCCCAGTCGATGAAGGCGATCCGGCAGCTTCGTGCCTATGCCGGGGCGCCGCTGCCCGACCCCCTGCAGGCCGTCGCCGCCGCCGTCTGGAGCGACGAGGCGCATGTCGCCGAGAGCCGGGCGCTCTATCAGCGCAAGTACCGCATCGCGGATGAGATCTTCGGCGGGCTCAATGCCTATATGCCCCCCGAAGCGGGGTTCTTCCTGTGGCTGCCGGTCGCCGATGGCGAACAGGCAACCGTGAAACTGTGGCAGGAGACCGGCGTGCGTGTGCTGCCGGGCGCCTACCTCTCGCGCGAGGTCGGGGGCGAAAACCCCGGCGCTGGCTATATCCGCGTGGCGCTCGTCGCCTCGGAGGATGAGACCCGGCGCGGACTGACCTTGCTGCGCAACTGCCTTTATGCGTGAGGATCCGATGGCCAGCTTCCCCACCCCGCACCAACGCGACCCGCTGATCGACCACCGGCTGCAGGCGATGCTCAGCCAGCGCGGCAAGGAATTGCTGGGCCTGGGCCTGATCGGCCTGGGGCTGGTCCTGGCGCTGATCCTCGGCTCCTACAGCCCCGAGGATCCGACCTGGATGGCCGCGACCGATGCGCCGGTGCATAACGCGCTCGGCCGGGTCGGGGCCGCCATCGCCGCGCCCCTTTACACGATCATCGGCAAGGGGGCCTGGGGCATCGCGCTGGCCTTCTGCGTCTGGGGCACGCGCCTCGTGATCCATCAGGGCGAGGATCTGGTGCTGGGCCGGTCGTTCTTTGCCCCCGTGGCCTTTGCGCTGGGGGCGGTCTGGCTTGCCTCGCTGGTGCCGGGCTCGGGCTGGGTGCAGAGCTTCGGCTTGGGCGGCATGTTCGGCGACACCGTGCTGGCGGCGCTGATGACGGCGCTGCCGATGACCACCTTCGTCGCCAATCTGGTGACGCTGATGACCTTCGCCGGGACGGTAGCGCTTTATCTCTATGTCCTCGGGTCTTCGGTGCCCGAGCTGATCCGCATCGGCCGTTTCCTGATGTCGGGGCTGATCCTGACCTATATGGGCGCCCTGTCGCTGATGGGCTTTTCCGTGCGCGGCATGGGCGGTCTGGCCCTGCGCGGTCACGAGCATTGGCAGACCCGGCGCGAGACTCGTGCGCAGGCCCGTGCCGCCGCCGACCACGCGCTGGCGCAGCACCAGCCCTGGGCCGATCCGGCCGGGGCCGATTGGGACCAGCAGGGCTGGGACCATCAGCCCGCCGCCGCGCATCCCGGCTATCGCCCGCTCCATGCCGATCCCCGCGCCGCTCAGGCGCCGCGCGCGCCCTATGGCCACGCCGTCGAGCCCCCGGTCAGCGCCCGCCGCGGCCATCCGGCGCCGCAACCGGAATGGGAACCCGACCCCTGGGCCGATCCCTACGACGCCCCCGCCGCAGCGCCCTATCACGCGCCGCAGCAGGCACCCCGTCAGGGCCAGTCCTGGCACCGCCCGGCGGCCGAGGCGCCGCAGCGCGCGCCCGCGCCGCAGCTGGCGTCCCCTCACGCGGCAGCCCCCCACGGCAGCGCGCGGCCCGCGCCGCTCCATACGCCCGCCCAGGCCCGTGCCCCCATGCCGCAGCCCGCGCCCTATCGCGCTCCGGAAGCGGCCGAGCCTGCGAAACCCGGCGTGCTGGGCCGCGTTGCCGCGCTGACCCGCCGGCCCGAACCCGAGCCCCAGGCCGATGTCTGGTCCATGCCCGATGCCGAGCTGATCGAGACGCAGGCGCCGCAATACGATACCCGCGCCCCCAGCCCCGAGGGGCTGCGGGCCCGGATCGCCGAACTCATGACCTCGCGCAGCCGCGCCAAGCCGGTGCTGCGCTTCGACCCCGAGGAATACCCGACCCGCGCCAAGCCGCAGCCGCCCCATGCCGAGCCGCCGCTGACCGCCCGCCGCGAACCGGCCCTCGCCGCCGCGCCCGCCGTGGCGCCGGTCGAGCCTCCGGCGCAGGGCTTCTCGTTCAGCCATGCCTTCGGCTACCAGCCCGCGCCTGCGGCCTATCCGGGCGCCACGCTGCCGGTGACCCCGCTGCCGGGCGCCGCGCCCGCGCGGGGCGGGCCGCTGCGCCGCGATCCCGAACCGCTGATCGAGGATGACGACGAGGACGAGGACAACGACATCTCGCGCTTCGACGCGCCGCCGCCGCGGGCCTCGGCCTTCGCCGACCCGCGCCCCGCCGCTCCGGCCGCCGCCGGTCGCCGCGCAGCGCCCGTGGCCCCCTCGCGTCAGGCCCGGGCCGAGGCCCAGCCGCGGCTGCCCTTCGAGCCGCCGTCCGACGGGTTCGAACTGCCGCCGCTGTCGCTGCTGGCTGATCCCCGCAGCGTGCATCGCGCCCAGGTGCCGCAGACCGCGCTCGACATGAACGCCCGGATGCTCGAAAGCGTGCTCGACGATTACGGCGTCCGGGGCGAGATCGTCAGCGCCCATGCCGGGCCCGTGGTCACGCTTTACGAACTGGAACCGGCGCCGGGCCTCAAGGCCAGCCGGGTGATCGGCCTGTCGGACGATATCGCCCGGTCGATGTCGGCCCTCTCGGCCCGCGTCTCGACCGTGCCGGGCCGCACGGTGATCGGGGTGGAACTGCCCAACGCCGACCGCCAGACCGTGGTCCTGCGCGAGATCCTCGCCACCCGCGATTTCGGCGACAGCCAGATGCGCCTGCCCCTGGCGCTGGGGGTCGATATCGCCGGTCAGCCGGTGGTCGCCAACCTCGCCAAGATGCCGCACCTCCTGATCGCCGGGACCACCGGCTCGGGCAAGTCTGTGGCGATCAACACCATGATCTTGTCCTTGCTCTACAAGCTGACGCCTGCCGAATGCCGGCTGATCATGATCGACCCCAAGATGCTGGAACTCAGCGTCTATGACGGCATCCCGCATCTGCTGTCGCCCGTCGTCACCGACCCCAAGAAGGCCGTCGTGGCGCTGAAATGGGTCGTGGGCGAGATGGAGGAACGCTACCGCAAGATGTCCAAGATGGGCGTCCGCAACATCGAAGGCTACAACGGCCGGGTGCGCGAGGCTCAGGCCAAGGGCGAGATGTTCAAGCGCACCGTGCAGACGGGCTTCGACGACGAAACCGGCGATCCGGTGTTCGAGACCGAGGAATTCGCGCCGGAACTGCTGCCCTTCATCGTGGTCATCGTCGATGAGATGGCCGACCTGATGATGGTCGCGGGGAAAGAGATCGAGGCCTGCATCCAGCGCCTGGCGCAGATGGCGCGGGCCTCGGGCATCCACCTGATCATGGCCACGCAGCGCCCCTCGGTCGATGTCATCACCGGCACGATCAAGGCCAACTTCCCGACCCGGATCTCGTTCCAGGTCACCTCGAAGATCGACAGCCGCACGATCCTGGGCGAGCAGGGGGCCGAGCAGCTCCTCGGCTCGGGCGACATGCTCTACATGGCCGGCGGCTCCAAGATCACCCGCGTGCACGGCCCCTTCGTCTCGGACAGCGAAGTCGAGGAGGTGGTGATGCATCTGAAAAGCTACGGGCCCGCCGATTACGTCTCGGGCGTGCTGGAAGGACCGGAAGGCGAGCGCGAGGCGGATATCGACGCCGTGCTCGGCCTCGGCGGTGGCGAATCGGGCGGCGATGACGCGCTCTATGACCAGGCGGTGGCGATCGTCGCCCGCGACCGCAAATGCTCGACCTCCTACATCCAGCGCAAACTGGGCATCGGCTACAACAAGGCCGCGCGTCTGGTGGAGCAGATGGAGCAGGAGGGCGTGGTCTCGACCGCCAACCACGTCGGCAAGCGCGAGATCCTGGTGCCGGAAAGCCACTGAGGGGCCGGGTGGAAGCGGGGGGCGAAGGTCCGGCCGCGCCAAGGGCGCGGCGTTCGCGGCTGAAACGCGCCACTGGCGCGTTTCCGAGACGCCGCTC
>NZ_JAUCCQ010000151.1:0-9195 GCF_034676075.1 Pararhodobacter sp. | reverse complement strand
TGGCCGAGGATGCGGCGACGGCGCCGATTCCGGGCGATGTGGTTGATGCGCTGGAGGCATTGATTCAACTCTCAGAAAAGTCCCGCAAAGCGTTGGAAGAGATGCGGAAACTGGCGTCGGTCCTGCCCTGGATCGGCCCGTCTCTGGACCTGTTCGAGGAACGCCTCTCGGTCCTCGCGGCGCATGGCGTAGATGTGGCCTCGCTCGATTTCGAGGCCTCCTATGGCCGCACGACGCTGGAATATTACGACGGTTTCGTCTTCGGCTTCTACGCCGAGGCGCGGCCGGACCTGCCGCCCGTCGCCACCGGCGGGCGCTATGACGCGCTGACCGCGGTGCTGGGTCAGGGCCGCTCGATCCCCGCGGTGGGCGGCGTGATCCGCCCGGCGCTGGTCGTGGAACTGGAGGGCCGGGCGTGAGCGTGAAGATCGGCGTGCCGTCCAAGGGGCGGCTGATGGAAAAGACCTTCGACTGGTTCGCCGCGCGGGGCATCGCCATGAAGCGGACCGGGGCCGAGCGGGAGTATTCCGGCGCGGTCGAGGGGATCGAGGGCGTGGATCTGGTGCTGCTCAGCGCCTCGGAGATCCCGCGCGAACTGGCCGCGGGGCGCATCCATCTGGGCGTGACCGGGACCGACCTCGTTCGTGAAAAGCTGGGCAATGGCAATGGCTTGGTTGACGATCTTGCGCCGATGGGCTTTGGCCATGCCGACCTGATCATCGCCGTCCCCGACTGCTGGGTCGATGTCGAGACGCTCGACGATCTGGACGCCGCGGCGGCGGCGTTCCGGGCGGACCATGGTTTCCGGCTGCGGATTGCGACCAAGTATCACCGGCTGGTGCGGGATTACCTGCGCGCCCATGGCGTCGCCGATTACCAGCTGGTCGACAGCCAGGGCGCGACCGAGGGCACGATCCGCAACGGCACGGCCGAGGCGGTGGCGGATATCACCTCGACCGGGGAAACTCTGCGCGCCAACCATCTGAAAATCCTCGACGGCGAGCCGGTGCTGCGGTCGCAGGCAACGCTTTTCGCCTCGCGCGTGGCGCCCTGCGATGCGGCCGAGGCGGCGGCGCTGGCGGCGTTGAAGGCGCGGCTGGCATGAGCGGCGCGATCGAGGGGATCGAGGGCGTCCGGGCCGTGGTCTGGGATTTCGATGGCGTGCTGAACCGCGCCGGGCGGCCGGACAAGGCGGGGATCTTCCCCTGGCAGGCCAAGGTGGCGGCGGAATTGGGGATCGACGCTGCGGCGATGGCGCAGGCGGTCTTCGGCCGCGACAAGGCGGCCTTGTTCACCGGCAAGGACGACGTGCTGGACCGAATCGCCGATTGGGCCGAGGGGGCGGGCGTCGATCTGGACCCCGAGGACGTGCTGGAAATCTGGTTCGAGGCGGACCACGATCCCGACACGGAGCTGGACCGCCTGCTGGGCCTCTTGGCCGAGGCGGGGATCGTCCAGGTGATCCTGACCAACAACGAAGCCCGCCGCGCCCGCTGGATCGCTCAGGACGCGGGCTGGGCTGAGCGGGTCGATGCGATCTTCGCCTCGGGCGAGACCGGGGTGATGAAACCCGCGGCCGAGGCCTTTGTCGCGGTCGAGACGGCGCTCGACATGGCCCCGCACGAGATCCTGCTGATCGACGACACCCCCCGCAATGTCGAGGCGGCCGAGAAACGCGGCTGGCTGGGCTGGGATTATCAGGCGGGCGGGGCGATGGCGCTGGTGCAGGCGCTGATGCCGCTGCTGCTGAAGGCGCAGGAATAGGCCGCGCTCAGCGCCAGCCGAATTCCGCCAGCGCCTCGGCCAGTTCGGGGGGCAGCGTTTCCTCGCCGGGGCGAGTCGGCGGCAGGTCGCGCGGCGCGTCCTCGGGCTTGAGATAGCGCCAGCCCTGGAAGGGGCGGCGCGGGGCCGGTTCGGTGCGGATCAGTTCGGGATCGAAGACCAGCGCGCAGCGGTTGATGCCATCGGCGCCCTCGACCGGATCGAGGCGGATAATGCGTTGGCGGACCAGCACATTCCCCTTGATGATCCAATAGATCGAACCGCCGTCCAGCACCTCGTCGGCGCGTTTGGGCCACATGCGGGTGACATGGCGGGGCAGGCCGCCGGGCAGCTCGGCGGCACGCTGGCGCTGCCAGTCGGAGAGGTCCTCGACCGACTCGCAACCGACACAAAGCTTGAGGATATGCAGGGCCATGTGCCCCTTATCCCCCCGAGCGCAGGCGACCGCAAGAGCTCCACATGCGCTCGGCCGAGGCCCGCTGCAAGGCCCCCGCGCGGCGTTGACGATGGGGGTGGCACGGACTATGTTTGCCAAGGGCGCGGTCATGCTTTGTTCATGCTGCGCCCTTCCGCTTTCCAATACTTCCCGAGCCCGACAGGACCCTCTCATGAGCCGTTTTTCCGCCCCCATCGCCGAGCAGATCTGGGACATGAAATACCGGCTGAAAGACGCCTCGGGCCGGGCGCTGGACGCCACGCTCGAGGATTCGTGGCGCCGGGTGGCCCGGGATCTGGCCTTGGTCGAGGCCACGCCCGGGGTCTGGGAAGAGCGATTCTATACCGCGCTCGAGGATTTCCGTTTCCTGCCCGCCGGGCGGATTCTGGCCGGGGCCGGGACCGGGCGGCAGGTGACGCTCTTCAACTGCTTCGTCATGGGCACCATTCCCGACAGCATGGGCGGCATCTTCGAGATGCTGAAGGAGGCCGCGCTGACCATGCAGCAGGGTGGCGGAATCGGCTATGATTTCAGCACCATCCGGCCCAAGGGTGCGGTGGTGCACGGGGTTGCCGCCGATGCCTCGGGGCCGCTGAGCTTCATGGATGTCTGGGACGCGATGTGCCGGACGATCATGTCGGCGGGCTCGCGCCGCGGGGCGATGATGGCGACCATGCGCTGCGACCACCCGGATATCGAGGAATTCATCGCCGCCAAGCAGGATTCGGCCCGGCTGCGGATGTTCAACCTGTCGGTGCTGGTGACGGACCCGTTCATGGAAGCGGTGAAGTCGGGCGGCAGCTGGGATCTGGTGTTCGACGGCCGCGTCTATCGCACGCTGGAGGCCCGCGACCTGTGGAACCGGATCATGAAGGCGACCTATGAGTATGCCGAGCCGGGTGTGATCTTCATCGACCGCATCAACGCCGCCAACAACCTGCGCTATGCCGAGACCATCGCCGCCACCAACCCCTGCGGCGAGCAGCCCCTGCCGCCCTATGGCGCCTGCCTTCTGGGCTCGATCAACCTGGCGCGGCTGGTGAAGGCACCCTTCGAGGCGGGGGCGGGGATCGACACGGAGGAGCTGGACGAGCTGGTCCGCACCGCGGTGCGGATGATGGACAACGTGGTCGATGCCTCGAAATTCCCGCTGCCGCAGCAGGCGGCCGAGGCCGTGGCGAAGCGCCGCATCGGGCTGGGCGTCACCGGGCTGGCAGATGCGCTGCTGATGATGGGCCTGCGCTATGGCTCGGACGAGGCGGTGGCGCAGACTGAAGGCTGGATGCGGGCGATTGCCCGGGCGGCCTATCTCGCCTCGGTGGATCTGGCGCGCGAGAAAGGGGCGTTCCCGCTGTTCGACGCCGAGAAATACCTCGCCAGCGGCACGATGCAGGCGATGGATGCCGATGTGCGGGACGCGGTGCGCGAGCATGGCATCCGCAACGCGCTGCTGACCTCCATCGCGCCGACCGGGACCATCAGCCTTTATGCGGGCAACGTATCGTCGGGGATCGAGCCGGTCTTCGCCTATGCCTATCGCCGCAAGGTGCTGCAGCCCGACGGCTCGCGCACCGAGGAAGAGGTGGTGGATTACGCCGTCTCCCTCTGGCGGCAGAAATTCGGCGATGCGCCCTTGCCCGAGTATTTCGTCAGCGCCCAGACGCTGGCGCCGATGGACCATGTGAAGATGCAGGCGGCGGCGCAGAAATGGATCGACAGCTCCATTTCCAAGACCATCAACTGCCCGGAGGATATCGGCTTCGAGGAGTTCAAGGACGTCTATCTGGCGGCCTGGGACATGGGTTGCAAGGGCTGCACCACCTACCGGCCGAATGCGGTGACGGGCTCGGTCCTGACGGTCAGCGAGAAGGCCGAAGCCGTGCCGCAGGCCGAGACCGGGGCCGAGGTGATCTACCTGTCCGAGCCGCTCGACCGGCCCGAGGCGCTGGAGGGCCAGACCTACAAGCTGAAATGGCCGGTCAGCGAGCATGCGATCTATATCACCGTCAACGATATCGTCGTCGGTGGGCGGCGCAGGCCCTTCGAGGTGTTCATCAATTCCAAGAACATGGAGCATTACGCCTGGACCGTGGCGCTGACGCGGATGATCTCGGCGGTGTTCCGGCGGGGGGGCGATGTGTCCTTCGTGGTCGAGGAGCTGAAAGCGGTTTTCGACCCGCGCGGCGGCGCCTGGATGGGCGGGCGTTACGTGCCCTCGATCCTGGCGGCGATCGGCGACGTGATCGAGGAGCATCTGGTCGCCATCGGCTTCATCGAAGGCGCGGGGCTGGGGCTGAAATCCGACCCCAAAGCCGGGGCCGCGGTCGCCGTCGCCGGAGGGGCGAAGCCCAAGGCCTGCCCGAGCTGCGGCGCCTACGAGCTGGTGATGATCGAAGGCTGCATGACCTGCCGCGCCTGCGGGCATTCGAAATGCGGGTGAGGGCGAGGCTTTCAGCGTTGCGCTGTAGGACCCACTAAAACTTGTCCATTTCCGGGGTAATTTGACCATTCCGGCACAGGATTAATGACCATCGGCTGCGTCGCAGTCGGTGGTTTCTTTTTATATCAATGACTTGCGCGACTGGCGGATTTGCGTCCTTCGGGGCTCCGCCGGAGCGCTCCGTCCTGGTGGGTGCCGTTGACGGCTAGCGGCGCTTTCGGCATCCCTCAGGGCCAATCCGGCCGGGTTCTTTCCAACTTCCCCCTCGTGCAGAGCGTCTGCCCGAGGGCATGGCGCCATGCGCCTGAAAGGACCTCCATGACGAAGATCAAGTTCATCGATGCCCGCATCGCCGATCCCGACGAGGACGAGTTCGCCCTCAAGCGCCGCTTCGAGTGGTACCTGCGCAAGCTCCGTGCGCTCCGAGACGGGGTGTCTCCGAAGGTGCCGGGAGACTTTGAAGATGAGTTGCGCTGGAACGAGGACCTCATCGCGGTGCATCTCTCGGAGAAGGATCGGACCAGGATCCTGCGCCGCGCGCGTCGGGTGATGCGAGCGCGTGCCAAGGTTTCCGGGCTCAGCCATCTCAGCTCGGATGACCGGCGCGCGCTCGAGGCGTTCCGGGGCGGGGCCGATCTGGTCGGCCTCGCGAGTGAACACCGCGCCGATGAGATCGCCGCAGCCATTCATGCCGAGATGCCCTGGATGGCGGCGGCCACCGACTTCCTCTGGAAGGCGATGCGCCGCTCGGTGCGGGTGGGGGAGCCCGGATTCCGGCTGCCACCCGTGCTGCTGGACGGCCCACCGGGGATCGGCAAGAGCGTGTGGTCACGCGAGCTCGGGCGCCATCTCGGGGTGCCGCGTTGTGGCATCGAGGGAACCGCAGAGCAGGCCTCGTTCGTCGTCAACGGCTCGCAACGCGGTTGGGGCACGGCCTTCCCCGGACGGCCCCTACAAACCATCGTGCAGAGCCTCTGCGCGAACCCCATCGTGGTGATCGACGAGATCGAGAAGGCCGGAACACCGACCTCGACCAAGGGGCAGGCCTACGGCTTGGCCGAGGGGCTGTTGCCGCTGCTGGAACGCTCGTCTGCCGTGGCCTGGAAGTGCCCCTATTATCAGGTCGGCTTCGACATGTCCTGGATCAGCTGGGTCCTGACCTCGAACAGCCTGAGCACGGTTCCGGCCCCGTTCCTGAGCCGTCTGGACATCCTGCGCTTTGCCGGCCCCAACAAAGGGGATCTCATTTCCTTCGCGGAGCGCGAGGGCGCACGACGGGGCCTGTCCGACGCTGCTTTGGGCGCCATCTGCGAGGTGATCGATCAGATTGCTGAGGCGCATGAACTCAACCTGCGCCATGTGTCCTGCATGCTGGCCAGAGCCGAGGCCATGGCAAGCAGCCCGCTGTCGCATTGAGTGGTTGATGCGAGCGCGCGCCTTAGATTGGCTTGGGCTATAGCTGCAGCTTGGGCTGACGGCCGCAGAAAGCGGGTGTCGGCCCAAGCGGCATTTGTGCAAGGTGCAAATTTACGCCAGGCGCCGACACAAAGGGCGGAAAGCAGACGTTCGTTGCCCGCTTCATGATCGAGCGCCAGGTGCAAGAAGCTGAAGGCCATGCCGATGCTGCTGTGGAGCCTCCGGACACGCCGACGTCACGCCAACCATACCGTTTGGTCGCCTTCCTATTCCGGCAAGCTGAGTGAACCGGCAATTTCCTCAAGCTCTTGAAACTCCTCCCACAGGTCAATTTGATTCAGCTGCGCCTTCACCCACGCATAATCGGGATCAGAAAGGAGGATGGTTGAACTTACCGAGCTGTATTGAGCGCCAGGCTGGCATTCAAGTAGGAGGTTTCTAACTCCACCTAAAATTTTGTTCCTTTGCACGACGCCATTCTGTCCGTCTAAGAAATTCTCAACCCGCTCCCTTAACACATTGAGTGCGTTTGAAATCCCTTCGCCGATGAGAAATCTTACCTGAACCATCCGCTCAGACTCATTCAGGTAGACGACTTCGACAGTTCGCCTCCCGATGTCGTCTCGGTGTCTAATTCGAAAATTCTTTAGATAGATGTGGTCTTTCGGGGCGACCTCATACGGATTTACAATCATGCCATCGACCTCAACATTGTGGCTACTTTTTTGACCATTGCATCTCTTGCATGAGGGTAGCAAGTTAGACCACGATACAACACTATCCGGGAAGTCTTTCTTGTCCCTAAAGTGTTCAACTTCCATGTACTTTGACTCTTCATCCAGAAGTGCCTCGCAATACGCGCATTTTCCATGCGAGCTCTCTAATAGCGGCTTCTTGATGAAGTTGACATTCCAGACCGAGGAGCCTTCATCCTTGAATTTTGCCGTCAGCTCCGCGATCTTCTCTTCCGTAAGCTCTACTGGCTGGGGGGCTCGCTCCAACTTAATCAATTTTTTTATTCTCCGGTTGATCTGGCGTCAGGAATGGAGCGACCTGTATTCTCAATAGTTTCCTCAACGGGTTGTTCGGATGGAGCATTTCCTCCAGATCAGCTAACGCATGCCTGATCTTCGCTTCATCCTCAGCCTCTATCGCACCGTCAAAAGCACGCATTACCGCTCGAAACGTCGCAGTTCTTGTGTCCTCAACCCCCATAATGTCTTCTAAAACTTCTTCAATAGTCCATCCAAGGTATCCGAATTTGCTTTGCGGCACAGATCGAGCCTTCACGCGTTCATCGTCTTCCGCAACCAAGGCAATGACCTCTTCAGGTGACGCAGCCTGAACTACGTGTGGGCTGTGTGTCGTCGCGATTATTTGAGCTCGCGGAAACGTCTTCTTGAGAATTCCCCCAATTTGTTGCTGCCAAGTTGGATGCAGGTGTAAGTCCACCTCGTCGATTAGGATCACACCGGAAAAGTTCTCTGCAGCGACTTCCAGTTTCCGGAACTCGATCTCTTTTAATATCCCCAGCAGGAGTGAGAACGCGGAGCGAAAGCCCGACGAGAGAAACTCGAAAGGTATTACGCCGCCGGGCGTAGAAACCATCACATCAAAAGTTCTAACATCAACTTCCGACAAGGCAACCCTTTCATCAAGTAGCGAGAATATTCTTTCCGCCGTGATGAGATTGGATTTCATTTCCTCACTCCAGCTACTTTTGTCAGCATGAGGCCGTAATAAGTAGCGATTCGTGAGCCATGACTTTATCTCGGAAGGTTGAGGGTCATTGGCAGCCCTGTGACCGAATTCTTTCTGATTAAAGTCGGGGTCACTCGAGATGCCTACTTGCTTCATATAGCTAAAATCTCGGAACGCTCTTACATTGACAATGTTTTCCCCGAGCCCATTTTGATAATTTGAAAAGTCACCTTTTTCTGGATCAAAATTTTCTATGTTCAAATTAATTACTCTGCTTTCGTCATCGGCAAGATACTGGAGATGAACCGAGCCACGCTCGGCAGATTGCCGCCTTTTGAGCTTATGATTCCTACCTTGAGAAAAGCAGGCGACAACCGCCTCGAGTATCGTGGTTTTTCCTATGCCATTGCCGCCGCAAATCAGATTGAGACCCGGCCCTGGATTTATCTCGACCGTAAGATCCGAAAATGGCCCGACGTCTTTTAATGTAAGGCTTTTTAAATACACTCTGTGATTGTCCATCAGCTCCCCTTTCTTTGTATATTCATAAGCCAAGTGATGAGGCTGGAAGAGCTTTCACGGCGCGCTGCTGCAATAACTAGAATGATGCATTTAATTCTCTCATTTTGTGTGGAGGCTACCTTAGCAGTCAGGGCCGACGGCGCAAGCAGGGCGTTGTTGTGTAAGTCAGGCCTGCAGCTTACCGCCCCTTTTGCCGTTGGCGTCATGCCACGCGGACGATTTCGGCGGTGCCGAGTGCGTTGAAGCGGTTGATGAGGGCGACGCGGATCTGGATTTCAGCGGTTTGGCTGTTCCCTGATGTTGCGCCGCAGCTCGTGGCCTATTCGGGAACGGCGGCTTTGGGCCGGGAGCGACGGCGCCCCTGGGGGTATGTGCGCGCACCCTGCCGCAGCGCCGCACGACCGGTTCGAGCCCTTTCGTGACTCTACCGAATGTGAGGCTGGGCCCAAGTTGAAATGACTTGTGCTGTGTGAGGTTCTGAGGATACTGCGGAAAGGTTCGCGTAACTGGCGCTAAAGATGGTGTACCATCAGGGAGCGCGATCTTTTCCGCCGCGCGTCTGGGCACAACTCTCTTGATGGAGAATTCCAGTGCCCGAACTTAATTCACTGCTCGGTTTCGCCCTGATCGCTCTCGGCATGGTCCTGACACCGGGGCCGAACATGGTCTATCTGATCTCCCGATCAAGCTGCCAGGGACGGGTGGCCGGCCTCATATCGCTGGGTGGCGTGGCGCTCGGTTTTGTCTTCTACATGGTCTGCGCCGCGTTCGGGATCACCGCCCTCGTCCTCGCCGTACCTTACGCTTACGACGCCATCCGCTTTGCGGGGGCCATTGACCTGTCACTGAAATTTCATCCAGCTGCGACTTGAGCGCGGTTGTGGTTTACGCCGATCGG
>NZ_JAUCCQ010000150.1:0-9570 GCF_034676075.1 Pararhodobacter sp. | reverse complement strand
GGCCGACCCAGCGCGCGCCCAGAACCCGCCAGCCCGCCGCCCTGACCTCGGCCTCGAGCCCCGCGGCATCGGTCAGCGTCACGCCCTCGGCCTGCCAGAAGGCCGCGGCCTCCGCGGGCGGAGTCGCCATGGTCCAGCGCAGGTCCGAGAAAGCCACGCGCCCGCCCGGGGCCAGCACCCCGCGCCAGGCCTCCAGCGCCCCGCAGACACCGATTGTGTAAACCGCCCCTGCCGACCAGATCAGGTCCCAGGGGCCAGTGGGAGGCTCGGCCATATCGCCCTGAATGGCGGTGACGGCGGGGTATGCTGTCGCGACTGCGGCCACGAATTCGGCCGCCGCGTCCAGCGCCACGACCTGCCCTTGCGGCACCGCCGCCAGCAGCGTCCCGGTGTCGGCCCCGGTGCCGCAACCCGCATCCAGCACGCGGGCATCGGCCGGGGTTCCCGCCACACCCAGCGCCCAGCGCAGGCTTTCGGCATCGCCCGGCCCCGCCCGGTCCAGCCTGAGAAACAGATCAACAAGGCTCATGGACCCGAGGCCTAGCCCCGGGTGACCCTTGCGTCAACCCACCGCGGCGACGGCCCCATCCTGGATCAGCTTCCACTGGATCGCATCCAGGAGCGCGCTGAACGAGGCATCCACTATGTTCGGGCTGACCCCGACCGTGGACCAGCGCCGCCCGCTGCGATCCTCGCTGTCGATGATGACGCGGGTCACGGCCTCGGTCCCGCCCTGGGTGATGCGGACCTTGAAGTCCACCAGCTGCATGTCCTCGATCGAGGCCTGATAGGGCCCCAGATCCTTGGCCAAAGCCTTGGCCAGCGCGTTGACCGGGCCGCGGTCGGTGCCCGTCTCGTCCGTGGACTCGCTGACCGAAAGCACCTTGTCCTTGCCGATCTTCACCACCACCACGGCTTCCGAGACGCTGACCATCTGGTCGTAGCGGTTCTTGCGCCGCTCGACCGTCACCCGGTAGCGCTTGATCTCGAAGAACCGCGGCAGGAGGCCCAGCTCGGCCCGGGCCAGCAGTTCGAAACTCGCCTGCGCGCCGTCATAGGCATAGCCCTGATCCTCGCGCGCCTTCACCACGTCGAGGATACGCGCCAGCCGCGGATCGCCCGGCGCCACCTCGATCCCGGCGGCCGACAGGCGCGCGCGCAGGTTCGACTGGCCCGCCTGGTTCGACATCGGGATGACCCGGGCATTGCCGACCAGCGAGGGCTCGACATGCTCATAGGTCGTGGGATCCTTGAGGATCGCGCTCGCATGCAGCCCCGCCTTGTGGGCAAAGGCCGAGGCACCGACATAGGCGGCGCTGCGCAGGGGCACCCGGTTCAGGATATCGTCGAGCTGGCGCGAGACCTTCACCAGCCCCGCCAGCGCCTCGCGCGCCACGCCTGTCTCGAACCGGCTGGCATAGGGTTCCTTCAGCAAGAGCGTCGGGATCAGGCTGGTCAGGTTGGCATTGCCGCAGCGCTCGCCCAACCCGTTCAGCGTGCCCTGGATCTGCCGGACGCCCGCATCGACCGCGGCCAGCGAACAGGCCACCGCGTTGCCGGTATCGTCGTGGCAATGGATGCCCAGCCTGTCGCCCGGGATGCCCGCCGCGATCACCTCGGCGACGATCCGCCCCACCTCGGCCGGCAGCGTCCCGCCGTTGGTGTCGCAAAGCACCACCCAGCGGGCGCCCGCGCCATGGGCGGCTTTCAGCGCCTCCAGCGCGTATTCCGGGTTCGCCTTGTAGCCGTCGAAGAAATGCTCGGCATCGAACAGCGCCTCGCGCCCCTCGGCCACCATATGCGCGACCGAGTCGCGGATGTTGACCAGGTTCTCCTCCAGCGTGATCCCCAGCGCGGTGGTGACGTGGAAATCATGGGTCTTGCCGACGAGGCACACCGCGGGCGTGCCTGCGTTCATCACCGCCGCCAGCACCTCGTCATTGGCGGCCGAGCGTCCCGCCCGCTTGGTCATGCCGAAGGCGGTGAAGGTGGCTTTCAGCGACGGCCGCGTCTCGAAGAACTCGCTGTCGGTGGGGTTCGCCCCCGGCCAGCCGCCCTCGATGTAATCGACGCCGAGCGCGTCCAGCGCGCGGGCGATGGCGGCCTTCTCGGGGGTCGAGAATTGCACGCCCTGGGTCTGCTGCCCGTCCCTGAGCGTGGTGTCGTAGAGATAGAGCCGCTCGCGCTGTCCCACGCGTGGGACATCTCCGCCCTCCAATGACGTCAAGGACATGGCGACCCCCGTTTACCTGCGCTTAACCCGCGCCCATCTTCGTTCTGCAAATATCCCACGGGGGTCCGGGGGTGTGAAACCCCCGGTCCGACACCCGCTGCAAGCGCCAACACCCCCGTAGGGTGCGTGCTCGCACGCACCGTGCGCGTCCCCATCACAACCCCTCCAGCTTCGCCGGATCGAACCCCGCGCCGGGCACCAGTTCCACCCCCGCCTTCGACATCCGAACCTCGACCCCGGCGGCGATCAGCGCCGATTTGAGCGCATCGACGGGGGCGAAATCCTTGGAGGCCATGGCGGCAGTTCGCAGATCGGCAAGCTTCGCGGCCAGCGCCGACAAGTCCACGCCCTCGGCCCAGTCGCCCATGCCCGCTTCCAGCAACCCCAGCAGCCGGGCCGAGGCGAGGAAGACGCCCTTCTCGTAGAAGCAATCCTTCTGCGGATTGGCGGCAATCGCCTTGGCCAGCGCATGGAGACGCGCCATGGCGCCCGCGCCGTTCAGATCGTCGGCCAGCGCCTCGACCAGTTCGGCATCCGGCCCGGTGGGCTCGGCATCGGCCGCCAGCACGCGCCAGTGGCGCAACACCGCCTCGGCCTCCCGCGCCTTCTCCGCCGTCCAGTCCATCGGCTTGCGGTAATGCGTCGACAGCATGACAAACCGGATCACCTCGCCCGGATAGCCCTGCTCCAGCAACTCCCGCACGGTGAAGAAGTTGCCCAGCGACTTGGACATCTTCTTGCCTTCGACCAGCAGCATCTCGTTGTGCATCCAGACCCGGGCGAACTCGGCGCCGGGATGGGCGCAGCAGCTTTGCGCCACTTCGTTCTCGTGATGCGGGAATTGCAGGTCGATGCCGCCGCCGTGGATGTCGAACGAGGCGCCGAGCAGTTCATAGCTCATCGCCGAGCATTCGATGTGCCAGCCGGGCCGCCCCCTGCCCCAGGGCGAGTCCCACCCGGGCAAGGAGGCATCCGACGGCTTCCACAGCACGAAATCCATCGGGTCGCGCTTGTAGGGCGCGACTTCGACGCGGGCGCCGGCGATCATGTCATCGACCGACCGGCCCGAGAGCCGCCCGTACTCGGGATAAGACCGCACGTCGAACAGCACATGGCCCGAGACCTCATAGGCATGGCCCCGCTCGATCAGCCCCTCGATCATGGCCACCATGGCGCCGATATACTCGGTCGCGCGCGGCTCCTTGGTCGGACGCAGGGCACCCAGCGCGTCCATGTCGGCGTGATACCAACCGATGGTTTCCTCGGTCCGCTGGTGGATCAGCTCCTCCAGCGTGCCGGGCGCGCCCGCTTCCTGCCGCGACAGGGCCGTGGCGTTGATCTTGTCGTCCACGTCGGTGAAATTGCGGACATAGGTGACATGCCCCTTGCCATAGACATGCCGGAGCAGCCGGAACAGCGTGTCGAACACCACCACCGGCCGCGCATTGCCCAGATGGGCGCGGTCATAGACCGTGGGGCCGCAGACATACA
Source organism: Pararhodobacter sp. (assembly GCF_034676075.1). Taxonomy (GTDB): domain Bacteria; phylum Pseudomonadota; class Alphaproteobacteria; order Rhodobacterales; family Rhodobacteraceae; genus Pararhodobacter. The sequence continues at coordinate 5,846 of NZ_JAUCCQ010000150.1, read as the reverse complement.
TCCGCACGTTCCGGGCGTCGAAAGGCTCGAACGCCTCCTTCGAGCGGGTGCGCGTGTTGTAAAGCCGGATGGCGGTCATGGCCTCTCCCCTATCCGCATTCCATAAAGAAACACCCCCGCGCGGGGTGGGCTGGGACTTTTCTTGGGGAAAAGACGACCGCCTCCGCGCGAGCCTCAGCTCAGCGGGTAATGCAGCAAATGATGATGCGCAGCGTCGTCATGGGCTTGGCGATAGCACCAAGACCCCCGCCGCGCAAGCGTTCAGCATGGGTCTCAGCGTCCCATCGGCCCGACCGGGCGCCGCCGCCCGGCGCGGATCTCGCGCCAGGTCATGATGAGGCCCCCGGTCACGACGATCAGCGCGCCGAGGATGCTGACGCTGTCGGGCCAGAGGTCGAAGAAGACGATGTCATAGAACGCGGCCCAGAGGAGCGTCGCGTACCAGAAAGGGGCGACGAAGCTGGCCTCGGCCCGCTGGTTGGCGGTCAGATAGAGGATCTGCGCCGAGACCATGATCGTGCCCAGCGCCACCAGCAGCGCCCAGACGCCCGGGCCCTGCGGCCAGACGAAGACCGGGATCGCGGCGAGGCAGGCGATCACCGTGCCCATGCCGTTGTTGATGGCCATGGTGCGGCCCGGGGGTTCGGTGATGGCCAGCCGCTTGATGGCGATGGCCTCGATCCCCATGGCGGCGGCCGCGCCCAGCGCCAGCAGCGCCGCGGGCTGGATCACCCCCGCCCCGGGTCTGAGCAGCACCAGCGCGCCCGCCAGCGCGACCAGCGCCGCCAGCCAGCGCCAGGGGCCGACCTTCTCGCCCAGGATGATGCCGGCGAAGAGCATGGTGGCGACCGGCGACAGGAAGCTCAGCGCGTTGACGTCGGACAGCGGCAGGTAGCGGGCGGCGCTGAACATGAGCAGCGTCGCCAGCCAGCCGAGGCTGGTGCGCAGCGCGTGCAGGCCCCAGTTCGGCTTGGGCGCCCCGCCCGCCGGTTCGCTCCAGGCTTTGCGGCCGGTGGCGCGGCGGGCCAGCAGGAAGCCTGCGACGGCGAGGAAGCCGAAGAGGAACCGCGCCTGGCTGAGCATCAGGGCCGGGACCGGCTCGCCCATCGTGCCGTTGCCCAATGTCTTGGCGATGAGGGTGGTCGCCGCGACCAGCATCGCGCAGGTCAGCATCAGGGCGACGGCAATCGGCAGGGAGGGGCGCATGGGGGATCCGCAGCAAGGCAGCGGCACCCTAGACGCTTCACAGGCGAATGAAAACCCGGGTCACTCGTCCTGCGGGCCGCGGACCAGCGATTGCACGACATAGACAAGGATGGCGAAACCGACCGCGCCGACCAAGGCGATCCCGGCCAGTACCAGCCAGTCGATCGGCCCGCCCATGTCGGACAGCCGCGACGAGGTGACGGCCAGCACGAACCAGATGGCGCCGAGGGCCCCTATCGGCATCGACAGCTGCGCCCAGAGGAATTTCCGCAGGCTCATCGCCCGGTCGCGGATCAGGACATGGAGGTAAAGCCCGGTGATCAGCGCGGCGACGGCGGTCAGGGCCCAGAAGACGCCCTGGCCAAACATCTCTTCCCAGACGGCGATCAGCGTGGCGAAGCTCAGGTCTTTCATCGCTGCCCCCTCAGGCCCGGCCGCGCAGCATGGCGTTGTAGGTGGGTTTCAGGGCGGCTTCCTTCATCAGCCACGAGATCCACAGCTCCTCCAGCGGCGCGATGATCCCGGGGAACGAGGGCGTCAGGTTGTCGGAGTAATCGAATTCGATCAGCATCGCCCGGCCGATCCGGGTGATCATCGGGCAGGCGGTATAGCCGTTGAAGGTTTCCGTCCCCTCGCGCCCGGCGATCTCCGACACCAGATGATCCTCGACCACCGGCAGATGCCATTTGACGCTCGCGGCGGTCTTGCCCTTCGGCACCCCGGCGATGTCGCCGAGGCCGAAGATGCTGGGATAGCGCAGGTGGCGCAGGGTGGCGGGGTCGACCTCGATCCAGCCCTGATCGAGCCAGCGGTCGGTCCAGCCGAGCCCCGCCTCGCGGATCACCCCGGGCGCGCGCTGCGGCGGGATGACGTTGATGAAATCATAGCCCGTGGTGACGTCGCCTGCGGGCGTGGCATAGGTCGCCTCGCGCCGCTGGGCGTCGATGGCCGTCAGCACATGGTCATAGCGCGCCTCGATCCCCCGTTCGTCAAAGAGTTGCCGCAGGCGGTGGTGGACGATCGGCACGCCGAAGAGGGTCTGGTTCTGCGCGTGATAGGCCAGTTGCACCCGGTCGCGATTGCCCTTCCGGCGGGCGATATCCTCGGCCAGGAAGGTGATCTTCAGGGGCGCGCCCGCGCATTTCATCTCGGTCGCCGGGCGGCCGAAAAGCCCCACGCCGCCACGGTCGGTGAAACGGTCCAGCTCGCGCCAGCTCAGTTCGGCATATTCCGGTCCGGCGTAATGCGCGCTGACCCCATCATGGCCCACGAGGTCGAGCGAAAACCCCTCGATGGCCTCCCAGTCGAGCATCAGCCCCGTCGCCACGATCAGATAATCATAGGCCAGAACCCGGCCGCCCGTGGTGGTGACGCGCTGCGCCACCGGGTCGAGCCCGGCCGCGTGTTCGGGGATCCATTCGACGCCCTCGGGCAGCCAGTCGGCCGTCCGGCTGATGGCGTAGCTTGCCGGTTTCAGCCCCGCGGCGATCAGCGTGAAGCCCGGCTGATACCAATGCTGCTGGCGGGCGTCGAGCAGGGTGATCGTCGCCCCCTCCAGCCGATTGGCCAGCCGGTTGGCCATCGCCGTGCCGCCCGCGCCGGCCCCCAGGATCACGATCCGGGCCGAAGTCCGCACGCGTTCCGCCCGCGCCCCCTGCCCCGAGGCCGCCAGCGCCGCCCCGCCCGCCGCCAGCCCCAGAAAGGCGCGGCGCGATGCGGTCAGGGTCAGGGGGGCAGGCATGGCATCCGTCTTCCTTGGCTTCCGGGGCGCCGGTCAGGGGCCCGGGACCGGCCGTCACGACAGCGGCAATATTCCCCGGACGCGAGGTCGGGGATTTGATCTCAATCAAGGCGGGCGCGGGAAAAAAACGTAACCCTCTCCCGCATCTATCCCTGTTCGCTGTACCCCCGGAGATCCCCATGCGTCTGACCACCCGCACCAACCTCGCCCTGCGCACGCTGATGGTCTGCGCCGTCAATCCCGACCGGATCGTACGAAAGAGCGATGTCGCGGTGGCGATCAACGCCTCGGAAAACCACCTGGCGCAGGTGGTCAACCAACTGGGGCAGTCGGGCTTCATCACCACGATGCGGGGCCGCCACGGTGGCTTCACCCTGGCCCGCCCGGCCGAACAGATCAGCGTCGGCGACGTGTTCCGCACCTTCGAATCCGATCTGCCCTTCATCGAATGCTTCTCGGCCGACAACACCTGCCCGCTGAAGGGTGTTTGCCGCATGGCCTCGCATCTCAAGCGCGCGGTCGAGGCGTTCTATGCCTCGCTCGACCCGCTGATGCTGGGCGAACTGGTCGAGTGCAACGACGGGCTGGAAGCGATCCTGTCGCTGGACGAAGGCACCCGGATCGCCAGCGCCGCGCGCTGCACCCATCACGCCAGCGCCCGGGTCAATTGAGCCTAAAAGGTGATCCTCAGCCGGTCGCGCATGATCTCGATGCGCGAGAACCGCTCCAGATAACCCATGCCCAGCAGCGAGCCATGCAGCTCGCCCTCATTGACCAGCGCGCGCACCCGGCGCGCGTCATGCCCTTCCAGCGAGACGCGATCCAGCGTCACCTGCGCGGTGCGGGTCACGCCATTGGCGGTGCGGGCGATGCCGAGATAGCGCAGGTCCTCCGGCTCGAAACCCAGTTTCGCCGCGTCCTGCTGGGTCAGCACCATCTCGCTCGCGCCGGTATCGACGATGAAACGCACCGGCGTCACCGCGCCATTCGGGCCGGTGATGTCCAGCGTCAGGTGATACTGGCCGTCGAACGAACGTTGCAGCACCAGCCCCTCGCCATCGGCGGTCTGCACCGCGACGGTCGAGAACGAGAGCGATTGCCAGAGGCCATAGGCGGCCGCGGCGCCGACGAAGATCAGCGCCCAGAGGATCGCGTGCCGCAGGAAGGTGAAGACCCGCCCCCGCATCGCCACCAGCGCGTAGCTGCCCAACACGACCAGCAGCACCGTGAGATACACGAGGCGCTGGATCTGCTCGTCGGTCAATTGCTCGAGGGCGGGCATCGGGCCTCCGCTGGGGTCTGTTCCCAGATGTAGGGCGCCGGGGGGCGCGCTGGAAGAGGACGCGCCGTCACAGGCCCGTCAGCGGGGCTCAGATGACCCCCGCCGCCCGCGCCCCGTTCAGCACGAATTGCACCGAAAGCGCGGCCAGCAGCATGCCCAGCAGCCGCGTCACCACCATCTCGCCCGTGCGGCCCAGCAGGCGCTCGATGGGCGGGGCCAGCAGGAAGAAGGCGAAGCTGGAAGCGATCACCGCCAGCATCACACCGAGGACGGCCAGGGTGCCGGTCCAGCCCTCGGTCTGGTTCATCAGCAGGATCATCGAGGTCATGGCCCCGGGCCCGGCGATCAGCGGCATGGCGAGCGGGAAGACCGAGGGGTCGGGCACGGTGGTCGCATGTCCCTCGCGCCGTTGCTGGCGGCGGTCGAACAGCATGTCGAGCGCGGTCAGGAACAACAGCACCCCGCCCGAGATCTGGAAGGCGGGCATGGTGATGCCGATCGTGGTCAGGATCTTCTCGCCGGCCAGCGCGAAGACCGCCAGCAGCCCGGCGGCGATGACACAGGCCCGGATCGCCACGGCGCGGCGCTGGCGGGCGTCCATCCCGGCGGTCAGCGGGATGAACAGCGGCGCCAACCCCACGGGGTCGATGATCACGAAGAGCGTGACGAAGGCGGTGGCGAGGAAGGCGATATCCGGCATCGGCTCAGGCTTTCCGCCTTCGGGGGCAAAGTCAACGCTCCTGTGAGTTGACCCTTGCTGACCGGGCTGCCTAGGCTGCGGGCCACTGCCTCGGAAGGTCCCGGATGCTGCGCGCCCTGCCCCTGTTTGTCGCCCTGTCGCTGGCCGGTCCGGCGATGGCGCAGGATATCGTCGGCCCCGGGGACATCGCCATCGACGGGGCGATTGCCCGCTGCCGGGGGACCGGGCCTGAGCCGGGCCTCTGGGCCTGTCTGGCCGAGGCCGGGGTGCCCGCGGGCGGCATCGCCTTTGCCCGGCGGCTGGCGGAGGATCCGGCGATCGGCGGGCCGGGCCTCCTGATCGGTTTCACCGAGACGGGCGTGGTCGATCTGGCCGAGGTGCTGTTCCCCTTCCTCGCCAATACCAACGAGCAGACGCTCTTCGTCAACGGCACGGCCGGCGTGGTGCAGCCGCTGGCGCTGGAGCCGCAGACGGCGGAGGACGCGCAATCGCAGGCAATCCTCGCCGCGCATCCGCAGGCGTTTCCGTCGCTGAGGCTGGCGGTCGTGGGGCATCGCGCGGAAGGCACGCACCAGCGGTTTGTCGCGAGCGATGCGGTAACGGACGGCTGCCGGGCCTGCGCCGTGGTGGCGGTGGCCCTGACCGCCTATCAGTTCGAAGCCGGGGCGTTGACGGGGGTCGAGGCTCTGGGCTGGATCCCGCCCGCGCTGGCCGATGACGAGGCGCGCGCTAGGGTGCTGGCCACCGGGGACGTGCAGGCGTTGCAGGTGACGTTGACGCTGCGGGGCTACGAGCCCGGGGCGATGGACGGCCAACCGGGCGAGGCGACGACCCGCGCGGTGCAGGACTTCCTGACCGACTTCTGCCTGCCGGTGGAGGCGGGGCTGAGCGAGGCGGCGCTGGCGATCCTGGCCGCG
>NZ_JAUCCQ010000149.1:0-9640 GCF_034676075.1 Pararhodobacter sp. | reverse complement strand
GAATGTTGCCAAACTTACCCTAGGGCAGCTAAATCAAGGCGGGTTGTTTCGCAGGTGTTGACAACCAAAGGGTGAGTGTTGCCTTGTCGATAGGAAGTCTGCCCGACCTCTGTCCGGCCGGGCCATCCAGCACGGTGGACCTGAAATGCACCAATTTCCCGTGACCGTTTATTACGACGAAACCGACCTCGGCGCGATCGTGTATCACGCCAATTACATGAAGTTCATCGACCGGGCGCGGGCCGATTGGGTGCGGGGGCTCGGCGTCGATCAGAACGCGCTGAGGGACGAGGGCATGGTCTTCGTCGTCCACAAGATCGAGGCCGAGTTCCTGGCCTCGGCCCGGCTGGAGGACCGGCTGGTGGTGACGACCGATGTGCTCGACGTGACCCGTTCGCGGCTCTTCCTCGACCAGCGGGTCTATCGCGGCGAGACGCTTCTGTTCCGCGCCCGGGTGTCGCTGGTTCTGATGAGCCTCGACGGGCATCCGCGCCGCCTGCCCGACGCGCTGCGGGCGCTGGGCTGCGAGAGGGTGACGGCGGCGGAATAGGGCCGCACATGCCTGGGACAATCTTGACAAAAGCCTGACGCACCCGGACAAGTCCTTGAAAAGGCTAAGTCAGCCTGGGTGTCCCACGCATGGGCCATCCCTTGTGCCAGCCCCGGGGGCCGCCATGCATACCTTTCCCGTGACCGTCTATTACGAGGATACCGACCTCGGCGGGATCGTCTATCACGCGAATTACCTGAAGTTCATCGAACGTGCCCGCTCGGCCTGGGTGCGGCAGCTGGGGGTCGACCAGAACGCGCTCAGGGCACAGGGGATCGTCTTTGCCGTCCACCGGATCGAGGCCGATTTCCTCAGCCCCGCCCAGCTGGACGACGCGCTGACCGTGGCCACCCGGCCGGTCGCGCAGAGCCCGGCGCGGCTGACTCTCGACCAGCAGGTTTTCCGGGGCGAGACCCTGCTTTTTCGCGCCCGCGTCACGCTGGTCTGCATCACCACCGGCGGCAAACCGCGCCGCCTGCCCCCCGAACTGCTGGTTTTAAGCGGAAACGCGTAACATTCGCGTGCTGCCATTGGTGTTTGTCTTGGAAACCCGCTAGAATCACGCCAAACGAGGGCCGCCCGCCGGGCAGGCTCCAGACGCGGCTGGTTACGAGCAGGACAGAAGGCATGGACAGCACTACCCTGGCGCAGGCCAGCGACATCGACTTTTCGCTCATCGCGCTTTTCTTGCGCGCGACCTTCACCGTGAAGATCGTCATGATCCTGCTGATCGTGGCCTCGTTCTGGTCCTGGGCGATCATCATCCAGAAACACCTGATCTTCCGCCGCGCCCGCAAGGACGCGCAGATGTTCGACGCGGCCTTCTGGTCGGGCGAGCCGCTGGACGAGCTGTATCGCCGCGTCGGCACCGCGCCGCAAAGCGGGCCCGAGCGGATCTTCGCCGCGGGCATGGCCGAATGGCAGCGTTCGCACCGGCAGGACGGGGCGATGATCGCCGGCGCCGCCCAACGCATCGACCGTTCCATGGATGTGGCCATCGACCGTGAGGGACGCGAGCTGAACGCCAACCTGACCTTCCTGGCCTCGGTCGGCTCGGCCAGCCCCTTCGTCGGCCTCTTCGGGACGGTCTGGGGCATCAAGGCTGCGTTCGAGGAGATCGCGCTGGCGCAATCCACCAACCTCGCCGTGGTCGCCCCCGGCATCGCCGAGGCGCTGCTGGCTACCGGTCTGGGCCTGCTGGCCGCGATCCCGGCCACGATCTTCTACAACAAGCTTTCGGACGACAGCGAGGCCATCGCCTCGGGCTACGAGCAATTCGCCGACGAATTCGGCACGCTCCTGTCGCGCAACCTGGACGCCTGAGCCATGGGCGCGCAAGCCATCCGCAAGCAGAGCGGCTCGGGCACCCGCCGCCGCCGCCGGGGCCATTCCGCCAAGATGGCCGAGATCAACGTCACGCCGATGGTCGACGTGATGCTGGTGCTCCTGGTCATCTTCATGGTCGCCGCGCCCATGCTGGTCGTCGGCGTGCCGGTGGAACTGCCGCGCACCGCCGCGGGTGCGCTGCCCGCGCAGCAGGAAGAGCCGCTGTCGATCACGCTGTCGGCCGATGGCACGATCTCGCTCATGACCACCCCGGTGGCCGAGGGTGACCTGATCCCGCGGCTGCAGGCCATCGGCGCCGAACGCACCGATGACCGCGTGTTCCTGCGGGCCGATGGCTCGATCCCCTATTCCCGCGTGGTGCAGGTGATGGGCGCGCTGAACGCCGGCGGCTTCCACAACATCGGGCTGGTCACCGAGACCGACGGCCCTACCTTCGGCGCGACTGAAGGACGGTAAGATCTGATGGCGGTCATGGCTCAGGTTCGGATGGACACGGGACAGAAGGTCTCGGCCCTGCTGCACGGCGGGCTGATCCTCTGGGTCCTGTTGTTCGATCTGTTTCACGCCCCCAGCGATCCCCTGATGCCCGAGGTGACCGAGGTTTCGATCATCTCGGCCCAGGATTTCGCCGAGCTGACGCAGGCCGCGCCGCCCGCGCCCGCGCCGACCCCGGAACCGACGCCCGCCCCGGCACCCGCTCCGGCACCCGCACCCACGCCGGACCCCGCGCCGATCGCGCCGCCTGCGCCCATCGCCCCGCCGACCCCGGTGACGCCGCCCGCGCCGATCCCGACGCCCGAACCCGTGCCGATGCCCGAGGCCGACCGCCCGCAGGCGGCCGTGGTGGCGCCGACGCCGACCCCCGATTCCAGCCTGCGCCCGGTGCAGCGCCCGGCCGAGCGCGTGGCCCCCGAAGCCGCGCCGACCCCTGCGCCAGATGTCGCCGTCGCGCCCCGCGATCAGGCGGCCATCGTGCCCGATGCCAGCGCCACGGTGGACGCGCCCGAAGCGCAGGAGGCCACCCAGCGCGAGGCCGCCGCGACCGAGACCGTGACCGAGGCCACGACCGTCAGCGAGACCGAGCCGGTGCGCCGGACCGCCACCGCGCCCGAGGTCAGCCTGCGCCCGCGTGCCCGCCCGCAGCGGACCGCCGCCGTCGAGACCCCGGCGCCCACGCCTGCCCCGACACCCACGCCGACCCCAACGCCCACGCCGACCCCGGCCCCCGCTGCGACGCCTGAGCCGCCCGAGGCGGACGGCCCCACCGCCTCGGCCGTGAACGACGCGCTGGCGCAGGCGATGGCGGGTGCCTTCGAGCAGACCGCGAGCCTCAGCCAGTCCGACATGGACGCGCTGCGCCTCAACGTCGAATCCTGCTGGAACGTCGGCATCCTGTCGACCGAGGCGCTGAACGTGGTCATCACCATCGGCTTCGAGATGACGCCCGACGCCCGTCCGATCGAATCCTCGATCCGTCAGGTCACGGCCTCGGGCGGGTCGGCGGGCGCGCAACAGGCCGCCTTCGACGCCGGGCGACAGGCCATCGTCAGCTGTGGTATCAACGGCTATGGCCTGCCGCAGGACCTCTACGATCAGTGGCGCAACGTCGAAATCACCTTCAACCCCGCCCGGATGAGCAACCGATGACAGACCTTTCCCGCCGCCCCCTCCTCGGCCTGCTGGCCGGCGCTGCCATCGCCCCCCGCATGGCGCTGGCGCAACAACCCCTCAGGATCGAGATCACCGAGGGTGTGATCGAACCCGTGCCCTACGCGATCCCCGATTTCGTGCCGGAAAACGGCGCGGGCGGGGAATATGGCGCGCAGATCGCCCGGGTGATCGCCAACAACCTCTCGGGCACCGGTCTCCTGCGCGAGATCCCGGCCAGCGCCCATGTCGGCCGCATCACCAGCTTCGACAGCCCGGTTCAATTCGCGGACTGGCGGGCGATCAACGCCCGCGCGCTGGTCACCGGCGCGGTGCGCGCCAACGGCCAGCAGCTGAGCGTGAAGTTCCGCCTCTTCGACGTGGTGAGCGGGCAGCAACTGGGCGACGGGCTGCAGCTCGACGGTCAGACCAACGCCTGGCGGCGCATCGCCCACCGGGTCTCGGACCAGATCTACATGCGCCTGACGGGCGAGACCGGCTATTTCGACAGCCGGGTCGTCTTCATCGCCGAATCGGGGCCGCGCAACGCCCGGCGCAAGCAGGTGGCGATGATGGATCAGGATGGCGAGGGCGTGCAGTACCTGACGGACGGCACGTCGCTGGCCTTTGCGCCGCGCTTCTCGCCCACCGGGGACCGGATCCTCTTCACCAGCTACGAGACGGGTTTCCCGCGCATCTATCTGATGGACGTCGCCTCGCGCCGCCGCCAGATCATCGGCGACCAGCCCGGCGAGATGACCTTCGCGCCCCGCTTCTCGCCCGATGGCGGCACGGTGGTCTATTCGCTCTCGGTCGACGGGCGCACGGACCTCTACATGCTGAACCTGGCCAGCGGCCAGCGCTGGCAGCTGACCACCACCGACGCCATCGACACGGCGCCCAGCTTTGCGCCCAACGGCCAGCAGATCTGCTTCGAGAGCGACCGCACCGGCGGCTCGCAGGTCTATACGATGAACGTCCAGGGCGGGCAGGCCTACCGCATCAGCCAGGGGCAGGGCCGCTATTCGACGCCGGTCTGGTCGCCCCGCGGCGACATGATCGCCTTCACCAAGCAGCATAACGGCCGCTTCCACATCGGCGTCATGCGCACCGATGGCTCGAACGAGCGGCTCCTGACGGCCAGCTATCTGGACGAGGGCCCGACCTGGTCGCCCAACGGCCGGGTGATCATGTTCACGCGTGAGGAGCCGGGCACCAACCCGACCCTGATGTCGGTGGACATCACCGGACGCAACCTGCGGCGCATTCCGACGCCGGGGCCTGCCTCGGACCCGTCGTGGTCGCCGCTGCTGCCGTGATTTTCCGGGCGCGACGCCCGGCATCAACCCAAACGTGACAATCCCAAGATTCCCCCGAAGCGCCAGTTCTGATAGACTGCGCCCGGGCAGGACCGGACAACAAGGACGAGAGACATGAACACTCTGACCAAGGCGATTCTGGTGGTCGCCGCGCTGGCGCTGGCCGCCTGCAACAACCCCCGTGGCGGCGACGGCATGGACGGCGGCATGGGCGCCGGCGGCGGCATCGCCTCGACGGCGCTGGGCGACCCGAACGACCCGACCTCGATCGCCTATTTCAACGAGACGATCGGCGACACCGTGAACTTCACCGTCGATTCGAGCGATCTGTCGCCCGCCGCGCAGAACATCCTGCGCACCCAGGCGAGCTGGCTGAACCGCTTCCCCGAATACCAGATCCTGGTCGAGGGCCATGCCGACGAACGTGGCACCCGCGAGTACAACGTGGCGCTGGGCGCCCGCCGTGCCGCCCGGGTGCAGCAATTCCTGATCGCCGAGGGCGTCAGCGCGGTCCGCATCCGCACCGTCAGCTACGGCAAGGAGCGCCCGATCGAAGTCTGCGCCGAACAGCGCTGCTGGGACGCCAACCGCCGCGCGGTGACGGTCGTCTCGCGCTGAGCCGCGTGCGCGTCTTGAGGGAAAAAGCCGGGGGGCCGTCTGCCCCCCGGACCCCCCGAGCGTATTTCAGGCAGAATGAAGGGGCAGGGTCGTGAGCGACGCTGCCCTTTCTGCGCTTCTGGCCGCCTCCGAGGGGATTGACCGGGTCGGCGTTGCCGTCTCGGGCGGCGGCGATTCCGTGGCGGCGCTGGTGCTGGCGGTCGAGGCGTTGGGCGCGGCCCGGGTGGCGGCGGTCACCGTCGATCATGGGCTCCGCCCCGAGGCCGCGGCGGAGGCGGCGGGGGTGGCGGCGCTCTGCGCGCGACTCGGCGTCGCCCATGACGTGCTGCGCTGGGACGAAGGGCCGGCGGGCGGCAATCTGATGGGCGAGGCGCGGGAGGCGCGTTTGCGGCTGATCGGCGGCTGGGCCCGGGGCCGGGTCGGCGCGGTGCTGCTGGCACATACGCAGGAGGATCAGGCCGAGACGCTGCTGATGCGGCTGGCGCGGGGGTCGGGCGTGGACGGGCTGTCCGGGATGGCGGCGCGGCGCGAGGCGGAGGGGGTGCTCTGGCTCAGGCCGCTGCTGGGGGTGTCGCGGGCCGAACTGCGCCGGGCGCTGACCGAGCGGGGCGTGGGCTGGGTCGAGGATCCCTCGAACGCCGATCCGCGCTTCCTGCGGGTCCGCGCGCGGCAGGCGCTTTCGGTGCTGGAGGGGCTGGGCATCGACGCCGCAACCCTCGCCGCCACGGCCGGGCGCATGCAGCGCGCCCGGACGGTGCTGGAGGACGCGGCACAGCGGGCACTGGAAGACCACGTCGCCGAGGACCGCGGCATCCTGCGCATCGGCGCCGCGGCGCTGGACCTGCCGGGCGAAACCCGAGACCGGCTTTTCGCACATCTGCTGATGCAGCTTTCGGGCAGCGCCTATCGCCCGCGGCTGGAGGACTTGCAGCGCCTGCTGGCGGCGGGGCGGGGCACGTTGATGGGCTGCCTGCTGCGCCGCCGTGGCGACAAACTGTTTCTGGGGCGCGAGGCGCGGGCGGTGGCGGACCTTGCCTGCACCGCCGGTCAGGTCTGGGACGGGCGCTGGCGGGCCGCAGGGCCGGGCGAGGCCGGGATCCGGGCGCTGGGGCAGGCGGGGCTTGCCCAGCTCAGCCAGCAGGCGCGGGGCGGGCTGCATCCCCATTGGCGCGAGACGGAGATCCCCGAACCGCTGTTGCAGGGCCTGCCGGGCCTCTGGCGCGACGGGCGGCTGGTGGCGGCGCCGCTGGTCTTCTGGCCCCAGGGCTGGTCACTTTCTGCGCGACCTCTCGCCGCGATTGCAGCCGCGGGGGCATAATCGCATTGAAGTCGCCCCCCGCATCACTATCTTAGAGCCAATCGGCCGGACGCGGCCTCGGTTATGGGAGAGCCCTGTGGGCAACGCGCGTAATTTCGCCTTCTGGATCGTCCTGTTCTTTCTGATGATCGTTCTGTTCACGCTGTTCAACAACGGCGCCAGCACGACCAGCGGACGGACCATCGGCTATTCGGATTTCCTCCAGCGGGTCGAGGCAGGCGATGTCAGCCGGGTCGTCATCGACGGCGAGACGCTGCGGGTCACCGACCGGTCAGGTCAGGCCTATACGACAATCCGCCCCACGGGCGAGAATCCGACGGACCGGCTGATCGAATCGAACGTCAGCGTCGAGGCGCGTCCGCAGGAGCGCTCGGGCCTGATGTCGGCCCTGTCGGTCTGGCTGCCGTTCCTTCTGCTGATCGGCGTCTGGATCTTCTTCATGAACCGGATGCAGGGCGGCGGGCGCGGCGGTGCCATGGGCTTCGGCAAGTCCAAGGCGAAGCTCCTGACCGAGAAGCACGGGCGCGTCACCTTCGACGACGTGGCCGGCATCGACGAGGCCAAGGACGAGCTGGAAGAAATCGTCGAATTCCTGCGCAACCCGCAGAAGTTCAGCCGCCTGGGCGGCAAGATCCCGAAAGGCGCGCTGCTGGTCGGCCCGCCCGGTACGGGTAAGACCCTGCTGGCCCGTGCCATTGCCGGTGAGGCGGGCGTGCCCTTCTTCACCATCTCGGGCTCGGATTTCGTGGAAATGTTCGTGGGTGTCGGCGCCAGCCGCGTGCGCGACATGTTCGAACAGGCCAAGAAGAACGCGCCCTGCATCGTCTTCATCGACGAAATCGACGCGGTCGGCCGCTCGCGCGGCGTCGGCTACGGCGGCGGCAATGACGAGCGCGAGCAGACGCTGAACCAGCTTCTGGTCGAGATGGACGGGTTCGAGGCCAACGAAGGCATCATCATCATCGCCGCCACCAACCGGCCCGACGTTCTGGACCCGGCGCTGCTGCGTCCCGGCCGTTTCGACCGTCAGGTGCAGGTGCCGAACCCCGACATCAAGGGCCGCGAGCGCATTCTTGGCGTCCATGCCCGCAAGGTGCCGCTGGGGCCGAACGTCGACCTGCGCATCATCGCCCGCGGCACGCCCGGCTTCTCGGGCGCCGACCTCGCCAACCTGGTGAACGAGGCCGCGCTGATGGCCGCCCGCCGCAACCGGCGCTTCGTCACCATGCAGGATTTCGAGGATGCCAAGGACAAGGTCATGATGGGCGCCGAGCGCCGCTCCATGGTCATGAACGAGGATGAGAAGAAGCTGACCGCTTATCACGAGGCCGGGCATGCGGTGGTGGGGCTCCATGTCCCGCAGCACGATCCGATCCACAAGGCGACGATCATTCCGCGTGGCCGGGCGCTGGGTCTGGTGCTGTCCCTGCCGGAGCGTGACCAGCTGTCGGTGACCTACACCAAGTACAAGTCCAAGATCGCCATGGCGATGGGCGGCAAAGTGGCCGAGGAGCTGATCTTCGGCAAGGAAAACGTGACCTCGGGCGCGTCCTCGGACATCCAGCAGGTGACGCGGATCGCCCGGGCCATGGTCACGCAATTCGGCTTCTCCGATACGCTGGGCCATATCGACTATGCCAACGAGCAGCAGTCCTATCTCGGCAATTACTCGGGCGGCTCGAACGCCAGCCAGGCCACGCAGGAGAAGATCGACGAGGAAGTCCGCAAGATCGTCGACGAGGGCTATCAGACCGCCAAGCGGATCCTGACCGAACACGCTGACGAGCTGGAAAACCTGGCCCAGGGCCTTCTGGAATACGAGACCCTGACCGGGCCCGAGATCACCCGCGTCATGCGCGGCGAGGGGCCGGGCCGGGACGAGGACGATGCGCCCTCGTCGGGGACGCCCTCGGTGGCCTCGATCCCGAAGACCCGCCCGCGCCGGTCGAACGACGATGGCGGGCTGGAGCCCAATCCCAGCGCCTGACCCCAAGGTTGCGCTTGCAATTCCCCCCGGCACCGCGCCACGGTGCCGGGGTTTTTCGTTCGGAGACAATGCCATGCCTGCCCTTGCCAAGACCGCCCATGTCGCCACAATCACCTGGCTGGGGCTGGTTGCCGACCGCGCCGCCGCGCTGCCCTCGCATCCGGTCGAGGCGCTGGAGCTGAGCTTCGACGGACCCTTGGGCGAATCGCATGGCGGCATGACCCGGCCCTCCTGCTCGCGGGTGCTGGGGCTCTATCCCCGCAACACGCCCATTCGGAACACCCGGCAACTCTCCATCGTCTCGGCCGAGGAGCTGGCGGCGATCGCTGCCGAGATGGGGCTCGACGCGCTCGATCCCACGCTGATCGGTGCCTCGATGGTGGTGTCCGGCCTGCCCGATTTCAGCCATCTGCCGCCCTCGTCCCGGCTGCTGGTAGAGAGCGGCGCCTGCCTGACGGTCGATATGGAAAACCGCCCCTGCACGCTGCCCGCCCGCCCCATCGAGACGGCGCATCCCGGCTACGGCAAGGATTTCAAGCCCGCCGCGAAGGGCCGGCGCGGCGTCACCGCCTGGGTCGAGGCCGAGGGTCGGGTGGTGCTGGGCGACCGGCTCACCCTCTTCGTGCCGGACCAGCCGGCCTGGGCGGGAAACGTTCCCCGCTGACACCGAAGGTTCCGATCGGAAACCCGGCAGGGCGGAAAAGACCGCCGAGTGGTCGTAAAAGGGATGTATACATTCTTCGTGGATGGTTATCCCTGCGGCAAAGCCACGACAGTGCAGGGGAGGCGCTTCATGTCGTTCAAAACGGATATCGAAATCGCGCGCGAGGCGCAGAAGAAGCCGATCATGGAGA
>NZ_JAUCCQ010000148.1:0-9643 GCF_034676075.1 Pararhodobacter sp. | reverse complement strand
AGCGAGGAAGCGAGGAAGCGAGGAAGCGAGGAAGCGAGGAAGCGAGGAAGCGAGGAAGCGCCGTGCGGTCGTCAGGCCTCGGGGTCAAGGCCTCCAAGGTAGCCGCGCCGATGGTGGCCGCCGACCGTCGGCGGGATCGTCCTTGCCCGCAAAGGCAACGCGATCCCCTGGATGCCGGGTCACAGATCCCTCAGGCATGCGATCTCATGCCTGCCCCCCGCGCAGTATCGAAAGCCAGGGGCGGGGCGCTGAGGGCCGAAGCGCTACGGTTGGCAGAGATCCGGGATTCGCGCCCGCCCGCTTCGACGGAAACCCGGTCTGCACCCCGACTTGCACCCGCGCTAGAGTCACGCCTCCAGCGTCCCTTCAACAAAGGCGATGAGGCGGGGCAGGCAGATGCGGGTCAGGTCATAATTCTCGACGATATGCGCCCGGGCCGCGCGGCGCAGGGGCTCGAATTCGGCGGGGCGGGCAAGGCATTCGGTCAGCGTCGCCGCCATGGCGCCGGTGTCGAAGAAATCCACCAGCCGCCCGTTCACCCCCTCCTCGATCAGCTCCTCGACGGGGGCGGTGCGCGAGCCGACCACCAGAGCCCCGGCGCTCATCGCTTCCAGCATCGACCAGGACAGAACGAAGGGCACCGTCAGATAGCAATGCACGCGGGTGCATTGCATGAGGCCGACGAAGGTGGCGTAGGGCACCTTGCCGGTGAAATGCACGCGCGACAGGTCCAGCCGGTCGCGGACCTCATCGAGGAAAATCTCCTTCCAGCTGCGGCCGCCGCCCGGGCGCGCGCCATAGCTCACCTCGTCGCCGCCGATGATGACGACCTGCGCGCGGGGCCGGGCGCGCAGCACCTCGGGCAGGGCGCGCATGAAGGAATGATAGCCGCGGTAGGGTTCGAGATTGCGGTTGATGAAGGTCAGGAGTTCATCGCCCGCCCGGAATTCGACGCCCGAAGGCAGGGTCACGCGGGCCGAGGGGTCAGGCGCCAGCCGCGCGGTATCGACGCCATCGTGGATGATGGTGATCTTGTCGCGGAAACAGGCGGGGAAGGTGTCGGCCTGAAACTCGGTCGGGGCCAGCGCCGCATCGGCCTGCGCCATCATCAGCGCCTGATGGCCCTGCCGGGCGACGACGGCATAGGCCTTATCCTCGGTCGCCGAGGCGAATTCGGGATCGAACCCGACATCCAGCCCGCGCGGCGAATAATAGAGTTCGGCATAGACGATGAGCCGCGCCTCGGGCCAGACCTCGCGCAGGAACAACGTCTCGCCCCAGCCGCCATGGCCGAAAATCACGTCGGGGCGATAGCCGTGCCGGTCGCGCAGGATCCGGGCGGCGCGGGCCACGCGATAGGCGCGGTTCGTCATCTCGGCAAAGGTGGTGCCCAGCTGCGCCACCTTGGGATCGGGGCGGGGATCGGGCTTGCGGTAGCGGAAGGTGGTGATGGCGGTCTTGCGGGCGTTGGTCTCGTCGGTGAGCGCGGTCACGTCATGGCCGCGTTCCACCAGAGCCGGGGCCAGATGCAGGAACTGGCCCGGGAAATTCTGGTGAACGAAGAGGATCTTCATCCCTCGGACCGGCCGATCGTGCGCAGGTCGAAAGCCGCCGCCAGCAGGGCCTTGGTATACTCGCTTTCGGGCGCGTCGAAGATCTGCGCGGCGGGGCCGTATTCCAGCACATCGCCCGATTTCATCACCAGGATCTGGTGCGCCATGGCCCGCACGACGCGCAGATCGTGGCTGATGAACAGATAGGCCAGCCCATGGCGCCGCTGCAGATTGCGCAGCAGCTCGACGATCTGCACCTGTACCGTCATGTCCAGGGCCGAGGTCGGCTCGTCCAGAATGACCAGCTTCGGTTGCAGGATCATGGCCCGGGCCACGGCGATCCGCTGCCGCTGCCCGCCCGAGAATTCATGCGGGTAGCGGTGCATCATGGCGGGGTCGAGGCCGACCTCCTCCATGATCGCGGCGACCGCCTGACGGGCGCTGCCGCCGGTCGGCACGCCATGGACGCCCAGCCCCTCGGCGATGATCTCCTCGACCGTCATGCGGGGGCTCAGGCTGCCATAGGGGTCCTGAAAGACGATCTGCATGTCGCGTCGCAGCGCCCTGAGCGCGGCGCGGCCGGTCCCGTCGCGGGCCCCGGCCGAGATGTCGCGGCCGAGGAAAACGATCCTGCCTTCGGACCGGGTGAGGCGGGCGATGGCCAGCGCCAGCGTCGTCTTGCCCGAGCCGCTTTCGCCGACAATGCCCAGCGTCTCGCCCGCGCGCAGGCTGAGGCTTGCATCGTTGACCGCCTTCACATGACCGACGGTGCGGCGCAGGAAACCGCGGGTGATCGGGAACCAGACGCGCAGATTCTCGGTGCGCAGGATCTCGGTCGCGTCGGCGGGCACCGGGTCGGGGCGGCCCTGCGGCTCGGCGGCCAAGAGCTTGCGGGTATAGGGGTGGCGCGGATCGGTGAAGACGCGCTCGGTCGGGCCCTGCTCGACGATCTCGCCGTTCTGCATGACGCAGACCCGGTCGGCCACGCGGCGGACGATGTTCAGGTCATGGGTGATGAACAGCATCGACATGCGCTCGGTGCGCTTCAGATCGGCCAGCAGTTCGAGGATCTGCGCCTGAATCGTCACGTCGAGCGCGGTCGTCGGCTCGTCCGCGACCAGCAGTTTCGGGCCGTTGGCCAGCGCCATGGCGATCATGACGCGCTGGCGCTGCCCGCCCGACAACTGGTGCGGATAGGCGGTGAGCCGGGTTTCGGCGTCGCGGATGCCGACCTTTTCCAGAAGCTCCAGCGCCCGGGCGCGGGCCTCTTCGCCGCGGAGCGCCTGGTGCAGTTCCAGCGCCTCGGTGATCTGCCGCTCGACTGTGTGCAGCGGGTTCAGCGAGGTCATCGGCTCCTGAAAGATGAAGCTGATGTCATTGCCCCGGACGCGCCGCAGCTCAGCCGCGTCGGCGCCGACCATCTCGGCGCCCTCGAAGGTGATCGAACCGGCCAGATGCGCGGCATCGCCCAGCAGGCCCACGGTCGACAGCGCCGTCACCGACTTTCCCGAGCCGCTTTCGCCGACCAGCGCCACCGTCTCGCCCTCGGCGATGTCGAAGCTGACGCCCTTGACGGCATGGGTCTCCTGCCCGCCTTGGCGGAAGGTGACGCTCAGGTCCTGAACACGCAGCAGGCTCATCGGAAGGTCTTTCGCGGGTCGAAGGCATCGCGCACGCCCTCGAAGATGAAGACCAGCAGGCTGAGCATGATGGCAAAGGTGAAGAAGGCGGTGAAGCCCAGCCAGGTTGCCTGCAGGTTCTGTTTCGCCTGAAGCGTCAGGTTGCCCAGCGAGGGGGCGCTGGCGGGCAGGCCGAAGCCCAGGAAGTCGAGCGTGGCCAGCGCGCCGATGGCGCCGGTGATGATGAAGGGCAGCATGGTGACGGTGGCGACCATGGCGTTGGGCAGCACATGGCGGAACATGATCCGCCCGTTCGAGACGCCCAGCGCCCGGGCCGCGCGGACGTATTCGAAGTTCCGCGCCCGCAGGAATTCGGCCCGCACCACGCCCACCAGCGCCGTCCAGCTGAACATCACCATGAGGAAGACCAGAAGCCAGAAGTTCATCGGCGTGATCGCGGCGATGATGATGATGACATAGAGCGAGGGGACGGAGCCCCAGAGCTCGATCAGCCGCTGCGCCACCAGATCGGTGACGCCGCCGAAGAAGCCCTGCACCGCGCCCGCGAAGATCCCCACGACAGACGAGATCGCCACCACGACGAAGGCGAAGCTGACCGAGAGCCGGAAGCCATAGATCACCCGCGCCAGCACGTCCCGCGCGCCGCCGTCGGTGCCCAGCCAATGATCGGCATCGGGAGCCGAGGGCGCCGGGCCGCCGAGGTTGTTGATCGTGTCATAGGAATAGGGGATCGGCGGCCAGAGCAGCCAGCCCGCGACCACCGGCTCGCCCTCGACCGTGCCGGTGGCTTCGGCCTGGGCCAGCGCGTCCTCGGGATCGTCCAGACACCATTCGATGCCGCCGGTGCGGATCAGGCATTGCACCTCGTCCGTGCGGTAATCGGCCTGGGTGCGGAACTCGCCGCCATAGGCGGTTTCCGGGTAGAACTGGAAGATCGGGAATTGCACATCGCCGCGGTAGCTGACGGCGATCGGCACGTCATTGGCCAGGAATTCCGCGAACATCGTCACGCCATAGAGGACCAGGAAGATCCACAATGACCAGAAGGCCCGGCGGTTGGCGCGGAAGTTGCGCCAGCGCCGTTGATTCAGGGGCGACAGGGCCATGCGTCAGCTCTCCCGCGTCTCGAAGTCGATGCGGGGGTCGATCCAGACATACATCAGGTCCGAGATGATGCCGACGATGAGCCCCAGCAGGGTGAAGATGAACAGCGTGCCGAAGATCACCGGATAATCCCGCGCCAGCGCCGCCTCGTAGAACAGCTTGCCCAGCCCGTCGAGCGAGAAGACCGCCTCGATGATCAGCGACCCGCCGAAGAAGGCGCCGATGAACACGGCCGGGAACCCGGCGATGACGATCAGCATGGCGTTGCGGAACACATGGCCATAGAGGACCTTGCGCTCCACCAGCCCCTTGGCGCGGGCGGTGACCACGTATTGCTTCCTCAGTTCATCGAGGAACGAGTTCTTGGTCAGCAGCGTCAGCGTGGCGAAGCTGGAGATGGTCAGCGCGATGGTCGGCAGGACCATGTGATGCGCGTAATCGAGCGCGTATTCCAACCAGTTCATCTGTGCGACGGCCTCGGCCTCGGAATGGAGACCGCGCAGCGGGAACCACTGGAAATAGGACCCGCCCGCGAACAGCACCAGCAACAGGATCGCGAACAGGAAGCCCGGGATCGCGTATCCCACGATGATCGCGCCCGAGGTCCAGGTATCGAAGGGCGTGCCGTCCTTGACCGCCTTGCGGATGCCCAGAGGGATCGAGACCATATAGGCGATGAGCGTCGACCAGAGCCCCAGCGAGATCGACACCGGCATGCGTTCGATGATCAGCTGGATCACGGTCTTCGAGGTGAAATAGCTGGTCCCGAAATCGAAGCGGAAATAATTCCACATCATGTCGAGGAAGCGCTGCAGCGGCGGCTTGTCGAAGCCGAATTCGCGTTCCAGCTGCTCGATGAAGGCGGGCGGCAGGCCGCGGGCGCCGATATAGCGCTCTTCGCCGCCACCGCCGCCGCGGCTCGCGTCATCGCCCGCGCCGGTGAAGCCGCGGGTGACGTCGCCCTGCCCCTGCATGTTGGCGATGACCTGTTCGATCGGCCCGCCGGGGACGAACTGGACCAGCGTGAAATTGATGATCATCACGCCGATCAGCGTGGGGATCACCAGCAGCAGGCGGCGGAGAATATAGGCACCCATGCCGGAAGCCCTACCTCAGCGCCCCCGCGGCGCGCAACTCTGCCGCGCGCTCGGCATCGTACCACCACCAGTCCAGCACCCCCGCCGAATAGCGCGGGGTCTCCTCAGGATGGCGGTACATGTCCCAATAGGCGAACCATTGGTTGGCGCTGTACCACAGCGGCACCATGATCCGTTCCCAGCGCAGCACCCGGTCCAGGGCGCGCAGCGTGGTATCGCGATCTTCGGGCGACTCGGTCACCAGCGAGATGTTGATGATCTCGTCCACCAGCGGGCTGCGCAGCGCCGCCGGGTTGAACAGGTCATCCGCCGCCTCGGACCCGAAGCGCTGCAAGAGGCCGGTGCCGGTATCAAGGAAGGGCGGATAGGAATCGAGGATCATGTCGTAATCGTGGTTCCGCTCGCGCTCGGTATATTGCGCGGGGTCGATGCGCTGGCCCTGCGCGTCGATGCCCATGGTGCGCAGATTGTCGAGGAAGCTCTCGATGATCGCCTCCGCCGTGGCGGAACCGGCGGTGGAATAGGGGAACTGGATGACCATCCGCTGCCCCTCGGCGTTGCGGCGCAGGCCCTGGTCGCCGACGGTCCAGCCCGCCTCTTCCAGCAGACGGTTGGCGCGGCGCATGTTGCGCCGGTCGATCAGCTGATCGGCAGACGAGCTATGGGCGGTCACCGCTTCTTCGGTCAGCAATTCCGGCGGCACCAGATCGCCCAGCGATTGCAGGAACGCCAGTTCCGCGCCTTCGGGGACGCCCGTGGCCTCCAGCGGCGAGCCCTGGGAATAGGAATAGCGCTGGCTCATCAGCCCGTATTGCAGCTGCTGGTTGGTCCATTCGAAATTATAGGCGAGCGACAGCGCCTCGCGCACCCTTCGGTCCTGAAAGACCGGGCGGTTGAGGTTGAAGATGAAGCCGGTGGCGGTGGGCGGCGTGCCGTCCGGGATTTCCTCGCGCTTGACCCAGCCGCGGTCCACCGCCGGGAAATCGTAGCCGATGGCCCATTGGCGCGAGTTGCCCTCGGCGCGGAAGGTGTATTCGCCGGTCTTGAAGGCCTCGAACGCGGCGGCGTCATCGCTGAAATACTCGACCCGGATGCGGTCGAAATTGTTGCGGCCGACGTTGATCGGCAGATCCTTCGCCCAATAATTCGGGTCGCGGCGATAGGTGATGCGGCGGTTCACCTCGAAACTGTCCAGCACATAGGGGCCGGAGCCGGGCGAAATCTCCATCCGCGGCTCGTCGAGGCGGGCGCCGGTCTCCTCGTACCAGCGCTTCGAGAACACCGCCTGATAACCCACCTGGTCGATCAGGGAGCGGCGCGAGATATTCGGCGCGAATTCGAATTTGACGGTGTGATCGTCCAGCGCCACGGCGCTCAGCACCCGCTGGCGGACGGCCTCGGCGTAGGAGGGCAGGCCCTGCTCCAGGATCAGGTCGTTGCTGAACACCACGTCATGCGCGGTCAACGGCGTCCCGTCCGAGAAATGCGCCTCGGGGCGCATGTGGAAGATCACCCAATCCTTGGTCTCGGGGTATTCGATGGTATGGGCCAGCAGCCCGTAAAGCTCGTCATAGACATCGGCGGGGGTCGCATCGCCGAAGGGACCGCTGGTCAGCAACAGGCTTTCATAGATCGCGTGGCTGTAGCGCCCGGCCCGCCCCCGGCGCGAATAGGGGTTCATCGAATCGAAGGTGCCCGAGGCGTATTCCGAGATCTCGCCGCCCTTGGGCGCGTCCGGGTTCACGTAGTTGAAATGCTCGAAATCCTCGGCATAGCTGAGGTTGCCGTAATAGGAATAGCCGTGCGCGCGGATCAGATTGTCCTGCGCCCGGCCCCGCCGCGGCATCATCAGCCCCGCCCCCAGTGCCGCCGCCCCGCCCATCAAGCCGCGCCGCGTCAGCGTCAGGGCGGATTTCGATGTCAGGGGGGAAACGGGTCGGGTCATGCGGCGCTCTCCTGTAGACGTCTGACTTCTGGGGGTCAGATGGGCTTTCTCCACCTAAATCCGCCCCTGCCCTGTGTTGCAAGTGGCGTTTGCGTGAGGGCAGCCCGTTTTCTGCCCGCGAAAGCTCAGCGCGCGCGCTCTTCGAGGAAACGGATGACATTCAGGCGGTCGGCGCGGTCCTGCGTGCCGAAGAAGGCCATGCTGGTGCCGGGCGCCGCCTCGGTCGGGCGGGCCAGAAAACGGCTCAGCGCCGCGACGTCCCATACCGGGCCCAGACGGGCCAGGGCGCCGGTATAAGTGTAGCCCTGCACGAAATTCACCGGCATGCCGACCACGTCGAACAGGCTGGGCCCGACGCCGTTGTCGTTGGGGTCGAGCGAATGGCAGACCTGGCAGCGGCGGGTGAAATAGGCCTCGCCCGCCACCGGGTCGGCCTGAGCATAAAGCGCCAGCAGATCGACGCCCGCATCGGGGTCGAAGGCGGGCGCCGGGGCCTCAAGGTTCAGCGTGTCGGCGGCCGAGGGCAATTGCCCGGTCTCGCGGGCGGTATCGGCGAGGGCCGGAACCGGGACCAGCATCAGGCACAGGAGCAGGGCTTTGGCGCGGGGCGTCATGGCGGTGTCTCGCAGGGGTCAGCACGGATGAAAGCGCGGCGGCCCCTTTCCGGCAAGCAATTTCCGCCTGCCCCCCGGACAGCAAAAGGGCCGCGCGCGGAAGCGGCGGCCCTTTGACAATCAGTTGGTCAGGCGGATCAGCCCGGATGATCGGCGAGGTAGCGGATCAGGTTGACCCGGTCCTCGGGGCTGGACAGGCCGCGGAAGCTCATGCGGGTGCCCGGCGCCATGCCGCGCGGATCGCGCAGGAAGTGGAACAGGTTCTCGACCGACCAGGTTTCGCCCATGGCCAGCAGCGCGCCCGAATAGTTGTAACCGTCCACCGCGTCGATGGCGCGGTCGACCACGCCGTCCAGATGCGGGCCGGTGCCGTTGGTGCCGTCCAGCTTGTGGCAGGACTGGCAGTTGCGCCACAGCGCGGCGCCGGCGGCGGAATCGGCGGTCTCGTAGAGCGCCATCACGTCGATGCCGTCATCGGGGTTGGTCGGGGCAGCCGGAGCCGCGCCTTCACCGCCCTCGACGGGCAGCGGATAGACCGCATGGGCATGGTCGTCGCCATGAGCGGCGGGCAGATAGATCGCCGAGGCGCCCCAATTCGCAAGAAGGAAGAACAGGAGTGCCGCGCAGAGCGCTGCCACCGTCTTGGTGATAACCATGGTATCGAACATGTCGCATCCCGAGCCTGAGCAGAAGTCGCGCCCTTCTACCCGCTTCCCCTTGGCCAATTCAAGCGCTAGTTACCGCGACGAATTGACTGAGCAGCCTGCTTTTTGCGGGCGGAGGGCATGATGAGCAAGCGTATCGCATTCCAGGGCGAACCCGGCGCCTATTCGCACGAGGCCTGCGCGGCCTCGCGCCCCGGATTCGAGGCGCTGCCCTGCAACACCTTCGAGGAGGTGATCGACTCGGTCCGCGAGGGCCGGGCCGAGCTTGCCATGCTGCCGGTCGAGAATTCGACCTATGGCCGCGTCGCCGACATCCACCGCCTGTTGCCGGAAAGCGGGCTGCATATCGTGGACGAAGCCTTCGTCCGGGTGCGGATCGCGCTGATGGGCCTGCCGGGTGCGAAACTCGAGGATATCCGCCATGTCCGCGCCCATCTGGTGTTGATCCCGCAGGCGCGCAGCTTCCTCAAGGCCAAGGGCATCACCGCCGAGGCCGCCGCCGACAGCGCCGGTGCCGCCGCCGATCTGGCCCGCACCCGCATCGCGCATGAGGGGGTGCTGGCCAGCGAGATGGCGGCGAAGATCTACGGGCTGGATGTGCTGGCCACGGATATCGAGGACAACCACCACAACACCACCCGCTTCCTGGTCATGTCGCCCGAACCCGACCTGACCCGGCGCGGCAGCCATGGCATGATCACCACCTTCGTGTTTCAGGTCCGCAACATCCCGGCGGCCCTCTACAAGGCCATGGGCGGGTTCGCGACGAATGGCGTGAACATGACCAAGCTGGAAAGCTACATGGTCGACGGCTCGTTCACCGCCACGCAGTTCTATGCCGATATCGAGGGGCACCCCGACGACCCCAACGTGAAACTGGCACTGGACGAGCTGAGCTATTTCACCACCCGGCTGCATATCCTGGGCACCTACCCGGCCTCGGACGCGCGGCTCTGAGCACGTGGGGCAGGTTTGCCCCCGCGTAACCGGCCTTGCCCTGCCGGGACTGCTTTCTCTTTGGTTTC
>NZ_JAUCCQ010000147.1:0-9982 GCF_034676075.1 Pararhodobacter sp. | reverse complement strand
GAGCCCGCGCAGGCGGCCGGTCTGGTTGGCGTGGGTGTCCCAGCCGTTCAGGTCCATCACCGCGATCCGCGGGCCTTCGGGGCGCGACAGCAGATCGGCAGCGGCGGTGGCCGAGAGCAGAAAGCCGTTGTCGGGCGGGTTCGCGCCCATCATCGGCTCGGGCGAGTTGGTGGCATTGCCCAGCGCCTGCGCGAAAAGCGGGTCGTCGCGGTAGACGATGGCGAGCCGGGTCAGGAAATCCTCGTCGAGATCGGGCAATTGCCCGTTGGTCCAGGCCTGCACCGGCGCGCCGCCCTGCAGGATCAATGGCAGCGAGGGGCCCAGCGTCAGCCCCAGCCGCCGGTCGCCCGCGTTGAGCCCCAGGATCGCCCGGCTCAGCCAGCCGTCCCGCGCACCGAAGGGCCGGGCGGTGCCGTTCTCCAACAGGTTCTGGCCGTCGAAATGCGAGCGGTTGCGGTAGCGCGTGGTCGCGGCCGGGATCAGCGCCAGCTCGCCCGCCTGCCAGAGCGGCATCAGCCCGCCCAGCGACGCATGCAGCGCGAAATAGCCGTCGAGATCCAGCCGCTCCTCCGCCCCCGGGGCCAGCCGCGGCCGCAGGCGCTGAAAATCGCTGTCGGCATAGGGGATCAGCGCGTGCAGCCCGTCGAGCCCGCCGCGCAGGAAGATGAAGACGAAGCGGCTGTCGGTCGGAGCTCCGGCGAAGGCCACGCCCGAGGCGGCAAGGGTCGCGGCCAGGCTCGCGCCCGACATCTGCAGGAAGAGGCGGCGGTTGAGCATGCTCATCTCCTCTGGAACTCGGGACTGCCGAACAACAGCGTCAGCGCCTGATCGCCCGAGGGCGCCCGCAGAAGCCAGGTTTCGGTCACCTGCCGCGCGACCGGCCCGATGGTGGCCTGCAACAGCTCCCGGGGAACATAGCCGCCCGGCAGTCCGGCCGCGTATTGCTGCGCCCATTCGAGGCGCAGCATCAGCGCCTCGGGGCTGATCCAGTCACCCGCCCGGTCGCCCCAGCCCTGCGGCGAGGGGGCGGTGAAAGGCTCGTTGCCCATCATCCGCAGCGGACGGAACAGGTCGCGGGCGCGGGGCGCCTCGGGGCCGATGGCGCGATGCACGGCGATGATGAATTCGTAATGCGTCTTGACCTTGGCCAGAGGCTCGGCCCAGGCCGAGGGCAGGTCGATGAGCGCCCGCGTCACCTCGGCCAGATCGCCATCGCTGTCCTGAAACACCCGGGCGATGTGATCGACATCGGCAGCGGGCGGGTCGTCGGCCACGAAATGGCGCACCAGTTTGGTGGCGAGATGCCGCGCCGTCGCCGGGTGTCGCGCCAGATCGTCAAGGATCGCCAGCCCTTCGTCGGCGCCCGCCTCGTCGTAGCGGCGCCCCAGCACGGTCTTGGCGCCCGGCTGGTGCTGGCGGCGGAAGAACTGGAAGCGGCCGTGAACCTCGTCGCCCCCGCCGCCCCGGCGCAATCCGCCATGGCTCCAGCCGGTCAGCGCCAGCGCCAGCTGGATCACGTCCTCCTGGTCATAGCCGCCATCGACGCCCAGCGTGTGCAGTTCCAGAATCTCACGCGCGAGGTTCTCGTTCAGCGTCGTCTCGACGCCGCGATTGGCCCGCCGGGTGCGACCGGCGGGCGAGTCCGGTCCCATCGAGGCGATGTTGTCCAGATAGGTCAGCATGCAGGGATGGCGCACCACCGCCTTCAGCATGTCGGCGAAGCGGCCGAAGACATGCGGGCGGATCGCCTCGCGTTCATAGGCCGGGATCGCCGCTGCGGTCACCCGGCGCGTGGTCGAGACGGTGAAATGATTGGACCAGAAATGCGCCATCCGTTCGGGCAGCGGCCGGGCCGTGGCGATGGCCCGCGCGGTGCGGGCCCGGACCGAGGGGCGGAAATCGTCCCGGATCGCCGCGCGCACCGCCTCGGCCTGCCGGTTGGGACGGTCGAGGCGGGCGGTGAAGATATCGGCGATGATCGCCTCGGAGGGGCGGAAATCGCCCGGGATCGGCGCCAGCGGGCGGATCTGCGCCTTCAGCCAGCCGCGCGGGTCATCGCCCGGGCGCACGCCATCCTCCGGCCCGGCACCCATGCCGAAGCGGTTGAGGGCGATGAAACTGGCGATGTCGCGCATGCGGGGCTCCGGATCGGGCGGCGGCGCTGGCCTCGGACCATCCTAGCCGCGTTCGGCCCGTCCGGGTAGCGTTCCGAGACGCACAAAAACGTGCGAGCACCGGCCTGCGCGCGGGCAAGTGCTCTGGCATGGGGCGCGTGCCTTGCCTAAGCTGGCGGCAAACCGACCCGGGCTGCAGAGGCGCTTTCGCAATGACCCCCATGATCTATATCCTCAACGGTCCCAACCTGAACCTGCTGGGCCGCCGCCAGCCCGAGATCTACGGGCGCGAGACGCTGGACGACGTGGCCGCCGCCTGCGCCGCCATCGGTGCCGAGGCGGGGCTGGACACGCGGCTTCTGCAATCCAACTGGGAGGGGCAGATCGTCGACTGGATCCACGAGGCGCGCGAGGCGGCGGCGGGGATCATCATCAACCCGGCGGCGCTGACCCACACCTCGGTGGCGGTGCTGGATGCGCTCAACACCTTCGAGGGGCCGGTGATCGAGGTGCATATCAGCCAGGTCCACAAGCGCGAGGCCTTCCGCCATCATTCCTATGTCAGCCACCGGGCGGATGCGGTGATGGCGGGGTTCGGGGTGCATGGCTATGCGCTGGCCATGCGGCACTTGGCGCATCTGCTGGGCTGAACCCGCCTACCAGTAACGCGCCATCAGTTCGGCCACCCAGTCGGGCTGCTCGACCGGGCCGCGCGGCAGGAATTCCCGCATCACCGGCTTGATGTCGATCACGGGCGTCCCGTCGATGGCATCCAGCCCCTCGACGCTGAGCGCGCGCCCCTCGACCCCCAGGATCCGGCAGATTGTCACCCCCAGCCGGTTGGGCCGGTTCTTGCCGCGTTGGGCGAAGATCCCGGTCAGCGGCCAATCGGTGCGGTTGCGGGGATGGCGGGCGCCGGTCTCGATCTTCTCAGGCGGAACGCGGTCGAACAGGAAGATCACCTCGGCATGGCTGAAGCCGTCGAGCCCGGCCAGCGCCTCGGGGCCGAAGCGGCGTGCGTCCAGCTCGATCACCGCGCGGCTGGGCCCCCAGTCATCGTCCTCGGGCAGCGCGCGGCCGCCCCGGACATGGCCGATCGGCTCGATCTGATAAGATGTCATGGCTCCCCCTGCGGCTGCCTCGGCCCAGCATAGCAGGGAGAAGGGCCGGGGAAAGACGCGGCGGCAGCGGCCCGCCCGGAATACCCAACTAAAGATATCGGGATTGACTTTCGGCCTGACCGGCGCCATGGTGCCCCCGCCAAGCCAAGCCGTTTTCCCGTTGCGATGGCCAGCCCGGCATGCCCTTCCGCGCCCCGCGCGGTGCCAGCCAGAGGATCCCATGCGCCCGATCTCGCCCCTGCTTCTTGCCGCCGCCATCGCCCTGCCCGTCTCGGCGCCCCTGACGGCACAGGCCGCCACCCCGGGCGAGGTGCTGACCACCTATGCCGATATCGCCGAGGCCGCCTATGGCGACGCTCACAGCAGCGCCGAGTCCCTGCAGGCCGCCATCGAGGCCTTCCTGTCCGCCCCCTCGGCCGAGGGGCTGGAGGCCGCCCGCACCGCCTGGCGCGCCGCCCGCGTGCCCTACATGCAGACCGAGGTCTTCCGCTTCGGCAATGCCATCGTCGACGATTGGGAAGGCCGGGTGAACGCCTGGCCGCTGGACGAGGGGCTGATCGACTATGTGGCACGCGGCTATATCGGCGGCGACGACAACGGGCTGGCCGAGCTGAATGTCGTTGCCAATTCCAGCTTCACGCTGGGCGGCCAGACGGTCGATGCCACGACCATCGACGCGGCGCTGTTGCAGGACGTGCTGCACGAGGCCGATGACGTCGACGCCAATGTGGCGACCGGCTATCACGCCATCGAATTCCTGCTCTGGGGTCAGGACCTGAACGGAACTGGCCCCGGCGCGGGCGACCGCCCCTGGACCGATTACGCCCAGGGCGAGGCCTGCACCAACGACAATTGCGACCGCCGCGCCGAATACCTGCGCGCCGCGACCGACCTTCTGGTCGCCGATCTGGCCGAGATGGCCGGGCATTGGACCGCCGACGGCGAGGCCCGCGCCACGCTGATGGCCGACGAACGCGCCGGGCTTGCCAGCATCCTCACCGGCATGGGCAGCCTGTCCTACGGCGAGCTGGCGGGCGAACGGATCCGGCTGGGCCTTCTGCTGAACGACCCCGAGGAAGAGCAGGATTGCTTCTCGGACAACACGCCCTGGAGCCATTTCTACGACGGCGTCGGCATCCGCAACGTCTATGTCGGTGAATACACCCGCATTGACGGCAGCGCGGTCAGCGGCGCGGGTCTGGATACGCTGGTCGCGGCCGCGGATCCGGCGCTGGACACGGCGCTGCGCGGCGGGCTCGATGCCTCGGTCGCGGCGTTGCAGACCATGGTCGACACCGCCGAGGGCGGCATGGCCTATGACATGATGCTGGCGCCCGGCAATGCCGAGGGCGAGACGGTGATCATGGCGGCGGTCAACGCGCTGGTCGCCCAGACCCGCGACATCGAACGCGCGATCACCGCGCTGGGGCTGGATGGCGTCTCGCTTGAGGGGTCCGACAGCCTCGACAACCCCTCGTCGGTCTTCCACTGAGGGTCCGGCGATGATCGTCTGTTCCTGCCAGCACATCACCGACCGCGACATCCATGCCGCGGTCGACTGGATGCGCGCGGCCGACCCGATGACCATCGTGACCCCGGGCAAAGTCTATCGCGCCCTGGGGAAATCGGCCGATTGCGGGGGCTGCATGTCCCTGTTCCTCTCGACGCTGCGGTCGAATCCGCATACGCAGGTTCCCATGCAGTTGCGCGGATTGCGCCGCGCGGCCACACAGGAGGAACGCTCATGAGGGGTGACGCCAAGGTCATCGAGTATCTCAACCGCGCTCTGCGCTCGGAACTGACCGCGGTCAGCCAGTACTGGCTGCATTTCCGCCTTCAGGAAGACTGGGGCCTGGCCAAGATGGCCAAGAAGAGCCGCGAGGAAAGCATCGAGGAGATGCAGCACGCCGACAAGCTGATCGCCCGGATCATCTTCCTCGGTGGCCACCCGAACCTGCAGAAGCTCGATTCGCTGCGCATCGGCGAGACCCCGATCGAGACGCTGAAAGCCGACCTCGCCGCCGAGGAAGAGGCCGCCGCGCTGTATCGCGAGGCCCGCGCCTATTGCCAGTCGGTCAGCGACTTCGTGTCGATGGAGTTGTTCCAGGAGCTGCTGACGGACGAGGAAGGCCATATCGACTTCCTGGAGACGCAGATCGCGCTGCACGACCGGCTTGGGGAAGAACGCTATGCGCTGCTCAACGCCGCCTCGATGGATGCGGCCGAGTAAGGCCCTCGCGGCCGCGACCCTGTTCGCGGCCGCCCTCCCCCTCGGCACGGCCGCGCAAGAGCTGTCCGAGCTGCATCTTTCCGTCCCGCCGCATGACCCGCGCGAAGCAGGCCGCGCGGCGCTCGTCGTCGGCCCGCCCGACGATCCGACCCAGCCGCAGCGCTTCGAATTGCGCTCGGGCGGCGCGGGCACGGTCCGCGCGCGTGACGGCGCCGATGCCTTTTCCCAGCCCGCCGCCAATCTGAGCGCCGAACAGCGCATGGATTTCGTGCTGGGTGAGGCGCTTTTGCAGCGGCCCTGGGTTTCCGCCCCCTCCTCGACCATCGCCTCGGACGGGCTGGGGCCGCTGTTCAACGCTCGGAGTTGCGCGCTCTGCCACCGGCAGGACGGCCGCGGCCAGGTGCCGGATGGCAGCGACGAGGCCTCGGGACTGGTGCTGCACCTCTCGATCCCCGCGCCCGAAGGCACCCCGGGCCCCGAGGGCATCGCCGAGTGGATCGCCACTCTGCCGGAACCGACCTATGGCGACCAGTTGCAGGACCACGCCCTGCCCGGCCATGCCGCCGAGGGGCAGGTCGCCGTCACCTGGCGAGACGTCCCGGTCGAGCTGACGGGCGGCGAGACCGTGACCCTGCGCCGCCCCCTCTGGTCGGTCGCCGATCCGGCCTATGGCCCGCTGGCCGCCGATGTCATGCTCAGCCCCCGTGTGGCGCCGCCGCTGATCGGGCTGGGCCTGCTGGAAGCGATCCCCGAGGCGCAGATCCTGGCGCTGGCCGATCCTGACGACGCGGATGGCGACGGCATTTCCGGCCGCGCCGCCTTCGTCTGGTCGGCGGAATTCGACGCGCCGATGCTGGGACGCTTCGGCCACAAGGCGGGCATGCCGACGCTGCGGGCGCAGGTCGCCTCGGCCTTTCACCGCGACATGGGCCTGTCGAGCGCGCTCCACCGCCAGGGCTGGGGCGATTGCAGCGCGGCGCAGGCCGATTGCCGCGCCGCCCCCGATGGCGCCGATGCCGAACAGGGCGGGCTGGAGGTGAGCGAGGCGGTGCTCGACCTCGTGACCTTCTACAGCGCCATGCTGGGCGTCCCCGCCCGCCGCGGGGTCGAGGATGCCGAAGTCCTGCGCGGGCGCGCCATCTTTCACGCCTCGGGCTGCGCCGCCTGCCACAACCCGGCCTTCGTCACCGCCACGCTGCCCGAGGCCCCCGAACGCTCGTTCCAGCTGATCTGGCCCTATACCGACCTCCTCCTGCACGACATGGGCGAGGGCCTGGCCGACAACCGCCCCGAGGGACGCGCCAGCGGCCGGGAATGGCGCACACCGCCGCTCTGGGGCATCGGCTTGACCGGGGAGGTCAGCGGGCATACCCAGTTCCTGCACGATGGCCGCGCCCGCACCCTGCTCGAGGCGATCCTCTGGCACGGGGGCGAGGCGCAGGCCGCGCGCGACGAGATCGTCGCGCTGGCCCCCGACGACCGCGCCGCCCTGTTGCGCTTTCTGGAGTCCCTGTGATGCGCCTTGCCCCCGCCGTTCTGGCCCTGACCCTTGTCGCAGCCCCCGCGCTGGCCGATGTCGATGCGGTCCTCGACGATCACGTCCTGCCCGGCACCGCCGCTTTCGCCCAGGCCACGCAGGCGCTTGACGATCAGGCAATCGACTTCTGCCAGCCGCAGGACCTCGCGCCGCTGTGGAACAGCGCCATGGATGCCTGGGTCCGCATCGGCCATCTCAGGCTCGGCCCCGGGGAACAGGCGGCGCTGACCATCGCCTTCTGGCCCGACGAGCGCAGCGCCGGGCGCCGCACGCTGGCCCGGATGATCGCCGCGCAGGACCCGATGGGCGTGCACATCGACGAATTTCCGCAAGTGTCGGCCGCCGCGCGCGGGCTCTACGCGCTGGAGACCCTGCTCTACGACCCCGATTTCAACGATTACGAGCCGGACAGCTATTCCTGCACGCTGGTCTCGGTCATGGCCCATGACCTCGCCGCCCAGGCCGCCGCGCTGGACGAGGCCTGGCGCGAGAAATTCGCACCCGAGCTGCGGACCGCCGGGCAGCCCGGCAACGCCACCTTCCTGTCGATGGCCGAGGCCGAGCGCGCCCTCTTCACCGCGCTGCACGGGGGCGTCGAGTTCGACGCCGACCAGCGCCTCGGCCAGCCGATGGGGACCGAGGACCGTCCCCGCCCGCAACGGGCGGAAAACTGGCGCTCGGGCCGCAGCCTGCGCAACCTGACCCTGTCGCTTGAATCGCTGCACGGCATGGCGACCGCTTTGGCCGGCCAGCCGGTCGATGCGGTGGATAGCGCCTTCGACGCCGCCGCCTATTTCTCGCTGGCCATCACCGACCCGGCCTTTCAGGACGTGAGCGATCCGCAAGGCCGCCTGCATCTGGAATCGCTGCAAGGCCGGGTGCGGACCATCGGCGAGGAGCTGATCTCCGAGATCGGCACCTCGATGGGCATCGCGCCCGGGTTCAACGCGCTGGACGGAGACTGACATGGGATCGCGCCGCGCCTTCCTCGCCGGGCTCGCGGCCCTCGCCACGCCGCTGCCCTCCTGGGCCGATGCCGGAAACCCGCGGTGGCTGGCCTGCGCGCGGGAAGCGGATGGCGGGCACGCGCTCTTCGGCCTCGACGCCTCGGGCGCCGATACGTTCCGGCTGGCCCTGCCCGCCCGGGGCCATGCCGGCGCCGCCCATCCCTCGCGCCCCGAAGCCGTCGTCTTCGCCCGCCGCCCCGGCGCCTGGGCGCTGGTCCTCGATTGCGGTTCGGGCGCGCTGCTGCGCCAGCTGACCCCGCCCGAGGGAATGCAGTTCAACGGCCATGGCGCCTTCACCGAGGACGGCACGCGGCTTTACACGGTCGAGCAACGCGCCAGCGACAGCCAGGGGTTCCTCGGCCTCTGGGACAGCGAGTATCGCCGGATCGGCCAGATCGAGACCGGCGGCATCGGCCCGCATGAGGTGCTGCGCTTGCCGGGCGACGTCTTCGCCGTGGCCAATGGTGGCATCGCCACCGATCCCAGCGACCGCACCAAGCTGAACCTGCCCGATATGGCGCCCTCGCTGGTCTATCTCGAAAGCGACCGCATCGCCGAACAGGTCGCCCTGCCCGCGGATCTGCATTTCAACTCGATCCGCCATCTGGCGCATGCCGAGGGCACGCTCGCCTTCGCCATGCAATGGGAGGGCGATCCCGCCATGACCGTTCCCCTCCTCGGCCTGCACCGCCGGGGCGCGGCGCCGGTCCTGGCCGAAGCGCCCGACCCGGAACAGGCGCTGATGCAGGGCTACGCGGGCTCGGTCGCCGTCTCGGGGGCCGAGGTCGCCATCACCTCGCCCCGCGGCGGCCGGATGCACCGCTTTTCGCTGACGGGCGCGTTCCTCGGCGCCACCACCCGCGCCGATGTCTGCGGCCTCGCCCCCTGCGAGGGCGGGTTCCTGACCACCGACGGCGGCGGCGGTATCCTGCGCGTCGAGGGCGGTACGGCCCGCCCCCTCGGCCTGCGCCCGCGCGCCTGGGACAACCATGTCGTGACGCTGTGAGGCGATTTTCGGCCAATCTCGGCTTCCTCTGGACCGACCGCCCGCTGCCCGATGCGATCCGCGCCGCCAAGGCGGCGGGCTTTTCGGCGGTCGAATGCCATTTCCCCTATGCCATCCCGGCCGCGCAGATCATGGCCGCGCTGACCGAGACCGGCCTGCCCATGGTAAGCCTCAACACCCGCCCCGGCGCGCCAGGTGAATTCGGCCTCGCCGCGCTCAAGGGCCGCGAGACCGAGGCCCGCGCCGCCATCGACGAGGCGCTGGCCTATGCCGCCGCTACCGGGACCGGCGCCGTGCATGTCATGGCGGGCAAGCACGGCGACGAGGCCACCTTCCGCGCCAATCTCGCCCATGCCTGCGACCGCGCGCCCGACGGCGTCACCATCCTGATCGAGGCGATCAACGCCCATGACGTGCCGGGCTACCACCTCACCACGCAGGCGCAGGCAGCGGAAACCGTCACCGCCCTGAACCGCCCCAATCTGAAGCAGATGTTCGACTGCTACCACGTCGGCCGGACCGAGGGCGACATCGCCGCCACCTTCCGCGCCCACCGGTCCCAGATCGGCCATGTGCAATTCGCCGCCGTCCCCGACCGCGGCCCGCCCGATCAAGGCCGCGTCGATTACGCGCGCCTCCTGCCACAACTCGACTGGCCCGGCTTCATCGGCGCCGAATACCGTCCGAACGGCGCCACCGAAGCCTCCCTCGACTGGCTCCCGCGCCTGTCATCTTGTTGAAAACACGCATCGCCTCCCGCTTTCGGCAGCGATGCCCGCACTGTCCGGGCTCTGCCTGCGGCAGCCTTCGCCAAAACCGCCAGCAGCTTTCATTCTGCCCGAAATACGCACGGGGGGATTTTCAAGGGGGGAGCGTGCTCCCCCCTTGAAGCAGGGGGCGCGGGGGGCGGCAGCCCCCCGCTTCCTCAGCGATGCTCGCCCAGCCACTCGGCCGAGGTCTTGATCCC
>NZ_JAUCCQ010000146.1:0-10008 GCF_034676075.1 Pararhodobacter sp. | reverse complement strand
TCCGCCGAAGCGCTGAGCGAGATCAACTTCGCCCTCACCTCGGAAGAGCGGCTGACGCTGAACCAGGACCTCTATTTCGAGGTTCGGGGCCTCGGTCCGCTGGAGCCCCTGCTCAAGGACGACACGGTCAACGACATTCTGGTGAACGGCCCGAACCGGGTGTTCGTCGAACGCGCGGGCAAGCTGACGCTGACCGATGTCACCTTCAAGGACGAACGCCACCTGCTGCGGATCATCGACAAGATCGTCTCGGCCGTGGGGCGCCGGGTCGACGAATCAAACCCCTATGTCGACGCCCGTCTGGCCGATGGCTCGCGCTTCAACGCCATGGTGCCGCCGGTGGCGGTCGATGGCTCGCTGGTCTCGATCCGGAAGTTCAAGAAGGAAAAGCTGGGCATCAGCGATCTGGTGGGCTTCGGCGCCTTCTCGGATGAGATGGCGATGTATCTGGAGGCCGCGGTCGCCACCCGGCTCAATGTCATCGTCTCGGGCGGGACCGGCTCGGGCAAGACGACGACGCTGAACGCGCTGTCCTCGTTCATCGACAATTCCGAACGCATCCTGACCATCGAGGATACGGCCGAACTGCAGCTGCAACAGGTCCATGTCGGCCGGATGGAAAGCCGCCCCCCGAACGTCGAGGGCAAGGGCGCCGTCACCCAGCGCGACTGTTTGCGGAACGCGCTGCGGATGCGCCCCGACCGCATCATCGTCGGCGAGACCCGCGGCGAGGAAGTGATCGACATGCTGCAGGCCATGAACACCGGCCACGACGGTTCGATGACCACGATCCACGCCAACTCGGCCCGCGACGCGATCAGCCGGTTGGAGAACATGGTCGCCATGGCCGGGATCGAGATGCCGCTGAAGGCCGTGCGCAGCCAGATCGCAAGCGCCGTCAACCTGATCGTTCAGGCCTCGCGGCTGCAGGACGGCTCGCGGCGCATGGTCTCGATCACCGAGGTCACCGGCATGGAGGGTGAGATCATCACCATGCAGGAAGTGTTCCGCTTCGAGCGCACCGGGCTGGAGCCGAACGGCAAGATCCTGGGCCATTTCACCGGCTCGGGCATCCGCTCGCATTATTCCGACCGGTTCAAGCGCTGGGGCTACGACCTGCCCGCCAGCCTCTACGACGCTGTCTGAAACGAGTCATCCATCATGAGTATCTCGCCCACCGTCATCATCTACATCGCCATTTTCGCCGGCATCCTCCTGCTGGTCGAGGCGATCTACCTGCTGGCCTTCGGCCGCTCGATCCGCCTGGGCGCCCGGATGAACCGCCGGATGGAGATGCTGGACGCCAACGCCAACCGCAACGAAGTGATCGAGCGGCTGCGCAAGGAGGCGACGCAGCATTCGAAATCCACGGCGATCCCCTTCTATTCGCTGCTGGCGGAGAAGGCCGAGAAGGGCAAGATCGCCTTTTCCCCGTCGATGCTGATGCTGATCATGCTGCTGCTGGCCGTGGTGGTCTTTCTGGCCATGACGGTGCTGACCGCGGCGCCGCTGGCGGTGCGCGCGGGCGTCAGCGCGGCGATGGGGGTGGGTGCGGTCTGGTTCTGGGTCTCGGGCAAGGCCAAGAAGCGGCTGACCCTGATCGAGGAACAATTGCCCGACGCCATCGACCTGATCGTCCGCGGCCTCAGGGTCGGCCATCCCTTCGTACAGGCCCTGGCCGCCGCCGCGCGGGAGATCCCCGATCCCCTGGGCTCGGAACTGGGCCTCATCGCCGACGAGGCATCCTATGGTCGCGACATGGGCGAGGCGCTCTTGTCCTTCGCCGAACGGATGGACATGCAGGATCTGCGCTTCCTGGCCGTCGCGGTGACCATTCAGGCGCAATCGGGCGGCAACCTGGCCGAAATCCTGGACGGCCTGTCCAAGGTGGTGCGCGCCCGCTTCAAGCTCTTCCGCCGGGTCCGCGCCATCACCGCCGAGGCGAAATGGTCGGGGATGTTCCTGTCGGCCTTTCCCATCGTGGCGATGCTGATGATCTCGGTCGTGAAGCCCGATTACTACGATGATGTGAAGGAAACCGCCCTCTTCATCCCGACCGCGCTGGTGGTGGTGACGTTCCTGATCGTGAACGTCCTCTACATGCGCAAGATGGTCAACATTCAGGTCTGAGGGGACAACGCCATGAATTCCGATATGTTGGCCAGCCTCACCTCGCTGCCGGTGCTGATCGCGCTGTCGGTCGCGGGCGGTGTCACGCTGGTGCTGCTCATGCTGATGGGGCGCGGCAACGAGAAGCCCGATCCGCTGGCCCGGCTCAGGGAACAGGCCCGCCGCGGCCCGGGCGAGGACCGCACGCGCCTGTCGCGCCGCGCCACCTCGGACGACACGGCGCTGGAAAAGAAGCTGGAGAAATTCAAGAGCTTCCTCGAGCCCACCGATCAGACGCAGATGGGCGACGCCAAGCTGAAGATGATCCAGGCCGGCTATCACGGCAAGAATGCGGTGCGCGACTTCCATGCCGCCAAGTTGATCCTGGCGATGGGCGGGCTGCTGATCGGCCTGGCCTATGTGCTGGTGGTGCAGCCGGGGGGCGAAGGATCCTCGGTCCTCGCCACCGCCATGCCGGTGCTGGCGCCGACGCTGCTGGGCTATTATTTCCCGATCTACTGGGTCAACAAGCGCCATGCCGAGCGTCAGTCGCAGATCACCCGCGGCTTCCCCGACGCGCTGGACATGCTGCTGATCTGCACCGAGGCCGGGCAGTCGATGGACCAGTCGATCAACCGCGTCGCCAAGGAACTGAAGCCGGGCTACCCCGCCCTGGCCGAGGAATTCGAGACGGTCTCGCACCAGACCAAGGCCGGGATGGACCGTCTGGAGGTCCTGCGCGAGATGGGCGTGCGCTGCGGCAACAACGACATCAAATCCTTCGTCACCGTGCTGGTGCAATCGGCGACCTACGGCACCTCGGTGGCCGAAGCGCTCAGGGTCTATGCCGGGGAAATGCGTGACAAGCGCGTGATGCTGGCCGAAGAGAAGGCGAACGTCTTGCCGACCAAGCTGACACTGGGCACAATGCTGTTCACCGTGCCGCCGCTTCTGATCATCCTGATCGGGCCGTCGGTCTACAGGGTGATCGAAATGCTCAGCACGGCCGACTTCAATCTATGATCCGACAGATCGGCGTGGCGGCGCTTCTCGCGCTGTCCGCCTGCACCCAGAGCGGCGAGTTCTCGCCCGACGGTCTGCCCGGCCGCGCTGTCAGCGCGGCCGAAGACGTTGACGGGCTGGTCGTCGGCCACCGGCTGATGGAGGCCGGCGAATACGAGCTGGCGATGCGGGCCTATTACCGCTCGATGGCCGAGCAGGGACCGACCGTCGACGCGCTCAGTGCGCTGGGCTCGGCCAATCTGCGGCTGGGACGGCTGGGCCAGGCCGAGCAGATGTTGCGCCGCGCCATCGACTTCGAACCCGATTTCGTGCCCGCCATCAACAACCTCGGCGTCGTCATGGTCGAGCGCGAGGATTGGGGTCAGGCCGCGCATCTGTTCCGCACCGCCTTTGCCCTCGATTCCGGCCGCTCCGAAGAAATCCGCGAGAACCTGCGGCTTGCTCTCGCAAATCTCGAGAATTCCGGCTATACTGGCGAAAACAACGATAATTTCGCTCTGGTGCGG
Source organism: Pararhodobacter sp. (assembly GCF_034676075.1). GTDB lineage: Bacteria > Pseudomonadota > Alphaproteobacteria > Rhodobacterales > Rhodobacteraceae > Pararhodobacter. The sequence continues at coordinate 6,370 of NZ_JAUCCQ010000146.1, read as the reverse complement.
CGCGGGAACGGACGCTTCCTTCTCCTCGCAACGCCCTGAAAGCGACGAGCAGTGTAGAAGGACAGATCATGCGCAAGGTGTGGATGGCACCATTGTGCCTGGCAGGTTTGGCCCTGCTGGGTGGCTGCGGTGAATCGATGCGGGCCCAGACGGCCCGGGCCATCGACAGCGTCCAGTCGATCGACCAGGAGAACATGGCCGAGATGATGCTGGCCGTGTCCGACCCCGCCGAGGCGATCCAGTATTTCACCGCCCAGTCGCAGGCCCATCCCGACCGCATCATCTTTCGCCGCGGCCTCGCCCGGTCGCTGATGCGCGCCGGCCAGGCCGAGCAATCCATCCCCGTCTGGCAAACCGTCATCGCCCATCCCGAGGCGACGATGGACGACCGCGTCGACATGGCCGAGGCCTATATCCGCGCCAACAACTGGGCCCAGGCCGAGGCGACGCTCAACGCCATCCCGCCGACGCACGAGACCTTCAACCGCTACCGGCTGGAAGCGATGGTCGCCGACAGCCGCCAGCAATGGGCCCGCGCCGACAGTTTCTATGAAATCGCCGTGGGCCTGACGCCGACGCCGGCCAGCACGCTGAACAACTGGGGCTATTCCAAGCTGACGCGCGGCGATTCGCGCGGCGCCGAACGGCTGTTCCTGGAGGCGCTGCAACACGACCGCACGCTGTTCACGGCCAAGAACAACCTCGTCCTGGCCCGCGCCGCACGGCGCGAATACGAATTGCCGCTGATCGAGATGACCCAGGGCGAACGCGCCGAACTGCTTTACACCATGGCGCTGGCGGCGATCCGTCAGGGCGATGTCTCGATCGGACGCAACCTGCTGCAGGACGCCGTCGCCACCCATCCCCAGCATTTCGAGGCCGCCGCCAACGCCCTCGCCGCACTTGGCTAGGCCCGCAGCATGCTGACGCAATCCGCCTCGGCCGCGGTGTGGCTTCTGATTTTCGCCACACCCGTCTGCCTCTATGTCGCCTGGAGCGACCTCAAGGCCATGCGCATCCCCAACCTGGCGGTGCTGGCGCTTCTGGCGATCTATGCCGTGGTCGGCCTCCTGACCCTGCCGCTTGGCGAATGGGGCTGGTCCTGGCTGCATCTGCTGGTGGTGCTGGTCATCGGCTTCGTGCTCAGCCTGACCGGCAGCTTCGGCCCGGGTGACGCGAAATTCGCCGCCGCCATGGCGCCCTTCGTGGCCCTGGGGGACCTCAGGCTGTTCCTGGTCCTGCTCTGCGCCGTATCCATCGCCGCGCTGGTCGTGCACCGGGCGATGCGCGCCATCCCCGCCATCCGCCGTGCCACGCCCGACTGGGCCAGCTGGCAACGCCGGGAATTCCCCTTCGGCATCGCGCTGGCGCCCGCGTTAATCTTTTATCTGGCTTTGGCGAGCATCTATGGAAGGTGACGCCCTTTCTGAGGTCTGCGCATGAACGAGTTGTCCCCGGAAGCCCGCATCACCCCGCCGCCCCCTCCCACCACGCTGGAGGAGACGGGGCTGCCCGCGACGCTGATGCGGGACATCCTGCTCAAGACCATGTACCGCATGTCGCTGACGCTGGTCTCGGACATCTCGCGCATCGTCTGCCTGTCCTTCGCCCAGGTGCAGCAACTGATCGACGATTGCCGCGGCGAGCAACTGCTCGAGGCGATGGGCACGCTGCAGGCCAACGCCCGCTCGACCGAAATGGGCTTCCAGCTGACCGACGCCGGGCGCAAACGCGCGCAGCAGGCGCTGGCGATCTCGGAATATTACGGGGCCATGCCGGTGCCGCTGGAAATCTACGGCGAACAGGTGCGCCGCCAGTCGATCCGCAAGGTCAAGATCACCCGCGACCAGCTGGTCGCGGCGATGGGCGACCTGATCCTGCCCGAAAACCTGCTCTCGGACCTGGGCCCCGCGGTGACCTCGGGCCGCTCGATTCTGATGTATGGCCCGCCCGGCAACGGCAAAAGCTCGATCTCGAACGGGATCAGGGATGCGCTGGGTGACAACATCTATGTCCCGCATGCGGTGGTTCATTCGGGGCAGGTGATCGCCGTCTTCGACCCGATCGTGCACCGCAAGATCAAGACCCCCGCGCAAACCGGGACGTCGCTCAGGCTGCAATCGAACCGCTATGACCCGCGCTATGTGCTGTGCGAACGGCCAACGGTCATCACCGGCGGCGAGCTGAAGCTGGAAATGCTGGAGCTGAAGTACAATACCGTCGCCCGCACCTATCAGGCGCCTTTGCAGTTCAAGGCCATGGGCGGGGTGTTCATCGTCGACGACCTCGGCCGCCAGGAAGAGCCGCCGCAGGCGCTGGTCAACCGCTGGATCGTGCCCCTGGAGATGAACTACGACATTCTCACCCTGACGTCGGGCGAGAAATTCATCGTGCCCTTCGACACGCTGGTGATCTTCTCGACCAACTTCCACCCGAACACGATCTTCGACCAGGCGGCGCTCAGGCGGATCTTCTTCAAGATCAAGATCGACGGGCCGAACCAGGCCGATTTCCTGAAGATCTTCGCCCTCGTCGCCCGCAAGCGCCGGATCCCGCTGAACGAGGATGCGCTGATCCATCTGCTGCAGACGAAATACCCGACCATCGACAACGTCTATGCCAATTACCAGCCGGTGTTCCTGATCGACCAGATGATCGCCATCTGCGATTACGAGGGCAAACCCTATCACATGTCGCCGGAGCTGATCGACCGGGCCTGGTCCAACATGTTCGTCCGGGATGAGGACATCGTCCGCTAGGCCGTGACGTAACGAAACGCGCGCGCCCCCTTGGTGGCGACGGCGCTTCGCGGTTTCCTGCCCTGACAGGAGGACCGCCCATGAGTGATTTCGCCCCGATCGACGCCAAGGCCCGCGCCAGTTTCGCCCGGCAGACCATGATGCAGACCATGGGGGCCGAGCTGATCGAGACCGCGCCCGGCCGCTGCGTGATCCGCGCCGCCATCGCCCCGCATCTGCGCCAGCAGCACGGCGCCGCCCATGCCGGGCTGGCCTTCACCATCGGCGATTCGGCCGCCGGTTACGCCGCGCTGACGCTGATGCCCGAAGACAGCGACGTGATGACGGTCGAGATGAAGATCAACCTCCTGTCGCCCGCGGTGGGCGAGGCGCTTGAGGCCGTGGGCCAGGTGGTTCGCGCCGGGCGCCGGCTGAGTGTGGTCAGCGCCGAGGTCTTCGCCCTGACGGGTGAGACGCGCAAATCCATCGCGCTGCTGCAAGGGACGATGATTCCTGTCGCGCCCTCGTGACAATCCCTGCGCGATTCTTTATATAAGCCGCACGCTATATAACGAATCGCTCACATGATTGCCCTGCCCGCCACCTTTGCCGCCCTGTCGGACCCCACGCGCCTTGCCATCCTGAACCGGCTGGCGCAGGGCGAAGCCACGGTCAATGACCTCGCGGCGATGTTCCCGATCTCGCAGCCCGCCATCTCGCGGCACCTGAAGGTGCTGGACGAGGCCGGGCTGATCGAGCGCCGCATCGACGGTACCCGCCGCCCCTGCCGCCTGAACCCCGAAGCTCTGGCGCCGGTCAGGCGCTGGATCTCGGATCTCGAACGCGTGATGGAGGCGAACTATGCGCGCCTCGATGCGTTGCTTGCCCACCCAGAAAGGACGCCCGATGCCCCTGACACTTGACCGGACCTCGCCCACCACCGCCCGCGTGACCCGCTTCTTCGCCGCCCCGCCCGAGCGGGTCTTCGCCGCCCATACCGAGCCCGAGCTGGTGCGCCAATGGCTGACCGGCCCCGAGGGCTGGATCATGACCCGCTGCGAGATCGACCTGAAGCCCGGCGGCCATTTCCGCTATGATTGGCAAAGCATCGACGGCAGCGCCGGCTTCCACCTGCTGGCCGAGATCCTCGAGGTCGAGGCGCCGTCGCGGATCCTGCATGTCGAACGGATGTATCTGCCCGACGAGACCCCGCCCAACCGGGTCGAGACCCTGTTTCAGGCGCAGGACGGCGGCACGCTGATGGTGATGACCATGCAGGTGGAGACGGCCGAGACGATGGAGGCGATGCTCGCCACCGGCATGACCGACGGGATGGAGGCGAGCTACGCCAAGCTCGACGCCGGGTTCCTGGAAGGCTGATCGCGGCGGGTGTCTGGCAGGATGGGCACTATTGCCCATCCTACGGCTCCCTGCCTCAGGCCGTCAGCCCCTCGGGCTCGGCCAGGCCATTGGCCCGGCAGCAGGCGGTCAGCGTATTGGCCAGCAGGCAGGCGATGGTCATCGGCCCCACGCCGCCCGGCACCGGGGTGATCGCGCCCGCCACCTCGACGGCCGAGGCGAAATCGACGTCGCCCACCAGTCCCTTGCGCCCCTCGACCCGGTTGATGCCGACATCGATCACCGTCGCGCCAGGCTTCAGCCAGTCGCCGGTGACCATCTCGGGCCGTCCGACCGCCGCCACGACGATATCGGCGCGGCGCACCACCTCGGGCAGGTCCTTGGTCCGGCTGTGGGCGATGGTCACCGTGCAGCTGTCGCCCAGCAGGAGCTGCGCCATCGGCTTGCCGACAATGTTCGACCGCCCGATCACCACCGCATTCATCCCCGACAGGCTGCCGTGATGGTCCCTCAACAGCATCAGGCAGCCCAGCGGCGTGCAGGGCACCATGCTCTTCTGCCCGGTGCCCAGAAGCCCCACGTTCGAGATGTGGAACCCGTCCACATCCTTGGCCGGGTCGATGGCGTTGATCACCAGATCGCTGCTCATCTGCCCGGGCAGGGGCAGCTGCACCAGAATCCCGTGCACGCTCGGATCCTCGTTCAACTCCTTGACCACGGCCAGCAATTCCGCCTCGGTCGTCTCGGCTGGCAGCTTGCGCTCGAACGAGTTCATTCCGGCCTCGACCGTCTGCTTGCCCTTCGAGCGGACATAGGATTGCGAGGCCGGATCCTCGCCCACCAGCACCACGGCCAGACCCGGGGTGATGCCGTGCTCGGCCTTCAGCCGCGCCACATGCTCGGCCACCTGGCCCCGGACCCGGGCCGCAAAGGCCTTGCCGTCGATGATCGTTGCGCTCATCCGTCTCTTCCCTCCTTGCCGATCGCCTGCTCCTCGCGGGCGATCATCGTCTCGATCATGGTGCGCCACAGCGTCTCGGCCAGCGCCGGATCGACGCCCAGGGCCTCGGCCCGGACGCGCACCCCGTCCAGAACCGCCCGCACGCGCGAGGGGGCGGCGGCGGAAATGCCCTCCCGCGCCTTCAGAACCGGGGCACGGTCGACATAGCGCAGCCGCTCGGCGAGCAGCGCCATCAGCTCACCGTCCACCGCGTCGATGCAGGCGCGCAGATCCGCCATGCTCTCGACCGTTTCGGGCGCCGGGCGCGTCATCGCTCAGACCTCGGTATGGGCGTATTGGGCGCGGTAATGGGCCATCTGCATCCGCGTGGCCAGCACCGCGTTCTTCATCAGCGTGGCCACCGTCACCGGCCCGACCCCGCCCGGAACCGGGGTGATCCAGCCCGCCACCTCGGCACAGCTGGCGAAGTCGGCGTCACCCACCGTCTTGCCGTCGACCCGGTTGATCCCGATGTCGATCAGCGCCGCGCCGGGTTTCAGCATGTCGCCGGTGACCAGCCCCGCCTTGCCGACCGCGACGAAGACCGCATCCGCGGCCCGGCTGTGCATGGCGACCGAACGGGTCATGTGGTGGCAGACGGTGACCGTGGCGCCCAGCCCCATCAGCAGGAAGGCGATGGGTTTGCCGACGATCTCGGAATGGCCGATGACGGTGACGTCCAGCCCCTCCAGCTTCAGCGGCAGGGTTTTCAGGATCTCGACCGCGGCGACGGCGGTGCAGGGGCCGAGCGCCAGGTCGTTATAGACGATATTGCCGATCGAGGCGGGGTGCATCCCCTCCACATCCTTCAGCGGGTGGACGGCTTTCTGCAGCGTCTTCACCGGGATATGCGCAGGCAAGGGGCGCTGGATGATGATCCCGTTGACGCGCGGATCGGCGTTCAGCCCCTGCAGCACGCCGACCAGTTGCTCCATCGAGATCGTATCGGGATAATTCCGCGCCTCGAATTCGACGCCGGAAGCCTCGGCCGATTTCTGCTGGTTGCGGACATAGAGTTCGGCCGCGGCGGTATCGCCGACCGAGATCGACACGAGCCGCGGCTGCCAGCCCTGCGCGGCCAGATCCGCCGCCTCGACCCGGTTCTCGTCCCGCATCCGGGCGGCGATGGCCTTCCCGTCGATGATCGCAGCGCGCATCCGCTCACTCCTGCCGGTCGGCCCGGTCTTGCCATGGGGAAGGGCCGGCGGTCACCCGCCGGCCCCTGTGGGTTCAGAACAGGCCTTCGACGAAGCCCTGGTCGTTGATGCGGATG
>NZ_JAUCCQ010000145.1:0-10098 GCF_034676075.1 Pararhodobacter sp. | reverse complement strand
CCGAAGTCATAGGCGTTCATGCCGCTGTCGCGGAAGATCGCGTAGCCGTCGCCACCGTTGCGCATGTAGTCGTTGGTCACCACGCCATAGGTCGCTTCCGGGTCGATCGGCACCCATTCGCCATTCGCCTCGACCATCACGTCGCTGACGCGGCTGCCCGCCGGGGCCGCCGGATCGAAGGTGTAATGCAGACCCGCGACCTGCGGGAAGCGGCCCGCGCCGTCTTCCAACTGGCTCACGCCGTTTTCCAGCGCGGCGACGACATTGGCGCCGGTCAGCTGGAAGGTGGCCAGCGTGTTCTGGAACGGCAGGACCTCGTAGACCTCGCCCATGGTGATCATGCCCTCGTCGATCGAGGCACGCAGACCGCCACCGTTCTGGATGGCGATGGTCACGCCCTGATCGGCAACGCGGGCCAGCATGGCATCGGCCACGAGGTTGCCCATGGTGCATTCCACCTGACGGCAGACGGTGCGGTCGCCCTCGATCATCGCCGTGGTCTCGGCGACGTTCTGGGCGCGCATCTCGTCGATCGGACCGGCCAGGCTGTCGACCCAGGCGAGGACCTCGGGATCGGGCGTCACCTCGTTGTTCAGGACGATGGCGTCACCCGAGGCATAGACCACGTTCAGATCGTCATCGAGTTCCAGCACCAGATGGCCCAGGTATTTGCCATAGGCACCGGCGGTCACGACCGGCACCATCGAGCCGTCCTCGGAATCGACCCAGGTCGGATAGGGCCCCTCGCGCGCCGGGTCCGAGGCCGACAGGAAGGTGTGGCTGTGGCCCCCGACGACGGCGGCAAGACCCGGCACCTGCGCCGCGATCATCTGGTCGTGGCGATAGCCGACATGGGTCAGGGCGATGATCGGCGCGGCGCCTTCGGCCTGCAGCGCGGCGACGGCGGCGTTCAGCGCCTCGATCTCGTCCGAGAAGAGCACGGTCGGACCCGGCGAAGCGGTCTCGGGCGTGTCGGTGGCCAGCGCCGAGACGATGCCGATGCGCAGGTCGCCCTCTTCGATGATCGTATGGGGCGCGACACGGCCCGCCAGCAGCGGCTCGCCAGAGACGTCGATGTTCGACGACAGGATCGGGAAGCTCACGGTGTCGAGGAACACGGCCAGACCGGCCGGGCCGAGGTCGAATTCATGGTTGCCGACGGCCATCGCATCCGGTTGCAGACGCTCCAGGAAATCGGCCTCCGCCTGACCGCCATAGGTCGTGTAGAACAGCGAGCCCTGCGAATCGTCGCCCGCGTCCAGCAGGATGACCGGATTGCCCTCGGCCTCGATGGCGGCGCGCATCTGGGTGGCCAGCGTATAGAGCCGCGCGGCCCCGCCGAAGCATTTGCCCTCGGCCTCGTCGCTGTCCGAGCAGGTCGAGTTGAAACGGCTGATCGATTCGATCCGGCTGTGGAAATCGTTGAAATGCAGGATGTGCAACTCGGTCGAGGCAAAGCCCGGAACGGCACTGGCCGCCACCAAAGCGGTCGAGCCGAGGATAGCCCTGAGGCGGATACGAAGCGACATATGATTCCCCTGTTGGATTTTTTCCCGAAGGTCAAAGATTGCGCGGAGCAGACGGCGAAGTCAAAGGCCCTGAGCGCGATCTGGCACCCGCAGATGACACAGCCATGACGTGCCTTGTCGTTGGGCGGCGCCATGCTGCCCATTGACCGGCAGGCGCGCATTCGGCATGAGCAGGCCATGCTGGTTTACAAGATCTTCCGCCGTTCCGAATGGGACGATCTCGTCGCCCATGGCCGCAGTGCCGGGGCTCCCGTCGATCTGGCGGATGGCTATGTGCATATGTCGACCCCGCAGCAGGTGGTGGAAACCGCCGCCAAGCATTTCGCGGGGGAAAGCGACCTGGTGCTGCTGGCCATCGAGACCGACCGCCTGGGCAAGGCCCTGAAATGGGAACCTTCGCGCGGGGGGCAATTGTTCCCGCATCTCTACCGGGATCTGACCCGGGCGGATGTGGTCTGGGACAAGTCGCTGCCCCTGGGTGCGGCGGGCCATATCTTCCCGGAAGGGGTCGTCTGATGATCGAAGCGCTGGGCCTGTGGGCCATGCACCGGATCGACCCGGAAACCGCGCATGGGCTGACGCTGAAGGCGCTCAATGCGGGCGCGGTGCCCTTGGACGATGTCTTCACCTCGTCCCGGCTGCGCACGCAGGTCGCGGGGCTGGCCCTGCCCAACCCGGTGGGTCTGGCCGCAGGCTTCGACAAGAACGCCGTAGCGCTGGGGCCGCTGGCCCGCGCCGGGTTCGGTTTTGTCGAGGTCGGCGCGGCGACGCCCCGCCCGCAGCCCGGAAATCCCCGCCCGCGCCTCTTCCGCCTGTCCGAGGACCGGGCGGTGATCAACCGGTTCGGCTTCAACAACGAAGGGGCCGAGGCCATCGCGCGGCGCCTGTCCACCCGCTCGCCGGGGCCGGTGGTCGGGCTCAATCTGGGGGCCAACAAGGACAGCGCCGACCGGGCGGCCGATTTCGCCACGGTACTGCGGCTCTGCGGGCCCTTCGTCGATTTCGCCACGGTCAACGTGTCCTCGCCCAATACCGAGAAGCTCCGCGACCTTCAGGGTGCGGCGGCGCTGCGCGGCCTCCTGGCCGGGGTCATGGCCGAGCGTGACGCGCTGGAGCGCCGGATTCCGGTCTTCCTGAAAATCGCACCCGATCTCGACCGCGCGGAACTGTCTGACATTGCCGGTGTCGCGGCGGAGGCGGGGCTGGACGCGATCATCGCCACCAACACCACGCTCTCGCGCGAAGGCCTGAAAAGTGCCCATCGGGGCGAGATGGGCGGGCTTTCCGGCGCGCCGCTGTTTGAAAAGTCCACGCGGGTTCTGGCCCAGCTTTCGGCCCTGACCGAGGGACGGCTGCCGCTGATCGGCGTCGGCGGCATCGCCTCGGCCGAGGATGCCTATGCCAAGATCCGCGCCGGCGCGAGCGCGGTGCAGCTCTATTCCGCGCTGGTCTATGGCGGGTTCTCGCTGGTCGGGCGCATTGCCCGGGGACTGGACGGGTTGCTGCGCCGCGACGGATTTGCGAGCGTGGCCGAAGCGGTCGGCAGCGGGAGGGACGAATGGCTGTAGAGATCTGGCACAACCCGCGCTGCTCCAAATCCCGCGCGGCGCTGGCCTATCTGGAGGCGAAGGGCGTGACGCCGGAGGTGCGGCTGTACCTCAAGGACGGCCCCTCGCAGGAGGAGCTCCGCGACATGCTGATGGCGCTGGGGCTGCCGGCCTCGGCACTGCTGCGCAAGGAAGGCGCGGCGCTGAAGGGCGAAGCGGAGAATGTGATCGTCGCCGCGCTGGCCGCCGATCCGGCGCTGATCGAACGCCCGGTGATCCGCAACGGTGGCAAGGCGGTGATCGGCCGCCCGACCGAGGCGATCGACGAGGTCCTGTAACCGCCCTACCCCGCCGTCCTGACCGCCCGCACGGCAAAGACGCAGGCGTCGCTGGGCAATTCCGGCACCGTCGCGCAAAGGCCCCGCGCCACGTTCCAGGCAGACAGGACCCGGGGCACATAATCCCGCGTCTCGGCATAGGGGGGCACGCCGCCGTTGCGCCGCACCGCGCCTTCGCCCGCGTTGTAGCCCGCCAGCGCCAGAACCACATCGCCGTCGAATTCATTCAACAGCCAGTCCAGATAGGCCACGCCGCCGCGGATGTTCTGCACCGGATCCATGGCGTCGCCGACCCCGAAGCGCGTGGCCGTGGCCGGGATCAGCTGCATCAGCCCCTGCGCGCCCGCATGGCTGACCGCCGTATGCCGCCCGCTGCTTTCGACCGAGATCACCGCCAGCGCCAGGGCGGGTGACACCCGGGTGCCGATGGTCGCCCGCAGGATCGCCGCGTTGTGCCGCGCGGCGATGTCCTGCAGGTGCTGCACCCCGGGTTCGGGCACGCGCCGCCCCTCGGGTGCATCGCGCAAGGCCGCCATCGCCGCCAGATAGCGCCCCTCGCCCTGCGCGAGGTTGGGCGAGACCTGGGTCCAGAACCAGCCGAAGCGGGCGCCATCGGCCTCGATCTCGGGCAGGGGCTGGGCAACGGCGGTCAGACGGGGGGCGATAGGTTCGGGCGGGGCCAGGCGGCGGGCCTGTTCCTCGGGGTCGACCTGCACGGTGATGCGGCGGCTGCCGTCAGCGGGCGCCACGCCGATCCGCCGGAAGGTGAAATCGCCCTGCGGCGCCACCTGCGCGGGTGCGGGCAGGCCGAGGCAGGCCGCCCCGGTCAGGGCCGCCGCGATCAGCGGGAAACGGGTGGGCAAGCTGCTCGGCATGGCCCCGGGATTCTTGTTGTTTTGCGACAGAGTGCCAGAAAATCCCGCGTCCCGCAAATGGGTCGCGCCGAGATCCCCTCGCGAACGCCGGCCTGAGTCGCCCGGCTTCTCATTTCGCATTCCGGTTTTGTGGTTACGCAAGCGAATCGCGAGGGGACGCGCGGCTTAGGTTCCCGAAGTCTTAACGAAAGATTGCCAAAACGTGGACAAACCAGCCAGGCGACCCCCTCGGTTTCCACCAACCGCACAAGTCCTGAAAATGCACGCGCTGCGCCATGTTTTGGTCTGAATTGGCACACGATCCCGCCCCCATGGGGGTCGATAACGATCCTGCCAGAACGGAGAGCGGTTCAAAAACCCTCAACCTTCCGAGCTCCAGGCTGGCACGCAGAACACACGTATCCCCCCTGTACTCTGGAGAGTAACAATGAACTTCCTCAACACCGTCAAAGCCTTCGCCGCCAACGAATCCGGTGCCGTGACCGTCGACTGGGTGGTGCTGACCGCCGCCATCGTCGGCCTGGGTCTTGCCGTCGTGACCTCGGTGAGCTCGGGCGTCGGCTCGCTCGGCACCAGCATCTCGACCGCGCTGGGCGGCATCACCGTGAACGCGCCGGAAACCGTCGGCTTCACGCAGTAAGCCTTTCCGCTCAGACTTTTCCGACGGGCCGCATCCCCGGGTGCGGCCCGCTGTAATTTTAGTCAACCGCCGGACAACATTCCCTTTCCAGCCATCATCTTGCCCGATTCACCATGCAGGAATGATGAACGTTGTTGGTAAGAGTGATCCGCAGCGACGCGGATCCGGCAGGCGTTCAGGAGCGAGCAATGCGAGCTGTGCAAATCGGTATTCTCGGTGTCGGGCTGGCCCTGGCGGGTTTCGGTGTCTTCATGGCGCAGAACTACGTGAGCCAGACTCAGGCCGCCATCAGCGCCGCCCAAGCCCGCGGCGGCGCCGCCCCGACGATCCAGACGGTCACCGTCGCCGTCGCCGCCCGGCCGCTGCGCTATGGCGAACCCATCGGCCTTGATGCCATCCGCACCGTCACTTGGCCCGCCGATTCCGTCCCCGCCGGTGTCTTCCAGACCGCCGAATCCCTGGTGCCCGATCCCCAGCGCCCCCGCGTCGCCCTTCGGGCGATGGAAGCGGGCGAGCCGATTCTGTCGGTCAAGGTCAGCGAACCCGGCGAGCCCGCCGGTATCGCCGCGATCCTGACCCCCGGCATGCGCGCCTTCACCATCCGCGTGGACCAGAATTCGGGGATCTCCGGCACGCTCCGCCCCTCGAACACGGTCGACATCTACTGGACCGGCCGCGGCGCACAGGGCGGTGACATCACCCGGCTGCTGTCCTCGGGCGTGCGGATCATCGCCCTCGATGAAAACGCCGACGAGGACCGCAACTTCTCGGGCGTGCCGCGCTCGGTCACCATCGAGGCCACGGCCGAAACCGTCGCCACCCTGGCGCAGGGCCAGTCCACCGGGCGGCTGTCGCTGTCGCTGGTGGGCCTCGACGACACCACGGCGCTGAGCCAGATCCAGGTCGACGGCAACAGCCTTCTGGGCGTGGAAACCGTGGTCCAGCAGGCGCAGGAGCGCTGCACCGTGCGCACCCGCCGCGGCGCCGAGGTCGTCCAGATCGAGATCCCCTGCACCAATTGAGGCAGCGCCGGCCCCGGCGTCGGCTGCGTCAATCTTGCAACACCCGCGGCCCCCTACATCTGGGGGTCGTTGCGATTCTGCACGCCAGCGCTCGGGGCAGCCTGTGGAAAAGACAGAGGAATCACGCGAAAGACGCTCCGCAAACAATTGAAACTTGCAATAAAAACCGGATTCAAGCATTCTTTGACGAAACGGCCCGTCAGAGGCCCGATGTACCCGTGATCGAGAGGCAGGATCACATGAGCACGAAACGTAGGATTGCGTCGGTGATGGCGCTGGCCCTGTGGGGCCTTGGGCAGGCAGCGTTTACCAGCCTGCCGGCATCGGCGCAGATGCTGTCCGTGGCATCAAGCCAGGTGCGCGACACGCTGGCCGTGGCGATGAACCGGGCCGTCGTGGTCGAAAGCGACACGCCCTTCGTCGAACTCTCCATCGCCAATCCGGGCATTGCCGATATCTCGACCCTCTCGGACCGCTCGATCTATGTGCTGGGCAAGGCGCCTGGCCGGACGACGCTGACCATCCTCGGCGCCAACGGGCAGCTGATCGCCAATGTGGAGGTGCAGGTCACCCCCGATGTCGCCGAATTCCGCGAGCGGCTGCGGCAGATCCTGCCCTCCGAGCCCATCGAGGTACGCACCGCCAATGACGGGATCGTCCTGTCGGGCATCGTGTCCTCCGGCGCGCGGCTCGATGCGGCGCTGCAACTGGCCGAGCGCTATGCGCCGGGCCGGGTCTCGAATCTGATGAACGTGGGCGGCACCCAGCAGGTCATGCTGCGCGTGCGCTTCTCGGAAGTGCAGCGCTCGGCCGCGCAGAGCCTCGCCGCCAGCCTTTCGGCGTCGGACGGCGTCTCGGCGGGGGGCACCGGTCGCGTTGCGGCCGGGGCGCTGACCACGGCCGGGGTGCCGGTGAACGTGGCCGCGGCGACCCCCGCGCAGGGCGTTCTGGGCGGGGGCTTCTCCATCGGGTCGGTGCAGTTCCAGGTCATGCTGGAAGCGCTGGAATCGAATGGCCTGGCCCGCACTCTGTCCGAACCCAGCCTGACCGCCCTGTCCGGGCAGGAGGCGCATTTCCTGGCCGGTGGCGAAGTGCCGGTGCCGGTGGTGGGCGAGAACGGCACGGTGACCGTGGATTACCGGGCGATCGGGGTCGAACTGACCTTCACCCCCCGGGTGGTCGATGGCGATGTCATCAACCTGAGCATGGATGCCTCGGTCTCCAGCCCCGACAGCACCAATTCCTACAGCGCCAATGGCGTCACCCTGCCCGGCTTCCGCCGCCGCCAGACCTCGACCACGGTCGAACTCAGGGACGGTGAGAGCTTCGCCATCGCGGGCCTCCTGCAGGATGATTTCCAGGGCTCCATCGCCCAGGTGCCGTGGCTGGGCGACATTCCGGTGCTGGGGGCGCTGTTCCGCAGCGCCGATTATCAGCGCAGCCAGTCCGAACTGATGATCTTCGTCACCGCCCATCTGGTGACACCGACCCGGGGCGAGGCGCTGCTTCTGCCCACCGACCGCATCCGCCTGCCGAACGAGGCGCAATTGTTCCTCAACGGTCAGCTCACCGGCTCGTCGTCCGGTGCCGCCGAAGTCGCGCGGCAGGATTTCCGCGGCGGCTACGGCTATGTGATGGAGTAACCCATGACCGCCCCCCGTCCGCAGACCCCTCTGATCTCGCGCCGCCTGCTGCTGCTTGGCGTTTCGGCCGGGGCGCTGAGCGCCTGTTCGGGCGCCTATACGGCCGCCGAAGTCGGCAGCGACCTGGACGAGGGCGGCTTCGGCACGCCCACCGCCAACAACATCCTGATCCACACCGGTCAGCTGGATTACGTCGTGGCCCTGGCCGAGCGGTTCGCCCGCGAAGTCCCGAACACCGTGACCTTCGCCTTCGACAGCGCGACGCTGGACCCGGCCGCGCAATACATCCTGGCCCAGCAGGCCCGCTGGATGCGGCAGTTCCCCGAAGTGACCTTCCGGGTCTTCGGCCATACCGATCTGGTGGGGTCCGAGCGCTACAACCAGGGCCTCGGCCTGCGCCGCGCGCGCGCCGCCGCCAGCTTCATCGTCCGGCAGGGCATCAGCCGCCGCCGGGTCGAGGCGGTCGTCTCGAACGGCGAGACGCAGCCGCTGATCCCAACGCCCGACCGCGAGCGCCAAAACCGGCGCGCGGTCACCGAAGTCTCCGGTTTCGTGCAGGACAATGCGCGGATCCTGAACGGAGAGTATGCCCGTGTCGTGCATCGGGAATACGTCGAGAGTGCCGTGCGGGAACCGAATACTCCCTGATACCTCTGCCGGGACACCCGTCCGGCAACCTCGCAGCGCCCCGCCGACCCTGTCGGCGGGGCGTCTGGTTTATTGACGCCCGGCCAGACAATTACGTTTTTTTAGCCCCATTAATGCCAAGATTACCGCCGAAGTTGGGAAGAACCCGGTGCCGCATGCCGTCGTGCGCCGGAGGTCGCGTACCACATGTCGGCAGAATGCCGGCGCGGAGGAAAGAAAATGTCGAGTGTGAGCAGCCCCGTCAAACACGTCGCCCCGATTCGCGCCTGCACCGTCTCGCGCGATGTGCAGAACTTCGACCTGCTGATCGAGGATATGGAGCTGGAGCTCGGCGAAAGCTGGGGCGATCTCACCTTTCCGAGCGCGCTGAAATTCCTTGATCAACCCGATGCCAAGGGGCTCGAATTCATCGCCATCGCGCTTGATGACGACGACGAAGCGAACATGGCGCTGGTCGAGGCGGTGATTCAGCGCGCCAACACGCTGAGCATCCGCGTGCTGCTCATCGCCGAGGAGCTGGGCCCGATCGCCCTGCACCGGCTGCTGCGTCTGGGCGCCAGCGATTTCGTGCCCTATCCGCTGCCCGAGGGCGCGCTGCATGACGCCATCCAGCGCCTGCGTGCCCCCTCGCCCGACATGTCGACCATCGCCCCGCAATCGCGGATGATGGTGTCGCAGAACCAGCCCCTGGGCGCGGTCTATGCCGTGCAGCCGCTGGCGGGCGGCTCGGGCGCCACGACCTTCGCCGTCAACCTGGCGTGGGAGATCGCCAATTCCGGCAAGACCGCGCCTTCGGTCTGCCTGCTGGACTTCGACCTGCAAACCGGCTCCATCGCCACCTATCTGGACCTGGCACGGACCGAGAAGGTCTATGAGCTTCTGTCCAACACCGCGGTGATGGATCGCGACTTCTTCCTCAACACGCTGCAGACCTTCAACGACAAGCTGAAGGTGCTGACCGCGGCGGCCGACATGCTGCCGCTCGACCTGATCACCCCCGACGATATCGAGCGGGTGATCACCATGGCCCGCGCCAGCTTCGAGGTGGTGATCATCGACATGCCCGGCACCGTGGTGCAATGGACCGAGACGGTCCTGAACGAATGCGACGCCTATTACGCGACGATGGAGCTGGACATGCGCTCGGCCCAGAACGCGCTGCGCCTGATCCGCGCGCTCAAGGCCGAGGATCTGCCGCTGGACAAGCTGCGCTATGTCCTGAACCACGCGCCGAAATTCACCGATCTGTCGGGCAAGGCCCGCGCCAAGCGGATGGCCGAAAGCCTGGATATCGAGTTCGAGGTGATGCTGCCTGACGGCACCGCCCAGGTGACGCATGCCAACGACCATGGCCTGCCCCTGGCCGAGATCGCGCCGAAGAACCCGCTGCTGAAAGAGATCCGCAAGATCGCCCAGTCCATCGTCGCGTCGAACCGCGACGAAGGCCGCGCCGCCGCCTGAGGAGAGAGACATGTTCTCGCGTTACCGCAAGGAAACCACGCCCTCGGGCCCCGCCAAGCCGGAATCCCGCGCCGTCCCGGTGCATGAGATCGCCAGCGTCTCGCCCTCGTCGCAGCCCGAGCTGACGATGCCGCGCCCGGCGCCGCGTCCCAGCTTCAAGGCCACGCATGCGCCGCAGCCGATCGCCGCGCAACCGGCCGCCAACGACAAGGACCGCCGCCGCCGCCAGCGCATCCTCGAGGTGAAGTCGGAGCTGCACACCCGGCTCCTGGACAACCTGAACCTTGCCGCGCTGGACAGCGCCTCGGAGGCGGAACTGCGGGCCGAAATCGCCGCGATCTCCGCCGAAGCGCTGAGCGAGATCAACTTCGCCCTCACCTCGGAAGAGCGGCTGA
>NZ_JAUCCQ010000144.1:0-10277 GCF_034676075.1 Pararhodobacter sp. | reverse complement strand
CGATGCCGCGCGGGCTGTTGAAGGGTCAGTAAAGCCCCGTCACCGTCGCCAGATCCGCCCGGATCCGATCCGCGGCGGGGGGCGACATCGCGGTTGGCATCGGCAATGGCGAGGCGCTGGCGATAGGCCTCTTCCAGCACGCCCTCGGCCAGATAGCGGTGGTCCGCGCCCAGCGCGCCGGGCCCCTGCACCTCGACCCGGGCGCAGAGCATCGGCTGGCCCTCGATCCCGCGCGGCAGGCCGATCTGCCGGTCGAGCAGCGTCACCAGATCGGCATCGTTCGCCTGCGCCACCATACCCATGATCGGCGCCATGATCTCGGCGTTGAGAGTGCTCAGCCGCTCGAACCCGGCGGCCGAGAACCCGTCGGTCTAGGCAACGACCTCCCGCAAACTGTCCACCATGCGCTGCGCCTCGGCCGGGAAATAGGCCGTGAGCTCCGGCATCGCACTGCGCGCCGGTTCCGACGCCAGCACCATCGCGACCCGCTCGGCAATCTCGGCGGGTGCGAGTTCGGCCTGAGCCGGGATCGCACTGGCGATCAGCAGGGCGGTGAGAGGGGCGTTCAGGCGCATGGCGGGCCTCCGGGGTTCTGGGTGACGACATGCCTTGTCTAGCGCGAAGCCGCGGACCCCGCTGTTCCGTCGGGAACCCGCTCAGCCATTGGCCAGCGCCACCACCCAGGCCCGGCGCAAGCGGTCGGCGCCTTCGAACTCGCCATGTCGCACCGCCTTCAGGATGGTGAGGAAGGCCACACCCAGCCGCGGGTCCTCCGGGTCCAGCCGATCCAGCACCGCAAAGGCGTCGTCCATGCCCCAGACCCGGGCCAGCGCCGCCTGCAAACGCTCGTAATCGCCGACCACCGGCATCGCCGCCCCCACGGGCGCCCCGCGATACTGCGCCATGGCGCGATAGACCCGGGTCCTGATCCGCTCGCTTTCGGCGAGGATACCGTCGGGCTCCGAGCCCGACAGCGCCTTGATCCCCCGCACCACGAAACGCGAGGCCAGAAGCGGCTCGCCCTCGAACCGGCGGTAGAGGGCGATCTGGTCATCCAGCAGGGCGTCGATCTCGGCCCCGGGGATCGACAGCACCGCCGTGCCCAGACCGCGCCGCACCGCGGCCGCCGCATTGGCGATAGCGACCTGCCGTTGCCAGACGCTGCCCGGCCCGCGGGCGATCCGGATCATCTTGCGGCGAAGCGCCCGGGCATCGGCCGGAAAATGCGCCGCCATTGCCGCAAAAAGGCTGCGCCCCGGCTCCAAGGCCAGAGCCTGGTCCACAAGGCGACTGGCGGCGCGGCGCCGGGCCAGCACCTGCCGGCCAAGGCCCCAGCCGCCCCAGAGTCCGCCCAGCGCGGCACCGGCCAGCGTGGCGGCGACGGCGGTTTCCATGCCGATCATCGCCCGCCCCCTCAGCCGCCAAACAGCGACACGACGATCTCCAGCCGCATCCGGTCGGCGCCGTCGCTTCCGGCGTCGCGCAGGCTGGTCAGAAGCCGGCGATAGGCGCCGCAGAGCTGCGGATCGGCGGGATCGCGCGTCTCGACCGCGTCCAGATCGGCATCGGTCCCGCCATCGGCCAGAAAGACCGGGGCGAAGGCGTCGAAATCCTCTTCCTCTACGTACCGCCGGTCAACGGCGAAGCGGTAGCGGTCCATGGTGGCGTAAAGCCGCTCGGCCGCCTCGGCCAGTTGCACGGGATCGAGGCGCGGATCGCTGGGCTGCACCGAGGTCAGCCCCCGCGCGGCGATCGTCGAACAGGCGGCAATGTCGCTGTCGAAGGGCGCGATGGAGGTCAGCCAATCGTCCAGGATCGCCACGATCTCGGCATCCGTGGCGGCACGCAGCCCCTCGGCCATCCGGCCGTGGATCTCGCCCGCCTCGCGCGCCAGAACCTGCTGCGCCGCGTCGTTCAGCGTCCCGGCGCGGTAGGCTTCCAGCATCAGGCCCCGCAGCTGCACCGCCTCCATCGGGAAATGCCGCCGCATCGCCTGATAGGTGCTCGCGACCGGCTCCTGCGCCAGGATCGCATCGACCCGCTCGGCGGCGGTGGGGGTCGTGGCGGCCAGCACCCCGATCACCACGCCCTTGGCAAGGACGAAGGCACCGGCGGCAAGGCCCCAGGTGAGCATGGATTTCAACGTGCGGTTCATGGCGGGGCTCCTGTCTCTGGCTTGCCCCCTTGTTCCATGCCCCCGCCGGGTGCGCTGTTCCCCGGGGAACCCTAGCGTTTCGGCCCCAGCCAGCCCTTGCGCCGAAACCACCAGGCCAGCACACCCGCGATCACCGCCATGAAGGCCATCACGGCGGGATACCCCCAGCGCCAGTGCAGTTCCGGCATGTCGTCGAAATTCATCCCGTAGACCCCGACGATGAAGGTCAGCGGGATGAAGATCGTGGCGATCAGGGTCAGGACCTGCATCACCTCGTTGATCTTGTTGGACTGGCTGGAGAGCAGGATATCGACCAGCCCCGTGGCGATCTCGCGGTAGGTCTGCAGCGTCTCAATGATCTGGACCGCGTGGTCCTGGCAATCTCTGAGGTAAAGCCGCGTCGTCTCGGTGAAGCGCGGCGTTTCCTCCCGGGTCAGGGCCGAGACCAGATCGCGCAGGGGCCAGACCGCGCTGCGCACGGTCATCAGGTCGCGCTTGATGGCGTGGATATCGCCCATCTCGGTGGCGCTGGCCTTGAAGACCACCTCATCCTCCAGCGTTTCCAACTGCTCGCCCAGAACCTCCAGCACCGGGAAGAAGGCGTCGATCACCGCATCCAGCAGCGCGTAGCACAGGTAATCGGCGCCGCGCTTGCGCATCTGGCCCTGCGGGTTCCTCAGCCGCACCCGCACCGGGTCGAAGACATCGCCCGAGCGTTCCTGGAAGGTGATGACGAAACCGTCGCCCAGGAAAATCGTCACCTGCTCGGTCGCGACCAGCCCCGCCCGGCGGTCCGGCATCCGCAGCGCGATGAACTGATGCGCCTCGTATTCCTCGGCCTTGGGACGCTGGTGGCCGTTGACCACATCCTCCAGCGCCAGCGGATGCAGGCCGAAGATCTCGCCGATCCGCTGCAAGAGCGCGGTATCGGCCAGCCCGTCGACGTTCAGCCACAGCACCGTGCCGGGTTTGCAGGTCAGGATCTGGTCGCTCTCCTCCACCCCCTCGGGCGAATAGCGGAAGGTGTGGATCGTCGACGGATGGGCGCCGGGGTCGGCGGTCAGCGTGCCGGGGGCGGTGCCGGGCGGCGAGCGGCGGCGGCGGATGTAGCGGGGCGGTTTCATGGCCGGAAAGCTAGCGCGCGGCCGGGGCCTTGGAAAGCTGCACCGCCAGGATCCCGGCCATGATGATCGCCACGCCGATCACGTCGGTCAGGTTCAGCGTCTCGCCCAGCAACGCCGCGGCGATGGCCACGCCGAAGAACGGGTTGAGGAAGTGGAAGGTCGCGCCCCGGATCGCGCCGATCCGCTGCACCAGCTTGAACCAGACCCAGGTCGCGGCGACGCCGGGAATGAGCGTGGTATAGAGAAAGGCGAGGACCAGCCGCGGGGTCCAGGTGACGGTGAGCGTCTCGAAAGCCAGCGCCGGGCCGATCAGCGCGGCGGCGCCGACCAGCATCTGCAGGCCCACCACCATCATCACGTTCCCGCCCGAGGACGCGCCCCTCAAGGCCAGCGTCGCCACGGTCAGCGCCATGGCGGCGATCACGCAGAGGATGACGCCGACGGGGTCGAGCCCGCCGCCGAACCGCGCGCCCATGATCAGGATCACGCCGCCGAACCCGGCGACGAGGCCCGCCACGGCCACGGGTTTCAGCCGGTCGCCCATGAACAGGAACCCGGCGGCGGCGACCATCAGCGGCAGGGTGGAGGCGATGATGGCGGCGGCCGAGGCCTCGACCCATTGCATGGCGATGAAGTTGAGCCCCAGATAGGCCGCGTTCTGGCAGAGGCCGAAGATGATCGTGGCCCGCCACTGGGCGCGGGTCAGGCGCCAGGTCTCGCCCATCAGCCGGGCGAGGATGATGGCGAAGAGGCCGGAGATCAGGAACCGGGCCGAGAGGGCGAAGAGCGGCGGCGCGTCCTGGACGATCATGCGGGCCGAGGTGAAGGCCGAGGACCACATGAAGGCGAAGGCGAGGCCCATGAGGAGGGCTTTGAAATCCACGATGTCCTCCCCGGGCCGGACGGGGCCCCCTCGGCAGGGATAACGGGGATTTCAGGGGAGGGGAAGAGGTGTCCCGCGTGTGGGACAGGGGGGTGGGGTGTGGGATTACAACGGGTTAGGGGGACGCGTTTAGGTTTTGGCAGGAATGTCCCATGGGTGGGGGAGCGTCCGGTGGGGGGAGGGAGGGGCGTAGGGTGCGCATTCATGGTGCACCGGGGCGTGGGTTGGGCGAAGGGAGCGGGTTGCGCCCGGTGAGCGGTCCGCAATGAATGCACACCCTGCGGATCGCTAGGAATAGCTGTATTGCTCGGCGCGCTCGGACCGGAACTTCTTGACCGACTCATTCCTCTCAGCTGTACTGCCGCGAAGCCTTCAAAGCCGCTAGGAGGAACAAATGCGATTTCTCGCAGTTCTCGCATCCAGCCTTCTCGTTGCTAACAGTGCCCACGCCTTTATGATTCGTGGATCAACAATCGGTTTCGGGGTTTGGAGTGGAGGCGCATATGCAGATGATTCGTCGGGAATATTTTCGCACTGCGTCGCGAGTGCTTCCTACAATAGCGGCGACATGTTGCACCTTACGATAGACCGATCAGGAACGTTCATTCTAGGGATCTCGACATCAAATTTTGGCTTCGTTCCAGGCGAGGAGTTTCGTGCCTCGGTTTACATTGACCGCGCAGCGCCATTTTCTGGAGTCGGAGTTGCACTCAGCAGCTCGATTATTTCATTTTCGTTCCGCAACGCCGGAGAGATAATCCCGCTCATGCAATATGGCCGGGTCATGCGGGTTCAAGGTGCGCGTTTTGCCGGAGAGTACAACTTGACGGGTACAATGCGCGTTTTGCCGGAGATCGCCAGATGCGCGCAAGTTTGGATTGGAGTGGGCGCTACAACTCCCCCGGCACCGCCCACAACGAATCTTGCAGCGCTTCCGCCGAGACCTAGACCAAACATCGCAACCCAATCATCCGCATCTGTAGACAGATCAGTTCTATACCAGATTGCGACCGAGATGATTTCGCAGTTGAACTTGACTGACTTTAGATACCTTAGCGATTCGTTTGCGTCTGATTTGGTTTCTGTTCCGAGCGTGTTCTTCAGTGCTCGCGAGGGGGCCGTTATTGGTGGAACATTTTTCGCGAGCGCCGAACGCGACGCGACTCTTCGAGAGTCCGACGCCCGCGATACAGCTATCCTTAGCGGAGTGTGCGACGGCGATCTTGCAATTTCATTTGTGAACGTTGGCGCAGACGAAGGTAATTCCCGTCAAGTTCGCGGTGTTTGCGTTACGAACGAGTCAACAGTTGAGACTTTGATGACCAAGACCCTTGTTGGCGAGCTGATGCTCTACACTTTGATTTCCTTCGATCAGTCCAATAGTGAGACTGACGGACGCGCGGCGAGCATAGTGAGCCAAGAGCTATCACTGCGAGCCGCGAGTTATATTCCGCCGGGAAACGAGTAGGAGAGAATAGCATTTCCCCTTTACGACCCCTTCTGAAACCACCGCTCCACATACTCCAAGATATCATCCACGATCCCCGAATGCGTCGCGTGTCTCGCGTCGATGCGGATGGTCCAGCCTGAGGGGGTCCGTTCGCGCCGGAGCGTGTTCCCCGAATTGAGGCGCAGCACGCGGCGGGGGCGGCCTCGAGGCCGGGGAAATAGCGCCGCGCGCCCGGGATCAGGGCCCAGGGGCGCGGGCCCTCGACGGGCCAGACCTCGACCGGCTGGCGCAGACCATCCTGCAGGATCGGCAGCAGGAGGGTGTCGAGCGCCCCCTCCTCCATCGCCGGCCGGTCACGCGGCAGGGCCTCGGGGTCGATGTCGGCAAGGGGGATCGGGGGGCATGTCCATGGCTGGCTCCTTTGCCGCAGGAGGCCATGGTTCGGTTGACGGAAAACGAAGAGGCCGCCCGGAGGGGCGGCCTTGCGGTCAGTCGCGCGGGCGAGCGGCGTCTCAGGCGACGGCGTCTTTCAGCGCTTTCGCCACGGTCACTTTCACGGCGCGGTCGGCGGGCTTGGTCAGCGTCTCGCCGGTGGCCGGGTTGCGGACTTCACGCTCGGGGCGAGCGCGGCAGGCGACTTTGCCGATGCCCGGCAGGGTGACCGAACCGCCGGCGGCGACTTCGGTGGCGACGATCGAGGCGATGCCGTCCAGCGCGGCGGCAGCGGTCTTCTTGTCAGCGCCCATCTGCTCGGCAAGGGTGGCGACGAGCTGGGTCTTGGTCATCGGCTTGTTCATATCGGTGCTCTCCGTCTATCAAAACGCTGGCAGGCCGAGGCCTGCGTTGTTCAGCGCATCTATCGGCTGCGCGGGCCTCAGGCAATCGGAAAGCAGCGGGCATGCGGGGGATTTCGCCGAAAACCCCCGAAAACCCGACGTCCCGGGGCCCGGTCAGAGGAACGCCGTCTCGTCGAAGCTGCGCAACTTGCGCGAGTGTATCCGGTCGAGCGGCATGTCGCGCAGCCGTTCCATGGCGCGGACCCCGATCTGCAGGTGGCGGGCGACCTGGGTCTTGTAGAAGGCCGACGCCATGCCGGGCAGCTTCAGCTCGCCGTGCAAGGGCTTGTCCGAGACACAGAGCAGCGTGCCATAAGGCACCCGGAAGCGGAAACCGTTTGCGGCGATGGTGGCGCTTTCCATGTCCAGCGCGATGGCCCGGGACTGGCTGAGGCGCTGCACCGGACCGGACTGGTCCCTCAACTCCCAGTTGCGGTTGTCGATGGTGGCGACGGTGCCGGTGCGCATGATCTTCTTCAGCTCGTAGCCGGTGAGCTGGGTGATCTCGGCCACCGCTTCCTGCAGGGCGATCTGGATCTCGGCCAGGGCGGGGATCGGCACCCAGACGGGCAGGTCCTCGTTCAGCACGTTGTCCTCACGCAGATAGGCATGGGCGAGGACGAAATCGCCCAGCGACTGCGAGTTCCTGAGCCCCGCGCAATGGCCGACCATCAGCCAGGCATGCGGGCGCAGCACGGCGATATGGTCGGTCGCGGTCTTCGCGTTCGAGGGGCCGACGCCGATATTGACCAGGGTGATCCCCTGCCCGCCCGGCCGTTTCAGGTGATAGGTCGGCATCTGCGGCAGACGCGCCAGATGCGGGATCTGCGCCTGCGAGTCGGTCAGCACCGCGTTGCCGGGGGCGACGAAGGCGGTGTAGCCGCTTTCGGGATCGGCGAGGACCTGGCGGGCGTAGGCCTCGAATTCATCGACGTAGAACTGGTAATTGGTGAAGAGGACGTGGTTCTGGAAATGCTCGGGATCCGTCGCGGTGTAATGCGCGAGCCGGGCCAGCGAGTAATCCACCCGCTGCGCGGTGAAGGGCGCGAGCGGGACGGAGCCATCGGCGTTGCGCACCCCCTCGCCATTGACGATGTCGTCATTGGTGATCGACAGGTCCGGGACGTCGAAGATGTCACGCAGGGTGAAGCTGAGCTCGCCCGCCATGGCCACGTCATCGCGCCCGGCCATGGCGAAATGCAGGGGGATCGAGGTGTCGGAATAGCCCACCATCACCGGCTGGTTGTGGTTCTTCAGCAAGAGTTCGATCTGCTGTTCGAGGTAATTGCGGAACAGGTCCGGCCGGGTGATCGTCGTGGCATAGGTGCCGGGTTCGGGCACATAGCCAAAGGCCAGCCGGCTGTCGGGCTGGTCATAGGTCGAGGTCGTCAGCCGCAGTTCCGGATAGAACGCCCGGTAGCGGGCGCGCGGCGTGCCATCGGCGATGGCGGTGCGGAAGCTGGCGGCCAGGAAATCCGTGGCCTGCTTGTAGAGGGCCTGCAGATGCGAGACGGCCTGACGGGCATCGGAGAAAGCCACCGGCTCGGCGCCGGGGGCGGTCAGGATCGGGAGGGTTCGGGTCGGTTTCATGCGGATACTCGGATAATTGCGTCCCCTCCCTGCCGCGGGAATGCGGCGGGGCCGTGACGGCTGCGGAGAGGGGGAAGGTGTTCCATGCGCCAAGATGGCAGAGGGGCGCCAGGAAGGGAAGACCCGACCGCGGTTGCCGGGGCAGTGCAAACAAGACGCACCTTGGCAAAGAAAATGCTGCTGGTGCAGCGCACCAATTGAACCATCCGACGGAAGGCGTAGACTCACTCCTCGGACGACCGGCTTTCGGATCCTCGTCAAGAAATTAAGAAACCATGGTGGACATCATGACCTCGACCAAATCCCTTGTTACGCGTGTTTCTGCGCTGGCCCTCGCCTGCGCCCTGCCGATTGTTCCGGCTCTGGCCTCGGGCCCCGTCGCCCCGCCGCCCCAAGTTGTTGACTATGTGATGCCGGCTCCGGCCTTCGACTGGGCGGGCGCCTATGGCGGTCTGAGCTATTCGGCGGTGAGCGGCCGGATCACCCAGGCCCCGGGTGGTACCCCGGATATGGAAAGCGTGAACGGCTGGGGCGCCTTCGCCGGCTACAACTGGCAGCGCGGCAACTTCGTCTTCGGCCCCGAACTGAGCTATATCGATTTCGAGGCGAACTATCCTCCGTTCGTCAACCAACAGCGCAACGCGCTCGAACTGCGGGCCCGTGCCGGCTATGCCGTGAACAACGTGATGTTCTACGGCTTCATCGGCGCCGCCCGCTCGGAATTCTTCGGCGGCGGCGCTTGGAACTCCGAGAACGGCGTGAGCTACGGCCTCGGCGCGCAGTTCCACGTTCGCAGCAACGTCTTCGTCGGCGTGGAAGCGGCGCGGCGCAACATGAGCGCCACCATCGGCGGTTCCAATGTCGAGAACGACATCGACACGATCACGCTGCGGATCGGCTATCAGTTCTGATCCGGCCGCTATCGGCATCGCAGCCGCCCTTCGGGGCGGCTGTTTGCGTTTCAGGGGGCGGGTTTCAGAGCGCGCGGCGGAGTTCGGCCCGCACCTGCATGAGCAACTGGCCCAGCCGGTTCAGCCCGCTCCCGTCCGCGCCGCATCCCCAGTAGAAATCGCCCGGCGCGTTCTCGACGATGAGCCGCTCGCCGGTCGAGAGCAGCAGGTCGCGCGGGGTCTGGTGGGTGGCGAATTTGACGCGCAGCGCGTCGAGCATGAGGCTGTCCTTGACCGCCTCCCAATCCGGCCGGAGGGGCAAATCGCGGCTCATCCCCAGCCCTTTGGCCTGTTTCGGGGTCGAGGCCCTACGGATCCGCTCGCGATACGCCGCATCGTGGAATTTCTGCGCCTGGAAGTAATGCTCGACACTTGGCCAATAGGCGCCGTCCATCGCCACGCCATAGGGGGCGAAGTTGGAGAATTCGGCGTAAGGGTCGGTCTGGGCGTAGAACCAGAGGGTGTCGGGGGGGTGGGTCATGGGGGCGCCGTCGCCTTGAACCCCGGGGTGACGATCCGAAACTGAATCCGTGATCGAGGCGCGGCGTTCGCGGGCAAGCGTTGCTGGTCGATCATGGCGCGTTCCTTCACGCTTGAATAGGGCGCAATCTCTCGCGGAACCAGACGCGAAGCGACCCGAAATCCATGCGGCCCGAGGCGACCTCTACTACCAGATCGTCGATCGGCTCCTCGTCGGGGATGGCCAGGAGGTAGCCGCTGCGGACAATCAGGATTTCCACGAGCAGCCATGCTGTGCGCTTGTTGCCGTCGATGAACCCGTGGTTGCTGACGACGCTTTCGAGGAGCGCCGCACATTTTCTGTCAAGACCGCGGTGATACCCGGAATAGGGCCGGGCAAGCGCGGATTCGATCAGATGCAGGCTGCTGACGCCATCCCGGCCACCATACGACAGCGCCTCGTCATGAGCCTGAAGCGCGTCCGCCAGGGTCACTCTGTAGTGGCGCCTACCGATCAGCAAGCCGCTTCAGCGCATCCTTGCGGCGCGCGGAAACCTCCTGAATCGCGGATTGCGATTGCTTGCTCGGCTTGCTGACACCAGCGGCCGTGCCTGCCTCGACAAACCTGCCGGAAGAGGCATCGCGCTTGATCCAGCCATCCTTAACCTTGGTGATCTGCGAGGTGAATTTCATATTCAACGGCATCCGAAGCGAGTCTGTACCGCAAGGAATATGCGCGCGGTCGGTCACGTTCTCAAGAGGCGGCCGCGGTTACGCCCTCTTCGCCCCGATCCGCGCAACGCCCAGCACATCCAGCACCTTCGCCTCGA
>NZ_JAUCCQ010000143.1:0-10396 GCF_034676075.1 Pararhodobacter sp. | reverse complement strand
GGGGGTGTGTTATCCGATAACAAGCGCAGGCTGCCTGGCTAAGCCCTTGATGGTAGGCTGATTCGTCCCCGACCACGCCGCAACCCCGCTGACCCGCCCTGCCGCCGGCCCGGGCCCGTTCTCGTTGACAGCCCCCCGCGACCGCCGCCCGCCGCGGGCAAATCACCCCCTCGCGCGCCCCGCTGTTATCCGATGACAGCGCCCCACCGGGCCCCGCCGCCTGCCCCAACGGCGCTCGCCGCCTCTTCGGTCGTGGCGATTCGGCCCCCCGAGGCGAATCGCCCCACCCCGGCCTCGGCCCCCGCGGCGCGGTCGAAAGAGCGTATTTGAGGCAGAATGAAGCGCAGCCCGCCCCCCCCTTCTTTGCGCCGCAAATATCCTCAGGGGTGATCGCGTCTCGGAAACGCGCCAGTGGCGCGTTTCAGCCGAGAACGCCGCGCCCGTGGCGCGGCAGGGCGGCAGAATGCCCCCCGCTGGTCGCCCAAGGCGCCCGCGACAGCGGGCAACGAGGGCGAAACACCTCCTCCGCCGCGGCGATTGACTTCCCGACCCCCGTCGCCGCACTCTCGCCCCGCACGACAGGAGCGCCCCATGACCGTCAGCCAAGCCGATATCGACGCCTTCCGGCGGGACGGAGCGGTGGTCATCCGGGGGCTCTGGGCCGATTGGGTCGACACGATCGCCGCCGGGATCGAGCGCAACATGGCCGAGCCCGGCCCCTATGCCGCCGAGAATCTCAAGCCCGGCGAGGGCGGGCGGTTCTTCGACGATTACTGCAACTGGGACCGGATCCCGGAATTCGGCCGGGTCATCCGCGAGTCACCCGCGGCCCGGACCGCAGCAGCGCTGATGGGCTCGTCGACCGTGCAGATGTTCCACGATCACGTCCTGGTCAAGGAACCCGGCACCGCGAGGGCAACCCCCTGGCATCAGGACGGCCCCTATTACTTCGTCGAGGGGCGCCAGACGGTCAGTTTCTGGTCGCCGATGGAGCCGGTGCGCGAGGCGACGCTGCGCTGTGTCGCGGGCTCGCATCTTTGGGAGAAGCCCGTCCTGCCGACCCGCTGGCTGGCCGAGACCGCCTTCTACCCCGACCCCGAGGCCTATCGCCCGGTGCCCGACCCCGATGCCGAGGGGATGCGGGTGCTGGAATGGGCGCTCGAACCCGGCGACGCCGTGGCCTTCAACTTCCTCACCCTGCACGGCGCGCGGGGCAACACCACCGACCGGCGGCGGCGGGCCTTTTCGCTCAGGCTTCTGGGTGATGATGCCCGCTATGTCGAACGCCCCGGCCGCACCTCGCCGCCTTACCCCGGCCATGGCATGCAGCCCGGCCAGCGGCTGCGCGAGGACTGGTTCCCGATGCTGATCGCATGACGCGGCCCGAGAAGCATTCCTTGACGCTGAAAGGTCACCGCACCTCGGTCTCGCTGGAGCCCGAGTTCTGGGCGGCATTCCGGGCGCTGGCGAAGGCGCAGGGTCAGGGCATCAACGAATGCGCCGCGGCCATCGACGCGGCGCGCGGCGATCTGGGGCTGGCCAGCGCCATCCGTCTGGCGGTGCTGCGCGACCTGCAGGCCCGCGCGGGTGGCTCAGAGGGGGCGTAGCCCGTCGCGGAAGCGGCGCATGTTGTCCTGATAAGTGCGGGCCGAGTTCCGCAGCCGGGTGAAGGCCGCCTCGTCCAGCTGCCGCACCACCTTGCCGGGCGAGCCCATGACCAGCGAGCCGTCGGGGATCTCCTTGCCCTCGGTGATCAGGGCGCCCGCGCCGATCAGGCAATTGCGGCCGATCCGGGCGCCGTTGAGGATCGTCGCCCCCATGCCGATCAGCGTCTCGTCGCCGATGGTGCAGCCGTGCAGGATGACGTTGTGGCCGATGGTGCAATCGCGGCCGATGCTCAGCGGATAGCCCATGTCGGTGTGCAGCGTGCAGCCTTCCTGCACATTCGAGCCCTCGCCGATCTCGATCCATTCGTTGTCGCCGCGCAGCGTCGCCGTGAACCAGACCGAGGCGCCCGTCATCAGCCGCACCCGGCCGATGACATTGGCGTCGGGGGCGACCCAGGTGTCGGGGTCGATCTCGGGCGTCAGGTCGGCCAGGGCATAGATCATGGCGTGTCTCCGGGGTTGCGGGCGTCGAATTCGCGGTTCAGCCCGCGGACGAAATCGGTCAGGCCGGGCTGGCGGTCGCGGCGCATGCGTTCAGCGCGCAGGATGGTCTTCAGCTCATCCTCGGCCTGGTCGATGTTCTCGTTGACGATGATGTAATCGTATTCCGCCCAATGGCTGATCTCGTCGCGGCTCTTGGCCATGCGTCCGGCGATCACCGCGTCCGAATCCTGCGCGCGGGTCCTGAGGCGCGCTTCCAGATCGGCGATCGAGGGCGGCAGGATGAAGATCGAGACCACGTCGTGCCGCAGGTCCGAGTTGCGCACCTGTTGCCCGCCCTGCCAGTCGATGTCGAAAAGCGTGTCGCGCCCCTCGGTCATCGCTGCGGCGACCGGGCCCTTGGGCGTGCCGTAGAAATTGCCGAAGACCTCGGCATGTTCCAGCATCTCGCCCGCCGCGACCATGGCGGTGAATTCGGACTTGGACTTGAAGTAGTACTCCACCCCGTCCGTCTCGCCCGGCCGGGGCGCGCGGGTGGTGGCGCTGACCGAGAATTTCAGCGTCGGGTCCCAGGCCATCAACCGGCGGGCCAGCGTGGATTTCCCCGCGCCCGAGGGCGAGGAGAGGATGATCAAGAGACCGCGCCGCGAGGCTGAGGGGGCCATCGCCTACTCCAAGTTCTGCACCTGCTCGCGCATCTGGTCGATCACGGTCTTGAGGTCAAGGCCGATCCGCGTGAGGTCGGCGCTCTGGGCCTTGGAACACAGGGTGTTGGCCTCGCGGTTGAACTCCTGCATCAGGAAATCGAGCTTGCGGCCCATCGGTTCGCTTTGCGCCATCAGCCGCCGGGCGGCGGTGACATGGGCGTCGAGGCGGTCGAGTTCCTCGGTCACGTCGGTCTTGACGGCGATCAGCGCCAGTTCCTGCTCCAGCCGCCCGGGATCGACGCCCGGTGCCGCCTCGGTCAGCCGGGCCAGCGCTGCTTTCAGCGAGTCGATCTGGTCGGGGCGGCGGGCGGCGGCGGCCTGGCGGGCCTCGGACGTCAGCCGGGCGATGGTGTCGATCTGGGCGCCGATCACCGCGGCCAGCGCCGCGCCCTCGGCCGCGCGCATGGCGTCGAAGGCAGCGAGCAGCGCCTCGGCCCGGATCAGGAGTTCGCTCACCAGCGCGCCCTGATCCAGCGTCTCGGGCCCGGTGTCGATCACGCCCTTCAGCGCCAAGAGATCCGCCGCCGTCATCGGCGCCAGACCCAGGCCGCGGGCTTCGGCCTGAACCTCGGCCGCCATGATCATGGTTACCGCCGCATCCAGCGCCGCGGGGTTGAGTCGCATCGGCCCCGCTGATTCGCTGCGGGACAGTTTCAACGATAGGGAAACATTGCCCCTTTTAACCTTGTCTGAAAGTATTTTGCGCAACGACCCTTCCAGCCCGTCGAGCCAATCCGGCAGCCTAAATCGCAGATCCAGGCCCCGGCCATTGACCGATCGGAGGTCCCATTGCGCGACGTAAACCACTGAATTTAAAGAGATTTCGCCCGTTTCGGAGGCGTAGCCGGTCATCGACTTAACCATTTCCCTAGAATTTGTCCCCTTTGTGGCGAATTGAGGCTAGATTAAGGCAACAGTAAGAATTCTCAAACAAAGGTAAACAGCAGGTCGGGCGGATTCGAAGGGCCGGGGGGGGGTCATCGAAACGAGCATCGACCGAGTTTGTGGAGCTGAACCATGTCCGATGTCGTGCCTGACTGCCAATCGCCGAGCCAACGCCTTGCCGAGGTCCTGCGCCTGCCCTTCACGGCGCGCAGCGGCGAGCAGGATTACCCGGCGGTCCGGGCGGTGCAAAGCCACTGGAACGAGCTGCGCGGCGACCGGATCTGCCCGTCGCGGGCCGAACTGGACCCCAAGCCGCTGGCCCATTGCCTGGATGTGATGTTCGTGGCCGAGCTGGTGGCCCCCTCGGTGGCGCGGCTGCGGCTCTGCGGGCAGCAGCTGGGCGAACTGCTGGGGATGGAGCCGCGCGGCATGCCGCTCAGCGTCTTCTTCAACGGCGATGCGCGGACCGAACTGGCCCAGGCGCTGGCCCAGGTCGCCCAGGGCGCGCGGGCGGTGTTGCCGCTGCGCTCGGACGCAGGCTTCGGCCAGGCGGCGATTGACGGCATGCTGGCGCTGATGCCGCTGTCCGATCCCGACGGGCGCATCACCCGGGTTCTGGGCGTGCTCGAGACGCGGGGGCCTGCCGGACGCGCGCCGCGGCGATTTCGCCTGAGCGCCCCCCTGCGGATGGAGCGGGACGGCCGCACCCATCCCTTTGCCAAGCCCGCCCCGGCCGCCCGCGCCGGCAATGCCGAGCGCAGGATCGAGGCCTCGGCTCCGGTGTCGGCCGAGCTGCCGCAACGCGGTCAGCGCCCGATGCTGCGGGTGATCAAGGGCGGCAAGGACTAAGGATCCGCGGATCCGCTACGCCCTTGCCGGGCAGAAGAAAGGGCGGCGGGTCTTGCGACCGGCCGCCCTTCTGCTTTTTCCGGGCCTGAGGCCTCAGACCGCCTTGCGCGCCAGTTCCTTGCGGCGCTGCGACAGCTCCTCGGACACGAGGAACGCCAGTTCCAGCGATTGCGAGGCATTGAGCCGCGGGTCGCAGGCGGTGTGATAGCGCGAGGACAGATCCTCGTCCGTCACCGCGCGCAGGCCGCCGGTGCATTCGGTCACGTCCTTGCCGGTCATCTCGAAATGCACGCCGCCGGGGATCGTGCCCTCCGCCTTGTGGACGGCAAAGAAGTCGCGGACCTCCTGCAGCACGCGCTCGAAGGGCCGGGTCTTGAAGCCCGAGGCCGATTTGACCGTGTTGCCGTGCATCGGGTCGCAGGTCCAGAGGACATTCGCCCCCTCTTCCTTGACCGCCCGGATCAGCCGCGGCAGATGCTCGCCCGCCTTGCCGGCGCCGAAGCGCGCGATCAGCGTCAGGCGCCCGGCCTCGTTTTCCGGGTTCAGCTTGCGCAGCAGGACCTTCAGATCCTCGACGCTCAGCGACGGGCCGCATTTCAGCCCGATCGGGTTCTGCACGCCGCGGGCGAATTCCACATGTGCCCCGTCCGGCTGCCGCGTGCGGTCGCCGATCCAGATCATGTGACCCGACCCCGCCACCGGCAGGCCGGTGGTGGAATCGATGCGGCAGAGCGCCTCCTCGTATTCCAGGAGCAGCGCCTCATGCGAGGTGTAGAAATCGACCGTGGACATGGCGCCCATCGTGTCCGAGGTGATCCCGGCCGCGGTCATGAAGTCGAGCGCGTCGGAAATCCGGTCGCTGAGCGCCTTGTAGCGTTCAGCATCCTCGGACTTGGTGAAGCCAAGCGTCCAGGAATGGACCCGATGGATATCGGCGAAACCGCCCTTGGAGAAAGCCCGCAGCAGGTTCAGCGAGGCCGCGGCCTGGGTATAGGCCTGCAGCATGCGCTGGGGATCGGGCACCCGCGCTTCGGGCGTGAAGTCGAAACCGTTGATGATGTCGCCGCGGTAGCTGGGCAGTTCCACGCCGCCCATCGCCTCGGTGGGGGCCGAGCGGGGCTTGGCGAACTGGCCGGCCATGCGGCCCACCTTCACCACCGGCACCTTGGCGCCATAGGTCAGCACCACCGCCATCTGCAAGAGCACCTTGAAGGTGTCGCGGATGATATCGGCGTTGAACTCGGCAAAGCTCTCGGCGCAATCGCCCCCTTGCAGCAGAAAGGCCCGCCCGGCCGCGGCCTCGCCCAGCTGGCGCTTCAACGCACGCGCTTCACCGGCAAAGACCAGCGGGGGATATTTGGCCAGCTGCGCCTCGGCCGCGCCAAGCGCGGCCCGATCGGGATAATCCGGCATCTGGATGCGCTCCTTGGCGCGCCAGGCGGATTTGCTCCAGGCTTCGGTCATCGTGTCCTCCGTCGATGCACCGCCCGGCCCCTAAAACGGCCCGTCAGCGGTATCAGCGCTCATACACCGCTTTTTCGGCCTTGCAAACCAGCCAAGGCGGGCGCGGGCGATTTGTCCCTCCTTGCGGGGCTGCGGCTTTCCTGCTTGGATTGCGACAAACCGGCGTCGCGAACCAACCATGCGGCGACCGTGCCCCCTCCACCCGGATGACCCTAGATGAGCGACCTGCCCGCCCCGCGTTCCAGTTCCCCCCAGCCCCCGCGAACCGGCCGCTCGCCCGCCACTGTCACGGCCCCGGCCGCTGCGCGCTCGCAGCCTGCGCCGATCCGGCAGCGGCATTTCGTGTTCCTGCTGCTCAATCAATTCACCTTCCTCAGCTTCGCCGCCGCCATCGAGCCCCTGCGCATCGCCAACCGGATGAGCGGCCAGCCGCTCTATCGCTGGACGCTGATCAGCGAATCGGGGAAGCCGGTGACCTGTTCGAACGGCGCGACGCTGCTGGTCGACGGCGGGCTGGCCGAGGTCGGGCGCGACGATGTGGTGATCGTCTGCGGCGGCGTCGATGTGCGCTCGAACACCACGCAGCCGGTGGTCAACTGGCTGCGCAAGGTGGCGCGCAAGGGCTCGGTGATCGGCGGGCTCTGCACCGGGGCGCATACGCTGGCCGAGGCGGGCCTGCTCGAGAACCGCCGCGCCACGATCCATTGGGAAAACCGCGACGGGTTCCTCGAGGAATTCACCGACACGGATCTCACGAAATCGGTCTTCGTGATCGATGGCAACCGGCTGACGGCGGCGGGCGGCACCGCCTCCATCGACCTGATCCTGACCATGGTCGCGGATGACCATGGCAAGGATCTGGCCAATGCCGTGGCCGATCAGCTGATCTACACCACGATCCGCACCGACCGCGACATTCAGCGCCTGTCGATCCCGACCCGCATCGGCGTCCGCCACCCGCGCCTGTCAAAGGTCATCGAGCGGATGGAGCAATCGATCGAAGAGCCCGTCTCCCCCGCCGAATTGGCCGAGGAAGTGGGCATGTCGACCCGGCAGCTGGAGCGCTTGTTCCGCCGCTACCTGAACCGCTCGCCCAAGCGCTATTATATGGAGCTGCGGCTGGCGCGGGCCCGCAACCTGCTGATGCAGACCGAACTCAGCGTGATCAACGTGGCGCTGGCCTGCGGCTTTGCCTCGCCCTCGCATTTCTCCAAATGCTACCGGGCGCAATACGGCACCACCCCCTACCGCGAGCGCGGCACGCATGGGCTGGATGACGAGGCGGGCGGCGAGCCGGGGGATGAGGGCGAGGATCTGCTGGACGATCTGGACTGAGGGTCGCCTTCATCCAATCTCTCAGGAATGTGGAGCAAGCCCTTGTGGGAGCACGCATTTACTAGGGTACGCCCTGCCCTGTTGATTCCTTCACGACCCGGCTCCGCCGATCGGGGCCCCTGCGCTGGCTCCCGCTCTTTCACTGAGGGATGAAGGTGTTATAGTCGGCCGCAGTCGGCGATCGCGGCCCTCCTGTCGCGGTGACGCCCGGTTTTGGCGGGTTCGAGGAAATCCGCGCTCCACGGATAGACGGCGACCTTTCATGAAACTCCTGCTCCCCCTTCTGGCCCTCAGCATGGCCCAATGCGCGATGGCCGAGAATGTCCCGGCCCAGATCCTCGATTGCGCCTTCGTCCAGGAATGCGACGCCGCCAGCGCCACCTGCACCACCGGCAGCCAGCCGCAGCTGTCCTTCTCGCTGGTGATGTCGGACGACGGTGAGACCGCGCGGTATGAGAACAACACTGCCAACCCGCCGATGCAGATCAGCTTCACCAATGACGGGGTGCTGGTGGCCTTCGACCCCTCGGGTCCGACGATGACCAGCGTCGGTGCCAATGGCATCGCGGTGCATTCCTCTAACCTGATCGTGCTGGCCCATAACATCCGCGCCGCGCAATGGACGGGGACATGTCACCCCCGCGGCTGAAGCTGGTGCTGCTGGGGGCCGGCGGCTCGACCCGGATGCGGGGCGGCGACAAGCTGCTCGAGCCGGTCGAGGGCGCGCCGCTGATCCGGCGGCAGGCGCTGGCAATGCTGGCGGCGGGGATCGGCCCTGTCGCCGTGACCCTGCCCCCGGACCTGCCGCAGCGGGTGGCGGCGCTGGAGGGGCTGGATGTCGAGCATCTGACAATCCCCGATGCCGCCCAGGGCATGAGCGCCTCGCTCCGCGCCGCGGCCCGTTGGGCCGAGGGCGCGGCGCTGCTGGTCGCCCCGGCCGACATGCCGGAGCTGATGGCCGAGGATTTCCGCCGCCTCGCCGCGGGCTATGACGGCACCAGGCCCCTGCGGGCGACGGCCGCGGACGGCACACCCGGCCATCCGGTAATCTTCCCGCCCGCGCTGCTGCCGCGCTTTGCCGGGCTAAGCGGCGACGACGGGGCGCGTTCGATCCTGAAGGCGCATCCGCCCCTGCTGGTGGCGCTGCCGGGCGTGCGGGCGGTGACGGACCTCGATACGCCCGAGGATTGGCATGCGTGGCGGGCCCGGAGACAGGGCCAAAGCGGGGGCCAGCCCCCGCACCCCCGGGATATTTAGAGAACAAAGATGCGCGGTTAAGGAAGGGTTAGTCGGCCTTCGGGTCGCGTTTGTGGGCGTCAAGCTCGCGCGCAGCCTTGTCGGCGCGGGCCTTGGCGAGGTCCTTCTGGCCTTTGCTCAGCCCGTGCTTCGCGGCCTTCGCATCGCCCTCGGCCCGCGCGGTCTCCCGCGCGGCCTGTTTGCGCTTTGTGCGGAGGTTGACGACCTCTCCCATCACAGGCTCCGGGCGGCGAAGGTGTCGCATTGCGCCGGATCGCCCGCGCGGTAGCCGCGGAAGAACCAGTCCTGCCGCTGTTCCGAGGTGCCATGGGTGAAGCTGTCGGGCACCACGCGCCCGCCCGCCGAGCGCTGCAGCGCGTCGTCGCCGATGCGGGCGGCGGTGTTCAGCGCCTCGCGGATATCGGCATCGGTCAGCGCCAGTTCGCGTGCCGCCTCATGCGCCCAGACCCCGGCATAGCAATCGGCCTGCAGCTCGATCCGCACCGAGAGCGCGTTCGACTCGCGTTCCGAGACGCGGGCGCGTTGTGCGTTCACCTCGCCCAGCGTGCCGGTCAGGTTCTGGACGTGGTGGGCGACCTCATGGGCGATGACATAGGCATTGGCGAACTCGCCGCCTGCGTTCAGCTGCTGCTCCATCACCCGGAAGAAATCGGTGTCGAGATAGACGCGGCGGTCGCCCGGGCAATAGAACGGCCCCATCGCCGATTGCGCCATGCCGCAGGCGGAGCCGGTGCCGCCACGATAGAGGACCAGCGTGGTCGGCGTATAGCGCTGGCCGGAGGCGGAGAAAATCTGCGTCCAGACCTGTTCGGTTTCGCCGAGGATGGTGGCGACGAAGGCTTCCTCGTCATCGTCGATGGTGTTGGGTCCGGTCTGCGTGGTCTGCTGGGTCGGCGCGTTGAACGAGCCGCTGCCGCCGGTCAGGCCGCTGAGGTCCACGCCGAAATAGGCGCCGATCAGCAGGACCACGAGGGTGCCGACGATGCCCAGGGGCCCGGCGCCGCGCCCGCCGCCGATGCGGATGCCGGGCAATCCGCCGCGCGAGGAGCCACCGCTGCGCCGGTCCTCGATATTCCGGCTGGTCCGTTTGCCGCGCCATTCCATGAAGGGATCCTCCCGCTGCCGGTCTCCGATCTTGCGCGGAATGGCCCGGCTGTCAAACATGCTTCTGGCAAACGCGCCGGGGCCTGCCCGGTTCCCGATGCGAAAGGGGCGACCCGGCGGGCCGCCCCTTCCCTGTCAGCATGGCCCTTGGGCCTCAGCCCTTGGGACCGATCATGTCCTCAGGCCGGACGATGCGGTCGAAGGTCTCGCCATCGACATACCCCAGCGCGATGGCTTCCTCGCGCAGCGTGGTGCCGTTCTTGTGGGCGGTCTTGGCGACCTTGGTCGCGGCATCATAGCCGATGGTCGGCGCCAGCGCCGTCACCAGCATCAGCGATTCCTTCATCAGCTTGTCGATCCGCACGGTGTTGGCCTGCGTGCCAACCACCATGTTGTCGGTGAAGGCCGAGGCCGAGTCGCCCAGAAGCTGCATGGATTGCAGCACGTTGTAGGACATCATCGGGTTGTAGACGTTCAGCTCGAAATGACCCTGCGAGCCGGCAAAACCCACGGCGGCATCGTTGCCCATGACATGGGCGCAGACCATGGTCAGCGCTTCGGCCTGCGTCGGGTTGACCTTGCCCGGCATGATCGACGAGCCCGGCTCGTTTTCCGGCAGGATCAGCTCGCCGAGACCCGAGCGCGGGCCCGAGCCCAGCAGCCGCAGGTCGTTGGCGATCTTGAAGA
>NZ_JAUCCQ010000142.1:0-10400 GCF_034676075.1 Pararhodobacter sp. | reverse complement strand
GCGGAAGCGGGGGTTTTGCACCCCCGCACCCCCGCAGCGTATTGAAGGCAGAATGAAGGGGCGCGGCCCCGGGACGGGTGGCATGGCGCAGGACAGCATCTTCATCGGTGGCGGCGGCGAGGGCTATGCGGAGCCCGAGGAACTGCTGCTGAAATACGGCAACCGCCACGGGCTGATCGCCGGCGCCACGGGCACCGGCAAGACCATCACCATGCAGATCATGGCCGAGGAATTCAGCCGGGCGGGCGTGCCGGTGTTCCTGACCGATATCAAGGGCGACGTGGGCGGCATGGCGGTGCCGGGGACGCCGAAGGACAGCTTCCAGCGCCGCGCCGATCAGATCGGGCTGGGCGCGCTGAGCTATGCAGCGATGCCGGTGGTGTTCTGGGACCTCTTCGGCCAGTTCGGCCATCCGGTGCGGACCACCATGGCCGAGATGGGGCCCTTGCTGCTGTCGCGGATCCTGGAGCTGACCGAAGCGCAGGAGGGGGTCATCAACGTTGCCTTCCGGCTGTCGGACGAACAGGGCTGGCCGATCCTCGATCTGGCCGACCTGCGGGCGATCCTGCAGTTCCTCGCCGAGAACCGCGAGGAGATGTCGGCGCGGTACGGCAATGTCACCACCGCCTCGATCGGGGCGATCCAGCGGCGGCTGCTGGTGCTGGAAAACCAGGGGGCGGCGAATTTCTTCGGCGAGCCGGCGCTGGACATCAAGGATCTGATGCTGACCACGCCGCAGGGTCAGGGCCGGGTCAACATCCTGCATGCCGCGCGGCTGATGGAGACGCCGCGCCTCTATGCGACCTTCATGCTGTGGCTGATGTCCGAGCTCTTCGAGGAATTGCCCGAGGTGGGCGATGTCGAGAAGCCCAAGTTGGTGTTCTTCTTCGACGAGGCGCATCTACTGTTCGACGGGGCGCCCAAGGCGCTGGTCGACAAGGTGCAGCAGGTGGCGCGGCTGATCCGTTCGAAGGGCGTCGGCGTCTATTTCATCACCCAGAACCCCGATGACGTGCCCGAGGATGTGCTGGGGCAGCTGGGCAACCGCGTCCAGCACGCGCTCCGCGCCTTCACCGCCCGCGACCAGCAGGCCCTGCGCCGCGCCGCCCAGACCTATCGCCCGAACCCCCGCTTCGATACCGAGGCCGCGATCCGCGAGGTCGGCGTGGGCGAGGCCGTGACCTCGTTCCTGGAGGCCAAGGGCGTGCCCGGCGTGGTCGAACGCACGCTGATCCGTCCGCCCGCCAGCGCCATGGGCCCCTGCGACGAGGCGATCCGGCGGCAGGTGATCGTGTCCTCGCCACTGGCCGGGAAATACGACACCGCGGTGGACCGCGATTCGGCGCATGAGATGCTGGCGCGGCGGGCCGACCAGGCGGCGCGCGAGGCGGAACGCTTCGACCGGGACCGCGGCGAGGAAGAGCATTCGCGCGGGCGGCGCTATTCGCCGGGCGGATCCTCGCGGTCGCGCCGGGTCGAGGAGGAGGACGAGGCGCCGCGCCGGCGGTCCACGACATCGCGCAGCCGCTCGTCGCGGTCGGATACGGTGATGGACGCGTTCACCAAATCCGTCGCCCGCTCCATCGGCACGCGGGCGGGCAGCGCCATCGTCCGGGGCGTGCTGGGCGGCTTGTTCCGGGGCCGGTGATGCGGCCGCCGGTCCCGATCCTGCGCAGTTTCGACGAGGCCCGGGCGCGGGAATTCTACGTCGATTTCCTGGGCTTCGCGGTGGTCTTCGAGCATCGGTTCGAGCCGGGGCTGCCGCTTTACATGGGGCTCAGGCAGGGCGAGTGCGTGCTGCACCTGTCCGAGCATTTCGGCGATGCCTCGCCGGGGGCTGCGCTGAGGATCGAGGTGCCGGATGTGGACGCGTTCTGCGCCGCGCTGAACGCCAAGGGCTATGCCAATGCCCGGCCGGGGGTTCAGGCCCAACCCTGGGGCTCGCGCGACATGGCGGTGAGCGATCCGTTCGGGAACAGGTTGGTGTTCTGGTCGGAGGGGTGAGGGGCTGTCACTGAATGAGCGGGCGGTGTGGGGCGGAGAGCAGACCTTCGCTGCGCTGGCGAGACCTTTGGGGGGAGATGCTGGCCAGAGCGGCCGTTCGCCGCCACGAGTGCTGATGACGGCTCATCGAACGAAGCGGACGCTGGCATTTGACAGGCCATTGTCCGCTTCGCGTGCCTCAGAGTTTGTTGATCGAATTTCCACCGTCCGCGAGCAACGCGGTCCCGGTAACGAAGGACCCATGGTCGGACAGAAGGAAGAGAGCGGCCCGCGCAATCTCGGACGGCTCAGCCATGCGCTTCAGCGCGTGGAAACCCCGCACGATCTCATGATAACCGGCATCCTCACCAGCCATCGGCGTCATGGTGCCTCCAGGCAGGAGCGCGTTGACGCGGATGTTCTCGGGCCCATGTTCCGCCGCCAGGACCTGAGTCATGCCGATCAGGCCCGCCTTTGCCGCTGCATAGGCGGCCATGCCGGGCAGCCCGATCGTATGCCCGACAAAGGAGGACGTGAAGACAATCGAGCCGCCGCCGCGTTTGCGCATTGCCGGTATCTGATGCTTTGCCGCATAGAATCCGCTGTTGAGATTCACCGCCATCACTTTGTGCCAGTTGCTCTCATCCATACCGGGGACCGGTCCGATGTCTCCTGTTGTGCCCGCATTGTTGAACGCACCATCAAGACCACCGAAGCGCTCTTCCGCACGTTGCACCAGCGCTTCTGCATACCCGTTTTCCTCAACGTCTCCGGCGATGAAATCCGCTTCGCCACCGTCAGCCGAAATCTCGTTGACGATCGCCTCAAGCAGCTCAGCACGGCGCGCACCGAGGACAAGTCTTGCGCCCTCCGCCGCGAAGAGCTTTGCAGCCGCGGCTCCGATGCCGCTGCTTGCGCCGGTAATGATGATCGTCTTTCCTTCAAGAAGCATTTTTGTCTCCGTCTGATGATGTACCTGAGACTGCTTAAGCAATGCCTTGCTGGTCGCTCGACCCGCTTCTTGCGCAAACGCCCTCGTTCGAGGGGCGACATCAGTCATTCGATTTATGGTGCGGTTTTCCGGAGGTTGCGCTCTTTGCAGCTGTCCGCTGCGCTCGTCGTGAATGGCAGCTTCGACAGGCCGCGTTGCAGCATCATGAGCCGTGGCTGACCAACCGTTCAGGGCCGAAACCCGCCTCCCCTACCCCTGCGGCGTCATCGCCTTGCGCTGCTTGGCCCGTTCCAGACCCAGCTGCCGCTCGCGCCAGATGATCAGGATCCCGGCCGAAACCACGATCGCCGCGCCGATCAGCATGGTGCCGGTCGGAACCTCGCCAAACACCCAGTAGCCGATCGCCAGAGCCAGCAGCATCGAGGCATAGTCGAAAGGGGCGATCAGCGAGGCGTCGGCTTCGCGGTAGCTGGAGGTCAGGAAGATCTGCCCGACCCCGCCGATCAGCCCGGTCAGGATCAGGATCCCCGCCTCGGCCGGGGTCGGCAGGGCCCAGCCGAAGGGCAGCGTGAAAAGCGCGAGGCCGGTGGCGGTGATCGAGAACCAGAAGACGATGGCCGAGGTCTCTTCGGTCATCACCAGCCGCCGGACCGTCACCTGCGCCAGCGCCGCGCAGACCGCGCCGGTCAGCGCGAACATGGCGCCCAGAGCCTCGGCCGTGCCCACGTCGCTGCCCAGCGTCAGGCGCGGCGAGAGGACGATCATCACCCCGGCGAGCCCGGCGAAGACTGCGGTCAGGCGGAAGAGCCGCACCTCCTCGCCCAGAAACATCGAGGCGAAGATCACCACGAGGAGCGGCGCGGCATAGCCGATGGCGGTGACCTCGGGCAAAGGCAGGAAGGCGAGGGCCGCGAATCCCATGCCCATGGCCATGGTCCCGACCATGCCGCGCCACAGATGTCCCAGCGGTTTGGAGACCTTGAGCCCGGTGCGCAGCTCGCCCCGGAAGGCCAGCCAGGCGAGGATCACCGGGATGGCAAAGAGCGAGCGGAAGAAGACCGTCTCGCCCGGAGGGATGCTGTCCGAGAGCGATTTCACCAGGCTGGACATGACGATGAACAGCGTGACCGAGATCAGCTTGAAGACGATGCCGCGGATCGGTCGCATGGGGGCGCCTCGGTTCTGAACAGGTGCAGTATCCCATCGGCGGAGGGCAGGAGCAAGGCACGGAAAGGCGTGAATTTCCCTCTGGACACCGCTCGCGGCGTGACGTAGGACACGCTCACCCGAAAGCGATGCTTTCCCCGGTGCCCGGGTAGCTCAGGGGTAGAGCAGTGGATTGAAAATCCTCGTGTCGGTGGTTCGATTCCGCCCCTGGGCACCATCTCCTCCCCCTTCGGAAATTGATGGCGGTAGAGGCGCTTTTGCGCCTGGTTTCCGCGGCTGCGGCCCGTGTGGGCCCTCATGCCGCCTGAAAACCGCAACGGCCGCAACGCCCTGTCGGGGCGGCGGCCGTCGGGGTGGCTTGCTGGCCGGCGTCAATGGGCGCTGACCGGCTCCAGGTCATTCTCGCGCGCGACGAAGAAGGCGGTGCGGCGGTCCTGGGTCAGGGCCAGGCATTCGCCCTCGTGGTTATGGACGCCCCAGACCTCGGTCCCCGAGGGAACCTGGGCGCGGATGTCCTGCGGCAGAGTCGCCACGTCGATCTGGCGGATATAGGCGATCTTGCCGTCCGGGACGAAAGGATAGGGGGTTTGCATCTGTGCCTCCTGTCAGCCGCGGGTGATGGGAATGTTGCGCACCACGGTCTCGGGCTCGCGTCTCTCAAGGGTAACCTCGAGAAGCCCGTTGTCGAGCCTTGCGCCCGACACTTCGACCCCTTCGGCCAGCGCGAAGACGCGGCGGAACTGGCGCGTGGCGATGCCGCGATGCAGGAAAACCCGCTCGGCGCCCGGATCGTCCTGCTGGCCGCGGATCACCAATTGCCGGTCTTCCAGCGTGATGGCGATGTCGTCGGGGCCGAAACCCGCGACGGCCAGGGTGACGACGAAACGGTTGGGTTCGACCAGTTCGATGTTGAAGGGCGGATACCCCTCGGCCCCGGCGCGGGCGGTGCGTTCGACCAGCCGCTCCAGCGGCTCGAAGCCCAGAAGCAGGGGATGCGAGGGGAAGGCGAATTTGGTCATGGGTCTGTCCTGATGCAGCGACATAGGTCCCGGTTCCCGCAGGCGGCAAACCGGGCTCGCCCCAAGATATGGGCATGCCCGCGCTCCCCTGCAAGAGCCGCGAAGGCTTTGCTTGCACGGCAGAAAGCCGCTATTGTCGGGGGGAACAGGATCGAGTCGCAGCCATGAATGCCCCCACCGAATTGAGCCATGAAGAGGTGCTGCGCGTCCGGCTCGAGGTGCTCCGGCGCGAGCACCGGGACCTCGACGAGGCGATCGCGGCGATGCACGACCGCGGCACCGGCGACGAGCTGGCGATGAAGCGCCTGAAAAAGCGCAAATTGTCGCTGAAGGATCTGATCCAGCGCATCGAGGATGAGCTGACCCCCGACATCATCGCATGAGGCCGCTGGCCCTGGCGCTGCTGCTGGCCCTGCCGCTTCCGGCGCAGGGCTGGACGCTGGCGCGGCTGCCGGTGGCGGGCGGCACCCTGCTGCGCCTCGACGCGGCGGGCAGCGCCTTTCTCTGCGACGAGGGGTCCGGGCAGGTCGAGCTGTGGCTGGCACGCGCGGCCAGTGCCCATGCGCCGGGGGCGGCGCTGACCGCGACGCTGGGCGCGGGCGCCCGCACGTGGGAGGTTCCGGCGATGGTGGTGCGGGACGATGGCTTCGACGGGATCCGGGCCGAGATGGCCGCCGACGACCTGTTCTGGCCGGCGCTGCTTTCGGCCCCGGCGCTGGCCGTCACGCTGCCGGGGCTGGCGCGCTGGACCCTGCCGCTGACGGATTTCGCCGCGCCGGGCGCCGGTTTCCTGACCGACTGCCGGGGCTGAGCCACGCTCACAAGCCGGTGCGCGGCGGCCGAAACACTGGCGGGAACCGGCGAACCGGCGCAGGATGGCACCGACCGCGCGGATTGGGCGCGGTGCCTGTCCGTTCAAGACCGCCTTTCAGCCCTCGGAGATTTCCCATGACGCGCGCCTTCTTCCTTCCCTGCGCCCTCGCCGCCCTTCTGCCCCTCTCTGCCGCGGCGCAGGAGGAGGACTTGCAGTGGATCTACAACCGCTATGTGGCGGAGAACCCCCTCGATACCTATCTGGGCCTCGTCTACGGCATCCCCGAAACCGACGCGATGCGGGCTTCGATGACCTGCGCCATCGGGGCGAACTGGATCTATGCCGCGGTCGATCTGGGCGCCGATGTCGAGGGGCTGGTGGATGAGGCCAGCGCCACGGTGGCGCTGAACGCGGGCGGGCGGGACTTCGTCGAGCAGGGCAGTGTCTTTCGCCACGAGGAAGGGATCTGGGGCGTCTCGCTGGCGCTGGAACTGAGCGATCCCTTCTGGGCCGAACTCAGCCGCGGCGGCGTCCTGACCTACCGCGTGAACGACCGCGCGCCGGAAACCCTGCCGCTGGACGGGATCGGCGCGCCGCTGCACGCCTTCCTGGGCGATTGCGTCAACATCGGGGATCTGCCAGCCGATGCCGCCGGGGCGCCCGCGGGCAAATAATTCAGAGACTTCCCTGCCAGAGGGTGACCCGGGTGCCGCCCATGTCGATGGCGGGCTCGGTGGCGGTGAGGCTGAGCCCCGCGGCCTTCACCAGCCCGGCGTCGGGCGACACGAGGCCCAGTTTCCAGCCCCGGAACCGCTCGGCCAGCGTCTTGCCCAGCGCGCCATACAGCGCGAACAGCAGTTTCCGGTCGCCGATCCGCGCGCCCCAGGGCGGGTTGACGACGATCAGGCCGGGGGGCAGCCCCTCAGGCGGGATCAGGTCACTGACCGGCTTGCGGTCGAACTGGCACCAGCCGACGACCCCCGCCCGGGTGGCGTTGGCCGTGGCGCCCTGCACCGCCCCCTGATCGCGGTCCGAGCCGAAGAAACGCAGCGCGGGCGTGGTGGCGGGGGTTTTCTTCAGCTCGGCGAAGGCCTTGGCGTCGAAGGTCTTGAGATTCTGGAAGGCGAAGGCACGGTCCCGGCCCGGTTGCAGCCCGGCGGCGATCTCGGCCGCTTCGAGGATGAAGGTGCCCGAGCCGCACATCGGATCTACCAGCGTCTGCGTCCCGTCGAAGCCCATCTGCAGCAGGATCAGCGCCGCCAGCGTCTCGCGCATCGGCGCCTTGCCGGTGAACTGCTTGTGCCCCCGCTTGTGCAGCGATTCGCCCGAGGTATCGAGGCTGATGGTGCAGAGGTCGTCCTCGATCCGCACCTTGACCGTCAGCGGCGCATCGGCGGCCGTCGCAGCGCCGACCGTCTCGCGGATCGCGGTTTCGACGCGCTGGGCGGCGGCCTTGTGGTGGTAGATCTTGGATTTGTGGCAGGTGGCCTCGACCCGCACCGGCACATCGGGGCGCAGCAGGCCCGCCCAATCGACCTTGCGCGACCGCTTGTCGAGCTGCGCGAGGTGCATCGCCCGGAACTCGGCGATCCGCGCCAGGACGCGGGTGGCGCCGCGCAGTTCCAGATTGGCGCGCCAGACCTCGGGCCAGCCGCCCGCCACCGTCACCCCGCCGGG
Source organism: Pararhodobacter sp. (assembly GCF_034676075.1). Taxonomy (GTDB): domain Bacteria; phylum Pseudomonadota; class Alphaproteobacteria; order Rhodobacterales; family Rhodobacteraceae; genus Pararhodobacter. Next base: position 2,788 of record NZ_JAUCCQ010000142.1, on the reverse strand, counting down.
GACGACGCTGACGCCCTGAAAACCCGCCGCCCGCGCCTCGTCGGCGAGAATGGCATCCAGCCCGGGGGCGGCGACGAGGAAGAAGCTGTCGATCATGCCCCCCCATAGCCGCAAAGCCCGCGCGCCGCGAGGGTCTTTGCATCAGGCCCGTCTTTGCATCGGGTCTGGTCCATGCTAGGGCGCGCGCAAGCAACCCGGAGGGGCAGATGGCCGTCGACGTCGGAATCATCATGGGCAGCCAGTCGGATTGGCCGACGATGCGCGAGGCGGCGGCGATCCTCGACGAGCTGGGGATCAGCTACGAGGCGAAGATCGTCAGCGCCCACCGCACGCCGGACCGGCTGTGGGCCTATGGCAAGACGGCCGTCGAGCGCGGGTTGAAAGTGATCATCGCCGGTGCCGGGGGTGCGGCGCATCTGCCGGGCATGATGGCCTCGAAAACCCGGGTGCCGGTGGTGGGCGTGCCGATCCAGACGCGCGCGCTGTCGGGCGTCGACAGCCTTTATTCCATCGTCCAGATGCCGAAGGGTTTTCCGGTCGCGACCATGGCCATCGGCGGCGGCGCCAATGCCGGGCTGATGGCGGCGCAGATGCTGGCGGTGAACGACCCGGCGCTGGCCGCAAGGGTCGATGCCTGGCGCGAGGCGCTCAGCGCCTCGATCGCCGAGGAGCCCGCCGATGAATGAGGCGCTGCAACCGGGCGCGGCCATCGGCATTCTGGGCGGCGGGCAGCTGGGGCGGATGCTGTCGGTCGCCGCCTCGCGGCTGGGGCTGCGGACGCATGTCTACGACCCGGGCGCGGAACCGCCCGCGGGCCATGTCGCCGAGAAGGTGACGACCGCCGCCTGGGACGATGAAGCCGCCTTGCGCGCCTTCGCGGGCTCGGTCGATGTCATCACCTATGAATTCGAAAACATCCCGGCGGCGACGCTGGACCTGCTGGAATCGCTCTGCCCCGTGCGCCCCAATCGCCGGGCGCTGGCCGTGTCGCAGGACCGGCTGACGGAGAAGGACTTCCTGACCGGGCTGGGCCTGACCACCGCGCCTTACCGCGACGTGCCGACGCTGGCGGCGCTGGAGGCGGCGATTGCCGAGATCGGGCCGCAGGGCATCCTGAAAACCCGCCGTCTGGGCTATGACGGCAAGGGACAGGCGCGGCTGAAGGGGCCCGGGGACGCGGCCGGGGCCTATGCCGAAATGGGCGGGGCGGAGGCGATCCTGGAAGGCTTCGTGCAGTTCACGCATGAAGTCTCGGTCATCGCCGCGCGGGGCGTGACGGGCGAGGTCGCCTGCTTCGACCCGGGCGAGAACGTGCACGAGGCGGGCATCCTGCGCACCACCACCGTCCCCGCGCGTCTGGCGCCGGGGCAGCACATGGACGCGATCCTGCTGGCAGGCAAGATCCTGAACGCGCTCGATTATGTCGGCGTCATGGGGGTGGAGCTGTTCGTGACGCCCAAGGGCCTGGTGGTCAACGAGATCGCGCCGCGGGTGCATAATTCGGGCCACTGGACGCAGGCGGGCTGCACCGTCGACCAGTTCGAGCAGCATATCCGCGCCGTGGCGGGCTGGCCGCTGGGCAATGGCCAGCGCTATGCCGATGTGGTGATGGAGAACCTGATCGGCGACGATGTGGCGAAGGTGCCCGCGCTGGCGAAAGCCGCCGATGTGCAGATCCACCTCTATGGCAAGGGCGCACCGCGTCCCGGCCGCAAGATGGGCCATGTGAACCGGATCACCCGGGGCTAATCCTTTCCCCTTGCCGCAATCCCCCGGCCCGGCCATCTTTCCGGGCAAAGAGGGAGGCAATTCATGGCGAAGACAATCATCATCGAGGCCCATGGCGGGCCCGAGGTCCTGACATTGGTGGACCGGCCGGTGGGCGAGCCCGGGCCGGGCGAGATCCGCATCCGGCACAAGGCTATCGGGCTCAATTTCATTGACTGCTATCAGCGCTCGGGCCTCTACCCGATGACCATGCCCGCCGCGCTGGGGCGCGAGGCGGCCGGGATCGTCGAGGCGGTGGGCGAAGGCGTCACCCATCTGAAAGTGGGCGACCGCGCCGCCTATGCCGCCGCGGTCTCCGGCGCCTATTGCGAGGAGCGGGTGATGCCCGCGGCGCAGGTCTGCCCGCTGCCCGAGGGCATCAGCTTCGAGGAAGGCGCGGCGATGATGCTGAAGGGAATGACGGTGGAATACCTGTTCCACCGCACCACGCCCCTGAAAGCGGGCGACACCGTGCTGTTCCATGCCGCCGCCGGGGGCGTCGGCCTGATCGCCTGCCAATGGGCACGCTCGGAGGGAATCACGCTGATCGCAACCGCCGGGTCGGACGCGAAGTGCCAGCTGGCGCTGGCGAATGGGGCGGATCACGCGATCAATTACGCGAGCGAGGATTTCCCCAAGCGGGTGATGGAGCTGACCGGCGGCAAGGGCGTCGATGTGGTGATGGATTCAGTGGGCGCCTCGACCTGGCAAGGCTCGCTCGACAGCCTCAGGCCCTTGGGCATGATGATCTCGTTCGGCAGCGCCTCGGGCCCCGTGCCCGCCTTCACGCTGGCGGCGCTGGCCGGGAAATCGCTGAAGGTGACGCGGCCGACGCTGTTCACGCATATTGGCCCGCATGAGGATTGCCAGGCCATCGCCCGGCACCTCTTCGACAAGGTGCTGTCGGGGGATGTGACAATCCATATCGACCAGCGCTTCCCGCTGGAAGACGTGCGCGCGGCGCATGAGGCGCTGGAGGCGCGCAAGACCACGGGATCGACCATCCTCACGGTGTGAGAAG
>NZ_JAUCCQ010000141.1:0-10591 GCF_034676075.1 Pararhodobacter sp. | reverse complement strand
GCGGGCGCCTCGGGCGACCAGCGGCGCGGCGGTGCCGCGCCGAAGAAGGGGGGCCTTCTGCCCCCCTCTTGGCCTGACGGCCAATTCACCCCCCGAGGATATTTAGGGCGCAAAGATGAAGATTAAGAGGGCGTTAAATCGCCTTCTTTGCGCTGCAAATATCCTCGGGGGTTTCTCAAGGGGGTGGAAAACCCCCTTGAGCGGGGGGGGGCGGGGGTGAGCGGCGTCTCGGAAACGCGCCAGTGGCGTGTTTCAGCCGCGAACGCCGCGCCCGTGGCGCGGCCGGACCAGGCCCCCCGCTTCCTCCCGCCCTCAGCGCGACTTCTCGGCCGCTTTCGCCGCGTCCCAGAGCGCGTCCATCTCGGCCAGGTCGCTGTCCTCGGGGCGGCGGCCCTGGGCGGCGAGGGCGGCTTCGATGGCGCGGAAGCGGCGGGTGAATTTGTCGTTGGCGGCGCGGAGCGCGGCTTCGGGGTCGATGTCGAGATGCCGCGCCAGATTGGCCATGACGAACAGCAGATCGCCGTATTCCTCGAAACGGTCCTCGGGCGCGGCCTCGGTCAGTTCCCGCGCCTCCTCGGCGATCTTGTCGACGACCTGGCCCACCTCGGGCCAGTCGAACCCGACCCGCGCCGCGCGGTTTTGCAGCTTCACCGCGCGCGTCAGCCCGGCATGCCCGACCGGCACATCGTCCAGCACCCCGGTCAGCGCCTTGGCGGCCCGCTCGCGGGCCTTGCGGGCCTCCCAGGCCTCGGTCTGGGCCGCGGCGCTGTCGATCACCTCGGAGCCGAAGACATGGGGGTGGCGCGCGACCATCTTGTCGGCGATGCCGCGCAGCACCTCGTCGAGGGTGAAATACCCGGCCTCCTCGGCCATCTGCGCGTGATAGACCGACTGGAACAGGAGATCCCCCAGCTCGCCCTTCAGCCCGTCCCAATCCTGCCGGGCGATGGCATCGGCGACCTCATAGGCCTCTTCGATCGTATAGGGGGCGATGGAGGCGAGATCCTGCTCCAGATCCCAGGGGCAGCCGCCCTCGGGCGCGCGGAGCCGGGCCATGATGCGGGCCAGACGGGGCAGCCCGCCCTCGGGATCGTGGATCAGCGGATCGTCGGCCATTGAAACCCCTCGAAGAAGCGCGGATGCTGGGCCCCTCTATCCCTCAGCCTGCCCCCGGAGTCCACATGCCCGTCCTGAACCGCATCGCCGATTACGCGCCCCAGATGACCGAATGGCGCCGCCATCTGCACCAGCACCCCGAAACCCGCTTCGACTGCCACCAGACCGCGGCCTTCATCGCCGAGCGCCTGCGCGAGTTCGGCGTCGATGAACTGCACGAGGGCATCGCCCAATCGGGGATCGTCGCGATCATCGAGGGGCAGGGCGAGGGGCCGACCATCGGCCTGCGCGCCGATATCGACGCGCTGCCGATCACCGAGGAGACGGGCGCGCCCCATGCCTCGACCGTGCCCGGCAAGATGCATGCCTGCGGCCATGACGGCCATACGACCATGCTGCTGGGGGCGGCGAAGTACCTGGCCGAGACGCGGAATTTCACCGGCCGCGTGGCGCTGATCTTCCAGCCGGCCGAGGAATGGGGCGGCGGCGCCGAGGTCATGGTGCAGGAGGGGATCCTGGAGCGTTTCGGCATCGGCCAGGTCTATGCGCTGCACAACGCCCCGGGCGTGGCGCTGGGCCGGTTCGAGGGGCGCGCGGGGCCGCTGATGGCGGCGGTCGACACGATGTATGTCACCGTCACCGGCCGCGGCGGCCATGGCGCGCATCCCGAGGACACGATCGACCCGGTCGCCGCCATCGTGCAGATGGTGAGCGCGCTGCAGACCGTGGTCAGCCGCAACCGCCGGGGGACGGATGCGCTGATCGTCTCGGTCACCCAGATCCACACCGGCTCGGCCGACAACATCATCCCCGAAAGCGGCTGGTTCTGCGCCACGATCCGCAGCTACGAGCCCGCGGTGCGCGACATGGCCGAGGCGCGCTGCAAGGCCATCGTCGAGGGGGTCGCCGCAGCGATGGGCGTCAGCGCCGAGATCGCTTATGACCGCGGCTATCCGGCGACCATCAACCCCGAGGCCGAGACCGCCTTTGCCCTCGCCGTCGCCGCCGAAGTGGGCGCCGAGGCGGGCGATTGCGAGCCCAGCATGGGGGCCGAGGATTTCGCCTATATGCTGGAAAAGCGCCCGGGCGCCTATCTCTTCCTGGGGCAGGGCGAGGGGGCGGGGCTGCATCACCCGAAATAGGATTTCAACGATGCCGTGGCCCCGGTGGGCGCCAGTTTCTTCGCCCGGCTGGTCGAACGGGCGCAGCCCCGGACTTGAGGGCGCAAGAAAAAAGGGGGGCGGCTGCCCCCCTTTCCAATCCTTGAAGGCCTGGCGCTCAGAGCGCGGCCATCACCTCGTCCGAGGCTTCGAAATTGGCGGTGACGTTTTGCACGTCATCGTCGTCTTCCAGCATGTCGATCAGCTTCATCAGCTTCTGCATGCCGTCGAGGTCCAGTTCGGTCGTGGTCTGCGGCTTCCAGACAATCTTGGTCGAGTCCGATTCGCCCAGCGCGGCTTCCAGTGCCGAGGAGACCTCGCCGATATCCTCGAAGGCGCACCAGATCACATGGCCGTCTTCCGAGCTTTCCACATCGTCGGCGCCCGCTTCGATGGCGGCTTCCATCACCGCATCGGCATCGCCGACCGAGGCGGGATAGATGATCTGCCCCATGCGGTCGAACATGAAGCCGACCGAGCCGGTCTCGCCCAGGTTGCCGCCGTATTTGGTGAAGATCGAGCGCACGTTCGAGGCGGTGCGGTTGCGGTTGTCGGTCATCGTCTCGACGATCACCGCCACGCCGCCGGGGCCGTAGCCCTCGTAACGGATTTCCTCATAGGTATCCGCGTCGCCGCCGGTCGCCTTCTTGATCGCGCGTTCGATGTTGTCCTTGGGCATCGACTGCGATTTGGCTTCCTTGATCGCCAGGCGCAGGCGGGGGTTCTTGTCGGGGTCAGGGTCGCCCATCTTCGCGGCGACGGTGATTTCCTTCGAGAACTTCGAGAACAGCTTCGAACGGGCGGCGTCCTGCCGCCCCTTGCGATGCTGGATGTTGGCCCATTTGGAATGGCCTGCCATGATGCGCTCCGGGTCTTCGTGGTCGGGCAGGCTATAGTCCAGGCAGGGGCTTGCTGGCAAGGGCAGCCTGCGCAGACAGGGGCCAAAGGCAACGCCGGCCCCGGGGGGACCGGCGAGCTGCGAGGGGGCCAGGGCGGTGGTTCAGGCGTGAAGCGGCATCGCCTGGGGACGATGGCTGAGGGCCGGGGCGCGCGGGGTCAGCGGGGCGGGGGCGCCCAGAGGCTCGACACTGGGCAGCACGTCGAGCTTCTCGCGCAGGAACTCGCGGTCGTAATGCCACGGCACCTCGATCAGCGGCACACCGGCCTGACGCAGCGCCTGGCGCTTGGGCGTCTCGTTGCGGGCCTGTTCGGCACGTTCGTCGGCCATGTGCCCGGCGTCGCGCAGCGGCAGGAATTCCAGCGCGCAGAAGGGCTGGAACCGCGCATCGACCAGCAGGAAGTCGACGCGTTCCCGCTCCAGCGCCGGGCTGAGGCTGCCGTCCTCGGGGCGCAGGAACTCGGCCATCGACACCTGCGACAGCAGGCGGGCGCCGGGATAGATCTCCATCGCCACGCGCTCGAGGTCGAAGTGCAGGTCGCATTCCGCCGGGTCGTGCAGCGGCCGCGCCAGATAGCGGGTCGCGGCCGGTTCCTCGGCCGGGGTCTCGATCAACGCCCTCGCCTTCGCCATGGCGAAAGCGACGAGCGCCAGGCCGGAGCACGCCAGGGCAATGCCTGTTCCGTCCGGCAGAATGTCGACGAAGGCCAGGGCGGCGTCGGCGACTCGGGGGGTGAGCGTTTGCATAATGGTAAGCATTTTGCAAAGCTGCTCGCAAATTGCGGCAAGAATTTGACAACCTTAACGGGTGTTAGGGAAAATATCGCGTTAAGGTTGTCGCGGGGCGCCGAGATCTGGCATCGGCCCGAACGCACCCATCGCGCCAAACGAAAACGCCCCGGCCGAAGCCGAGGCGTTGCAATATCGTCGGAAAGGCGCGGAATCAGGCGGCGCGGGCGACCAGAACCTCGTCGACCTGCTTGGCGGCGCCCGCCTCATCAAGGCCCGACACGGCGGCGACTTCGCGGGTCAGACGCTCCAGCGCCGCTTCATAGAGCTGACGCTCGGAATAGCTCTGCTCGCGCTGGTCGTCGGTGCGGTGCAGGTCGCGCACCACCTCGGCAATCGCCAGCAGGTCGCCCGAGTTGATCTTCTGTTCATATTCCTGCGCGCGACGCGACCACATGGCGCGCTTCACGCGGGCCTTGCCCTTCAGCGTCGCCAGCGCCTTGGCCACCACATCCGGGGTCGAGAGCGAGCGCATGCCCACCGCGGTCGCCTTTTCGGTCGGCACACGGAGGGTCATCTTGTCCTTTTCGAACGAGATGACGAAGAGTTCGAGCTGCATCCCGGCGATCTCACGCTCCTCGATGGACACGATCTGGCCGACGCCATGCGCCGGATAGACCACGAACTCGTTGGGGCGGAATTCGGCCTTGCGGGTTTTGCTCATGCTTCAGCTTCCTCGAGTTGAGCCCGTTCTTCCGGCGACAAAAACCCCACGGGAAACGATGTTTCCCGGTGGATCAGATTGTGGAGCCGAAAAAAAACATCGCACAGGCGAGCAGCACTGCGGATGCCGGGCAGGTCATTGTTGTAGCAATCTTGTAACACAAATTCCGGCCGAATCAAAGCCCGGAATCACGCCTACGCTGCACGGCAGCGTGACGTGATGGCGCCACCAGAGGCGCGTCGGGGTCCCGGAGCGGGGTGCCGCAGCGTCAGCTGCCCTCGCCGGGATTCTCCGAGAAATACTTCTTCAGCTTGTCCGGCTCGCCGTCGCGCTCCGAGGCCCCGGGCAGGGGCTCGCGGCGCTGGGTGATGACCGGCCAGAGCTCGGCATATTTGCGGTTCAGCTCGACCCAGCTTTCCAGGCCCGGCTCGGTATCGGGGCGGATCGCGTCGGCCGGGCATTCCGGTTCGCAGACGCCGCAATCAATGCATTCGTCGGGGTGGATCACCAGGAAGTTCTCACCCTCGTAGAAACAGTCGACCGGGCAGACCTCGACACAATCGGTGTATTTGCAGGCAATGCAGTTGTCGATCACGACATAGGTCATGGCGGGTCTCGCTGTGGGTTCCGCGGAGGTGTGACGGGTCTTCCGGGGGCGGACTTAACCCCCTTCGTGCGATCAATCAAGCCGACACGAGGCGCTTTGCGCCCGGGCGCGTCATTGCGCCCCGCCATCGCCCCTGAGCGCGTCATAGGCGCGGCGGTCGCGGCCGGTGGGGCGGCCGCCCGCCTCGGGCTTCGGCACGCCCGCCTCGGGGTCTGACCGGGCCGGGGTCAGATCCTCATAAAGCGCCTGCGCTTCGGTCGCCGGGCCGCGCCGGGTGCCGGGGGCCAGCACCTTGACCACCCGTACGTCGCGGGCCTGCACGAAGGTCAGCACATCGCCCGGCCGCACCGGTTGCGACGGTTTCGCCACCGGCTGGCCATTCAGCCGCATCGGCCCCGCGCAGGCCGCCGCCGCCAGGCTGCGCGACTTGAAGAACCGCGCGTGCCAGAGCCATTTGTCCAAACGGATCGGCCCCTCGCCAAGAGGCGAAGGGCCGGTATCCTTGTCCCGCTCAGGGGTCGTCACTGCTTGTCCTTCAGCCCCATCAGCGCCGCGGCGAAGGGGTTGTCGGGGTCGATGCGGTCGCGCTTCTTCTCGGGGCCCGAGGTGAAGCTGCGGGGCTGCTGGCCCTTGCCGCCGCGGTCGTCGCGCTTGCCATGGGGCTTGCCGCCCTTCGGCCGGTCGCCACGTTCCGGCCGGTCGCCCTGACCACCGCCCTTGCGATCGTCGCGGCGCGGACGCTCGCCCCGCGGGGCGCCGCCGTCGCGGGCCTCACGCGGGGGACGCTCGCCTTGCGGACGCTCGCCCTGCGGACGCTCGCCCTGGACCCGCTCGCCCTGCGGTGCGCCATCGCGGCGCGGACCGCCACCCCGGCGCTGCCCTTCGGGGCGCGCGTGGCGGGGACGGGGGGACCAGCGGAAGGTGTAGAAGACTTCCATCTCCTCGGCCGGGGCCGCGGCGGGGGTCTCCGTCGCCTCGGTTGCTTCGGCTTCGCCCTCGGCGGCAGGCGCGTCTTCCTCGGTCAGGATATGGGCGTGTTCGGCCTCGTCCTGCGCCTTGGCGGCGATGTCCTCGGCCTTGGCTTCCAGCGAGGCGGCGGCGGGACGCGCCTTGGCGCGCTCGCCCTTCTCGGCGCCGTAGCCCAGCCCCTGCATCAGATCGGCGAATTGCTCCAGCGTCATGCCGGTGATCGACAGCATCTCGGGCGCGGCCTCGAAGCCGGCCCGCGCGTCGCGGGTGCGCAGCAGGTCGGCCAGCCGTTCCAGCATGTCGATGCGGATGGCGCGCGCGCCCGCCGGGCGATAGCCCGACAGCGTGTAATGCTGCATCGGCACGTCGGCGATGTTGGGGATCGTCACCAGCCCGGGCGGCGGGCTTTCGGGGAAGGTGTCCAGCCCCTGGGCCAGCGACCACAGCACCAGCCGCAGGCGGGTCGGTGCGGGTTTCAGCAGCGCCGGCAGGAAGATGGTGAACTGGCCGAAGCGCACGCCGTGCTTGCGCAGCGCGCCGCGGGCCTCCTGATCCAGCGCCTTCACCTCGTCCGCCACGCCGTCGCGCGGCAGCACGCCCAGCGACTCGACCAGACGGAAGGCGAAACCACGAGCGAGGCCGGTCAGCGTCTCATCGCGCTGCAGGTTGGTCAGCGGCTCGAAGAGCGCGGCCACCTTGCGGTCGATGAAATGCTGGAGACGGCGGCGCACCTTTTCGGCCACGTCGGCCCCGGCCTCGTCATCGACGAAGGCCTGCACCTGCGGGCGCATCGGGTCCGAGCCGGGAATGAGCTTGCCCACCGCCTCGGAGCCCCACATGAGGCCGCCCTGCTCGGTGAAATCCATCTCGGTATCGGGGGCGTTGTAGAACCTGTCGGCGCGCAGGTTGAACGCGGGCGCCAGCGCCGCCACCGCGGCCTGCCGCAGGGTCTTCGCCTCGTCCGGGGTGGCAGTCTTGTCCTGCCGGAAGCGGAACCCCTCAAGACGGCCGAGGAGTTCCCCGTCCACCGTCACTTCGCCCTTGTCATTCACCTCGGCCACAAGGCTCTCCTTCTGTTTCAACCGGCGCAGCAACACAGAGGTGCGCCGGTCGACAAATGCTGCGGTCAGACGCTCGTGCAGAGCATCCGACAGGCGGTCTTCTACAGCGCGCGTTTCCCCGCGCCAATGGCTTTCATCATCCACCCAGCCCGCCCGTTGTGCAACGTAAGTCCAGGTGCGGATAAAGGCCAGTCGGCGGGAAAGCGTATCAATGTCGCCCTCGGTGCGGTCGATGCGCTTGATCGCCGTCGCCAGCCACTCGGTCGGGATACGCCCGCCATCGTGAAGAAAGCCGTAAAGGCGCGACAGAAGCGTCGTGTGCTCGGTCTGGCTGATGCCGCGGAAATCGGGGATTCGGCAGACATCCCACAACAGCCGCACGTCGCGCGAATCCCGCAAAAGCGCCCGGACCTCGGGCTCGGCCGAGAGGGCCTTCAGCGCCACCAGATCATCCGCCTCGCGCACCCGGGTCAGCCATTCATCGCGCGTCGGCTTCTCCAGCGAGTCGATCAGCCGCTCGGCGGTGCCGAATTCGAGCCGCGCGTTGCGCCATTGCAGCTTGCGGACCGGCAGGAACTGGTGGTTCTCGATCGCCTCGACCACATCGGGCGCCAAGGGCCGCGCCTCGCCGGTCACGCCGAAGGTGCCCTCGGCCGTGTGCCGGCCGGCGCGGCCCGCGATCTGCGCCAGCTCGTCGGGGTTCAGCATCCGCATCCGTCGCCCGTCGAATTTCGACGTGCCCGCGAAAGCCACATGCCGGATGTCGAGGTTCAGCCCCATCCCGATGGCATCCGTCGCCACCAGATAATCCACATCGCCGTTCTGATAGAGCGCCACCTGCGCGTTGCGCGTGCGGGGGGACAGCGCGCCCATGACAATGGCGCAGCCGCCCTTCTGACGGCGGATCAGCTCGGCGATGGCATAGACGTTTTCCACGCTGAAGGCGACGATGGCCGAGCGCGCGGGCATCCGGGCGATCTTTTTCGATCCGGCGTAGGACAGCACCGAAAGCCGCTCGCGCCGCACGAAAGTGACGCCGGGCACGAGCGCGGCAATCGCCGGGCGCATCGTGTCCGAGCCCAGGAACAGCGTCTCGACCAGCCCCCGCGCATGCAGCAGCCGCTCGGTGAAGACATGGCCGCGGTCGGGATCGGCGCAGAGCTGGATCTCGTCGATGGCGATGAAATCGGCGCCGATCTCCAGCGGCATGGCCTCGGTCGTGCAGACCCAATACTGGGTCCGCTCGGGCACGATCCGCTCCTCGCCCGTCACCAGCGCCACGACGGAAGGGCCGCGCAGCGCGACGATCCGGTCATAGACCTCGCGGGCCAGCAGGCGCAAAGGCAGGCCGATGACGCCGGTGCGATGCGCCAGCATCCGCTCGATGGCGTAATGGGTCTTGCCGGTGTTGGTGGGGCCAAGGACCGCCGTGACGCGGCTTTTGCTGTTCATCTGCTCGCCTGCCGCGCGATCGTGCGCTTACCGACCGGACCTAAAGCGACTGCCCGGCCGAGGCAAGCTCAAGCCGTTGCACCGAATCGATGACCTGTTGCTGGTGGGGATGGATGGCGAGCGAGGCGCGATAGGCCTCCAGCGCCTCCTCGTGCCGCTCCAGCTGTTCAAGGATGATGCCAAGCCCCGCCAAAGCCCCGAAATGCCGGGGGTTCAAGCGCAGGACCTGCTCGATATCGGCCAGCGACTGACCGATCCGGTTGGCCAGGAAATAGGCGGTGGCGCGGCCATTCCAGGCTTCGGCAAAATCCGGCGCGTAATCGAGGACGGCGCTGAAATGGTCGATGGCCTCGGCCGCCTGACCTGCCTGAAGCGCCGCCTCGCCCCGCTGGAACAGGTAATCGACGCTGGCCGAGCCCGATTGCCCCCAGGCGTTGAGGATCTGCCGCTCGATCCGCATCCAGCGATCTTGCGCGGGGTCCGCCAATTGGTCGAGCAGCAACTCGACATCGGCCTCCTGCGCCTGCGCGGGAAGGGGAAATACCGCCGGGCCGATGCAAAGTGACGCGAACGTCAACGTTGCCGCCACGACAGGATTGAGGAACGCACGGGCCTGCTTCATACTGCCCAGCATAGCGCGTGCCGGGCGAAAGGCGAGAGGGCCGGTTGCGGGGCGCGCGCCCGTTTCCATCACGATCAGGACAAAACCATGAGCGACATCATCCAGAAGGCGGTCGACGTGCTGGCCGCCCGCGTGCCCAGCTTCGACGGCTCGGCGAAATTCGTCATCGAGGGCGAGGGCGCCATCGTCCTCGACCAGGCAGGGGTCCGCGCGGGCGACGAGGAGACCGACGTCACGCTGACCGCCTCGGCCGAGACCTTTCAGGGGCTGATGGAGGGCGACGTGAACCCGACCATGGCCTTCATGCAGGGCAAGCTGAAGATCGACGGCTCGATGGGTCAGGCGATGAAGCTCGCCTCGGTCCTTGGCTAAGGTGTCGGGCGCGCCCGAATCCGCGCCGCTGGCCGATTGCGGCGCGCCCGACACGGGGCGCGCCGTCTGGCTGCGGACGGCGGACGGCGTGCGGATCCGGGTTGCCCACTGGCCCGGCGACAAGGTGGTTCTGGTCCTGCCCGGGCGCACCGAAGTCATCGAGAAATACGGGCTGGTGGTGCGCGACCTTGCCGCCGCCGGCTGGGGCGCGCTGGTCGTGGACTGGCGCGGGCAGGGGCTGTCGGACCGGGCCCTGGCCGATCCCCTGCGCGGCCATGTCGGCGATTTCGCCGAATTCCAGCGCGACCTCGATGCGGTGCTGGCCGTCGCCGAGGGCGAGGCGCCGGGCCCGATGCCCTGGCTCGCCCATTCGATGGGCGGCTGCATCGCCCTGCGCGGGTTGATGCGGAGGCTGCCCTGCACGGCCGTGGCGTTCAGCGCGCCGATGCTGGGCCTGGCGCAGGAGCCGGGCAAGCTAAGGGCGCTGGGCTGGCTCGCGGCGCTGGCCCGGCCGTTTCGCGCCGACCGGGGCTATGCGCCGACCACCGGCGCCGGGTTCGGCCTGCCCTCGATGGCGTTCGAGACCAACAACCTCACCACCGATCCCGCCCAGTTCGAGCGGATGAAGGCGCAGATCCTCGGCGATCCGCGGCTCTCGCTCGGCGGCCCCTCGCTGCGCTGGATGGCCGCGGCGCTGGCCGAGATTGCGGCGCTGGCGGCGCTGCCCTCGCCCGATCTGCCAGCGCTCTTCGGGCTGGGCGGGGCCGAGGGGATCGTCGCCCCGGCAGCGGTCCGCGACCGCGTCGCCCGTTGGCCGGGGGCGGAGCTGGCCGAGTATCCGGGCGCGCGGCACGAGCTGCTGATGGAACGGCCCGAGGTGC
>NZ_JAUCCQ010000140.1:0-10646 GCF_034676075.1 Pararhodobacter sp. | reverse complement strand
GTTTCGGCCCTAGGCCCGCAGACGGATCTCGCGCGCCAGCTTTCGGGCCCATTCCGCATAGATCGCCGGGCCCGGGTGGAAGCCGTCGCGGGCCAGCAGCGCCGGGTCCAGTTGCGCAGGATCGAAGGGCAGGCGGTGCAGGGGGACGATCGAATCGGCCTCGAGCACGCGGTCGAGCTTGCGGGCCTGCGCGCCCAGCACGTTGCGCAGGGGGCGGGGCAGCAGCGGGAACCGCTCCATCGGCGGCAAGCCCGTGCGCCAGACCTGCTGCGCACCGTGGCGCAACAGATAGGCGGCGATGGCGCGCTGCCGGTCCCGGAACCGCGCGGGCGAGACCTGATGCGTCACGTCATTCACGCCCAGCGCCGTCACCGCCACGTCGATCCGGCCGAGGTCGAGCTGCACGAGCCGCTCCAGCGTCTGGGCCGACGTAGCACCGGTCCGCGCCTCCAGCCGCCAGTGCACGGTGAAATCCCGGGCGAGATCGGCGACCAACCGCCCTGCCAGCGCCTCGTCCTGCGCGCCCACGCCAACCCCGGCGGCCGAGGAATCGCCAAGGACCAGCAGCCGCAGCACCGGGCCCTGCCCCGTCACCCCCTGTCGCGGCCCCGGCGGCTCGGGCAGCGCGAGGGCACGCAGCCGCACCGCGACGGCCTGCGGCAGCAGGACGGGCGAGAGGGCAAGGCGAACGGGAAACGAGGTCAGCATGACAGAACACCACCACGACCGGACATGTCGCCCCAGCATAAGCGCCAGAAAGGCTAACACCCGGTTTACGACGATAGCAGACGGGTTGCCTCGCCGCATCCCGCGTGATTGGCTGCGCCGAACTGAGGAGGAATGCCATGAAACGCGTCAAGGACATGGTGGCCGAGGCCAATGCGGTGATCGACCACGCCCCGGCGGCCGAACTGCTGGCGCTGCACGGGACCGAGGGCGTCACCTTCGTCGATCTGCGCGACCCGCGCGAGCTGGAACGTGAGGGGATGATCCCCGGGGCCTTTCACTGCCCGCGCGGCATGCTGGAATTCTGGATCGACCCGGAAAGCCCCTATGCCAAGCCGCAGTTCCAGACCGGCAACCGGATCGTGTTCTATTGTGCCTCGGGCTGGCGCTCGGCGCTCTCGGCCAAGGTCGCGCAGGAAATGGGGCTGAAGAACGTCATGCACATCACCGACGGCTTCGGCGGCTGGAAGGCCGCGGGCGGCCCGGTGGGCGAGAAACCCGCAAAGGGCTGAGCGCGCAGACGCATCCCGCACCCGACCAATTGCGCAATTGCTGGGCAGGCTGTCCGCCTGTCCGGTCATTTTCCCAGGGGGCGGTCAAAAAATCGGCTATTCCTTGTCTGTCCCGCAGGTTTCCGCCTAAGCTGTGACAGTTCGACGCAGTGTCGGGCCAAAGGTTCGAGGCCGGAACGGGACAGGCAACGCCCAAAGGCCTGCCCGACGCCGACAAGGCGGCTACTGCCAGAAGGGACAAGCGGATGGGTTTTCTCGATACAATCTTCAACGCGATCAATGATCTTACCTGGGGCTGGGCGCTGATCCCCTTCCTCGTCGTCCTTGGCGTGTTCTTCACGATTGCCAGCGGCTTCGTGCAGTTTCGTTTCTTCAAGCGCATGTTCCGCGTCCTTCGCAGCGACACGGATGCGGACCCCAGCAAGATCAGCGCGCGCGCCGCGCTGTTCGTCTCGGTCGGGGGACGCGTCGGCGGCGGCAATATCGCGGGTGTGGCGGTGGCCATCACGGCCGGCGGGCCGGGGGCGGTCTTCTGGATGTGGGCGATTGCGCTGGTCGGCATGTGCTCGGCGCTGATCGAGGCAACGCTGGCGCAGCTCTACAAGCGCACCGAGCCGGGCGGCGATTATCGCGGGGGCCCGGCGCGCTCGATCATCCATGGTCTTGGCGCGAATTATCGCTGGCTGGCGGTCATCTATTCCGTCTGCCTGATCGCGTCCTTCGCCATCGGCTTCAATGCGTTTCAGGGCAACACCGTGGCGGGCGCGGCTCTCGACAGCCTGTCCATTCCGCGGCTTTACACCGGCATCGCGCTGTCCCTCGCAACCGGGATCATCGTCTTTGGCGGCATTCACCGGATCGCCAAGGCCGCCGATGTCATCGTCCCGGTCATGGCCATCGGCTATCTGGCCATGGCGCTGCTGATCATCGTGATAAACCTGACCAGCCTGCCGGGCGTGATCATCGACATCGTCGCCAATGCCTTCGGTTTCCGCGAGGCCGTCGCGGGCGGCGTCGGTGCGGCGATCGCGCAGGGTCTGCGCCGGGGTCTCTTCTCGAACGAGGCGGGGCTTGGATCCGCGCCCAACGTGGCGGCGACCGCTTACGTGCGTCACCCGGTCAGTCAGGGCATCACGCAGAGCTTTTCGGTATTCATCGACACGATCCTGATCTGTTCCTGCACCGCGTTCATCATCCTGCTGGGTGATGTCTATGTGCCGGGCGCGGACGGTGTGGACGGGGTGATCCTGACCCAGCAATCCATGGTCAGCCATGTCGGTTCCTGGGCGCAGTACTACCTGACGGCGGCGATCTTCCTCTTCTCGTTCTCGTCGATCATGTACAATTACTACCTGGGCGAGAATGCGCTGAGCTTCCTGACCAACAGCAAGATGGCCCAGAACGCGCTGCGCGTCGCGATCATGGCGATCGTGTTCCTGGGCGCCGTGGCACCGGGCGCGACCTTTGTCTTCTCGTTCTCGGACCCGATGATGGGCATTCTCGCGGTGGTCAACCTGCTGGCGCTGATGATGCTGTTCCCGGTGGCGCTGCGGATCATCAACGATTACCGCGATCAGCTGAAATCCGGGGTCAAGCGCCCGGTCTTCGATCCGGCGAAATTCCCCGATCTGGACACCGACCCGAGCGCTTGGCCGGACGCGCCCAAGGCGTAAACACGCATCGGCGGGCGGGCGCCTGCGCCATCAATCTACCCGGGTAAAAAGAAACCCCCCGGACGCACGAGGTCAGCGTCCGGGGGGGGTATCCGGCCCTTGGGCCGAAATCCTCAGGCGCGGATCAGGCCGCGCGGCGCAGCATCCGGGCCAGCGCGATCAGCAGGCAGGCGCCGATGAAACCGACGATCAGCTGCCCGATCCAGCCACCCAGCGTGCTGCCCATGACCGCCATCAGGATGGCGTTCAGGATCAGCGCCCCGCCGATGCCCAGGATGATGTTCATCAGGATGCCCATGTTCGAGCGCATGAATTGCTCGGCGAGCCAACCAGCGATGGCCCCGATGACGATCGCTGCGATCCATCCAAGTCCGGTCATGATAATCCCCCATTCGGTAACGGGGCGCCGGGCCAGTCCCGGCGCTTGCGGTGTTAACCACCCGCGCCGGAAAAAGTTCCCGTCCGGCCGAAATCCGCTCAGCGGCTTTCCGGCCCTGCGTCGCGGATCAGTCGCGCAGCAGTTCGTTGATCGAGGTTTTCGAGCGGGTCTGTGCGTCCACGCGCTTCACGATCACCGCGCAGTAAAGGTTGACGCCGCCCTTCGACGGCATCGAGCCCGCCACCACGACCGAGCCCGCCGGCACTTCGCCATACATGACCTCGCCCGTCTCGCGGTCGACGATCTTGGTCGACTTGCCGATGAACACGCCCATGCCCAGCACCGAGCCCTCGCGCACGATGCAGCCCTCGACCACCTCCGAGCGCGCGCCGATGAAGCAATTGTCCTCGATGATCGTCGGGCCCGCCTGCATCGGCTCCAGCACGCCGCCGATGCCGACGCCGCCCGAGAGGTGGACGTTCTTGCCGATCTGCGCGCAGGAGCCGACGGTCGCCCAGGTGTCCACCATGGTGCCCGAGTCGACATAGGCGCCGAGGTTCACGAAGGACGGCATCAGCACCACGCCCGGGGCGATATAGGCCGATTTGCGCACGATGCAGTTGGGGACGGCGCGGAAGCCTGCGGTCTTCCACTGCGCCGCGTCCCAGCCCTTGAACTTGCTGTCGACCTTGTCCCACCAGCTGCTGCCCTGCGGGCCGCCGCTCTGCACATCCATGTCCTGCAGGCGGAAGCCCAGCAGGACCGCCTTCTTGGCCCATTGGTTGACGTGCCAGCTGCCGTCCGCGCCGCGTTCCGCAACCCGGAGCGAGCCCGAATCCAGCGCCGCCAGCGTCGCCTCGATGGCGTCGCGGGTCTCGCCCTTCGTGGCCGGGGTGATGCCGTCACGGGCCTCCCAGGCGGCTTCGATGGCGGTTTCGAGTGCGGCGTTCGACATGGGGCTCTCTCCGGGTGCGTTTTCCCGGTTGCCTATACAATGGGCGACGGGGACAAACAACGTTCCCGGCTGCGCCTTCTTGCCGCCGCCGGGGGCTGCAGAACCACCCGGCAGGAGGCCCGATGCACAGCGATTTCACCTTTTTCTGCGAGGCCTTCCGCCGCAGGCCGGAGGAGGCCGAGGGCGGCGAGGCCTTCATCAACCCCGGGATCTTTGCCGCCGATCTGGCCGCCTTCGTCGCCGAGGGGCTGACCCGCGCCGGATACCGCGTCGGGGCTCCGGTGGTCGAGGATTGGGGCATCGCGCTGGATATCGTCCATGACGGCGGGTTTCGCCTGATGGTCGGCTGCCACAGCGACGATTTCCAGAAGCCCGTGCAGCATCGGGTTTTTCTCGACCCGACCCGGCCCTTCATCCGGCGCTGGTTCAAGCGCATCGACACCCGCCCCGCGACCGAACCCCTCAGCGCGGCGCTCGAGGCGCTGATCCGGGCGCGCGCCGACATCACCGGGATCGAGGCGCAGAGCCTCTGAGCCGGTTGGACATCGTCCGCCCGGCATGCGAAGCCCCGGGCACACCGCAGGAAGGAGCCCCCATGGCCAAGATGATCCATTCCATGATCCGCGTGCTGGACGAGGCGCGCTCGCTGGCGTTCTACGAAACGACCTTCGGGCTCACGGTCGCCGACCGGCTGGATTTCCCGACCTTCACGCTGATTTACCTCTCGAACCCCGAAACCGGGTTCGAGCTGGAGCTGACCGTCAACAAGGACCGGACCGAGCCCTACGCACTGGGCGATGGCTATGGCCATCTGGCCGTCTCGGTCGCGGATGTGACCGCCGAACACGCAAGGTTCGAGGCCGCGGGGCTGAACCCCCGCAAGCTGGTCGATTTCGCCCCCGGGGGCGAGGTCATCGCGCGGTTCTTCTTCGTCGCGGACCCCGATGGCTATCAGATCGAGGTCCTGCAACGCGGCGGGCGCTACCTCTAGACCGGTTCCGGCGCGGGGTTCGCCCCGCAGAACAGCACCGCCACCGTCTCCCCCGGCGCCGGGACATAGGCGCCGGACAGAAGCGCGGCCAGGGCCGTGGCGCCTGCCGGTTCGACCAGCAGCCGCGCCTCGCGCCAGAGGAGGCGCTGCGCCTCGAGGATCGCGTCGTCGGTGACCAGCACGGAGGGGGCCCCCTGCCCCGCCGCCAGCCCGTAACACAGCCCGCCGATCCGCCGGGCGCCCAGCGCATTGGCGGCAACGCCCGAGACATCGACATCCACCGGCCCGCCCGCCGCGAGCGCCGCGTTCAGCGCGCAGGAGGTCGCGGGCTCGACCGCCACCACCTTGCGGGCGCCCTGCCACCAAGCGAGCGCACCGCCAATGAGGCCCCCGCCGCCCACGGCGATCAGCACCGTATCGGCGGTGAGCCCCTGCTCGTCCCATTCCCGCGCCAGCGTTCCCTGCCCGGCCAGCGTCCCCGGCGCGTCATAGGCATGGACCTGCATGGCGCCGGTCTTCGCCTCATGCGCCAGAGCCGCCTCCAGGGCGTCGGCGTATTGGCCCGGAACCACCGTCAGCCCCGCCCCGGTCCGCTCGATCAACGCGATCTTGGCGGGACCCGCCATTTCCGGCACGAAGATCTGCGCCGGAATCCCCAGGCTCGCCGCCGCATACCCCACCGCCGCCCCGTGGTTCCCGCCCGAGGCCGCAACGACGCCCCCCCCAGGCACCGGCCCCTTGATCAGCGAATTGAAGGCGCCGCGCGCCTTGAAGGTGCCGGTGTGCTGCAGGTGCTCCAGCTTGATTTCCATGGGAAAGCCGCCCAGCGTGATCTCCATCACCGGGGTCCGGCGGACATGGCCCGCAATGCGCCCGGCCGCCGCCTCGATCTCTGCCCGCCAGTCCATCGCCGCCTCCGTTACTGGTCTTCCCGTCGCCGGGACGATAGTCAGGGTATCCCACGGAGGAAAGGGTCAGACGATGAGCGACAACCGCCGCCACGCATTCCGCCGCAGCCACGAGGACCGCGTGGCCGCCGAACAGGTGCCCGACACGCCGCAGACGCTGTCGCCCACCTATCGCCTTGCCTTCGCTGACGAGGAATTCCTCTGCCGCGACGAATTGCGCCCGGTGCGGCTGCAGCTGGAGCTGCTGAAGCCCGAGATGGCGATGAACGAGGCCGGCGTCACCTCGACCGTGGTGCTGTTCGGCGGCGCAAGGATCCCCGCGCCTGAAAACAAGGACCGCGCGCGCACCCCGCAACTGGCCGCACTGTCGCATTACTACGAGGAAGCGCGGATCTTCGCCCGCAAGATGACCGAGATTTCGCTGGCCGCGGGCGGCAACGACTGGATCATCGCCACCGGCGGCGGCCCCGGCGTGATGGAGGCAGGCAACCGCGGCGCGGCCGAGGCAGGGGGAAAATCCCTCGGGCTCAACATCGTGCTGCCGCACGAGCAGGCGCCCAACCGCTATGTCACGCCGGAACTCTGCTTCAACTTCCACTATTTCGCGCTGAGGAAGATGCATTTCCTGATGCGCGCCAAGGCGGTCGTCGTCTTCCCCGGCGGCTTCGGCACGCTGGACGAGATGTTCGAATCCCTGACCCTGATCCAGACGCGGCGGATGAAGCCGATCCCCTATCTGCTGTTCGGCCGCGACTGGTGGGAAAAGGTGGTCAACTGGGAGATGCTGGCCGAGGCCGGGACCATCGCCCACGAGGACCTGTCGCTGTTTCGCATGGTGGAAACCGCGGACGAGGCCATCGAGGCGATCATGGGCTGGGATCAGGCGAAGTAAGCGTCCAGCATCCGGCGGTAGACGGCTTTCAGCTGGTGCACATGCTCGACGGCGACATGTTCGTCGGTCTTGTGCATCGACTGGCCGACCAGCCCGAATTCCACCACCGGGCAATGGTCCTTGATGAACCGCGCGTCCGAAGTCCCGCCCGTGGTCGACAGCGCCGGGCGGCGGTCGCAGACCGCCTCGACCGCGTCGGCCACCAGATCGGTGAACCAGCCGGGCTCGGTGACGAAGCTCTCGCCCGAGACCTTCACCACCAGCGAGAAGTCGATGCCGGTTTCCTCGGTGACCCAGGCGATCTCGCCCTCCAGCCAGCTGGTCAGGCTGGCGCCACTGTGCAGGTCGTTGAAGCGGATGTTCAGGACGGCGCGGGCCTTGGCCGGGATCACGTTCGTGGCCGGGTTGCCGGTGTCGATCGTGGTCAGCGCCAGCGTCGAGGGATCGAAAAGGGCGTTGCCCTGATCCAGCTCATGGCTCGCCAGCCGGTCCAGCAGCCGGACCAGCGCGGGCAGCGGGTTCCTCGCCCGATGCGGATAGGCGGCATGGCCCTGCACACCCCGCGCCTCGATCCGCGCGGTCATCGAGCCCCGGCGGCCGTTCTTCATCATCTCGCCCATGGTCTCGGGGCAGGTCGGCTCGCCGACGATGCAATGGCTCATCCGCTCGCCCTCGGCCGCCATCCAGTCCAGCAGCGCAACGGTGCCGTCGGTGGCATCCCCCTCCTCATCGCCGGTGATGGCGAGGATGACGGCGCCATCGGGCGGCGTCTCGCGCACGAAATCAACCGCCGCCGCGACGAAGGCCGCGACGCCCGATTTCATGTCACAGGCGCCCCGGCCGTAGAGCCGCCCCTCGGCCAGCGTCGCCGAAAACGGATCGAAGCGCCATTCCGCCGGATTGCCGGGCGGCACCACATCGGTATGGCCGTTGAAGCCGAAGGAGCGGTTGGCGCCCCGCGCGCCCCAGCGGGCATAGAGATTGGCGGTGTCGCCGCGGTCGACGCGGGTGCAGGTGAACCCCGCCGCCGAAAGCTCGGCCTCCAGCAGACGCAGCGCCCCGCCCTCCTCGGGCGTGACCGAGGGACAGCGGATCAGGCGGGCGGTCAGATCGACCGGATCGAGGGGCGCTTGCATGGCAGCCTCCGGTTAAAGCGATGCTGACCTGCTAGCCCAAGCTTTACGTCGCATCAAGAACCGGCCCAAACGCTCGCCATCATTGACGTATCGCACAGGAAAGGTCACACTTCACCTGTGGGTTGCATCGCAAATTGCATAGCCCCGGGTGCAGGACACAGATCATTAACTAATTTTGGGCAAACCGATCAGGCAATCAGCCGGACATAACGTCGGACGGGCCGGGACCAACAGTCATGAGTGATGACATCATCAGCAACGAGACGCGGCTTACCCGAATCCAGGCGTTGGTGGTGGATATCCTCAACGACCTGCTGCGGGCGCCCATCGACCAGACCGACGCGGTGGTGCAGGAAGCCATCTCGCGCATCGGCGATTATTGCGTCCGCGACCGCGCCTATGTCTTCGTGAACCGCGGCGAGGTATCGGATAACACCCACGAATGGTGCGCCGAAGGCATCGAGCCGATGAAGGAGCATCTCCAATCCCTGCCGATGGAGATGCTGGGCCCGAGCCTGGAACCGCTGCACCACGGCGAGCAGTTCAACGTCCCCGACGTGGCCGAGCTGGAGCCCGGCTCCCCCTCGCGCGAGCTGCTGGAATCGCAGGCGATCCGTTCGATCCTGCTGGTGCCGATGATGTCCGAGGGCAAGATGTACGGCTTCGTCGGCTTCGACGGGGTCCGCAACACCCACGGCTTCCTGCCGGGCGAGGTCTATCTGCTGCAATCGGTGGCGGATGTGATCTGCTCGGTCCTGCTGAGGCGGGAAAAGGAACTGGCGGTCCGCGCCGCGCAGGCGGAGCTGGCGGGCGAACGGGCCTTCCTGTCCTCGATCCTGGCCACCACGGCGATGGGCATCATCGTCTTCGACGAAGAGGGCGTGATCCAGTTCGCCAATGACGCGGCCGTCACGGTGATGGGCGTCTCGCTGGAACAGATGATCGGCAAGCGCCACGACGACGACGGCTGGCGCTACACGCGCGAGGACGGCACGCCCTATGTCAAGGGCGACACGCCCTTCGACCACACCATCGCCACCGGCCAGCCCTGGCCCGCCGAACGCTTCGCGCTGCATTGCCCGGACGGGCTGCGCTATTGCTCGGTGCATGCCGCGCCGGTGGTGGGGGGTGAGACCTCGACCGCGCGGGTGGTCTATGCGGTGCTCGACGTCACGGACCAGGTCCACGCCGACCGCGAACGGCAGGAAGCGCTGGAGGAAGCCAACCGCGCCAATGCCGCCAAGTCGAATTTCCTGGCCAAGATGAGCCACGAGATGCGCACGCCGCTGAACGGCGTCCTCGGCGTGGCGGAAGTGCTGGAGCGGCTGGTCAGCGACGCCGACCAGCGCCGCATGGTCAAGGTGATGCACGATTCGGGCGCGCTGCTGCTGAGCATCATCAACGACCTGCTGGACATGTCGAAGATTGAGGCCGACCTCCTCGAGATCGAGACGGTGCCCTTCATCCCGACCGATCTGGCCCAGCGCATCGAATCGGTGCACACGCTGAAAGCCTCGGAGAAGAAGATCTCGTTCGGCGTCACGCTGACCGGCGATGGCCAGGGCGCGCGGCTGGGCGACCCCCACCGCATCCTGCAGATCCTGCACAATGTCATCTCGAACGCCGTCAAGTTCACCGAGACCGGCTCGGTCGGGGTGGATATCGACTGCACCTCGCCCCGGGGCGTCACCCTGCGGATCCGCGACACCGGCATCGGCATGACCGAGGCGCAGATGGCGCAGGTGTTCGAGGAATTCAGCCAGGCCGACAGCTCCATCGCCCGGCGCTTCGGCGGCACCGGACTGGGCATGCCCATCGTCCGCCGCCTGGTCGAGATGATGCAGGGCACGATCGAGCTGAAATCGACCATCGGCAAGGGCACCGAGGTGCATATCTTCCTGCCGGTGCCGCGCACCGACATGCCCGAGATCCGCTACGCCGCGCCCGACCCCGCCGTTGTCACCGGATCGTCCGACCTGCAGGGGCTGCGGGTGCTGGCCGCCGACGACAACCGCACCAACCGGATGATCCTGGGCGCGATGATGGGACAGCTTGGCATCGCCGCGGTGCTGGTGCCCGACGGGACCGAGGCGCTCAGGGCCTATGAGCGCGAGGATTTCGACCTGGTGATCCTCGACATCTCGATGCCGGATCTGGACGGTGTCTCGGTGCTGCGCCAGATCCGCGCCCGGGAAGCCGAGCGGGCGACCGCGCCCGGCGCCCGGCCGCCCGCCACGCTGCTGCCGATCGTCGCCTTCACCGCCAATGCGATGTCGCATCAGGTGGAGGGCTATCTGCAGGCGGGCTTCGACGATTGCATGACCAAGCCCCTGCAGCTGGACCGGCTGCGCAGCGTGCTGGGCTCGCTGATCGCCGAACGCGGCCGCCGCCGTCCCCAGCCCCGCGGCGGGGTGATCCCGCTCAGGGCGACCTCGGGCTAGGAGCGGTTTCGCCCTCGTGCCTCGGGCGACCGG
>NZ_JAUCCQ010000139.1:0-10692 GCF_034676075.1 Pararhodobacter sp. | reverse complement strand
GTGCTGATCGCCTCGGCCTTCGCGGCGGAACCCCGGCTGATCGTCGCGGACGAGCCGACGACGGCGCTGGACGTGACGGTGCAGAAGCAGATCCTGAAGCTGATTTTCGAGATGC
Source organism: Pararhodobacter sp. (assembly GCF_034676075.1). GTDB lineage: Bacteria > Pseudomonadota > Alphaproteobacteria > Rhodobacterales > Rhodobacteraceae > Pararhodobacter. Next base: position 10,577 of record NZ_JAUCCQ010000139.1, on the reverse strand, counting down.
AGGCACGCCATGGCACCGCGCTTCTGTTCGTCACGCATGACCTCGGGGTCGTGTCGAAAATCTGCCAGCGGCTGACCGTTCTCTATGGCGGGCTGGTGATGGAAGAGGCCGAGGTCGGCGCTTTCTTCGAGGCGCCGCTGCATCCCTATTCCCGCGCCCTGCTGGCCGCGACCCCCCGGCACACCGATCCCACGGCGGACCTGACCCCGGTCCCCGAGGCGGTGATCGCCGAGGCCCGCCGCGCGGTGGCCGAAGCCGACCAAAGGTGGCATTCATGAGCGATCTCTACCGCGTCGAGGATCTGCGCCTGTCGCTGCCCGACATGACCCGCAAGCCGTTGTTCGGTGCCGCGCCCCGGATCGAGATCCTGAAAGGCATGTCCTTCACCATTCCGAGGGGCCAGGTCCTGGGCATCGTCGGCGGCTCGGGCTCGGGCAAGTCCACGCTGGGCCGGGCCTTGGTGCGGCTGCTGGAGCCGACCGGCGGGCGCGTCACCTTCGACGGGACCGACCTGACTCACCTGCCGGAAGCCGAACTGCGGCCGCTCAGGCACCGCTTCCAGATGATCTTTCAGGACCCGATGTCCTCGCTCAATCCGCGCATGTCCGTCGCCCGGATCATCGCCGCGCCGCTGTCGCTGCACGGCAGGCCCAACCCGCGCGAGGGGGCGCTGGAGGCGCTGGAGCGTGTCGGCCTGCCGCGCAGTTTCGGCGCGCGCTTCCCGCATGAGCTGTCCGGCGGGCAGCGCCAGCGGGTCGGCATCGCCCGGGCCATCGCGCTCCGGCCGGACTTCATTCTGGCGGACGAGATCGTCTCGGGCCTCGATGTGTCCAGTCAGGCGCAGGTCCTGTCGATCCTGCGGGATCTGGTGCGCGAGATGAACCTGACGCTGGCCTTCATCAGCCACGATCTGAGCGTCATCCGCCGCCTCTGCGACCGGGTGCTGGTGCTCTATCAGGGCGAGATCGTCGAGGATGCGGCCTGCGAGGCGCTCTTCGCCGCGCCGCAGGCTGCCTATACACGCGAATTGCTGGAGGCGATCCCCGAGCCCGACCCGAAAAAACCCTGGTTCCAGCGCGCTAGCTGACGAAGCGGTCGGCCAGCGCGTCCTGCAAGGTCTGCCGCGGCGTGCAGCCAAAGCGCGCGCGGTAGATCCCGGCGAAGCGGCCAAAATGGCCGAAGCCCCAGCGCGTGGCAATCTCGGTCACGCTGCTGCCGGGAAGCGCCGCGCGCAGATCGGCATCCGCCCGGTCCAATCGCGCGTCGCGCAGGAAGGCCATGGGCGTGGTGTCGCGGAACTTGCGGAACGCCAGCTGCAGGGTCCGGGCGCTGACGCCGACCGCCTGCGCCACATCCTCGAGGGCGATCGGCTGGTCGACATGGGCCAGCATGTAGTCCTCGGCCTGACGGACCATGCGGGGCAGGGGGGCGGGGCCGCGGCTATGGCTCAGCGCGTCGGAGAAATTGTGCCGATGCGCTTCCAAGAGGCCGGTCATCAGCGTGCTTTCGATCTGCCGCCCCAGCAGGCTGCCGGGGCGCAGCACCGGACGGCCCGCGTCGGCCTCGGTCACCAGATAGAGGAGCAGCGCTTTCAGCGCGGCGCCGCGCTGGCTGGTCAGATCGAACGATCCGGTGAAGGTCAGCGGCCGATCCGGCCGCCCGGCGATCAGACCGGCCAGGTGGGTATTCAGAGCCTGCCGGTCGATCTGCAGCAGCACCTGTCGACAGTCGCCGTCCCAGATCATCGTCGTCGCGTGATGCGGGTTCAGCACCGCCGCGCGCGCCGGGTCCGACACATAGGTATCCGCCCCGTTGCGGATCGCCGCGGCGCCCGAAAGCGGCACCTGCACCAGATAGAAATCCCGCAGTTCCCCCGGGGCGATCAGGGTCTTGGTGCCGTAGGCAATGTAGTTCAGGGACAGCCGCTCGCCCCTGAGGTGATGGTGGCAGGCGTCGAACGCACCCTTGCCGATCCGGTCCAGCCGATGCGGGCAGAAGACGGAGGCGACGCGCTCGCGTGCCTCGTCAAGGTCGTGGGTATGAAACAGCGCGTGGGCGGCCAGCGGGACCGCAGCAGGATTCGCCATGACAGCCTCCAGGGCCGGGGACCTGCAAAGGCTAACACCGGATACATGCGTCTGCACATATTTTTACGGTGGGATGAAGGTTTTTTCGTTTTTCGGATAATCCGTGTGCTGCGCGGATAGTCACCCCCGCCGACCCTGCCAGAGTACCTGTCAAACAAGGCACAACAGGGGAAGAACATGCGGGGATTGGACGGCAAGGTCGCCATCGTTCCGGGCGGCGCAACCAAGATCGGGCGGGCCGTGGTGGCCGCGTTCCGCGAGGCGGGCGTGCGGGTCATGGTGGCGGATATCGACGCCGAGGCCGGGCAGGCAATGGTTGCCGAAGGCGTCGGTTTCACCCGCTGCGACCTGCGCAGCGACGACGATATCGCGGCGCTGGTACAGGCGACGCGCGACGCTTACGGACGGATCGACTTTCTGGTCAACGTCGCCTGCTCCTATCTCGACAACGGTGCCGACTCGCCCCGGTCGGAATGGCTGGAAGCCTTGGACGTGAACCTCGTTGGTTCGGTTATGCTGATGCAGGCCGCGCGCAAGGATCTGGCGGCGACCAAGGGGGCCATCGTGAATTTCGGCTCGATCTCGGCCCGTGTGGCGCAGACCGGGCGCTGGCTCTATCCGGTCAGCAAGGCGGCGATCCTGCAGCTCACCCGCAATCAGGCGATGGACCTCGCGCCCGAGGGCATCCGCGTCAACGCCGTGAGCCCCGGCTGGACCTGGTCCAACATCATGGACCAGCTGACCGGCGGCGACCGCGCCAAGACCGATGCCGTGGCCGCGCCCTTTCACCTGCTGGGTCGCACCGGCAACCCCGAGGAAGTGGCGAGCACCGTCCTCTTCCTCTGCTCGGACGAGGCGAGCTTCATCACCGGCACGGATATCCGCGTCGATGGCGGCTATACCGCCATGGGCCCGGAACAGGCCGTCCCGGCGATCCCGAAACTGATGGAATAACAAAGAACAACAGGGAGAAGACCATGAGAAAGATCACCATTGTCGGCGGCGGCCAGTCGGGCTTCCAACTGGCCATCGGGCTCCTGCAACAGGGCTATCAGGTGCGCGTGGTACAGAACCGTGACGCGCAGGACATGGCGACGGGCAAGGTCCTGTCCAGCCAATGCATGTTCGGCGACGCCATCGAGGCCGAGCGCGCCCTCGGCATCGATTTCTGGACCGACCATTGCCCGCCGGTCGAGGGCATCAGCTTTGCCGTGCCCCATCCCGAACTGCCGGGGGCGAAGGCGGTCGACTGGGCCTCGCGCCTCGACCGCAACGCCTATTCGGTCGACCAGCGGGTGAAGATCCCGCGCTGGATGGCCGAGTTCGAGAAGCTGGGCGGGCGGCTGGTGCTGAAGGAAGCGGGCATTGCCGACATGGAGCTTTACGCGCGGGAGGACGATCTGGTCATCGTCGCCTCGGGCAAGGGCGATGTCGGCAAGATGTTCGAGCGCGATGCGACGAAGTCCCCCTATGACCGGCCGCAGCGGGCGCTGGCGCTGACCTATGTGAAGGGCATGACCCCGCGGCCCGAGTATTCGGCGGTGAACTTCAACCTGATCCCCGGCGTGGGCGAGTATTTCGTCTTCCCGGCGCTGACGACCACGGGCCCCTGCGACATCATGGTGTTCGAGGGGGTGCCCGGCGGCCCGATGGATTGCTGGGCGGAGGTGAAGAGCCCCGAGCAGCATCTGGAAACCTCGCTGTCGATCCTCAACACCTTCCTTCCGTGGGAAGCCGAACGCTGCCGCAACCTGAGCCTGACCGATGACAACGGCATCCTCGCCGGCCGCTTTCCGCCGACGGTGCGCAAGCCCATCGGCACGCTGCCCTCGGGCGCGCGGGTGCTGGGGCTGGGCGATGCCGTCTGCCTCAACGATCCGATCACCGGGCAGGGCTCGAACAACGCGGCCAAGGCGGCCCGGGTCTACCTCAAGCGCATCCTCGATCATGGCGACCGGCCCTTCGACGCCGCCTGGATGCAGGGCACCTTCGACGCCTATTGGGACTACGCGCAATGGGTGGTGAACTGGACCAACATGATGCTGGCCCCGCCGCCGCCCTTCATCCTGGAGATCATGGGCACCGCCTGCGTCGAGCCGCGGCTTGCCCATCGCATCGCTAACGGCTTCGACGATCCGCGCGATTTCTTCCCGTGGTTCGCCGATCCGGCCGCCGCCTCGGTCTATCTGGCCGAACTGAAGGCCGCCTGAGCAAGGGAGGGGAGCATGGGCATGTCCGTCGATCCCGGTCAATTCCGGTCCGCCATGGCGCGGTTCCCGGGCGCGGTGACGATCATCACCACGCTCACCCCGCAGGGAAGGCGCGGCATCACCGCCACGGCGGTCTGTTCGGTCACCGCCGACCCGCCCAGCCTGCTGGTCTGCGTCAACCGGGCGACCGGCACCTGCCAGGGCATTCTGGAGACCGGGCGCTTCGCCGTGAACCTTCTGCCGGACCCTTCGGGTGACGTGGCGATGCGCTTTGCCGGGATGGGCGGCGCGACGGGCGAGGAGAAATTCGCGCTCGGCGACTGGCGCCCGGATGCGCAGGGGTTGCCGGTACTGGCCGATGCACGGGTCGCCTTCTCCTGCGAGGTGGCAGAGAGCCTCAAGGCCGGGACGCATCAGATCTTCATCGGCCAGATCACCGATATCAGCGAGGCCGAAGGCGCGGCCCTGCTTTATGAACAGTCGCGTTTCCATCGTCTCGCCCCCCTCTGAACCGCCTCTCCCCCGCGCAGATGACCCGCAGACACAGGCGCCCTCCGCAACCGGAGGGCGCCTTTCTTGTCGGCTGGTTTCGCGACTCGACGGGTGAAGTGGCCCTGTGATTCTGCGGATCACCTGGGCGATCTGGTCGCAAGTGGTTCTTTCCTGTTGGGAATATTATTGCACTTGTGTTCTTACGTACCTGTAATCGTTAAGGAAATTTTAGTTTCAAAAATATGTTTGAAAAGAGCCAGTTCTCGGACATGATTTCGTTGGGTCGAGGAGGACCCAAACAGGTCTAAATTGGTACTATCTCCGATCGGTGGCAGGCGCCTCTCGACGTTTGTCCTTTTGCAGCCCGAAAGCCGCGAAGAAAAGCCGGCGGAACACGCAGGGACAGAAGAGGGAGGAACTAATGTCCGTCGATACAACCGCGTTCTACGCGGAACAGGTGACATTGAATTCATTGGTACAGAACGTGCTTTACGCATCCGGGACCGTGGGCGCGATCCTGGTCGTTGTCGGCCTTTTGCTGATCGACGCGGGCACGGCTCGGCGCCGCAGCCTGTTCAACTCGACCATCGAAAAGACGCTGGGCTTCTTTCTGGGCTTCGCGACCTATTACATGATCGGCTTCGGCTTCTGGGCCGGGCAATACTATATCATGGTCGACGGGACGATGATGGACTCGCTCAAGGATTGGTGGCTGGGAGGCAACCTGACCAACGCGATGGCCCAACACCTCGATCCGGCGATCTTCCCCGGGCTGAACACGTTCCAGATCTTCATCTTCTTCCTGGCGGTCTTTGCCGGGATCATCAACATCCTGCTGCACTTTTCGGTTTCCGAGCGGATGAAGCCCTCGGCCTATTACATCACCTGCATCGTCGCGACTCTGGGCTCGTCGGTGCTCAGCTGGGTGACCTGGGGCTCGGTCGGGCCGCTCACCAACCTGGGCTTTCACGACTTCTTCGGCGTGGGCTTCGTCTATATGTTCCCGGCGGGCATCGCGCTGGTGCTCAATGCCCAGATGGGCAAGCGCCCCGGCATGATGGAACCGCATCCCGAGGTGCGCGCCTATCTCGCCCCCAGCATCGGGCTTTGCGCGCCGGGCCTGATGATCATCTTCGCCGGTCTGCCGATGGTGATCATGTCCTGCCTCTTCTTCTTCGACCCCGAGGCGCATGCGGTCAGCGTGACCATGGCCGATACCAGCGTCGGCATCGCGCTGAGCAACTACGCGCTGGTCTGGGCGGGCGGGGCCATCACCGGCCTGCTGCTGGCCTACCGCACCCGGAATTATGCCTACACGCTGCTCGGCCCGCTGGCGGGCTATGTGGCCGGGGCACCGGGCTTTGACGTCTGGCTGCCGTGGCAGGCGTTCCTCGTCGGCCTCGTGGCGCCGCTCGCCTCCTATGCGGTCTACGAGTTCACGCTGAAGCGCGGCATCGACGAGCACAAGCTGTTCCCGCTGTTCCTGGGCAGCGGCGTCCTGGGCATGCTGCTGGTCGGGATCTTCAAGGCGGGCACCCCGCGCGGCGGCTATCTGGGCATCGAGGAAGGCATCTATGCCTTCCAGCATGGCGAGATCTCGCTTCTGATGCAGGTCGCGGGGATCGTCACCTGCATCGGCGCGGGCGTCGTCACCGGGCTGGTTCTGTCGGTCATCCTGCGGGCCACGACCGGGCTGAAGGTCTCGGACGAGGATCAGATCAAGGGTCTGGACATCGTCCGCTGGGGTCTTGAGCCCGATGTCGTCACCCATGCCGACACGCCGCGCGGCGCCTGAACGCGACGTCGGAGGCCCCGGTTTCGCCGGGGCCTTCACTATTCGTCGGGTCGCGCTTGTGGCTTGCCGGACCCCTGCTTATGCTTTGTGCAAGTCTAGGTCCTGTACCGTCTCAAAGTAGATCCATCATGACGTCTTTGCCCACCGCGGAGCTGCCCAACGGTCAAACCGTCGGCGAGACCGTCCGCATCGTGATCGACACGCTTTATGCGCGGATCCGTTCGGGCGAATACCCCCCTGATTCCCGCCTGCCCAGCGAACGGGCTCTGGCGGCCGAGCTGGGGGTATCGCGCAACACCGTGCGCGAGGCGCTGGACGTACTTGAGACCCGCAAGCTGATCCGTCGCCGACAGGGGAGCGGCAGCTTCGTGATCTATCAATCGGCCCGGCCCGAGACCCCCTCGCCCGATTCCATCGGCGAAAGGACCAGCCCGCTGGACCACCTCATCGTGCGCTCGATCATCGAGCCCGAGATGACGCGGCTGGCGGTGATGAACATGACCCCGCGCGAGCTGGATGCACTGGCGCAGACCGTCGCCCGGATCGAGGCGGTGCGCACCGACCTCAACGAATTCATCCGCAGCGAAGAGGAATTCTATCGCCGCATCGCGCAGGCCACGCGCAACCCGCTGCTGGAATCCTGTTATGAGCTGACGATCGAGGTCTGCCGTCAATCCTTCCGCACCGCCTTGATGCGCAAGCATCTGACGCCCGACCGGATCCAGGAATACCAGACCCGGTTCAACTCGCTCTTCAACGCGATCGCCACCCGCGACGTCGAGGCCGCGGTCGAGATCACCAAGCTGCATCTGGTCGAGGAGCAGAAGCTGTTCCTGCACGACGGGTGACGGCCGGGCCTCGGCGCCTCAGCTGTCGACCTGCCGCGAGGTGAGGCCGGTCTTCTGGCCGGCGCTCTCCAGCCGCTGCTGCCAGAGTTGGCCGACCTGGCCCAGATGCCGGTGCAGCAAGGGTTCGTGCTTCTCCAGCCAGGCGGGGATCGAGCCGAATTCGGCAATCCGCGCCCTTCCGTCCTGCAGCGTCACCACCGGCCAGTCGCCGATCAGCGCGTTGTCGATGCCGAAGACGCTTTCCCCCCACCAGCGGGCCGAGCCAAAGGCATGGGGCGTGGTGTCCATGTGCTTCATCGTGTTCAGCACCGAGACCGGGTTGACCGATCCCACCTTTTCCACCGCCGCGTGCCACAGGTCCAGTATGGCCACGTATTCCCAGCTCACCGCGCTCCAGCTGTTGGGATAGCGGGCGTTGTATTCCTTGAAGAAGGTGCTGGGGCGGTTGAAGAAGAACGCTTTCTTGGCCAGCTTGGGGTCGTCGAAATCGGGGAACTGGAAGATCGCGCCGTCCATGAAGTCGACCGAGGTCCGCGCAACCAGTCGCTGATAGTTGTCCAGCGTGCAGGACAAGATCTCGCCCTGGTAGCCCATCTTGTGGGCGTATTCGGTCATCGCGTGGACCATCGGCGTGTAACTGGTACACCAGCACAGCAGATCGGGCGCCGAATCGAGCATCGGCTGCACGATGCTGGCGACATCGGTTTCGGCCGGGTCGTAGGCGATGTCCTTGACCACGTCGATCTGCGCGGCCTCGAAGGCGGCGCGGTAGGTCGCGACCGAGGGCAGACCCAGCGCATCCTTCTGGCTGCACAGAGCCACCTTGCGGATGCCGGGCCGGGTGCGTGACAGCCAGTCCACGCCGGTCACGTTGTAAAGCGGGTGCACCTCGGACGGGGCAATCAGGTAGCGGGTGTCGGGCGACAGGTCGCTGGGCAGGAGGGTCGAGGTCAGGACCTTGTTGTCGTTGAGGAAAGTGCGGCAGGGCGTGAAGGTGTCGCCGCCCAGCATCATCAGCAGCCGCACCTGTTCGTTGCGCACCAGATGCCGCGCGCCCTCCATCGCCTGCTCGGGATCGTAGCCGCAATCGAAGGGCACGATCGACACCGGATAGCGGCGCCCGCCAATCAGCATGCCCCCGGCGCGGTTGAGCCAATCCTCCCACAGCCGGCAGCCGTGCAGCCCCGGCAACCCCCAGGAACTGACCGGCCCGGTCAGCGGCGCCAGAAAACCGATCTTCACCGGCTCGTTCATGCCGACTCGGTTCTGGGGGAAAAGTGAGGTCACCGCCATGCGGTGGGCGAAACTGGAGTTTAGCATACCAATTCCTACCACCCTAACCCTTGAAGTCAAAAGAGAAATTATCTTCCTGGTAACGAAATTATATGCCTGGGGTGAATAATTGTTGACAATTTGGTCCGGTGTCTGCGTACTTTGGTATGGACCACTGAGAACCAATTACAAACCGACTAGGGAGTGCCTTCATGAGCAAGAAACGCGTCGCCATCATTGGTGCCGGGCCGTCGGGTCTGGCGCAGCTGCGCGCCTTCCAATCCGCCGCCGCCAAGGGTGAGGAAATCCCCGAGATCGTCTGCTTCGAGAAGCAGGACAACTGGGGCGGCCTGTGGAACTACACCTGGCGGACCGGTCTCGACGAGCACGGCGAGCCGGTGCATTGCTCGATGTACCGCTACCTGTGGTCCAACGGCCCGAAAGAGGGCCTCGAATTCGCCGATTATTCCTTCGAGGAGCATTTCGGCAAGCAGATCGCCTCATACCCGCCACGCGCCGTGCTCTTCGACTATATCGAGGGCCGGGTGAAGAAGGCGCAGGTCCGCGACTGGATCCGCTTCTCGACCGTGGTGCGCTGGGTCGAATACAACAACGACACCGGCAAGTTCACCATCACCCTGCACGACCACAAGAAGGACTATGTCTATAGCGAGGACTTCGACAACGTGATCGTCGCCTCGGGTCACTTCTCGACCCCGAACATCCCCTATTACGAGGGGTTCGAAAGCTTCAACGGCCGTCTGCTCCATGCCCACGACTTCCGCGACGCGCGTGAATTCGCGGGCAAGGACATCCTGGTGATGGGTTCGTCCTATTCGGCCGAGGACATCGGCTCGCAATGCTGGAAATACGGCGCGAAATCAGTGACCAGCTGCTACCGCTCGGCACCGATGGGTTTCGCCTGGCCCGACAATTGGGAAGAAAAGCCCGCGCTGGTCAAGGTCGAGGGCAACACCGCCCATTTCAAGGACGGCTCGACCAAGAAGATCGACGCCATCATCCTGTGCACCGGCTACAAGCATTTCTTCAACTTCCTGCCCGACGATCTGCGGCTGAAGACCAAGAACCGGCTGGCGACCGCCGACCTCTACAAGGGCGTGGTCTGGGTGCATAACCCCAAGCTCTTCTATCTCGGCATGCAGGACCAGTGGTTCACCTTCAACATGTTCGACGCGCAGGCCTGGTGGGCCCGCGATGCGATCATGGGCAAGATCGCCCTGCCCGCCGACAAGGCGGCGATGCTGGCCGATGTGAAGGAGCGCGAAGAGCGCGAGGAAGCCTCGGACGACACCAAATACGCCATCAAGTACCAGGCCGATTACGTCAAGGAACTGGTGGCCGAGACGGATTACCCCAGCTTCGACATCGACGGCGCCTGCGAGGCCTTCTTCGAGTGGAAGAAGCACAAGATGAAAGACATCATGGGCTTCCGCAACAATTCCTACAAATCGGTCATCACCGGCACCATGGCGCCCGTCCACCACACGCCCTGGAAGGATGCGCTGGACGACAGCATGGCCGCCTATCTGCGGAACTGAACCAGTCCCCCCGGTTCCGAAGATGCCCCTGCCGGCCCTGCGGGGCCGGCCTTTTTCCCGGTCTGGAAGCCTTTGTTTTCAGGCCGGAATCTCCTGTTTTGCCGCGAGGGGCCCGGCAAAAAATCCGTGCTGTTCCGTCGTTCCCCGCCCGATTCTGTGTTGACTGATAAGAAAAAAGATTGAGCATAAGGAATAACGCCGCCCCTGCCCGGGTGGTTCCCGTGCCCAGAAAACCGACAGGAAGAGAAAGACCATGAGCTTCAAAACGGATATCGAAATCGCGCGCGAGGCGCAGAAGAAGCCGATCATGGAGA
>NZ_JAUCCQ010000138.1:0-10765 GCF_034676075.1 Pararhodobacter sp. | reverse complement strand
TCGTAGTCCGCCACCGCCCCGCCATCGGTGTGATGCGCCAGGAACCCGGCCAGCGTCCGATGCGCCCCGCTGTGGCCATAGGGCGCGGTCAGCGCCACGTTGCGCAGCGCCGGTGTGCGGAAGGCGTACCAATCGCCCGCCTGCCCCGTCACCCGGAACCGCCCTTCGTCGCGGTGATGGGTCTCGAACCTTGCGCCTTTGCCGGGGCCGAATTGCGGCTCGCCCATGGCGTGGAAGCCGTGGTCGGTCAGGAACGGCCCGGCGTGACAGGTCGAACACCCCGCCTCGCCATAGAACAGCGCCATCCCCGCCGCCGCCTCGGGCGCCATGGTCGCCTCGCCCCGCAGCACCGCGTCGAAGGGCGCAGTATCCGAGCGGAACTCGAATTCCATGAAGGCGGCGATGGCGTTTGAGATATCGGTGAAGGCGATGGGCCGCCCCGCCGCCACCTCCGGATAGACCTCAGCGAACAGCGCCGCATACTCCGGCACCGCCGCCACCCGCGCCGTCAGCCGCGCCCAGGCGCCGTCCGGACCCGAGATCATGCCCAGCCGCACCGCCGTGGAAATCTCGTTCTCCTGATAATGCCCGGCCATCTCGTCGGGCGAGACCACGGGAAACATGGTCTGCGCCGCCAGCATCGAGGCGAAACCGACCGGCATGTCCTCATCCAAAGGCGTGCGCATGCCGTTGGGGCGGCTTGGGTCGACCTCGACCCGCCCGTCATGGAACATGGAGCGGTATTCGAGCGCGCCGAGGTTCCACAAAGCCTGCGCGTTCCGCGGCACGCGTTCCTCGGGCAGGTTGTCGGGATCGGCGACCCGCCGCGGCCCCAGCCCCCGCCCGCCGTCGCCCAGCCCCAGGGACAGCCCGTCCGAGGTGCCGAAGGCCGGATGGTGGCAGGTGGCGCAGGCGACCTCGCGGTTGCCCGACAGGATCGGATCGTAGAACAGCAACTGCCCCAGCCGCGCCTCCTCGATCCGCACGGGGCGGAAATCCGCGTCACTCGGCGCCCGGGGCAGCGCGGGCGGCGCGTCACTGGCCGCCGCCGCGATTCCCGCCAAGGCCACGACCCCCAGCACAACGCCCGACATGCGCATCACGAACCCCTCCCTGTTAGCGCACACAGTGCCAGCCGGAGGGGCGTCGCGCAACAGATCAGGTCAGACTGGCCAGCACCAGGGTCACCGTCACCACCGAGGCCAGCGTGGTCACGATCAGTGCCGTCGAGGCCACCTCGCGCTGCGCGAAGGGCGCGGCGAGGATCGGGAAGACGGTGACCATCGGCAGCGCGGCAAAGAGGATGCCGACGGGCACCAGCTCGACCGGGACGCCCGGAATCAGGATCAGCGCCGCCGCCACCAGCACCGGATGCAGCAGCAGTTTCACCCCCGCGACCGAGATCGCCCGCGGCCAATGCCCGCTGACCGACATGCCCGCCACCGTGCCGCCGATCACGAACAGCGCGACCGGTGCCGCCGCCATCGCCAGGGCCGAGATCGCGCGCTCGCCCGCCTGCCCCAGCGGCAGGCCGGTGAACCGCACGGCCAGCGCCACCACCACGGAAATCAGCAGCGGGTTTCGCAGCATCGGCTTCGTCGCGCCCCGGATCAGCGCGCCCAGCCCCTTTTCGCTCCCGCCCGCCAGCAGCGCCAGGATCGTCGCCAGCGGGATGATCAGCACATTCTCCACCACCATGGTCATGGCAAAGACCACGGCGCCCTGTTCGCCGAAGACGAGGCTGGCGATGGGAAAGCCCAGAAAGCCCGAGTTCGACGTGGCCATCCCCAGGGCCAAGACCCAGCTTTGCTGCCGCTCCAGCCCCAGTTTCACCCTGAGCAGCGCATAGCCCAGCCCCAGCGTCAGCAGCGAGCCCCCGGCATAGGCCAGCAGGAACGGCAGGTTCAGCCCGACCTCGCCATGCGGCAGGGCGATGGCGAACAGGATCAGCGCCGGCAGGCAGACCTTCAGCGTGAACTGGCTCAGCGCCGGGACATGCGCGGCCTGCAGATAGCCGCTGCGAAAGGCGATATAGCCCGCGATGATCGTCAGATAGATCGGCAGGGTGGTGAGGATCACGGCAATCATGAGGGCGCTCCGCTGTCTGGGCGTTCCTTAACACCGCAAGGGACGGGCGACGAGGGGATTTGCTCTGCCCCGCCCCCGCACTATCCTTCCGCCATGCAAGAACCGACCGCACATAGTGTCACCCAGGACACGCTCACCCTCGCCGCCGAGAGTTTCGGCGACCCCGAGGATCCGCCGCTTCTGCTGGTCATGGGGGCCACGGCCTCGATGCTCGGCTGGCCCGACGCCTTCTGCCGGACGCTGGCGGCTCAGGGCCTGCGGGTGATCCGCTTCGACCACCGCGATACCGGCGGCTCGACCACCCTGCCGCCGGGCGAGGCCAGCTACACGGTCGAGACTCTGGCGGGCGATATCCTCACCCTGCTCGATGCTTTCGAGCTGCCGCGCGCGCCGGTGGTCGGCATGTCGCTGGGCGGCTATCTGGCGCAGATGGCGGCGCTGCGCTGGCCCGGGCGCGTGGCCTCGCTGACGCTGATCGCCTCGGAACCGCTGGGCTGGGATGGCCCGGACCTGCCCGGCCTGTCCGAGGCGTTCCTTTCGCATTTCGGCGCCCTTGGTACGCTCGACTGGACCGACCGCACCGCCGTCGCCGCCTTTCTGCTGGAAACCGAACGCCTCTGCGCCGGGGCGGATTTCGACGCGGAGGCCGAGGCGACGCGCGTCGACCGCGTGCTGGCCCGCACCCGGAGCCCCGCTAGCATGTTCAACCATGCCACGCTGTCGGTGATCGAGGATTGGACCGGCGCCTTCCGCCGCATCTCCTGCCCGACGCTGGTGATCCACGGCGACAGCGATCCGATCCTGCCTCTGCCGAATGGCGAGGCACTGGCCGAGGGCATCCCAGAGGCCGAACTGATGGTGCTGCCAGACACCGGCCATTGCCTGCCCGAGCGCCATCACGCCGCCATCGCCCGGCGCATCGCCGCGCAGATCCGCGGCCTTTAATCCGGCACGTCGTCGGCCGGGCGGCTGCGGAATTGCCGCAGCCGCACCGCATGCGCCGCGGCCACGTGCCGCCGCATTGCCTGTTCGGCCGCCAGTTCGTCCCGGGCATCGAGCGCCGCCAGAACCTCGGCATGTTCCTCGATCGCGCCGCGCGCCCGCTCCTCGCCCTCCAGCGTCGTCGGGCCCAGCAGCAGCAGCGTCTTCTGCAATCCCGCGACCGAGCGCGCCAGATAGCGGTTGCGCGCCGCATCCAGCAGCGCCGCGTGGAACTGGCGGTTCAGCTCGTACATCCGTGGCGGATCGCCCAGCGCCGCCGCCATCTCGGCGTTGATCGCCGCCAGCTCCTGCCGCTCGACCTCCGAGGCCGCCCGCGCCGCCAGCCGCGCCGCTGTCCCTTCCAGCACGCCCCGCATTTCGTAAAGCTCCGTCACCTCGCCCGGATCGAGCCCCCGCACCGCCGCGCCAACGCGGGGCACATGCACCACCAAGCCATCGGCCTCCAGCTGCCGGATCGCCTCGCGCACCGGGGTGCGGCTGATGCCCAGACGGCCGGCCAGTTCCACCTCCAGCAGGCGGTCGCCGGGCTTGAGGGCGCCCGCGCGGATCTCCAGCAACAGACGGCGATAGGCGTCCTGTCCCTGCGGCAGATCGGGGTTCGGATCGGAATTTCGCATGTGCACCTTGCAGATTGCATCCACTGGTATACAATAGGCCACAACAACCGTTCTTCATAGGCCCAAAATGTCGCGCCTCGTCGCCTCGCTGCCGCCCCTGCAGCGCAGCCTTCTGACCCTTGCCCTGTCCCTGCTGGGGGTGCTGGCCTTCTGGCTCTTGCACCTGCCGCTGCCCTTCCTGTTCGGGCCGATGTTCGCCTGCCTGATCGCGGCGCTGATCGGCCTGCCGCTCAGGGGCACCGGGCAGATCGGCGTCGGCGCGCGCACTATCCTCGGGGTCGCGGTGGGCGCCACGCTGACCCCGGCGCTGATCGCCTCGCTGCCGTCGATGCTGGCCTCGGTGGCGCTGATCCCGCTCTATATCGGGCTGATCGGGCTGATCGGCGTGCCCTTCTTCCGCCGCATGGGCTATGATCCGGCCACCGCCTGGTATTCGGCCATGCCCGGCGGGCTTCAGGACATGATCGTCTTCGGGATCGAGGCCGGGGCCAATCCCCGCACCCTGTCGCTGATCCACGCCACCCGCGTGCTGATCATCGTCACCGTCGCCCCCTTCTTCATCGTCCATGTCTTCGGCGCCTCGCTCAGCCATCCGGTCGGCGAACCGGCCCGCGACCTGCCCCTGGCCGAGATGGCGCTGATGGCCGCCGCCGCGCTGATCGGCTGGAAGGGGGGCGAGAAGATCGGCCTGTTCGGTGCCTCGATCCTCGGGCCGCTGATCGTCACCGGCGCGCTGTCGCTGATGGGCCTGATCCACCACCGCCCCCCGGCCGAGGCGATCTATGTGGCGCAGTTCTTCATCGGCTCGGCCATCGGCGTCGGCTATACCGGCATCACCCTGACCGAGATCCGGCGCGACGTGCTGGCGGGGGTCGGCTTCGTGGTCATCCTGGCGATGCTGGCCGCGCTGATGTCGGAACTGGTGCATCTGATGGGCATCGCCCCGCCGCTCGAGGCGTTTCTCGCCTTCGCCCCGGGCGGGCAGGCGGAAATGACCGTGCTCTCCATCGTCGTCGGCGCCGATCTGGGCTATGTCGTGGTGCACCATGTGCTGCGCATCCTGCTGGTCATCACCGGCGCCCCGATCGCGGCCCGGCTGATGCGGGTGAACCGCAAGGAGGGATGATGACCTTCACCACGCGGCCCGAGTTGAGCGGCACCTTCGGGATGACCGCCTCGACCCATTGGATCGCCACCGCCGTGGGCATGTCGGTGCTGGAGCGTGGCGGCAATGCCTTCGACGCCGCCGTCGCCATGGGCTTCGCGCTGCATGTGGCCGAGCCGCATCTGAACGGGCCGCTGGGTGACATGCCGGCGCTGATCTGGCCCCATGCCGATGCCGAACCCACGATGATCTGCGGTCAGGCCCCGGCGCCCGCGGGCGCCACCATCGCCCATTACCGGGCCGAGGGGCTGGACCTGATCCCCGGCTCGGGCCTGCTGGCCACGGTGATCCCCGGCGCCTTCGACGCCTGGATGCTGATGCTGCGCGACCACGGGACCTGGAGGCTGGCCGAGGTTCTGGCCCCCGCCATCCACTACGCCGCGCAGGGCGTGCCCCTCCTGCCCCGGATCAGCGCCGAGATCGCCGCGCTGGCGGATTTCTTCCGCGCCGAATGGCCGACGTCCGCCGCCACTTGGCTGCCGCACGACGCCGTGCCTGCCCCGGGCGCCCTGTTCCGCAACCCCGGCCTCGCCGCCACATGGCAGAGGCTCTGCGCCGAGGTGGCGGGCGTGCGGGGGCGCGAGGCCCAGATCGACACCGCGCGCGACGCCTTCGCGCAGGGTTTCATCGCCGGGGCCATCGACGATTACCTGCGGGACGCCTGCGTCATGGACGCCAGCGGCCAGCGCCACAAGGGCGTGCTGACCGGGCAGGACATGGCCGGATGGCGGGCAAGTTACGACCCTGTGCTCAGCACAAATCATGCAAATTGGCAGATTTTTAAGGGCGGTTTCTGGTCGCAGGGGCCGGTCCAGTTGCAGGTTCTCGACATTCTGGCGGGTGACCCGCTGGCGGACCTCGACCCGCTCGGCCCCGCGTTCGTGCATCTGACCACCGAGGCCCTGAAACTCGCCTTCGCCGACCGCGAGGCCTATTACGGCGACGGGCCCGGCATCCCGGCCGAGACCCTGCTGTCTCCCGCCTATGCCGCTGGGCGCCGGGCCGAGATCGGCGACGCGGCCAGCACCGAGCTGCGCCCCGGCGCCATTCCGGGGGCCGAACCCCTGGCCCGGGCCGCACGGCAACGCCAGCACTGGCTGGCCGGGCGCGACAGCCACCGGGGCCCGGGCGTGGGCGAGCCGACCATGGGCCATCTGAAGAAGCCGGGCGATACCGTGCATCTCGACGTGGTGGACCGCTGGGGCAATATGGTTTCGGCCACGCCCTCGGGCGGCTGGCTGCAATCCTCGCCGGTGATCCCGGGGCTGGGGATGCCGCTCAAGTCCCGGGCGCAGATGTTCTGGCTGGACGAGGGACTGCCGACCTCGCTGAAACCCGGCCAGCGCCCCCGCACCACGCTCTCGCCCAGCTTCGCCCGGGCGCCGGACGGCACGCGGCTGGCCTATGGCACGCCGGGCGGCGACCAGCAGGACCAATGGCAGGTGGCCTTCCTGCTGCGCGTCATCCACCACGGGATGAACCTGCAGCAGGCCATCGACGCGCCGCTGTTTCACACCGACCACCTGCAAGCCAGCTTCGACCCGCGCGGTTTCGCCCCCGCGCATCTGCTGGCCGAACCGGCCTTCCCCGCCGCCACGCTGCAGGCGCTCCGCGACCGCGGCCACCGGCTGCAGGTCGCCGCGCCCTGGTCGGCCGGGCGGCTGACCGCCGTCAGCCACCGGCCCGACGGGATGATGAAAGCCGCCGCCACACCACGGCTGATGCAGGCCTATGCCGCCGGGCGCTGAGACCCTGTGCCGCGGCGACAACCCCTTGTAGGATGGGCAATATTGCCCATCCTACGCCCCCTGATCCAAGGTCCGCGATGAAAGTCCATATCCTCGACGACTGGCACGACACGCTGCGCCGCCTCCCCTCCTTCGCGAAACTCGCCGAGCATGAGGTGACGATCTGGACCGACCATGTCGAGGATCCGGCAACGCTGGCCGAGCGCCTGCAGCAGGCCGAAGCGCTGGTTCTGTTCCGCGAGCGTACCGCCATCGGCGCGGCGCTGCTGGACCGGCTGCCCCGGCTGCGACTGATCTCGCAGCGCTCGCTCTATCCGCATATCGACGTCGCTGCCTGCACCCGCAACGGCGTGCTCCTGTGCTCCGACATGGGCGCCGACGCGCCCTCCATCGCCACCGCCGAACTGACCTTCGGCTTGATGATCGCCTGCGCGCGCGACCTGCTGAACCAGAATGCCAGCCTGCGCGCCGGGCTCTGGCAGCGGGCACCGGGGCAGACCCTGGCCGGGCGGATGCTGGGGCTTTACGGCTACGGGCGGATCGCCCGGCAGGTGGCGGTCTACGCCCGCGCCTTCGGCATGGGGGTGCAATACTGGGGTTCGGCAGAGGGCCGTGCCCGGGCCGCAGCGGCGGGCGAACAGGTGCCGGAAAGCCGCGAGGCCTTCTTCGCCACCTCGGATGTCGTCTCGCTCCACATCCGCCTCACGCCCGAGACCCGCGGCATCGTCACCAGCGCCGATCTTGCCGCGATGAAGCCCGGCGCCAGTTTCCTCAACACCTCGCGCGCCGCGCTGGTCGCGCCGGGGGCGCTGCAGGCGGCGCTGGCCAGCGACCGTCCCGGCCGCCTCGCCCTCGATGTCTTCGACCGCGAGCCGCTGACCGATCCGCATGACCCGCTGGTCAATCACCCGAGGGTCATCGCCACCCCGCATATCGGCTTCGTCACCGAGGACAATCTGGACCTGCAATTTTCCGACATCTATGACCAGATCAACGCCTTCGCTGCCGGGACGCCCTTGCACATGATCAACCCCGAGGTCTGGACGCGCTGACGTCTGACCTTTCAGCCCGCCCGTCGCCAGACTGCCCGCCTGCCGGGCGATCACCCGGCCCCCTGCCCGGTCAGCTTTACAAGCGCCTCGATATCTGGATGACTGACACGCACGACGCGCCACCGGCCCCGTCCGGTGCCGCGACCCCAACCCTAGGGAGGATTTCGATGAAACACGCCACTCTTCTTGCGGCGGCCCTTGCCGCTGCCGTCGCCCTGCCCGCCGCCGCCCAGCAGCGCGTCTCGATCGGCACCGGCGGCACCGGCGGGCTGTTCTACGTGATCGGCGCCGGCATGGCCGACCTGATCACCGAACACATGGAGGGCACCACTGCCCGCGCCGAAGTCACCGGCGCCTCGGTCGAGAACATCCGCCGCACCGCCGCGGGCGAGTTGGAGATGGGCTTCTCCTCGTCCTCGACGCTCTACGAGGCCGCCACCGGCACCGGCGCTTTCGAGGGCGATCCCCAGCCCGTCGCGGCGATGGCCTATCTCTATCCGGCCGTGCTGCAGATCGCCACGACCGCGGGCACCGGCATCACCTCGATGGCCGACCTCGCCGGGCACCGCATCTCGATGGGCCCGCCCGGCTCGAACGCCGCGGTGCTGGCCGAGCGCCTGCTGCAGGCCTATGGCGTCTATGACGAGAACAACGCGCAATACCTGTCCTATTCGGAAGGCGTCGATGCGCTGACCAATGGCACGGTCGACGCCGCCGTGGTGCTGGCCGGGGCCCCGGTCGCGGCGCTGATCGACCTCGACGCGCGGGAGGACATGGTGCTCCTGGGCGTGGACGACGCCTCGGTCGCCGCCATGGTGCAGGAATATCCGTTCTACCAGCTCTACACGATCCCGGCCGGAACCTACCCCGACGTGACCGAGGACACGCTGGTCATCAACGACCCGGCGACGCTCTTCACCCATGAGGACGCCGACCCGGCGCTGGTTCAGGGGATGATGGCGGCGGTCTTCGACCACCTCGACCAGCTGGGGCAGGTCCATGGTGTCGCCCGACTGATCACGCCCGAGACGGCGGTCAACGTGCCGATCCCGCTGCACCCCGGCGCCGACGCCTATTTCGCGGCGCAGTAAGCCGGTGCTGAGCGCCTGGATCGATGCGCTGCGGCTGGAAGCGCCGCAGCGCAGTAACCGTGAAACCGCCCTGATCTCGACCCTCGTCGCCACCCTTGCGGTGGCGGCGACGGTGCTGGTGATCTACGGCGCCTATTTCGGCCTGATCACGGCGCTGATCCTGCGGGCCATGTTCTTCTCGCTGGTCGCGGCGGGAGGGCTCTTGCTGGTCGGGCTCAAGGCCCCCTGGCTCTGGCTGCGGGCGCTCAGCTATGCGCTGGCTCCCGTGGTCCTGCTGCCGGGGCTGCATATCTGGGACAGCTACGCCCAGATCGTGCGCCGAGGCGGCATGGCGCAGGACCTCGACATGTGGATCTTCGCCGGGCTGATGGCGGCGCTGGTCCTCTTGATCATCCGCTCGGTCGGCTGGGCGCTGCTGCTCTTGGTCGCGCTGGCCATCGGCTATGCGATGTTCGGCGACCTGATCCCGGGCGAATACGGGCACCGCGGCTATACGCTGACGCGGCTGGCCTCGATGCTGATGCTCTCGACCGAGGGGATCTTCGGCCTGCCGATGGGCGTGGCCGTGCAATACATTTTCCTCTTCGCGCTGCTGGGCGGCCTCCTGATGAAGATCGGCACCGGCGAGGTCTTCGTCGACATCGCCCGCGGCCTGACCGGGCGGATGCGCGGCGGGCCGGGCCTGACCGCGGCGCTGTCCTCGACCATGCTGGGCACGATCAACGGCTCGGCGGTGGCCAATGTAGTGACGACGGGCACCTTCACCATCCCCCTGATGAAACGCGCGGGCTATTCCGCCACGCTGGCCGGCGCCATCGAGGCTGCGGCTTCGTCCGCCGGGCAGATCCTGCCGCCGGTGATGGGCGCCGCCGCCTTCCTCATGGCTGAGATCATCCGCGTCCCCTACGCGACCATCGCCCTGGCCGCGCTGATCCCGGGGCTGCTTTATGTGCTGGCCCTGATGATCGCCGTCTGGGCCGAGGCCGGGCGGCTAGGCCTCGACCGCGACCCGCAGGCGGGATTCGCGTTGCTCAAGGAAACCCTGCTGAAACGCGGCTATCTGTTGTTGCCGCTGATCGGGTTGGTCGGCTTCCTCGCCCTGGGCTACACGCCGACCAAGGCAGCCGTCCTGTGCATGGTGGTGGCGCTGGTCATTTCGCCCTGGCGCAAGGAGACCCGCGTGGGCCTGATCGCCCTGATCCAGGTCTGCCGCGACACGCTGGTCGCCACGCTGCCCATCGTCACCGCGGTCGCGGCGGCGGGGGTCGTGATCGGCGTGCTAAACCTGACCGGGCTGGCGCTGATGCTCTCGGGCGCGATCGTCGATCTGGCGGGCAGCTCGATGCTGGCGCTCCTGGCCCTGACGGCGCTGGTGTCGTTCTTCCTGGGCATGGGCCTGCCGACCTCGGCCGCGTATCTGTTGCTGGCGGTGCTGGTCGCCCCGGCCCTGACCCGCATGGGTATGGAACCGGTCGTCGCGCATATGTTCATCTTCTACTACGGGCTGGTGTCGGCCATCACCCCGCCGGTGGCGCTGGCCGCCTATGCCGCGGCTTCGATTTCCGGCGCGGACGCCAACAAGACGGCGGTCGAGGCGGTGCGGCTGGGCTTCGTCAAGCTGCTGGTGCCGTTCCTGTTTGCGACGATGCCGGGGCTGTTGATGGTCGGCTCGGGCGGCGAGATCGTCGCCTCGGCGGCGCTGGCCACGGCTGGGATCGCCGGGCTGACGCTGGCCTTCGGCGGCTGGTTCCTGGCGCCGATCCCGGGGCTCTGGCGGCTGGCGGCACTGGTCGGCGCGGCGCTGGTCCTCTGGCCGGCGCCGGTGCTGTCGGTCGAGCCGCTGGTGCTGGCGGCGCGTTGCGTCGGGCTGGGGCTGCTGGGGGCGATGGTCTGGCGGCAGACGGCGCAGAGCTGAGAGGTTTCGCCCTCGTGCCTCGGGCGACCAGCGGCGGGGGGTGAGCGGCGTCTCGGAAACGCGCCAGTGGCGCGTTTCAGCCGCGAA
>NZ_JAUCCQ010000137.1:0-10876 GCF_034676075.1 Pararhodobacter sp. | reverse complement strand
CTCCCGGCCGAAAAAACATATTCCAAAATCCGAATTTCTGTATATCTAGTGACTTGATCACTGACCGGCAGCGGCAAAAGCGGTAGCTGAGACGCCTCTTTACGCGCCCCGGCTGGGCGCCGGCCCTGCCTTCGGAAGGACAAGACCCATGGATTCCAGGAAGATTTCCGACAAGCTTTCGGTCGCGCCGCAGATCTCTGTGGCCGACGTGGCCGAAGCCCGCGCGCAGGGTTTCCGCGCCATCGTCTGCAACCGCCCCGATGCCGAGGCCCCCGACCAGCCCGGTTTCACCGAGATCGAGGCCGCGGCCCGGGCCGCCGGGATGGAGGCGCGCTATATCCCCGTCACCCCCGGTCTGGTGCGCGACACCGACGCCGAGGCCATGGGCGCGGCGCTGCGCGACCTGCCGGGGCCGGTGCTGGCCTATTGCCGGACCGGCACCCGCTCGGCCACGCTGTGGTCGCTGGCCGAGGCCAGGACCCGCCCCCTGCCCGAGATCCTGGCCGCGACCAAGGCCGCGGGCTATGACATGAACGGCGTGGCGCGGCGCATCGCCAATGGCGGGCGGACGCCCACCGACACCGGCGACGCCAGTTTCGACGTGGTGATCGTCGGCGCGGGGGCGGGCGGGATTTCGGCCGCGGCCTCGCTGAAGGCGCGCAAGCCCGACCTCTCCATCGCCCTGATCGACCCGGCCGACATTCACTATTACCAGCCCGGCTGGACCATGGTCGGCGGCGGCATCTTCGACGCCCAGACCACGGCGCGGACCATGGGCAGCCTGATCCCGGCCGGGGTGCACTGGATCAAGTCGGCTGTCGCGGCCTTCGAGCCGGCCAACAATGCCGTCATTCTGGATGGTTGCCGGGTGGTGAAATACACCCGCCTCATCGTCACCCCGGGTCTGAAGCTGGACTGGGGCCGGATCGAGGGCCTGCACGAGACGCTGGGCCGCAACGGCGTGACCTCGAACTACCGCTACGACCTCGCGCCCTATACCTGGGAGCTGGTGCAGGGGCTGAAGGGCGGGCGGGCGATCTTCACCCAGCCGCCGATGCCGATCAAATGCGCCGGCGCGCCGCAAAAGGCGATGTATCTGTCGGCCGATGCCTGGCTGAAACGCGGGGTGCTCAAGGATATCGACATCCAGTTCAACAACGCAGGCGGGGTGCTGTTCGGCGTCAAGGATTATGTCCCGGCGCTGGAAAGCTATGTGAAGAAATACCGGATCAACCTGAATTTCTTTCATAATCTCATCGCCGTGGACGGCCCCTCGCGCAAGGCCACCTTCCGCGTCGCCAAACCCGATACCGAGCCGACCACCGTGACGGTAGACTTCGACATGTTGCATGTCGTGCCGCCGCAGGTCGCGCCCGATTTCATCCGCGTCTCTCCCCTGGCCGATGCCGCGGGCTGGGTCGATGTCGACCAGGCGACGCTCAGGCACAAGACTTATGACAACATCTGGTCGCTGGGCGACGTGATGAACGCCCCCAATGCCAAGACCGCGGCGGCCGCGCGGATGCAGGCGCCGGTGGTGGCGCAGAATGTGGCCGACGACATCGACGGGCATTCGCCGTCCGCGATCTACAACGGCTATGGCTCCTGCCCGCTGACGGTGGAGCGCGGCAAGATCGTGCTGGCGGAATTCGGCTATGGCGGGGCGCTGCTGCCCTCCTTCCCGAAATTCGTCATCGACGGCACGAAACCCAGCCGCGCCGCCTGGCTGCTCAAGGAAAAACTGCTGCCGCCCGTCTATTGGCGGGGCATGCTGCGCGGCAAGGAATGGATGGTGAAGCCTGAAAAGGTCACCGCCCCCTCTGCCTGATCCTACGACCCGAGACTGACCCAGAAAGCCTGAACCATGTCCTTCCGTCTTGCCAAATACCTGCCCGTGCTGGACTGGGGCCGCCGCTATGACCGCGACGCGCTGTCCAACGACCTGATCGCCGCGGTGATCGTCACCATCATGTTTATCCCGCAATCGCTGGCCTATGCCCTGCTGGCGGGGCTGCCGCCCGAGGCCGGGATCTATGCCTCGATCGTGCCCATCGTGCTGTACGCGATCTTCGGCACCTCGCGGGCGCTGGCCGTGGGGCCGGTGGCTGTGGTGTCCTTGATGACCGCGGCGGCGGTGGGTCAGGTGGCCGAGGCCGGGACCATGGGCTATGCGCTGGCGGCGCTGACGCTGGCCTTCCTGTCGGGGGCGATCCTGCTGGCCATGGGGGTGTTCCGCCTGGGGTTCCTGGCGAATTTCCTGTCGCATCCGGTGATCGCCGGGTTCATCACCGCCTCGGGCATCCTCATCGCCGCCAGCCAGCTGAAGCATGTGCTGGGGATCAGCGGCGGGGGCGATACGCTGATCGAAGTGGTGGAATCGCTGGTCTCGCATCTGGGTCAGACCAACCTGATCACGCTGGCCATCGGCCTCAGCGCCACGGCCTTCCTGTTCTGGGTCCGCAAGGGCCTGAAGCCGCGCCTGCGGGCGCTGGGCCTCGGCCCGCGGATGGCCGATGTGCTGACCAAGGCCGGGCCGGTGGCGGCGGTGCTGGTGACGACGCTGCTGACCTGGGGCCTTGGCCTGACCGATCGCGGCGTCGCCGTGGTGGGCGAGGTGCCGCAATCGCTGCCGCCGCTGACCATGCCTTCCTTCTCGCCCGAGTTGCTGAAACAGCTGCTGGTGCCGGCGATCCTGATCTCGGTCATCGGCTTCGTGGAATCGATCTCGGTCGCGCAGACGCTGGCGGCCAAGAAGCGCCAGCGCATCGACCCCGATCAGGAGCTGATCGGTCTGGGCGCCGCCAACCTCGGCGCTGCTTTTACCGGCGGCTATCCGGTGACCGGGGGCTTCGCCCGCTCGGTGGTGAACTTCGACGCGGGCGCCGAAACGCCCGCCGCCGGGGCCTTCACCGCTGTCGGTCTGGCGATTGCCGCCGTCGCGCTGACGCCGCTGGTGTATTTCCTGCCCAAAGCCACGCTGGCCGCGACGATCATCGTCGCCGTGCTGTCGCTGGTGGATTTCTCGATCCTCGGCAAGACCTGGAAATATTCGCGCGCCGATTTCTTCGCCGTCGCCGCGACGATCCTCCTGACGCTGGGCTTCGGGGTGGAAACCGGGGTGTCGGCCGGGGTGATCCTGTCCATTGGCCTGCACCTCTACAAGACCTCGCGCCCGCATGTGGCCGAGGTGGGCCTCGTCCCCGGCACCCAGCATTTCCGCAACATCAACCGCCACAAGGTCGAAACGGATCCGAAGATCCTCAGCCTGCGGGTGGATGAGAGCCTCTATTTCGTCAACGCCCGGTTCCTGGAGGATCTGGTGCAGGACCGCATCGCCCAGGATTGCCCGATCCGCCACGTGGTCCTGATGTGCACCGCCGTCAACGCCATCGACTATTCGGCGCTGGAAAGTCTGGAGGCGATCAACACTCGCCTCAAGGATCTGGGCATCGGCTTCCACCTGTCCGAGGTGAAGGGTCCGGTGATGGACCGTCTGCACAAGACGCATTTCCTGGACGAGCTGAACGGCCGGGTGTTCCAGTCGCAATACGACGCCTGGCGCAGCCTGACCGGGGCGCCGCGGCCGGTGCCTGCGCCCTCGACCGTCGCCGCCAATGCCTGAAACGCGAAACGGCCCCCGGATCGGGGGCCGTTTTTCTTGAAGCGCGAGGCTGAGAGGTTCAGTCCTCCATCGCCTCCAACTCGTCGATGAAGCCCGAGATCATGCTCAGCCCCTTGTCCCAGAATGCCGGGTCCGAGGCATCGAGGCCGAAGGGCGCCAGCAGTTCCTTGTGGTGCATCGAGCCGCCGGCTTTCAGCATCTCCAGATACTTGTCCTGGAACCCTTCGGGCGCGTCGCGATAGGCGGCGTACAGCGCGTTCACCAGCCCGTCGCCGAAGGCATAGGCATAGACGTAGAAGGGCGAATGGACGAAATGCGGGATATAGGACCAGAAGGTCTCGTACCCGTCCATGAAGCGGAAGACCGGGCCGAGGCTTTCGGCCTGCACCGACATCCAGAGCGCGTTGATATCGTCCGGGGTCAGTTCGCCTTCACGCCGCGCGGCATGCAGCTTGCACTCGAAATCGTAAAAGGCGATCTGGCGGACGACCGTGTTGATCATGTCCTCGACCTTGCCGGCCAGCAGCGTCTTGCGTTCGGCCTTGGTCTGGGCACCGGCCAGCAGCTTCTGGAAGGTCAGCATCTCGCCGAAGACCGAGGCGGTTTCGGCCAGCGTCAGCGGGGTCGAGGACAGCAGTTCCCCCTGCCCCGCCGCCAGCCGCTGGTGCACGCCATGGCCCAGCTCATGCGCCAGCGTCATCACGTCGCGCGGTTTGCCGAGGTAGTTGAGCATCACATAGGGGTGGACGGTGGTGACCGTAGGATGGGCAAAGGCCCCCGGGGCTTTGCCCATCTTCACCCCCGCGTCGATCCAGCCCTTGTCGAAGAAGGGCTCGGCCAGCTCGGCCATGCGCGGATCGAAGGCGCCGTAGGCCTCCATCACCGTCGCCTTGGCCTCGTCCCAGCCGATCAGGCGCGGGTTCTCAAGCGGCAGCGGCGCGTTGCGGTCCCAGATTTCCAGCCGTTCCAGCCCCAGCCATTTGGCTTTCAGCGCGTAATAGCGGTGCGAGAGGCGCGGATAGGCCGCAACCACCGCGTCGCGCAGCGCTTCGACCACCTCGGGCTCGACATGGTTCGACAGGTGCCGCCCGGTCTGCGGCGTCGGCATCTTGCGCCAGCGGTCGGAGATTTCCTTCTCCTTGGCCAGCGTGTTGTGGACCCGGGCAAAGAGGCGGATGTTCTTCTCGAAGACGCTGGCCAGCGCCCGTGCCGCCGCCTCGCGCTTGGCGCGGGCCGGGTCGGTCAGCAGGTTCAGCGTCGCTTCCAGCGGCAGCGGTTCTTCCTCGCCCTCGACCTCGAACGACAGGCCCGCCATCGTCTCGTCGAACAGACGGTTCCAGGCGGCGGCGCCGACCGTCGACTGGTCGTGCAGGAATTTCTCAAGCTCGTCGGACAGCTGGTGCGGGCGCATGGCGCGCATCCGCTCGATGACCGGGCGGTAGCGGTTCAGCGCCGCGTTGGCCGAGAGCAGCGCCTCCATCTGGCCATCCTCGATGCGGTTCAGCTCCAGCGAGAAGAAGACCAGCGGCGTGGTCGCCACCGTCACCCGGTCCTGCGCATCGGCCATGAACTTGGCGCGCTCGCTGTCGGTGGTCATCTGGTAATAGCGCAGGCCGGCGTAGCTCATCAGCCGCCCGGCGGTGATGTCGATCGCCTCGTAATCCTCGATGCATTTCAGCAGCGCGGCGGCGTCGAGCCCGGCCAGCTTGCCCTCATAGGTCGCGGCGAAATCGGCGCAGGCCTTGTCCAGCCAGTCGAAGTCGCGGATGACCTCGGGCGCGTCGGGCGCGGGGTAGAGGTCGGTCAGGTCCCATTCCGGCAGCTTTCCCAGCGCCTTTCCCGACAGATCGGCATCGAAACGGCGGAGCTCGGTCAGCGCGGGCAGTCGGAACATGGGTCACCTTCTCTTTGGGTTGGCCAAGATGTAGTCGCCGCGACCCCGGCGTGCAAGCGCGCGGCCTTGCGCGATGGACTGGGCGCCGGGCCACGCTAGACTGAATCCCCACCCTGCAAGGAGCCGCCGATGCCCGACACGCCCGCCCCGGACCTGCCGCTGCTGATCGGCACCTTCGTCGGGGCGACGTGGCGGCGATGCTGGCCTGCCTGGCCCCAGACATCCACCTGACCCGCATCGACGACGGCGCGGTGACCGCCGAGGCCCGCGGCCTGCCCGCCGTGGCAGCGCTGATCGGGCGCGAGGTCAAGGCCCCCACCCGCCGCGGCTGGGAGCTGCGCGAGATCCGCAGCGCCGGGGAGACGACGCTGGTCGAGATCGCCGTGGTCGAGCATCCGGGCCCGGGGGTCGAGCGGCGCAGCCGGGGCGCCGTCTCGTTCCGGCAGCACCCCGACGGGCTCATTCACCGGCTGGTCGAAGAGGTCTGAGGCCTCAGCTCCGGCGGCGCCCGCGGCGTTCGCGGCCGTGGTTGTGGGTGGGATCGCCGCAGCCCGGCGCCTCGGTCCCGTCCGAGGCCGAGCTGAACGGACCCAGCGCGGCGGTGATCTGCTCCAGCGTCGGACGTTCGCCGCGCGGGCGGGTGTCCAGCGCCTCGCGCATGGCGCGCAGGTGTTCGGGCATCGTGCCGCAGCAGCCGCCGATGATCGAGGCGCCCGCATCCCGCGCCAGCACCGCGTAATCGGCCATCAGCGAGGGCGTTCCGTCATATTTGATCGCGCCATCGACGTATTTCGGGATGCCCGCATTGCCCTTGGCGATGATCGGCAGCTCCGGCCCCTGCGCGGCGAAGCCGAGGATGGTGCGCATCAGGTCCGAGGCACCGGTGCCGCAATTGGCGCCGAAGGCCACCGGCGGATGGGCCAGCTTGCCCACCAGCTTGACGAAATCGGCCGAGGTCACGCCCATCATGGTGCGCCCGGCGGTATCGAAGCTCATGGTCCCGGCAAAGGGCATGCCCGCCAGGAAGCAGCCCTCGGCCGCGGCCTTGTATTCCTCGGGCGCCGAGATCGTCTCGACCCAGAGGACATCGGCGCCGCCCTCTTTCAGCCCCTCGGCCTGTTCGTGGAACATCTCGACCGCCGCCTCATGGGTCAGCGTGCCCATCGGCGCGAAGATCTCGCCCGTCGGGCCCATCGAGCCCGCGACCAGCACCTTGCGCCCGGCTTTGTCGGCAACCTCGCGCCCGATCTCGGCGCCGATGCGGTTCAACTCGCGCACCCGGCCCTGCGCCTCGTGCAGTTTCAGGCGGCTGGCGTTGCCGCCGAAGGTGTTGGTCAGGAACAGGTCCGACCCCGCCTCGACCGCCGAGGCATACAGATTGCGGATCCGCTCGGGATATTCGGTGTTCCAGAACTCCGGCGCCTCGCCAGAACTGAGGCCCATGTTGAACAGGTTGGTCCCCGTGGCGCCATCGGCCAACAGGAAACCGCGTTCGGCCAGCAGGACGGACAGGGGGTCGCGGGAAACGGACATCTCTACCTCGGCAATGCAAAACGCGCCGCGGTGCGCGGCGCGTCAATCTTCTGGCTTGTCGCATATCGCCGAGCGCAGCGCAAATGCACCCTGCGCATGACGATCATGAGGCCGGTTCAGCCCTCGGACACCATCTTGGCTTTCACGTCGAGCATGATGGCGGCCATCTGCGCGCGGATCTCGGCCTCGGTGGCTTTGCCCTCCAGATCCTTGATCAGCTTGCGCAGCACGTCGGCGTCGCCTTCTTCCTCGAAATCGGCGGTGATGACTTCCATCTGATAGGCGCCGACCGCGTCGCCCGTCAGGCCCAGAAGACCCGCCGCCCAGGCGCCCAGCGCCTTGTTGCGCCGCGCCGCGGCCTTGAAGGCCATCTCGGCGTCATGGGCATATTTGGATTCGAAGGCGTTTTCGCGATCATCGAAGGTGGTCATGGGCGGGCCTCTCTTTAAACCGGACGCGGGGTCGTTTCCGCCCCAGATATGGGGGGAGACGGCCCAGCCTGCAAGCCTTGTTTGCACGGGGAACACCCCTGCCGCCTGCGGCGCGCCGTCGCCGGGCGCTGCGCTTGCGGGGCGGGTCCGCATGGCGTATAGGCACCCTGACTTCAGCCGCCTGCGCCCCTGCCGCGGGCCTCCCGGGGAATCATCTGACATGGCAAGACGCACCAAGGTTTACGAGGGCAAGGCCAAGATCCTCTACGAAGGCCCCGAGCCCGGAACCTTTGTTCAGTACTTCAAGGACGACACCTCGGCCGGCGACGGCGCCAAGAAGGCGCAGATCGAAGGCAAGGGTGTGCTGAACAACCGCCTGTCCGAATATTTCATGACCGGCCTGAACGACATCGGCGTGCCGACCCACTTCATCCGCCGCATCAACATGCGCGAACAGCTGATCCGCGCGGTCGAGATCATTCCGCTGGAAGTCGTGGTGCGCAACATCGCCGCGGGCTCCATCTCCAAGCGGCTGGGCATCGAGGAGGGCACGCCCCTGCCCCGCCCGATCGTCGAATTCTACTACAAGAACGACGCGCTGCATGACCCGATGGTCAGCGAGGAACATATCCTCGCCTTCGGCTGGGCCACGCATCAGGATCTGGACGACATCGTGGCGCTGGCCCTGCGCGTCAACGACTTCCTGTCGGGCGTGATGATGGGCGTCGGCATCAAGCTGGTGGATTTCAAGATCGAGATCGGCCGCATCTATGACGGCGATTTCATGCGCCTCGTCGTCGCCGACGAGATCAGCCCCGACAGCTGCCGCCTGTGGGACGCCAAGACCGGCCAGAAGCTGGACAAGGACGTCTTCCGCCGCGATCTGGGCGATCTGAGCGAAGCCTATACCGAGGTGGCGCGCCGTCTGGGGGTCATGCCGACCAACGTGGCGCCCATCACCAAGCCGAAGCTGATGAACTGAAGGACCTGCCGATGAAAGCGCGCGTGCATGTGATGCTGAAAACCGGGGTGCTGGACCCGCAAGGCGAGGCCGTGCGCCACGCTCTGGGCGCGCTCGGCTTCGACGGGGTCGAGGCGGTGCGGCAGGGCAAGGTGATCGAGCTGGATCTGGCCGAGACCGACCGCGCCAAGGCCGAGACCGCGGTCAAGGCGATGTGCGAGAAGCTGCTCGCCAACACGGTGATCGAACGCTACGAGGTCGAGCTGGTCTGACCAGCCGCCGCCAAGACCGGAACCGGGGGGCCCAGCGCCCCCCTTTTCTTACCCGGGAATGCCCATGGATATCCTCGACCGACTGCCCGCCCCCGTGCCGCAAACCCGCCTGCTGTGGGAGGCGCTGGTCGATCTGCAGGACCGGACCGATCTGGGCATCGGCCCGCTGGGCCCGCGCGGCATCATCCCGATCACCGGCGGCCGGTTCCGCGGCGGCCCGGGGTTTGCGGCGCTCTCGGGCACGGTCCTGCCGGGCGGCGCCGACCGCCAGCAGGTGCGCCCGGACGGCGCGCGCGAGCTCGATGCGCTCTATGAGATGCAGGTGGCTGACGGTGCGATCCTGACGATCCGCAACCGGGTGATCATCGACGAAAGCGTTGCCGGGCCGCGCTATGCCATCGGCCGGGTGCAGGTCACCGCGCCCGAGGGCCGCTGGGGCTGGCTGAACCGCCGGGTCTTCGTCGGCACCATGGCCAGCGCAAGGCCCGAGCGCGCGGCGGTGGTGATCCGGGTCTGGCTGGTCGAGGAGCACCCGGGCGATTACGCCAGCGTGTGAGCCCTCAGGACCCCATCGGCGTCCAGGGCCAGGGCTTCTGCTCGCTCGCCGCCGATTGATAGCGCGCGGCCTTGGCCACCCAGGCGCCGACCATGGCGCCGAAATCGCCCAGTTCCTCGTTCGGGCGGCCCTTGTTGGCGATCATGATCACCACCTGCAGGACGGCCACGGCGAACAGCAGCGATTGCGCCACGCTGATCAGCATGGTGATCACCACGATCCACAGGATGCGCGGGATCAGCTGACGATAGCTTTCCTCGACCGGCGGTTCGGCCTTGTCGTCGTCAAGATGCGGATGCTGGCGCGCGCGCTCTGCCATGTCGGGGCCTTTCTGTGGATGGGCGCCAGAGTGGCGCAATGCGACCGCCCCGGCAAGCCCGGCGCTTGTGCGGCGGGAGGGTCTTCGCCTAGGCTGGTGCGGACAGGAGGATCGGATGAACCGACGCATCGACGGGCCGGGCAAGATCGACCGCAGCGTGAGAATGAGCCTGGCCGAACGCCGCTGGCGCCAGAGCCCGGATTACGTCCCTCCGCCCCCACCCGCGCCGGGCGAAAAGCGGCGCGAGGGGCTGGTGCTGTTCCTGGCCTTCGTGATCCTCGTCGCGGCGTTCGGCGGCGGGATCTGGCTGGCGATCCTGTAAGGGGTTACGAACCCAGCCGGTAGTTCGGGCTCTCGCGCGTGATCTGCACGTCGTGGACATGGCTTTCGCTCAGCCCCGCGCCGGTGATCTTCACGAAATTGCAGCCCTTGCGCATCTCTTCGACGGTCGCGTTGCCGGTATAGCCCATGGCCGCACGCAACCCGCCGACGAGCTGGTGAATGACCGCACCCGCCGGGCCCTTGTAGGGCACCTGCCCCTCGATCCCTTCCGGCACCAGCTTGTCCGAGGCCGCGTCCTTCTGGAAATAGCGGTCGGCCGAGCCGCGGGCCATGGCGCCGAGGCTGCCCATGCCGCGGTAGGATTTGTAGCTGCGGCCCTGATAGAGGATCACCTCGCCCGGTGCCTCGTCCGTGCCGGCGATGGCCGACCCCACCATGGCGCAGGAGGCCCCGGCGGCGATGGCCTTGGCGAAATCGCCCGAGAATTTGATGCCGCCATCGGCGATGACCGGCACGTCGCCCGCGGCGGCGGCCGCATCCATGATCGCCGTCAGCTGCGGCACGCCCACGCCCGCGACGATCCGCGTCGTGCAGATGGAGCCCGGGCCGATGCCGACCTTGACCGCATCCGCCCCCGCGCCGATCAGCGCCTTGGTCGCCTCACCCGTCGCCACGTTCCCCGCCACGACCTGCACCGCGTGAGAGAGGGCCTTCACGCGCTCGACCGCCTCGGCGACCGAGGCGGAATGGCCGTGCGCAGTGTCGATGACCACGAGGTCGACGCCCGCGTCGATCAGCATCGCCGAACGCTCGTAGCCCGCATCGCCCACGGTCGAGGCCGCGGCGACACGCAGGCGGCCCAGCTCGTCCTTGCAGGCCATCGGGTGCAGGACCGCCTGTTCGGTGTCCTTGAGCGTCAGCAGGCCGGTCAGGCGGCCCTTGTCGTCCACCACCAGCAGCTTCTCGATCCGCCGGGCGTGCATCAGGCTGCGCGCTTCCTCGCGGT
>NZ_JAUCCQ010000136.1:0-10936 GCF_034676075.1 Pararhodobacter sp. | reverse complement strand
ACCGAGGTGCCGTTCCAGGTGTTGAGGATCGCCTGGGCGAACATCGGCGCGGTGGGCACGATGCGGATATTGGGCGTGGCCTTCACCGCTTCGGTCGGCTCGATGGAATCCGTGATCACCAGCGTCTTCATCACCGAATTGCGGATCCGCTCGACCGCCGGGCCCGAGAGCACGCCGTGGGTGATGTAGGAATGGACCTCGGTCGCGCCCGCGTCCATCAGCACCTCGGCCGCCTTGCACAGCGTGCCCGCGGTGTCGCAGATGTCGTCGACGATGATGCAGGCCTTGCCCTTCACATCGCCGATCACCGTCATTTCGGCCACTTCGCCCGGCTTCTCGCGCCGCTTGTCGACGATCGACAGGGGCGCGTTGATCCGCTTGGCCAGTTCCCGGGCGCGGGCCACGCCGCCGACGTCGGGCGAGACGACCATCAGGTCGCCCAGCCGGTCGCGGAAGGTGTGCAGCACATCGAGCGCGAAGATCGGCGCGGCATAGAGGTTGTCCACCGGGATGTCGAAGAAGCCCTGGATCTGCGTCGCGTGCAGGTCCAGCGTCAGGATCCGGTCGACCCCGGCGCGGGTGATCAGGTTGGCCACCAGCTTGGCCGAGATCGGGGTCCGGGCCTTGGCGCGGCGGTCCTGGCGGGCGTAGCCGAAATAGGGGATGACGGCCGTGATCCGCGCCGCCGAGGAGCGTTTGAGCGCATCGGCGATGATCAGCAGCTCCATCAGGTTGTCGTTGGCCGGGTTCGAGGTCGGCTGGATGATGTACATATCCTCGCCGCGGACGTTCTCGTAGACCTCGACGAAGATCTCCTGATCGTTGAACCGCTCGACGCGGGCGTCCACCAGGTTCACGCTCATGCCCCGGTGCAGCGACATGCGCCGGGCGATGGCCTTGGCCAGCGGCTTGTTGGCGTTGCCGGAAATCAGTTTCGGTTCGATCATGGTGGGCATCGGGTCCTCGGCGGGGCAGGGGTATGCGGGGGGATTCGGCCGGTTGACACCGCTTATCACCCCGCTAGGGTCTTGCAAACCCGAAGCCCCGGGCCTTGCCGACGGAAGCGCTGTGCCGATGCGACAGATTGACTTTTACCTCACCGT
This sequence comes from Pararhodobacter sp., assembly GCF_034676075.1. Lineage (GTDB taxonomy): Bacteria > Pseudomonadota > Alphaproteobacteria > Rhodobacterales > Rhodobacteraceae > Pararhodobacter. The sequence continues at coordinate 9,833 of NZ_JAUCCQ010000136.1, read as the reverse complement.
GATCTCGCCCTGGACCTATCTGGCAGGCAATCGCCCGGCCGAGATTGCCGCCCGCCACGGCGCCCGGCTGCGCTACAAGCCGGTCGATCCGAGCGCGCTTTTCCAGCGCACCGGCGGCGTGTCGCTGGCCGAGCGGCATGAGAGCCGCAAGGCCTACCGCCTGCAGGAGCTGCGGCGTCAGGCGAAGAAGACCGGCCTGCCGCTGAACCCGCGGCCCGCTTTCGCCCCCACCAATCCCGCGCCCGCGGCCTATGCGATCATCGCCGCGCAGGAGGCGGGGGGCGGGGACCTCGATCAGCTGGTCCAGAGCCTGCTGCGCGCCTGCTGGGTCGAGGAGAAGAACGTCGCCGAGGATGAGGTCATCACCGAGGCGCTGGCCGCCGCGGGCTTCCCCAGGAGCCTGGCGATGTCGGGCATGCTGACCGGGGCCGAGCTTTACGGCCGCTTTCTGGAGGAGGCGGTCGCGGCCGGTGCCTTCGGGTTTCCGTTCTTCGTGGTCGATGGCAGCGAGTGTTTCTGGGGCCAGGACCGGCTGGACGATCTGGACGCCTATCTGGCGGGTGAGCTTTGACCATGCTGCATAGCCGGCGGATGGGTGCGCCCGGCGGCCTGCCCGCGCTGCTGGCGCATTGCTTCTTGGGTCACGGCGGCAGCTGGAAGCCGCTGGTCGAGGCGCTGCCGGTGCCTCTGGACGCACTGGTGCCGGACCTGCCGGGGCATGGGCAAAGCCCGGCGCCCGCCGATCCGGGCGACTTCCACGCGCTGACCGCGGCGGCGCTGGGGGCCCTGGTCACGGGGCCCTCGCTTCTGATCGGGCACAGCTTCGGGGCGGCCTCGCTGCTGCGGCATGCGCTGCACCATCCGGCGACGGTCACCGGCCTCGTGTTGATCGAGCCGGTGTTCTTCGCTGCGGCCGAGGGCGAGGCGGCCTACGAGCCCTATCGCGCCGTCGAGGCGCCGCTGCACGCGGCGGTGGCGGCGGGCGATCTGGCCCCGGCGGCGCGGCTGTTTCTGGCTCTGAACCCCGGTTCACCCGATTTCGACCGCCTGCCGCCCACGGCGCAGGCCGGGATGGCGGCGCAGATGCGGCTGGTCACAGCGACCCGGGCGGGGCTGTTCGAAGACAGCGGCGGGCTGCTGCGTCCGGGCGTGATGGAGGGGTTCGACACGCCGGTGCTGGTCATCCTCGGCTCGGACACCACGCCGATTTTTCGCGCTACGCTCAGGGGTTTGCAGGACCGCCTGCCTGACGTCACGGCAGCAACGATCCCCGGCGCGGGCCATATGGTGCCGCTCAGCCATGCGCAGCAGACCGCCGCGGTCATCCACCAATGGATGCGCGCCAAGGGGCTTGAGCCCGGTCTTGCCGAGGCAACGGAAAACCCCCACGCCGGATGACGCGGGGGTTTTCCAGGACGTCGCCCCTTGAGGGGCGCGTCGATGATCAGGCAGCTTCGGCCTGCTGAGCGGCCATGCGGCGCTCGCTTTCCTCGCGCGACAGCGCGACCGAGGTGCGCACACCCGCGGCAACGAATTGCATGAGGCCGTTCACAACCCGCTCGTTGGGGTCGATCCCGGCGCAGGTCAGCACCTCACGGCCATCGCGCGAGCGCGCCCAGCGGGCAATCTGCTCGGGACCATTGCCGTATTTCTTGTCGTCGGCGATTGCGTCGTCCAGCGCGGCCAGGACGACCGCCGCGAACAGTTTGCGCGCACGCTGGCCCTGCTCGTGATTGTAGGCCGAGGCGTCCACGGAGTCGAACATGTTACCGTCCTTATTCTTGCTCTTGCATTTTCGTGCGTCCGCCTCTTTACCGATAACAGGTCGCGATTCGCTACCGATTTGTTGCATGCCCGTCATGCATTTTACGCATGGCTTTCTCGGGGTGTGCGGCCGGGTGCGACCGCATCTCGTTGGCTTGCGCGGGTGGACCCCGCAAGATATAGGCTTGGTCAACGCGATCTCAACGTCTCCCCCCAAGAGTTTTCCCCATGGCCAAGATCAATGGCAACGAAATCCGGCCCGGCAACGTGCTGGAGCATGACGGCGGCCTGTGGGTCGCGGTGAAGGTCAATATCGTGAAGCCCGGCAAGGGCGGCGCCTTTGCCCAGGTGGAGCTGAAGAACCTCCGCGACGGCCGCAAGCTGAACGAGCGTTTCCGCTCGGAGGACAAGGTCGATGAGGTCCGGCTGGAACGCAAGGACCAGCAATTCCTCTTTGAAGCCGACGGCATGCTGACCTTCATGGACAGCGAGAGCTTCGAGCAAATCGAACTGCCCGCCGACCTGCTGGGCGACCGCCGCCCCTTCCTGCAGGACGGCATGACCGTGGCCGTGGAGTATTACGGCGACGAGGCGCTGAACGTGACCCTGCCGCAGAAAGTCATCTGCAAGGTGGTCGAGACCGAGCCGGTGCTGAACGGCCAGACCGCGGCGAAAAGCTACAAGCCCGCGATCCTCGACAACGGGATCCGGCTGATGGTGCCGCCCTTCATCGGCCAGGACGAGGATATCGTCGTTCATACCGAGACCTTCGAATATTCCGAGCGCGCCTGAGCGATGCGGCGCCTCCTGCCCCTGTTCGTGGCGCTTCTGGCGACCCCGGCCATGGCAGAGGTGCCGCGTCTCTCGCCCGAGGGGGAGTGGCTGGCCAGCCTCGTCGGGCCGCTTGACCTGACCGCTGAAGACGGGGTGGTGCTGAGCTTCACCAAGGGCCGGGTCGCGGGCTCGGCCGGGTGCAACCGGTTCTTCGGGAGCTATTCGCTGATGCCGGGCATGAGCTTTGACGGCATCGGCACCACGCGCATGGCCTGCACCGGCCGCCGGGCCGAGGTCGAGGCGGCCTTGCTCGCCGCGCTGGCCCAGGTCAACGACTGGCGGCTGGGCGAGGATGACAGTCTGGAGCTGCTCCTCGACGGTGACGCCTTGCTGCGCGCTTTCCCCGTCGCGCAATGAGCGCGCGATGCTGGACCGCTACCTCCGCCCGTTGATCGACCCGCCGCTGAACCGGCTGGGCCGGGGTCTGGCCCGGGGCGGGATCGGGGCGAATGCGGTGACGCTGGCGGGGTTGCTGCTGGGCCTGGGCGCGGCAGGGGCCATCGCCTGGGGGGCGCCGCTGGTCGCGCTGGGGCTGATCCTGGCCTCGCGGCTGGCGGATGGGCTGGACGGGGCGGTTGCCCGGGCTACGCGGCTTTCGGACCTGGGCGGGTTCCTCGATATCGTCGCGGATTTCATCTTCTACGCCGCCGTGCCGCTGGGCTTCGTCCTGCTCGATCCCGGGGCGAATGCCGTGGCGGGCGCGGCGCTGATCGCCAGTTTCTACGTCAATGCCGCGACTTTCCTCGGCTTTTCCATCCTCGCCGCCAAGCGGGGCCTGGCGACCGAAGCGCGCGGCCGCAAGTCCTGGTATCACGCGGGCGGCTTGCTGGAAGGGAGCGAGACCATCGCCTTCTTCCTGGCCTTCTGCCTCTGGCCCGCGGCCTTCGCGCCGCTGGCCTGGGTCTTTGCCGGGCTGACGCTGGTCACCGCGGCGGGGCGGGTGGCGCAGGCGGCAGCCGAGTTCGGCGGGCGGGACTAACGGCGCCAGTCGGGCCGGGCCCAGGCCTCGGCCGTATCCTGGCGCTGACGCAGGAAGCGCCGCACCTCGCGCCACAGCAGGCGGCCCAGCAGGGTCAGCAGGACCGGCCCGGCGACGCCCAGCACCATCATCGCCCCCATCGAGGTCAGGCCCAGCGACAGCGCCCCCAGCAGCACCAGATAATGCAGGAAATAGAGCGCCATCGACAGTTTCCCCAGCCGTCGCGTCCAATCCGGCAGATCGAGCCGCAGCATCGCCATCATCAGCGTCACGCTGAAGGCCATGGCCAGCGGCGGGAATTCCGGCGGCGCGGCGGGGCTGAGCCCGAAAGCCTTGAGCGACAGCCAGGCCTCGCCCAGCCGCAGCGCCGCCAGCAGGCCCAGCAGCAGCCACAGGGGCAGGGCGCCGGGCATCCAGTCGCGACCGTCGCGCTGGATCTTGGCGGCCAGCAGGAAACCCAGCGCGGCATAGGGGTATTCGACGAAGATCCCGTTGCGGTAGAGGTTGAGCGGCAGGTCGAGCGGCGTGAAGAAGTCGATGCCCTGCAGCGTGGCGCCGGTGAACAGCAGCGCGACCGCCGAGCCCAGCAGCCAGCGGCGCTGCGCCAAAGGATCGGGGATCAGCCGCACGACCGCGGCGATCATCAGGACTGCGACGATCAGCGCCGCCATGTACCACAGATGCAGGGGCCCCACGACCAGCCGGCCCAGCACATGCAGCAGATCGTGCTCGTCCAGGATCCAGACGGGGGCGTAGATCAGGCACCACATCAGATAGGCGAAGGTCATGATCATCAGCCAGGGCCAGGTCCGGCCCCGTCGGCTGGTGGCGTGGAACAGAAAGCCCGAGACCAGCGCGAAGGTCGGCACCGCGGCGCGGACCAGCCCTTGCCCGAAGAGATAGGTCGCGGTGCTGAAATGCTGTCCGATCAGCACGGAATGCGCCCAGACAACGCCGAGGGCGAGCAGGAATTTCAACGCATCGATCGACGGCAAGCGGGTCATTCGGCCGGAATGCCCGCCGAAAGTGGCATCACTGGGGAAGAGATGTGGCAACTTGCGGTTGCAGCGCGCCTCGGCCGCCCCGCGCTGCCGCTTATTCGGCCGGGTCGGCGGCGGGTTGCCAGCCTCGCGTCGGCGCCGCCTCGGGCGGGCGGAACCGCGCCATCCGCCGCAGGCCGACCCAGAGCCCGGCGATGAGCAGGATCGAGGCGTAGCCATCGACGGCGTAATGATAGCCGCTCCAGACCGAGAGGATCAGGATCGTCCCGGCAAAAAGCCCGGCCGGGATCGCCAGCAGGAGCGAGCGCTCGGCGCAATAGAGCGCCACCACCGTCGCCACCGCCACATGCACCGAGGGGAAGGCCGACAGGCCGGTCCCGAACCCCTCGCGACCGGCGGCGTACATGCTCCACAGATGCTGTTGCAGGGCGCCCATGACCGTGCCGTCCAGACCCGCGTCCTGCAGGTTGCGGGTCAGCGCCGCAAAGCGGGTACTGTCATAGAAGCGGTCATGGAACACCGGCCCCACCGACATGCCCATCAGCGCCACGACATTGCCCATTCCGATCCAGGCCACCGTATAGAGCACCAGGAAGCGGCGCACGCGCCGGGGCTCCTCGTCCCCCGCCAGCAGGATCACCGGGAACAGAAAGGCCAGGATCAGCCAGGGCCCCTGATAGAGTGGCGTCAGGCGGACCAGCAGCCTGTCGCCCAGCAACTGCTCCAGCACCCGCCAGGGGTCGGTATCGCCATGCAGCCAGGCGTCGAGCGCGGTGAGCGAGGGATCGGCGTAATAGGGCACGATCTGCGGCATCGTCGTCTTGACCAGCGTGAAGCCGATATGCAGCGCCAGCACCCCGGCAAAGACCAGCCCCAGCCGCCGCATTGCCAGCCCCGGCGCCGCGCCGCGCCGCCTTTCGGTCCTGAGCGCCCAGAGTGAGACCAGCGCCACCATCGCCCAGAGCCCGTAGAGCGGCATGTCGATGTCGCCGCCCATCGCGGCCAGGAAATCCTCGAGCACATTGTCGCGAAAGCTGACGGCCAGCCCCAGGGCCACGGCCGCATAACCCAAGGCGAAACGGAAAAAGGCAGCAGCAGGAAATACCGACATCTCAACCCGACAGGACGTTCCGGCCGGAAATCACCGGCAGGCGCCGAGCATTCGCCGTCCCGGGGCCGGACGGCAAGGGGGCGCGTGCAGGGATCGGCGGAATTTCCCGCATGGCGGGTGGGGCGCGGTCAGTCGCCCGAGATCAGCCCCAGCCCGCGCAGGTAGATGCCGATCCCGGCCTCCAGCAATTCCTCGGGCGTGAAAGGGGTGCGGGCGCCGGGCTTGCCGCGGGCGTAGAGTTCGACGATCCCGTGGCTCATCGCCGTGATATGCGCCGAGAACATCGCCGCGGGCGGGCGCCTGTCGGCCGGGATCCGGGCCGAGAGCGCATCGGCGGCGCTGGTCAGCACCCGGTTGGCGCGGTCCGCGGCGCGCGACAGGTCGGGGGTCTGGCCGGGAGCGATGCCCGATTCGAACATCGCCATGTAATGGCCCGGATATTTGCGGGCGAAGGCCAGATAGGCCCGGCCCACGGCCTCGAACGCGGCCAGGGGCGAGGGCTTGCCGTCGTTATAGGCGTAATCCAGCACATCGGCGAAAAGCTCGTAGCCCTGCGTCGCCACCTCGGCGATCAGATCCTCGCGGCCTGAGAAATGCCGATAGGGCGCCGCGGCCGACACCTCGGCCCGTTTCGCCGCCTCGGCCATGGTGAAGCCGGTCGGCCCCTTCTCGGCGATGAGGTCCAGCGCCGCCTCGACCAGGGCCTGGCGCAGATTTCCGTGGTGATAGCCGCGTTTGCTCATCGGGTCCGATCCGGCGCGCGACGGGCGCGGGGAAGGGCGAGTATCGCAGATGCGGTCCCGCTGACAACCGGCGCCACGCGCAGGGCCCTTGCATTGCCCCGCCGTCTTTCATACATAGCCCGCGAGAGGCTGGCGCGGGCAGGCGTTTCGCCAACCCGGTCAGGTCCGGAAGGAAGCAGCCGCAACGATTCCCGCTTGGGTCGTGTCCGGTCTCTCACCTTTTACCGCTTGCCTTTTCCCTTGCCGCCGCCCGTGGTGCCTTCACCGACGTCGCGCGCGGCTTCCGCAGCGGCGCGCAGTTCTTCCGCAATCTCTTCGGCTTCCTCGGGATCGAAATCCAGCGGCAGTTCGAGGCCCTCGGCCTCGACATAGATGCGGACCATGCCGGCCGAGGTCGGCCCGATCTGCAGGTTCGCGGCGATGTCGCTTTGCTTGTTGATGCCCATGGCCATCCCCTTTTGCTTTCGTTCAGCCCTACCCCGCAGGCGAGGCCCGCGCAAGCCAGCGCCCGCCGCTTGACAGGGCAGGCGGTGCGGACGCAGCCTGCGGCCATGGAAACCGTGACCCTGCGCCCCTTCACCGCCGAGGACGCCGACTGGCTGATCGCCCGTCACGGCGCGCTCTATGCCGAGCATGAGGGGTTCGACGCCAGTTTCGCGGTTCTGGTGGCCGAGATCATCGCCGATTTCCTGGCCCATCAGAAGCCCGGCCGCGAAGAAGGCTGGATCGCCTGGCGGGGGGCCGAGCGCCTCGGCTCGACCTTCGTGGTCGAGGAGGACGCCCGCACCGCCAAGCTGCGACTCGTTCTGCTCGAACCCGCGGCGCGGGGCACTGGGCTGGCGCAGCGGCTCTTGGACCAGGCGATGGATTTCGCCCGCGGCGCGGGCTACCGGACCATGCGGCTCTGGACCCATGAGAGCCATCGCGCGGCGGGCAGGCTCTATGCCAGGAACGGTTTCGCGCTGGTGGCGAGCGAGGCGAAACACTCCTTCGGGCAGGATGTCGTGGCCCAGACATGGGAGCGCGAACTCTAGGCACAGACCCCTCTTGCAATCGTCGCGAGGGGCGGCTAAACGGCCCGCACGTGCCGCCTTAGCTCAGTTGGTTAGAGCGCTAGATTGTGGATCTAGAGGTCCCCCGTTCGAGCCGGGGAGGCGGTACCATCGACACAAGACCCGGGCCAACCGCCCGGGTCTTGTGCGTTTCGGCCCCCTCCGCCTGCGCCACGGGCTTGCCTTGCGGGGCCGGTTTCGGCGACACTTGCCCATCGCGGCGCCCTCGCACCGCGGCAGGGAGGATGCCATGTACCGCGTGCGCCTGTTCGCCACCCGCCATTCCCGTGCCTTTGAATGGATCTATCAGCGGCTGGAGACCGTCTTTGTCGCGCTGGACCCCCTGTTCCGCCGTCTGGGCTATAACCGGGTGGAGCGTGTCGTGGCCGTGCCCGAGCGCTGGGTGAAGAGCTTCCTCTTCGATTGCCGGATGTGCGGGCAATGCGTGTTGTCCTCGACCGGCATGGCCTGCCCGATGAACTGCCCCAAGCAACTCAGGAACGGCCCCTGCGGCGGCGTCCGGCCCGGGGGCTATTGCGAGGTCAAGCCGCAGATGCGCTGCGTCTGGACCGAAGCCTGGGAAGGCGCCTCGCGCATGAAGCACGGCAACCGCATCGCCGAGGTGCTGCCGCCGGTGGACCGCCGGCTTGAGGGCTCCTCCGCCTGGTTGCGCGCCAGCCGCGAGAAGGCCCGGCCCGAGGAAGCCGCCACCGACAAGGCCCGCGCCGCGCTGGCGCAGGCCTTTCCGCGCGCCCGGGCGCTGGAGCCTTCGGCCGCGCCGCTGGCCGAGGAACCGCGCCGCGCCGTCAACCGGGGGGAGGGATCATGAGCCTCTTCTGGACCGACCCTAACGCCATCCGCCCCTACGAGGCGCCGCCGCCCGGCCATGTCGCGGGCTCGAAGCTGGAAATCGCCCTGCGAGCGGGTCAGTTCGCCGTCACCGCCGAGATGAACCCGCCCGACAGCGCCGATCCGGCGGATGTGTTCGAGGCGGCGAAACCGCTGGCTGACGTGGCGCATGCGATCAACGCCACCGATGCCTCGGGCGCCAATTGCCACATGTCCTCCATCGGCATCTGCGCGCTGCTGACCCGGATGGGGCACGGAACGGTTTACCAGATCTGCTGCCGCGACCGGAACCGGATCGCCATTCAGGGCGACGTGCTGGGCGCGGCCGCCATGGGGGTGAAGAACGTGCTCTGCCTGACCGGCGACGATGTGGGGGCAGGGGACCAGCCCGGGGCGAAGCCGGTCTTCGACCTCGATTCGCTGACGCTGATCCGCACCATCCGCACGATGCGCGATGACGGCGTGTTCCTGTCGGGGCGGAAAATCACCAAGCCGCCGAAGCTCTTCATCGGGGCGGCCGAGAATCCTTGCGTCGATCCCGTCGAATGGCGGCCCGAGCGGCTGGCCAAGAAGGTCGAGGCCGGGGCCGAGTTCATCCAGACCAATTACATCTTCGACATGCCCCGGTTCGAGGCCTTCATGGCAAGGGTCCGCGACCTCGGCCTCGACAAGCGGGTCTTCATCCTGCCGGGCGTGGGGCCTTTGGCCAGCGGCAAGGCGGCGCGCTGGATGCGCTCGAACGTGCCGGGGATCCATATCCCGGATGCGGTGATCGAGCGGATGGAAAAGGCGGCCAACCCGGGCGATGAAGGCCGCAGGATCTGCGTGGAACTGATCCAGCAGATCCGGGAAGTGAAGGGCGTCGCGGGCGTGCATGTCATGGCCTACCGGCGCGAGCATCTGGTGGCGGACATCCTGCGCGAGGCCGGGGTGGCACGCGAGACGGAGGGCACGAATGCGCAGCTATGACGAGATCCTGGCGATTGCCGCCGAGCGCAAGGGCGGCGTAGCGACGGTGCTGGAAGGCATCCCCCAACCCCTGAGCGCCGACGCGCTGGCGGCGATCCCGGACGACCGCTGGCTGGCGCAATTCGCGCGGGGGATCTTGCAGGCCGGGATTTCCTGGACCGTGGTCGAAAAGAAATGGCCGGGGATCGAAGAGGCGTTTCTGGGCTTCGACATCACCGCGATCACCTTCCAGCCGCCCGATTGGGCGCATGAGCTGATCGGCGACACCCGCATCATCCGCTCGCCGCCGAAGGTGCAGGCGATCCTTCATAACGCGGCTTTCATCCGGCGGGTGCGGGACGAGGCCGGGTCCTTCGGGCGGCGGATCGGCGACTGGCCGTCCTCGGATTTCGCCGGGCTCCTGTTGTGGTTGCAGGCCGAGGGCGCGCGGCTGGGCGGCTCGACCGGGGCCTATGCGCTCAGGCAGATGGGCAAGGACAGTTTCATCCTGTCGCAGGATGTCGTGGCGCGGCTGGTGGCGGAGGGGGTGGT
>NZ_JAUCCQ010000135.1:0-10947 GCF_034676075.1 Pararhodobacter sp. | reverse complement strand
AGGGTTTTCCACCCTCCTTGAAAATCCTCCCGAGGATATTTTCAGAACGAAGATGGGGTGGTTGACGGGTCCCGGGGCGGCGTGTTCCCTTCGCCCGATGCGTCTTGTGCTTGCCTTTATCCTGCTGCTGGCGGCTCCGGCCCGGGCGCAGACCTGTCTGCCCGTGGATCTGCCGCCGGTGGCAATCTGCAGCGGGACGCGGCTGCGGCTGGCAATCGTCGGCGATGTTCTGGTGCATGAGGCGCTGGCGGTGCAGGGCTATGCCAGGGGTTTCGGCACGATCTGGGGCGCGACCGAGCCTTGGCTCCGGCGCTCGGATCTGGCCATCGCCAATCTGGAAGGGCCGGTGGCGCCGGGGCTGACGGCAGACGGCAGGCACTTGCCCGATCCGGGGCCGGTTTTCGACGGGCGGGTCCATACCGACTATCCGCGCTTCAATTATCATCCCGCGCTGCTCGCCGATCTGGCCCGGGCCGGGATCGACGTGGTGACGACGGCCAACAACCACGCGCTGGACCGGGGCAGCGCGGGTGTCGGTGCGACGCTCGCGGCGCTGGAGACGGCGGGGATCGCGGCGGTGGGCGGCGTGGCCCCGGGCGGGCCGCGCTGGCAGCCCTTCAGGCTGCGGACCCGGCTGGGGCCTTTGTCGCTGATCGCCTGCAGCTTTTCCACCAACGGGATCGCCGATCCCGGGCGCCAGATCCCGCGCTGCTACGGTGACCGGGCCGGATTGCTGGCCGCGGTCCGGGCCGAGGTCGGCGCGGGCGCGGGCGTCATCGTGCTGCCGCATTGGGGACAGGAATACCAGACCCGGCCGGACGGCGCGCAGCGGGCGCTGGCCCGGGATCTGGCCGCCGCCGGGGCGATGGCGGTGATCGGTACGCATCCGCATGTGCCGCAGCCCTGGGAGGTGCTGGACAGTCCCCTTGGCCCCACGCTGATCGTCTATTCCACCGGCAATTTCATCGCCGCCCAGCCGCCGCTGGACCGGGCCACCGCGCCGATGGTCTGGCTCGACCTCTGCCGGGGCGCCTCGGGGATGCGGGTCGGGGGCGCGGCCTATCTGCCGATGCAGATGAGCTTCGAGCGGGGGCCGGTGTTGACCCTGCCCCGCCCGGGCGACGGCGCGCGGGCCGAGGCAGGTCTGGCGCTGCTCGCACGGCTGATCCCGGGGCGGGCCCTGTCGGCCGAGTGCCGCAGCGTCGCCCGCCCGACTGCGCCGCCGATCCCGCAGGACCGGCCCTGAGCCCCTTCAGCGGCGGACCATCAGCGCCGACAGCCCGTGGAAATGGTAGGTCGCGGCGTAGCTCGGCCGTCCCTCCAGCCTGAGCCCCGGGCAAAGCTCGAACAAAACCGGCAGGGCGCGCAGCATTTCCAGCCGGGCGAGCGGCGCTCCGACGCAGAAATGCAACCCCGCACCGAAGGAAAGATGCGGCTTGCCGGGTCGCATCGGATCGAACCGCCCGGGCGCCTCGATCACCGCCGGGTCGCGGGCGGCGGCGGCCAGCATGACGCCGACCTGATCGCCCGGTTCGAAGACATGGCCCATAACCTCGATCCGCTCATAGGCCCAGCGGGTGAACATGTGCAGCGGCGGGTCCCAGCGCAGGATCTCCTCGACCGTGCCCTCGCGCTTTTCGGGCGAGAGCCAGTCCTGCGGCCCGCCCTGCGACAGCAGCGCCGCCACGCCATTACCGATGGCATGCACCGTCGCCTCATGCCCCGCGTTCAGCAGCAGGACGCAGGTCGAGATCAGCTCATCGGTCGAGAGTTTCTCGCCCGCCTCCTCGGCCGCGATCAGCGAGGTGATGAGGTCATCGCCCGGCGCGCGCCGCCGCTCGTCGATATAGGCGCGCAGGAAAGCGGCGAACTCGGCGCTGGCCGTGGCGGCGGCATCCTCCATCGCCCGGGTCCGCCCCGCCTGATACATGCCGACCATGGCATGCGACCAGGCCAGAAGCTGGTCCTTCATGCCCTCGGGCACGCCCAGGAGCCGGGCGATCACCACCACCGGGATGACCTCGGCGAAGGTTGGCAGCAGGTCGAAGGGGCCTTCGGGGAAGTCCGCGATCAACGCGCGGGCCAGCGCCTCGATCTCGGGCCCCATGCCTTCGATCCGCCGGGCGGTGAAGGCGCGCAGCACCAACGAGCGCAGGCGGGTGTGGCGGGGCGGCTCCAGCTCCAGCATGGAATGCGCCTCGATTGCGTAGAAGGGCGCGGTATGGGGGGCGATGGGGCGCTGTTTCTCGACCGGGACCTCGCGGCCGAAACGGCGGTCGCGCAGGATCTGGTTGGCCGCGGCATGGCCGAAGACGCAGGGCATCGCGTAATCCTCCCACCAGACCACGCGACCGGCGGCGCGGGCGCGGTCATAGAACGGATAGGGGTTCTGGACGAAATCGGGATCGGTGGGCGATTGGCTGAGGCGTTGCATGGGTCTTCCGGAAGGCTGAGGGCCGGACGGTGCCCGCCGCCGCCGCCGAGGTCAAGCAACCGCCCGGCGTGGCAGGAAAGAGCGTCGCCCGGTTGAACCCTTACGCGACGTCATCCGTCTTACCCGCATGAGCATTCCCCGTCGCCATCCGGCCCCGCCCCCGCCCCGGTCGCACTCCGGTTCGCTGCCCCTTGCCCTGCCCGCCCTGTCCGTGAGGGGCGCCATCGTGCTGCTGGCACTGGCGCTGCTGGCCGGTCTTTCGGTCATGGTGCCGGTCCGGGGCGAGGTGCTGGGCCTTGCCAGCGGCATCGCCGGGGTGCTGGCGGTGGCGCTGATCGTGCCCGAGCCCGAGCGCCGCCCGCTGCTGGCGCTGGGCTGGGGCGCGCTGGCTTTCGCGCTGCCGGTGGCGCTGGTGCTGGCCCGGCCCGGGCTGCCGCTCGGGCTGGGGCTGGCCTGTGGGGCGGCGGGGCTCTGGGCGCTCTTCTGCCTCACGGCTGACCGCGCCCTGCCCCGCCTTTGAACGTCAGACTTTCGCGGATCAGACTTTCGACAGGGCGTCGAGCACCCGCACCCAGCTGCGGATCCCCTTGTGATAGGCCGAGAGGTTGTATTTCTCGTTCGGGGAATGGATCTGGTCGTCGTCCAGACCGAAGCCGATCAGCATGGCGTCCATGTCCAGAAGGTTCTGGAAATACCCGGCAATCGGGATCGAACCGCCGCAGCCGATGAAGGCGGCGGGCTTCGGCCATTCGTCGGAAAGCGCCTTGCGCGCCGCCTCGAAAGCCGGGTTCTCGATCGGCATGGTCGTGGCGGGGCTGCCCTCGGGGTCGTGGATCGCATAGCTGCAATCGGCGGGCAGACGGGCGGCGACATGCGCCTCCAGCGCCTTCAGGATCGCCTGCGGGTCCTGCGTGCCGACCAGACGGAAGCTGATCTTGGCCATGGCCTTGGACGGCAGCACGGTCTTGAACCCGGCGCCGGTATAGCCCGAGGTCATGCCGTTCACCTCGCAGGTCGGGCGCGACCAGACCATCTCCAGCACCGAGCGGCCCTTTTCGCCCGCCGGAACCGAGAGGCCGACGCCGCCGAGGAAGCCTTCGGCGTCGAAACCGAGGTTCTCCCATTGCGCCTTTTGCGAATTGGAGAGTTCGGGCACACCGTCGTAGAAGCCTTCGAGCGTGCAGGCGCCGTTCTCGTCATGCAGATCGGCCAGCACCTTGGCCATGACATGCGCGGGGTTGCGTGCGGCGCCGCCGAACATGCCCGAATGCAGGTCCTTGTTCGGGCCGGTGATGGTCAGTTCCAGCTTGGCGAGGCCGCGCAGCGCCGTGGTGATGGCCGGCGTTTCCGGGTCGAACATGCCGGTGTCGCAGATCAGCGCCAGATCGGCCTTCAGATCCTCGGCATGGGCCTTCATGTAGGGCACGAGCGAGGGCGAGCCGGATTCCTCCTCGCCCTCGAAGAACATCGAGACCTTGATCGGCAGGTTGCCATGGACCGCCTTCCAGGCACGGCAGGCCTCGACAAAGGTCATAAGCTGGCCCTTGTCATCGGCGGCACCCCGGCCGCGGATCACCTTGCCGGCAGGCGTGTCCTCGACTTGCGGGTCAAAGGGGTCACGGTCCCAAAGGTTCAGCGGATCAACGGGTTGCACGTCGTAGTGACCATAGAAGAGGACATGCATCGCCTCGTCGGCGTCGTTGTCGTCGTCATGGGCCACGACCATGGGATGGCCCGGCGTCACATGCTTGGCCGCGTCGAAGCCAAGGTCTGCCAGCTCGTCGACCAGCCAGTCGGCAGTGCGGTCGCATTCCGCCTTGAAGGCCGGGTCGGTCGAGATGGACTGCAGGCGCAACAGGCCCATCAGCCGCTGAAGCGACTCCTCCAGATGGGCATCGACATGCGAAAGAACGGGGGTAACGGCGTCGGAAGTCATGGGAAATCCCTGCTGGTTGCCCGGTCACCCTAGTCCCGGCGCCGCGCCGAAGTCCAGCCGGGCCGCACGTAGGGAAAGACCGCCGGAAGCCCCGGCCTTCAACCGAATGTGTGCGGCCGGAACGCCGCGCAAGGGGCTGCACCCCCTAGGCAAACCCGATATAGGAAATCATCCCGCCTTTCCGAGGAATCGCCCATGTCGCACCGCTCCGTTTTCGTCCTTGCCAGTGTCTTCGCCGCCCTCGCCCTGCCCGCCGCGGCCGACCCGGTGGACGCGCGCGCCGCCGCCGGGCAGCTTTACGCCGCCGATGCGGTCGAGGTGGTGCGCCACGACATGCCGGGCCTCTCGGCGCAGGAGACGGCGGCGCTGATGAGTGTGGCGCAGACCCAGCGCTATTATGCCGCAGTCGCCTTCGCCCCCGATGCCGGGATCATGGCTGAGCCGACCGTGCTGGCCGCCAATTACCATTCGCCCGAGGCCGCCCGCGCCGCCGCACTCGACGGCTGCAACGGCCGCCGCCAGGGCGGACGCGCCTGCGCACTGGCGCTGGAGGTGCGGCCGCAGGGCTGGCAGGCCCGCGCCCTGATGCTGTCGGCCGATGCCACGCAGGGTTTTGTCGACCAGTACCGCGCCGCCACCGGCAGCCGCGCTTTCGCTGCGTCGGGCAGCTCGGGGCAATGGGGAATCGGCCAGGGCCGCAACGCCGCAACCGAGGCGATTGCCGCCTGCCGGGGGGACAGCGCTGTTTCCGATTGTGCCGTGGTGATCGCGGATTGACGGAAAAACATGCGAATGCGACGGGGTGCGACACTTTTTTGAATTGATCCAGGTCATGGTTCTATCGCATTCAAACATGCATAGAACGCCCAGCTTTCGATTTGGGCCCGACAATCGCCGCCTCGATATTGCTTCGACCGGGACCCAGCAGGACGCCAGGAGAGACACTTGACCTACGATTCCGCCCTCGACACCGCCCTGCAACGCCTGCACGACGAAGGCCGCTACCGCACCTTCATCGACATCGAGCGCAAGAACGGCCAGTTCCCCCACGCGGTCTGGACGAAAGAGGACGGGACGCAGAAGGACATCTCGGTCTGGTGCGGCAACGATTATCTGGGCATGGGTCAGCATCCGGTGGTGCTGGCCGCCATGCACGAGGCGCTGGATGCCACCGGCGCCGGGTCGGGCGGCACGCGCAACATCTCGGGCACCACGGTCTACCACAAGCGGCTCGAGGCCGAACTGGCCGATCTGCACCAGAAAGAGGCCGCGCTGGTCTTCACCTCGGCTTATATTGCCAATGACGCGACGCTGTCGACGCTGCCGAAGCTCTTCCCCGGCCTGATCATCTATTCCGACGCGCTGAACCACGCCTCGATGATCGAGGGCGTGCGCCGCAATGGTGGCGCCAAGCGCGTCTTCCGCCACAACGACGTCGAGCATCTGCGCGAATTGCTGGCCGCCGATGATCCCGCGGCGCCGAAGCTCATCGCCTTCGAATCGATCTATTCGATGGATGGCGATTTCGGTCCGCTCGAGGCCTTCTGCGACCTGGCCGACGAATTCAACGCCCTCACCTATCTCGACGAGGTGCACGCGGTCGGCATGTACGGCCCCCGCGGCGCCGGCGTGGCCGAGCGTGACGGGCTGATGGACCGTATCGACATCATCAACGGCACCATGGCCAAGGCCATCGGCGTGTTCGGCGGCTACATTGCCGCAAGCGCGAAAATGGTTGACGCCATAAGGTCTTACGCGCCGGGCTTCATCTTCACCACCTCGCTGCCGCCGACCGTCGCCGCGGGCTGCGCCGCCTCCATCGCCTTCCTCAAGACCGCCGATGGCCAGGCGCTGCGCGACAAGCAGCAGCTGCATGCGCGGATCCTGAAAATGCGCCTCAAGGGGCTGGGCCTGCCGATCATCGACCACGGCAGCCACATCGTGCCCGTGCACGTCGGCCATCCGGTGCATTGCAAGCTGATTTCCGACATGTTGCTCGACCGTTACGGCGTTTACGTGCAGCCGATCAACTACCCGACCGTGCCCCGCGGGACCGAGCGTCTGCGCTTCACCCCCTCGCCGGTGCACGATCCCAAGGAAATTGACCGCGTCGTCGCCGCGATGGATCAACTCTGGTCACATTGTGCGCTGAATCGCGCCGAGCTCTCCGCCTGACAACGCCTTACGCTTCAATTGGTTCGCAGGATCTGCTAAACCTGTGATCAAGAGGTCGTTACGAAGCGACTCGGACCCCGTTCATCCCGACGCGGTGCGAGACTTCGGTAAAAGCGACCCGAGAAGAGCAGGCGGTCAAGGGACGGGGCAGATGATCTGGCGCAAGGAACAGCCTCCGGCGCAGCACGATGAAAGTCCACGCGGGTTCGATGATTTCGAGCTCCGCCTGGGGGACGTCCTGCGCGGTGAGAGGGCAACACTCGGCAAGTCGCTTCTGGACGTGCAGCGCGAGCTGCATATCCGGGCGACCTATATCGCCGCCATCGAGAATGGCGATCTTCATGCATTCGAAACGCCGAGCTTCATTGCCGGGTTCGTGCGCTCCTACGCGCGCTATCTCGGCATGGAACCCGAATGGGTTTACGAGCGCTTCTGCCTCGAGCACGGCTTCCAGGTCTCGCACGGGATGTCGGGTTTCGCGAATTCCGCGCCCCGCCAGCCGCGCCCCGAACTGGTCGAACAGCGCGGCGGCGCCCTGAGGGGCGTCGGCATCCTGCCCGATCCCGAGCCCTTCTGGCGCCGGATCGAACCCGGTGCGCTGGGGTCGGTGACCGTGCTGCTGGCGCTGATCCTGGGCCTTGGCTACGCTGGCTGGACCGTCCTGAAGGAAGTGCAGCGCGTGCAGGTCGCCCCGGCCGATGTGGTTCCCCATGTCGCCAGCGACATCAACCCGCTCGCGCCCGAGATGCGCCACAGCTCCGGCGCGCTGGCCGCGAACGAGACCGACCCGCTGTCGGGCGCAGGCTCCGCGCCGCTGCCCACCGTGACCGGCACCCAGACCGCGAGCGACGAGGCCCCAGCGACCGGCGCCGAAGGCCGCGTGCGGATCGCCCGGGCACCGGCGCTTGACGTGCCGGTCCTGGTGCCGCGCGACGGACCGATCGCCGCGATCGTGCCCAACACCGCGATGCCGGTCGTGACCCAGGCCAGCGCCGGGGCCTCGACCGATGCCGCGGTGATGGAGGCTCTGGCCGCCTCGACCGACGCAACCGCCCCGCAGGTGGTCGGCGCCGGTCCCGATACGGTGGAACTGCTGGCCGTGCGTCCCTCGTGGCTGCGCGTCCGGGCCGCCGACGGCACGGTGATCTTCGAGCGCATCCTCGACGCAGGCGAGCGCTACACGATCCCGCAGACCGACCAGCCGCCGACCCTGCACGCGGGCAACTCGGGCTCGGTCTATTTCCTGATCAACGGTCAGGCGTATGGACCGGCCGCGCCGGGGGCCCAGGTGGTGCGCAACGTGGCGCTCGATGCGCAGGCGCTGCGCACCGACTTCCAGGTCGCCGATCTGGGCCGCGATCAGGACCTCGCCGTCTTCGTCGCCCAGCTGCAGCAGTAAAGATCCCGACATCCCTCCAAGGCCCGCGCCTCCCGCGCGGGCCTTGTGCGTTTGCCACATTGCCCTGCTCCGCCCGCTTGCTTATCTCAGGGGCAGCTCCGAACGAGGATCCCGTCCCATGTCGCTGAACCCGATCCGTCCCTGGCGCAACATCGAGCGCCGCAAGTCGCGCCAGATCATGGTGGGCCGCGTCCCCGTGGGGGGTGACGCGCCGATCTCGGTGCAGACCATGACCAATACCGACAGCTCGGACGTTAAGGCGACGCTGGCCCAGGTCATCGCCGCCGCCGAGGCCGGCGCCGATATCGTCCGCGTCTCGACCCCTGACGAATCCTCGACCCGGGCGCTGCGCGAGATCACCCGCGAAAGCCCGGTGCCGATCGTCGCCGACATCCATTTCCACTACAAGCGCGCCATCGAGGCCGCCGAAGCGGGCGCGGCCTGCCTGCGCATCAACCCCGGCAACATCGGCTCGGCCGACCGGGTGCGCGAGGTGATCAAGGCCGCCCGCGACCACGGCTGCTCCATCCGCATCGGCGTCAACGCGGGCTCGCTGGAAAAGCACCTCCTGGATAAATACGGCGAGCCTTGCCCGGATGCGATGGTCGAATCCGGCCTCGACCATATCCGCATCCTGCAGGACAACGATTTCCACGAGTTCAAGATCTCGGTGAAGGCCTCCGACGTGTTCCTCGCCGCCGCCGCCTATCAGCAACTGGCCGAGGCCACCGACGCCCCCATCCATCTGGGCATCACCGAGGCCGGCGGCTTCGTCTCGGGCACGGTGAAATCGGCCGTGGGTCTGGGCAACCTGCTCTGGGCCGGGATCGGCGACACGATCCGCGTCTCGCTGTCGGCCGATCCGGTGCAGGAGGTGAAGGTCGGCTACGAGATCCTGAAATCCCTGGGCCTCAGGACCCGCGGCGTGCAGATCATCTCCTGCCCCAGCTGCGCGCGTCAGGGTTTCGACGTGATCAAGACCGTCGAGATCCTGGAAGAGCGCCTGTCCCACATCAAGACGCCGATGAGCCTGTCGATCATCGGCTGCGTCGTCAACGGCCCGGGCGAGGCGCTGATGACCGACATCGGCTTCACCGGCGGCGGCGCGGGCTCGGGCATGGTCTATATGGCCGGCAAGCAGGACCACAAACTCTCGAACGAGCGGATGGTCGACCATATCGTCGAACTGGTCGAAAAGCGCGCGGCCGAGATTGACGCCGCCGCCAGGGCCAGCGAGGCCGTCTCCGGCTGACCCCGGCGCGGCGCCGCAATGACGCCGCTTTTTTCCGTCAGGCTGACAAAAGAACGCCGCGAGAGGGAGGTCTCGCGGCGGGAACAGTGGACCGGCCGCAGGGAGGTGCGTCCGGAAACGGGAGTTGAAGATCAGGCATCGGCCCGGCCCTTCATGTATCGGCATAACCGTTGCATCCGCATCAAGCCTTGATCTGGATCAAGCGCCGCCGCAAAGATTCCTCGCTCCCGTTATCCGGCGATTAACTGCGTTCCCTCACCCTGAGGCCCAGCAGAACGGAATCGCCATGACCCAAGAGCTCGCGCCTTTCTCCTTCGACGCGCTCGCCGCCGCCGCGGCCGATCCGCCCCCCACGCATGCCCATGCCCCCTCGGGCCGCAAGATCCCGGCCCTGACCGGCAAGCAGAAGGCGGCGATCCTGGTGCGGCTGCTGATCGCCGAAGGGGCGGATGTCAAACTCTCCTCCCTGCCGGAAGAGATGCAGACCACCCTGACCGAAACGATCGCCCAGATGCGGCTGGTCGACCGCGACACGCTCAGCGCCGTGGTCGGCGAATTCGTGGAAACGCTGGAACAGGTCGGGCTCAGCTTCGCCGGTGGCCTCGGCGGCGCGCTGAAGGCGCTCGACGGCAAGCTCAGCCCCGGCGCCAGTTACCGGCTGCGGCAGAAAGCGCGCGACGGCATCGACCCCTGGGAGCGCATCGCCCAGACCGACTCGGCCACGCTGCTGACGGTGCTGGAGCCCGAAAGCGCCGAGGTGGCGGCGGTGGTCCTGTCCAAGCTCACGGTCACCAAGGCGGCGGAATTGCTGGGCAAGATGCCGGGCGAAAGGGCGCGGCGCGTGGCTTACGGCGTCTCGCTGACCGAAGGGATCGCGCCCGACATGGTCTCGCGCATCGGCACCTCCATCGCGCGGGAGATCGACGGCAGGCCGTCGCGCGCCTTCCCCGCCGCCCCCGCCACACGGGTCGGCGCCATCCTCAATTCGACCTCCGCCATGGTCCGCGACACGCTGCTCACCGGGCTCGAGGAAGACGACCGCGATTTCGCCGAAGGGGTGCGCAAGGCGATCTTCACCTTCGCCAATATCCCCGACCGGGTGAACCCGCGCGACGTGCCGAAGATCCTGCGCGAGGTGTCGCAGGCCGACCTGATCGTCGCCCTTGCCGCCACCCTGCCCGCGCCGGACAGCGCCGACGGGCAGGCCGCGACCTTCCTTCTGTCGAACATGTCCCAGCGCATGGCCGCCACCCTGCGGGACGAGGCCGAATCGCGCGGCCGGATCAAACCGAAAGAGGCCGAAGTCGCGCTCTCCGCCGTCGTCACTGCTGTCCGCAACCTGGTCGAGGCCGGCGAGATCACCCTGCGCAGCGACGAGGACGAGTAAGGCAGGCGGGGCGGCCCGGCCCGCAGCCGCAAAGAATGCGCAAGCCCCGCGTTCCGCTGACAATGGTGCGCTCGCTAGGGTGTCCTTAGGGATACCCGCCGGCGATCCCCGTTCGCCTTCCGCCAGCAGCGGCATGCCTCGCCCAGGCGTGCCTCGGCACCAAGTCAGGCCGCCCCCTGCGGCTGGCCGCTGCCCAGCGGACCGCGCCTCAGCCAGCCTCGCGATGGACGCACCCGCCCGCCTGCCTCACACCACCTGCCCCGCCGCCCAACCCGACGACCAGGCCCATTGGAAATTGTACCCGCCCAACCAGCCGGTCACATCGACCACCTCGCCCACGAAATAGAGCCCCGGCACCGCCCGC